>CAWIEI010000006.1:0-207845 GCA_963834965.1 uncultured Actinomycetota bacterium | reverse complement strand
GAGTCGCATGGCTACCGTTTGGAAAGTTTTTCGGTCTGGGATGGACTCGCGGCCTATCAGCTAGTTGGTGAGGTAACGGCTCACCAAGGCGACGACGGGTAGCCGGCCTGAGAGGGCGACCGGCCACACTGGGACTGAGACACGGCCCAGACTCCTACGGGAGGCAGCAGTGGGGAATATTGCACAATGGGCGAAAGCCTGATGCAGCGACGCCGCGTGAGGGATGAAGGCCTTCGGGTTGTAAACCTCTTTCAGCAGGGAAGAAGCGAAAGTGACGGTACCTGCAGAAGAAGCACCGGCTAACTACGTGCCAGCAGCCGCGGTAATACGTAGGGTGCGAGCGTTGTCCGGAATTATTGGGCGTAAAGAGCTTGTAGGCGGTTTGTCGCGTCTGCCGTGAAAATCCGAGGCTCAACCTCGGACTTGCGGTGGGTACGGGCAGACTAGAGTGTGGTAGGGGAGACTGGAATTCCTGGTGTAGCGGTGAAATGCGCAGATATCAGGAGGAACACCGATGGCGAAGGCAGGTCTCTGGGCCACTACTGACGCTGAGAAGCGAAAGCGTGGGGAGCGAACAGGATTAGATACCCTGGTAGTCCACGCCGTAAACGTTGGGAACTAGGTGTGGGCCTCATTCCACGAGGTCTGTGCCGCAGCTAACGCATTAAGTTCCCCGCCTGGGGAGTACGGCCGCAAGGCTAAAACTCAAAGGAATTGACGGGGGCCCGCACAAGCGGCGGAGCATGTGGATTAATTCGATGCAACGCGAAGAACCTTACCAAGGCTTGACATACACCGGAAACACCCAGAGATGGGTGCCCCGCAAGGTCGGTGTACAGGTGGTGCATGGTTGTCGTCAGCTCGTGTCGTGAGATGTTGGGTTAAGTCCCGCAACGAGCGCAACCCTCGTTCTATGTTGCCAGCGCGTAAAGGCGGGGACTCATAGGAGACTGCCGGGGTCAACTCGGAGGAAGGTGGGGATGACGTCAAATCATCATGCCCCTTATGTCTTGGGCTTCACACATGCTACAATGGCCGGTACAAAGGGCTGCGAAATCGCAAGATGGAGCGAATCCCAAAAAACCGGTCTCAGTTCGGATTGGGGTCTGCAACTCGACCCCATGAAGTCGGAGTCGCTAGTAATCGCAGATCAGCAACGCTGCGGTGAATACGTTCCCGGGCCTTGTACACACCGCCCGTCAAGTCACGAAAGTCGGTAACACCCGAAGCCGGTGGCCCAACCCTTGTGGAGGGAGCCGTCGAAGGTGGGACTGGCGATTGGGACTAAGTCGTAACAAGGTAGCCGTACCGGAAGGTGCGGCTGGATCACCTCCTTTCTAAGGAGCACTGGTCGCAATAGCGATCCAGAGCCTGGTCTGACTGCGAATGTCGGTCAGCAGGTGCTCAAGGGTGGAACATCGATTATTTGGCACCGGACCTGGTCCGGCTCGCAAGTACAGCTCCCGCTAGGGAGTGTGGAAAGCGGCCGGGGACGGAACGGTGCCTGACACGTTGTTGGGTCCTGAGGGCTCGGACGAAAGTCCCACCTCAGGCCGTTTACGGCCCTGGACCCCTACCGCGGACGAACCGCCGAGCTTGCTCGGTAGGCGCCGGCACCGGTGGGGGCCCGCCCGTATGTTGAGAACTACACAGTGGACGCGAGCATCTTAAAATCTTTGTGCATCAAGTTTTTAAGGGCAAACGGTGGATGCCTTGGCACCAGGAACCGAAGAAGGACGTAGGAATCTGCGATAAGCCTCGGGGAGTCGATAACCAGACTGTGATCCGAGGATTTCCGAATGGGGAAACCCGGCTGGAGGCAAGTCCAGTCACTCCCGCCTGAACACATAGGGCGGGTAGAGGGAACGTGGGGAAGTGAAACATCTCAGTACCCACAGGAAGAGAAAGCAACCGCGATTCCGTGAGTAGTGGCGAGCGAAAGCGGAACAGGCTAAACCGATCATGTGTGATAGCTGTCAGGCGTTGCATGGTCGGGGTCGTGGGACTTCTCAGTCGGATCTGACAATCCGACATGGAGTCAGAAATGCGCGTCATAGTCGAAGGGCATTGAAAGGCCCGGCACAGAGGGTGCGACCCCCGTAGACGAAATGGCGTGCACTCCAGAGAATCATCCCAAGTAGCACGGGGCCCGAGAAATCCCGTGTGAATCCGGCGGGACCACCCGCTAAGCCTAAATATTCCCTGGTGACCGATAGCGGACAAGTACCGTGAGGGAAAGGTGAAAAGTACCCCGGGAGGGGAGTGAAATAGATCCTGAAACCGTTTGCCTACAATCCGTTGGAGCCTCCTTGTGGGGTGACAGCGTGCCTTTTGAAGAATGAGCCTGCGAGTTAGTGCTCAGTGGCGAGGTTAACCCGTGTGGGGAAGCCGTAGCGAAAGCGAGTCCGAATAGGGCGAATTAGTCGCTGGGTCTAGACCCGAAGCGGAGTGATCTACCCATGGCCAGGTTGAAGCGACGGTAAGACGTCGTGGAGGACCGAACCCACTTAGGTTGAAAACTGAGGGGATGAGCTGTGGGTAGGGGTGAAAGGCCAATCAAACTCCGTGATAGCTGGTTCTCCCCGAAATGCATTTAGGTGCAGCGTCACGTGTTTCTTACCGGAGGTAGAGCTACTGGATAGCTAATGGGCCTCACCAGGTTACTGACGTTAGCCAAACTCCGAATGCCGGTAAGTGAGAGCGTGGCAGTGAGACTGCGGGGGATAAGCTCCGTAGTCGAGAGGGAAACAGCCCAGACCACCATCTAAGGTCCCTAAGCGTGTGCTAAGTGGGAAAGGATGTGGAGTTGCATTGACAACCAGGAGGTTGGCTTAGAAGCAGCCACCCTTTAAAGAGTGCGTAATAGCTCACTGGTCAAGTGATTCCGCGCCGACAATGTAGCGGGGCTCAAGCACACCACCGAAGCTGTGGCATTGACACATTGCCCGGTCGTGACACCTGAGGGTTCACGATCCAAGCGTGTTGATGGGTAGGGGAGCGTCGTGTGGCCAGGGAAGCGGCGGAGTGATCCAGCCGTGGAGGCCACACGAGTGAGAATGCAGGCATGAGTAGCGAATGACGGGTGAGAAACCCGTCCGCCGAATAACCAAGGGTTCCAGGGTCAAGCTAATCTGCCCTGGGTAAGTCGGGACCTAAGGCGAGGCCGACAGGCGTAGTCGATGGACATCCGGTTGATATTCCGGAACCGGCGAAGAACCGCCCATGACGAACTTACCGATGCTAAGCGCCTGAAACTGGTTGATCCTATCCTTCGGGAAAAGACTTCCAGCGGAGCGCGCGACCCTAAGTAGTAGTAGTCAAGCAATGGAGAGACGCAGGAAGGTAGCCTCCGCGTGGCGATGGTAGTCCACGTCCAAGGGTGTAGGGAGTGAGATAGGCAAATCCGTCTCACACATATCCTGAGACCTGATAGTGACCGCGAATGCGGGAAGCAGGGTGATCCTATGCTGCCAAGAAAATCTTCTAGCGAGGTTCGAGCCGCCCGTACCCCAAACCGACTCAGGTGGTTAGGTAGAGAATACCAAGGCGATCGAGTGAATCGTGGTTAAGGAATTCGGCAAAATGCCCCCGTAACTTCGGGAGAAGGGGGGCCCAGACCTTGAAGGACTTCACGTCCTAGGGGAAAGGGCCGCAGAGACCAGGGAGAAGCGACTGTTTACTAAAAACACAGGTCCGTGCGAAGTCGCAAGACGATGTATACGGACTGACGCCTGCCCGGTGCTGGAAGGTTAAGAGGACCGGTTAGACCTTCGGGTCGAAGCTGAGAATTTAAGCCCCAGTAAACGGCGGTGGTAACTATAACCATCCTAAGGTAGCGAAATTCCTTGTCGGGTAAGTTCCGACCTGCACGAATGGCGTAACGACTTCTCCACTGTCTCAACCGCGAACTCGGCGAAATTGCACTACGAGTAAAGATGCTCGTTACGCGCAGCAGGACGGAAAGACCCCGGGACCTTTACTATAGCTTGGTATTGGTGTTCGGTACGGCTTGTGTAGGATAGGTGGGAGACTGTGAAGCATGCACGCCAGTGTGTGTGGAGTCAACGTTGAAATACCACTCTGGTCGTTCTGGATATCTAACCTCGGTCCGTGATCCGGATCAGGGACAGTGCCTGGTGGGTAGTTTAACTGGGGCGGTTGCCTCCTAAAAGGTAACGGAGGCGCTCAAAGGTTCCCTCAGCCTGGTTGGCAATCAGGTTTCGAGTGTAAGTGCACAAGGGAGCTTGACTGCGAGAGAGACATCTCGAGCAGGGACGAAAGTCGGAACTAGTGACCCGGCGGTGGCTTGTGGAAGCGCCGTCGCTCAACGGATAAAAGGTACCCCGGGGATAACAGGCTGATCTTGCCCAAGAGTCCATATCGACGGCATGGTTTGGCACCTCGATGTCGGCTCGTCGCATCCTGGGGGTGGAGTTGCTCCCAAGGGTTGGGCTGTTCGCCCATTAAAGCGGTACGCGAGCTGGGTTTAGAACGTCGTGAGACAGTTCGGTCCCTATCCGCTGTGCGCGTAGGAAACTTGAGAAGGGCTGACCCTAGTACGAGAGGACCGGGTTGGACGAACCTCTGGTGTGTCAGTTGTCCTGCCAAGGGCACGGCTGATTAGCTACGTTCGGAAGTGATAACCGCTGAAAGCATCTAAGCGGGAAGCACGCTTCAAGATGAGGTTTCCATGGGGTTTACCCCGAGAGGCTCCCGGCTAGACTACCGGGTTGATAGGCCAGACGTGGAAGTGCAGCAATGCATGTAGCTGACTGGTACTAATAAGCCGACAACTTGATACACACCCAAAGATTCAATGCGTGTTCGCGTCCACTGTGCAGTTCCCGAGATACGGTCGGGAAGACTGACATCTCCATAGAGTTTCGGCTGTCATAGCGAAGGGGAAACGCCCGGCTCCATTCCGAACCCGGAAGCTAAGCCCTTCAGCGCCGATGGTACTGCACTGGTGACGGTGTGGGAGAGTAGGACGCAGCCGGACATACTTTCCAGAAAGGGCCCGCCTATTTAGGCGGGCCCTTTCTCATTTCCCCGCCCTTCCCCTTTCCTTTCCGCCCGGGGTGGGTCCGTGGCCCAGGCCCACGCTGGCCGGCACCGCCGGGCTCGAGGGAAGGTGGCCATCCGTACACTGATCGACGGCGTCCGGCCCGGTTGGGCCCGTCGCGAAGCACCGAACCCCAGGAGTTGATGGCGTGGCCGAGGAGAACAGCGATCGTCGCGCAGGCGAGAACCGTTCGGCGGGTCGCCACGGCGGCAGCGGCGGGGCCCCGCGTCGGGACGAGCGAGGGCGCAGCGGCGGCGCGGGCGACAAGGGCGGTGCCGGCGCCACGAGCGGTGGCGGCGGCAGGGGCCGCCCGGGTAGCGCCGATCGTCCGGGCGGACGCCCTGGGGCGGCATCCGGGCGTCCCGACGACCGGGAGAGCCGCGGTGGGTCCCGTCTGGCGCCCAAGGGTCCACGCCTGCCCGAGCCGCGCATCCCCGAAGGGGTGACCGGCAAGGAGCTCGACCGCGCCATCCACTCCCAGCTGCGCACGCTGTCGAAGGAGAACGCCGAGGGCGTGGCCCAGCACCTGGTGATGGTCGCCGCCTTCCTCGAGGCCGACGACATCGATGCCGCGCTGGCCCACGCCGAGACCGCCGTGCGACGCGCCGGCCGCGTCCCGGCGGCCCGTGAGGCCCTGGGCATGGTGGCCTACCGGCAGGGCGACTTCGCCCGGGCGCTCACGGAGTTCCGCACGGTGCGCCGGCTGAGCGGGTCCTCGCACCTGCTGCCGCTCATGGTCGACTGCGAGCGTGGCCTGGGCCGACACGGTCGGGCCCTCGACCTCGCCGCGACGCCCGAGGCCGCCACCCTCGAGGAGTCCGAGCGGATCGAGCTCGCGATCGTCGTCTCCGGCATCCGCCGCGATCTCGGGCAGGAGGATGCCGCGCTGCTCGCGCTGCAGATCCCCGCGCTGCGGCGCAGCCCCACCGCCGGCGTCTTCCGCGTGCACTACGCGTACGCCGACGTGCTGCTCGGCCTGGGCCGGGAGGAGGAGGCGCGGGAGTGGTTCGTCAAGGCCATGAAGGGTGACACCGAGGGGGAGACCGACGCGGTCGAGCGCCTCGAGGAGCTCGACGGCATCGAGCTCGACCTCGGGGACGACGAGCCCGAGGAGCTCGACGTCGTCGTGGCCCGCGCCCCGGCGGCCGACGCCGAGGTGTCGACCGGCGCACCCGCCCGAGAGGCGAGGAAGTGACCGCAGCCGGCTCGCTCCTCGCCCGCTACGCCGCGCTGGTCTGCGACCTCGACGGTGTGGTCTACCTGGGCCCGAGCGCCGTGCCGCACGCCGTGGAGGTACTCGGCGCGGTGGGCGTGCCGGTGCTCTACGCCACCAACAACGCATCGCGGTCACCGGATGACGTCGCCGCCCACCTGCGTGACCTCGGCCTCGCCTGCACACCGGAGGCCGTGGCCACGAGCGCGCAGGCCGGTGCCTGGCTGCTCGCCGACCGGCTGCCCACCGGCAGTGCGGTGCTGGCGGTCGGGGGTGCCGGTGTGGCGACCGCCCTCACCGAGGCCGGCCTGACGGCGGTGCTGCCCGCCGACGCCGCGGGTGTTGCCGTCGACGCGGTGCTGCAGGGCTACGGCCCCGACGTGACGGCGAGCGACCTCGCGGAGGCCGCCTACGCCGTGGAGGCCGGCGCGACCTGGGTGGCCACCAACACCGACGGCACGCTGCCGACCGACCGCGGGGTGGCTCCCGGCAACGGCTCGCTCGTGGCGGCCGTCGAGCGCGCCGTCGGCACGCCGCCGCACCTGGTCGCCGGCAAGCCCGGCCCACCGCTGTACCTGCTGTGCGCCCAGCGCCTCGACCTGCCCCCGAGCCGCCTGCTCGCCGTCGGTGACCGGCTCGACACCGACATCGAGGGGGCGGTCGCCGCGGGCCTGGACTCGCTGCTCGTGCTCACCGGTGTCGACGACCTGCAGGCCTGCCTCGACGCGCCCCCCCACCGGCGACCCACCTGGGTCGCGCCCGACCTGCGGGCCCTCCTGGCCGACCCTGACGACCCTGCCGGTGGGCTGGCTGCGCTGACCGACGCCGTGCACTGCGTGCACGCCGCGCGCGACGCCGGAGCCGCGAAAGCCGAGGTCGACGCGCTGGTCGCCCGGGCCGAGTCCGTGGTCGAGAGCGCCGCATCCCGGTAACGTGGGCCCGCAACGGCGGCTGACCGGGCTGCCACGTGTCAGGAGGACCCATGGCCAAGCGCTCCATCCAGGGCTACGTCGAGCTCGCATCAGGGCTCGGTGAGCTCACTCGCAGCGCCGCCAAGGAGGCGGCCGCCGAGATCCTCGCCCTGGCCGGCTCCGACGCTTCGCGCAAGAAGGCCGCCAAGCAGGTCAGCGGGCTGGCCGACGAGCTGCTGCAGGCTGCGCAGGCCAACCGCAAGGCCCTGGTGCGCCTCGTCCGTCGCGAGGTCGACTCGGCGGTGGCCAAGCTCGACGTCAACCGCATCTCCACCGACGTGCAGTCCCTCGCCGCCACGGTCGCGGGGCTGGCCGCGCAGGTCGACGACCTCGCCCGCTCGGCGACCGGGATGACCACCCGCACGCCCGGCCCGGTGGCCGACGCCCCCGCCGACCTCGGGCCCGAGCCGGCCCGGGTCTCTGCCCCGGCGAAGAAGGCACCCGCCAAGAAGGCACCCGCGAAGAAGGCACCCGCGAAGAAGGCACCCGCCACGAAGGCGTCGACGGCGACGAAGAGCGCTCCGGCGAAGAAGGCGCCCGCCAGGACCACGCCCGCCAAGACCACGACGGCCAAGACCACCACCGCGCGCAAGGCTCCGGCGAAGAAGACCTCGACGGCCGCGAAGACGACGGCCGCGAAGACGACCACCGCGCGCAAGGCTCCGGCGACAAAGACCTCGACGGCCGCGAAGACGACGGCCGCGAAGACGACCACCGCGCGCAAGGCTCCGGCGACAAAGACCTCGACGGCCGCGAAGACGACACCCACCTCGGCCACGCCGGCGGCCAGCAGCACCCCCACGGCCGGCGCGTGACCGAGCAACGCCACGACGACGGCACCCCCGGCGACAGCCCGGTGCCGTCCCCGCCGGCCGGCGCCCCCAGCTCAGGGGCGCCCCCGGAGACGGGTGACCTGGTGATCGACGCCGCCCTTGGCGACCTCGCCGCCGCACCGGTCGACGACCTCGACGCCCAGCTCGAGGCCGGCGAGGCGGTGCACCGCACGCTGCAGTCGCGCCTCACCGACCTCGGCGGCTGAGATCGGCCGCCTCGACGCCGAGCTGGTGCGGCGCGGCCTCGCCCGCTCTCGCGGTGAGGCCCGCGACCTGATCGACGACGGCGTCGTCGTGGTCGACGGGAGGCCGGTGACCAAGGCGTCGCACCCCGTCACCGGCTCGGATGCCGTGTCGGTCACCTCCGACGGCCCGCGCTGGGTCGGCAGGGCCGCCCACAAGCTCGTTGCCGCCCTCGACGAGTGGGGCCCGCAGGGGCTGGCAGTCGCGGGCCGGCGCTGCGTGGACGTCGGCGCCTCGACCGGCGGCTTCAGCCAGGTGCTGCTCGCCCGCGGCGCCGACCGGGTGGTGGCGGTCGACGTCGGCCACGGGCAGCTCGTGCCCGAGGTGGCCGACGACCCACGCGTCGAGGAGCGCAGCGGCACCACGGTGCGGGGCCTGACGGCGCACGACCTCGGCGGCCCGGCCGACCTCGTCGTGGCCGACCTGTCGTTCATCTCGCTCACCCTGGTCATGGGCGACCTCGCCGGTTTCCTTCGCACCGACGGCGACCTCGTCGCCCTGGTCAAGCCGCAGTTCGAGGTGGGCCGGGGCCGGCTCAACCGGCAGGGGGTGGTCGTCGACCCCAGGGACCGCACCCGCGCGCTCGAGCAGGTGGTCGCGGCGGTCGATGAACACGGCCTGCACGTGCACGGCATCGCGACCAGCCCGATCAGCGGGACGACCGGGAACACCGAGTACCTCCTGTGGGCGCGGTCGGTGCCGTCGGACACAATGAACCCGGACCGGGTTGCCGACGCCGTGCGCGCGACCACCACGCACCCATCGAGCGGAGGACGACGATGACGACCGCGCCGTCGCGCCGCATCCTGCTCGTGACCAACGTCCACCGCCCGGAGGCCCAGCAGCTGGCCGCCGACGTGGCCACCCGCCTCATCGCCTCGGGCGTGGGCGTCTGCGCGCCGCCCGACGAGCTCGTCGACTCCCCACTGGCCGCGGTCGCCGGGGTCGAGGCGTCCGCCGCCGGCGACGCCTCCGACGGGCCCGACTCGGCAGCCGCCGGGTGCGAGCTGGTCTGCGTGCTCGGCGGTGACGGCACCATCCTGCGCGGCGCCGAGCTCAGCCGTGGCTCGGGTGTGCCGCTCCTCGGCGTCAACCTGGGCCACGTCGGCTTCCTCGCCGAGGCCGAGCGCGAAGACCTCGACGCCACCGTCGAGCGCATCGTCTCGCACGACTACACCGTCGAGGAGCGGATGACGCTCGAGGTGCACGCGTTCGAAGACGGCCAGAGCGTGTTCTCGTCCTGGGCGCTGAACGAGGTGAGTGTCGAGAAGGCCTCTCGCGAGCGCATGCTCGAGCTCACCGTGGCCATCGACGGTCGCCCCCTGTCGACCTGGGGCTGTGACGGCATCGTCATGGCCACCCCCACGGGGTCCACGGCCTACGCGTTCTCGGCCGGCGGCCCGGTCGTGTGGCCCGACGTCGAGGCGCTGCTCCTGGTGCCGATCAGCGCGCACGCCCTCTTCGCCCGGCCGGTCGTGGTCGGCCCGCACTCCCGCCTCGTCGTCGAGGTGCTGGCGCGCACCCAGGGCACCGGCGTCGTGTGGTGCGACGGCCGCCGGGCCGTCGACCTCCCCCCGGGCGCCCGCATCGAGGTGCACCGGTCCGACCAGCCGGTGCGGCTGGCCCGCCTCTCACACGGTGGGTTCACCGACCGGCTCGTCGAGAAGTTCCGCCTCCCCGTGCAGGGCTGGCGAGGGGCGGCCGACGCGATGATGTCCGACGCCGACCAGGACCCCCGCGCGTGATCGAGGAGATCCGCATCCGTGACCTGGGGGTCATCGACGAGGCGGTGCTGTCGCTGCACCCCGGGCTGACCGTGCTCACCGGTGAGACCGGCGCGGGCAAGACCATGGTCGTCACCGGCCTGGGCCTGCTGCTCGGCGGCCGCGGTGACTCCGGCCTCGTGCGGGCCGGCGCCGACCGCGTGGTCGTCGAGGGCGTGGTCGACCTGCCGGCCGGCCACCCGGCCCTGCAGCGCGCCGAGGAGGCCGGTGCCGATGTCGCCGACGGCCTGGTGCTGGTGCGCTCGGTGTCTGCCGACGGCCGCTCGCGCGCCCACGTCGGTGGTCGGGCCGCCCCGGTCGGCGTGCTCGCCGACCTCGCCGAGCACCTCGTCGCCGTACACGGCCAGGCCGACCAGTGGCGGCTGCGGCGCGCCGACCAGCACCGCGAGGTGCTCGACGGGTTCGGTGGCCGCGACGTCGCTGACGCGCTCGCGACCTACCGCGCGGTGCACGGCGAGCTCACCACGGCGGAGGCCGAGCTGGCCCACTTGCGCACGGCGGCCGCCGAGCGCGCCCGCGAGGCCGACACGCTGCGCGTGGGTCTGGAGCGCATCGAGGGCGTCGACCCGCAGCCGGGTGAGGACACCGCGCTGGGCATCGAGAGCCAGCGCCTCGGCCACCTCGAGGAGCTGCGGGCCGGGGCGGGGGCCGCGCACACCGCCCTCGCGGGCGACGACGACGCCGGGATGCCGTCGCCGGGCGTGCTCGAGGCCCTCGCCACCGCGTCGTCCCGCCTCGCGTCGGTCAGTGGCAGCGACCCCGCCCTGGCCGAGATCGGCACCCGGGTCGACGAGCTGCGCTACCTCGCCACCGACGTCGCCGCCGACCTGGGCTCCTACCTCGCCGACGCCGACGCCGACATCGACCCGGCGCGCCTCGAGCAGGTCGAGCAGCGCCGGGCCGCGCTCGGCGAGCTCACCCGGCTCTACGGCCCCACCGTCGACGACGTGCTGCGCTGGGGCGGCGAGGCCGCCCGGCGCGTCACCGAGCTCGACAGCACCGGTGACCGCATCGGCGAGCTCGAGGAACGCGCGGTCACCCTGACGGCCGCCCGCGCCGAGGCCGCCACCAGGCTCACGTCGGTGCGCAGCGCGGCCGCGGCGGCCCTCGGCAGCCGCATCACCGACGAGCTGAGCCACCTGGCCATGGGCGCGGCCACCGTCTCGGTCGCGGTCGAGGACGCCGGCCGGTTCACAGCCGACGGCCGCGACGACATCGAGATCCGGCTCGCCAGCGGGTCGGGCACCGCGCCGCGGGCGGTGACCAAGGCGGCATCCGGTGGTGAGCTGTCCCGCGTCATGCTGGCGATCGAGGTGGCCACGGCCACGGAAGTCACCTCGGTGCCGACGTTCGTCTTCGACGAGGTCGATGCCGGGGTCGGTGGCCGGGCGGCCCTCGACGTCGGCGCCCGCCTCGCGGCCCTCGCGCAGCACGCCCAGGTCGTGGTGGTCACCCACCTCGCGCAGGTTGCCGCGCACGCCGACCGGCACCTCGTCGTCGAGCGGTCCGACGACGGGCACGTCACGCGCAGCGGGGTCCACGAGGTGGAGGGGGAGCAGCGCGTCGCCGAGCTCGCCCGGATGCTGGGGGGAGCGGCACCGACGCCGCACTCGAGCACGCTCGCGACCTGATGGCGCGCGCCCGGGCCTAGCCCGACGTGGCACGATGGTGCAGATGTCCATCCGCCTTCCCGCCCGCAGCAACCGCGGCCCACGACCCGGGCTGGGCGGTCCTGCCCGCGTCGACCGGCGCACCAAGGACCTCACCAAGCGGCTGCGCCCGGGCGACGTCGCGGTCATCGACCACGAGGACCTCGACCGGGTCAGCGCCGAGGCGCTGGTCGCCTGCAAGCCGGCGGCTGTCGTCAACGCGTCCGCCTCGATCTCGGGGCGCTACCCCAACCTCGGGCCCGAGATCCTCGTCGCCGCCGGCATCCCGCTGCTCGACCTGGCCGGCCCCGACGTGATGGACATCAAGGACGGCACCGAGCTGAGCCTGGAGGGTGGGCGCCGTGCGCACGGCCGACAGCACGGTCGCCACGGCCACGGTGCTCGACAACGACGCCGTGCAGGAGGCGATGACCCTCGCCCGCGCCGGGCTGTCCGACCAGCTCGAGGCGTTCGCGCAGAACACCATGGACTACCTGCGCAAGGAGCGTGAGCTGCTCTTCGACGGGGTCGGAGTGCCCGACATCCGCACCGACCTCGACGGCCGGCACGCGCTGATCGTGGTGCGCGGCTACCACTACAAGGACGACCTCGAGACCCTGCGCCACTACATCCGCGAGTACAAGCCCATCCTCATCGGCGTCGACGGCGGCGCCGACGCGCTCATCGAGGCCCGCCACCAGCCCGACCTCATCGTCGGCGACATGGACTCGGTGTCCGACGACGCGCTGCGCTGCGGTGCCGAAATCGTGGTGCACGCCTACCGCGACGGCCGCGCCCCGGGGCTCGAGCGCGTACGGGCGCTGGGTGTCGAGCCTGTGGTCTTCCCCGCCACCGGCACCAGCGAGGACGTCGCGATGCTGCTCGCCGACGACAAGGGCGCCTCCCTGATCGTCGCGGTCGGCACCCACGTCACGCTGGTCGAGTTCCTCGACAAGGGCCGCTCGGGCATGGCGAGCACCTTCCTCACCCGGCTGCGGGTGGGCGGCAAGCTCGTCGACGCCAAGGGCGTGAGCCGGCTGTACCGGGCTCGCATCTCCGGCCTCAGCCTGGTGCTCATGCTCATGGTCGGCCTGATGGCCCTCGGTGCCGCCCTGTGGTCGACCACGGGCGGCCGCGCCCTGCTGCAGGTGCTCGGCGCGCGCATCGACGACCTGTGGTCGTCCATCCAAGGAGTGTTCGGTTGATCGACTTCCGTTACCACCTGGTCTCCATCGTCTCGATCTTCCTGGCCCTGGCCGTGGGCATCGTGCTGGGTGCGGGCCCCCTCAAGGGCGAGCTCGGCGACACCCTCAACAAGGAGGTCGCGGGGCTGCGCGCGGACAAGGCCGACCTCAACAAGCAGCTCGGCGAGGCGCGGGCCGGCGCCGAGGCCCGTGACTCCTACATCGCCGAGACCAACCCGATCATGCTGGCCGGGGTGCTGCAGGACCGCCGCGTCGCGCTCGTCGTGCTGCCCGGCTCGGATGCCGGGGTGTCCGAGGCGACCGCGGCCACCCTGCGCTCGTCCGGGGCGGCCGTGGTGTCGACCACCTCGGTCTCCGAGGACTGGGTCACCTCCGACAACGCCAACGCGGCCAAGCGCGACGCCGCCGTGACGGCCGCCGCGACCCAGGCCGGCGTCAACGTCTCCGACAGCGGGTCGCTGGCGCCGCGCGACGTGCTGCTCTCCAGCCTGCTCACCGTGCCCGCCAAGGACCCCGCCCAGGCGCTGGCCCCCGCCACCGCCCAGAAGGGCCTGGACGCCCTCGCCTCCGCCGACCTGATCAAGATCGACACCGAGGGCTTCGAGCTCGCCGACCTCGTGGTCGTGGTGAGCGGGGTGACCACCCAGGGTGATGCCGACGCCCGCCAGCAGGCGGCGCAGCGGTGGGTCGACCTCATCATCGCCCTCGACGCCCGCGCGGCCGGCTCGCTGGTGGCGGCGGAGGTGACGACGTCGGGCAAGGGAGTGTCGGTCATCGAGACCGTGCGCAACGACGCCACGGCCACCAAGGGGGTCTCCACGGTCGACAACGCCGGCGGGGCGATGGGCCAGGCGAGTGTCGTGCACGCCCTGCGGGAGCAGGCGGCCGGCGACGTCGGGCAGTACGGCCTGGCCCCCGGTGCCGACGCACCCTACGCACCCATCCCGGCGTCGTGAGCCGGGTCGCGACCCTCGCGGTGGGCGTGCTGGCCGCGGCCGGCTCCGCGGCCGCCCACCGCGTGCTCACCGGGCAGGTCCGGTCGCCGCGCTGGCAGCGCACCAACCACGCGGGGAAGCCGGTGACCCTCCTCGAGGGGCCGGCCTTCCTGACCGGTGCCGCCCTCGGGGCGGCGACGAGCGGACCGGCCGGGGTGGTCGCGGTGCTCGGCTCGGGAGCCTTCGGAGCCCTCGACGACCTAGCCGGCGACGGCGCGAGCAAGGGGCTCAAGGGCCACCTCGGCGCCGCAGCACACGGCCGGGTGACCACCGGGCTGGTCAAGGTGGCCGGCATCGGCGCCATCGGCCTGGTCGCCGCCGCGCTCGCCGACCGGCGGCGCCACGACGTCTCGGCCGTCGACACCCTGGCGGGTGGCGCCGTGGTCGCCGGCGCCGCCAACCTGGCCAACCTGCTCGACCTGCGCCCCGGGCGTGCCCTCAAGGTCACGGTGCTGGCCGCGCTCCCGCTGTTGCTGAGCGACGACGGCCCCGCGGCGGCTCGGGCCGCCGCCGCCGCCGGTGCGGCACTGGGGGTGCTGCGCCCCGACCTCGCGGGCACCGCGATGCTCGGCGACACCGGTGCCAACCCCGCCGGCGCGCTGGTCGGCACGGCGCTGCTCGGCGCCACCGGCCGCCGGGGTCGCCTGGTGGCGCTCGCCGCGCTCACCGGGCTGACCCTCGCCTCGGAGCGGGTCTCGTTCACGCGGGTCATCGAGTCGACCCCGGTGCTGCGTGAGCTCGACGCCTGGGGCCGGCCCGCGCGATGACGGGTCGACGCTTCGCCTCCACGATCGCGGGGGCCGCCGGGCTGATCGCGGTCACCACGCTGCTCGCCCGGGTCGCGGGGTTCGCCCGGGTGCTGGTGTTCACCGAGTCGGTGCGCACCGGCGGCGTGGCCGGCATCTACCAGAGCGTCAATGCCATCCCGAACGTCATGTTCGAGATCGCCGCGGGCGGCATCCTCGCCGCGGTCGCGGTGCCGCTCATCGCCCAGCGGCTGGGAGCGGGGGAGCGGGAGCGCGCCGACCACACGGCATCCGTGCTGCTGTCGTGGACCCTGCTCGTGCTGGTGCCGCTGTCGGTGCTGCTCTGGCTGCTTGCGGGGCCGATCTCGTCGTTCTTCGTCGTGCAGAGCGACCCGCGCGCCGCCGAGGTGGCGGCCACCCTGCTGCGCATCTTCTCGGTGCAGGTGCCGCTCTACGGGCTGGGCATCATCCTCGCCGGCATGCTGCAGGCCCACCGGCGCTTCCTCGCGGCCGCGCTGGCGCCGCTGGCCTCCTCGATCGTCGTGCTGGTGTCCTACCTCTGGTACGGCTCGATCGTCGACGGCGAGGTGGCACCCTCGCTCGTCAGCGACCAGGCGATCCGGGTGCTCGGCTGGGGCACCACGCTCGGGGTCGTGGTGCTGTCGGTGCCGCTGATCGTGCCGGCGATGCGCACGGGGTGGCGCTGGCGCCCGGCACTGCGGATGCCGGCCGAGGACGCCCGCCGGATCGGCGCCCTCGGCGGTGCGGGCATCATCGCCCTGCTCGCCCAGCAGGCGGCGGTGCTGGTCACCCTGCGGCTGTCGAAGCAGTCCGGCGACCTCGGCACGATCACCGTCTACACCTACGCTCAGGCGGTCTACCTGCTGCCGTACGCCGTGCTGGCCGTGCCGGTCGCCACCAGCGCGTTCCCGGCGCTCGCCGCACGCACGGGCGCCGGCGAAGACGTCACGCGCACCCTGCAGCGCACGCTGCGGGCAGTGCTCGTGCTCACCGGGCTGTCGGTGGGTGTGCTCATCGCCGCGGCCCCGGCGGTCGGCGCCTTCTTCTCGCTGCTCGACGCCAGCCGGGGCGACGGCGCCACGAGCAGTGCCGCACTGGCCGCCCTGCCCGCGACCCTCACCGCCTACGCGCCCGGGTTGGTGGGGTTCGGCCTGACCGCGCTGCTCACCAGGGCTCTCTACGTGCGCGGCCGACCCACGGATGCCGGGCTGGCGGCCGCGCTCGGCTGGATCCTCGCCGCGCTGCTTCCCCTCGTCGTGCTGGCGGGCGGGGCGGGCCCCGCCACGACGCTGCGCTGGCTGGGGATCGGGTCGACGGTGGGTATGACGGTCTCGGGCGTCACGCTGGTGCTGCTCGTGCGGCGCACCTGGGGGCCGGGGGTCACGCAGGGTGCCGGGCGCACCACCGGGGCGCTCGTCGTGGCGGTGGCCCTGGCCGTCGCCGTCGGTGACCTGGTCACCCACGGTCGCCAGCTCGACACGCTGCCCGAGGCGGTGCTCGTGGGGGTCGCGGCCGGGGCGGTCGCACTCGTGGTGGGGGTGGTCGCCCTGTCGATCGGCGACCGCGAGATGATGTCGCAGGTCCTCCAGCGTGGGAGGTCGCGTCGCCGTGGAGGGAGCTCGCCATGAGGGTGCTCGTGGTGCTCGGCACGAGTGCCGGCGGGGTGGGGCGCCACGTGCACGGCCTGGTCGGGTCGCTGACCGGCGCGGGGCACCAGGTCGTCGTGGCCTGCCCGCCGGAGGTCGACGGCCACTTCGCGCTGCACGACGTCGCCACCACCGTGGTGCCCCTCGAGCTCGCCGACCGGCCGCACCCCGCGCGTGACGCCCGGGCGGTGCGCGAGCTCGGCCGGCTCGTGGGCGGCGCCGATGTCGTGCACGCCCACGGCCTGCGGGCGGCCGCCGTCGCGGTGCTCGCTGCCGGCCGTGGGCCCGTGCCTGTCGTCGCGACCCTGCACAACGCCGCCCCCTCCGGCGCGCTGGCCGGTGCGGTCTACGCCGCGCTGGAGCGGGTCGTCGCGCTGCGCAGCGCGCTCGTGCTGGGGGTCTCGACCGACCTCGTCGAGCGGATGCGGCGGCTCGGGGCGCGGCGCACCGGGCTCGCCGTCGTGGCGGCGCCGCCGGAGCGCACGGTGACCTGTGACCGCTACGCCGTGCGCACGGACCTCGGCATCGGCGGGCGAACCGCACTCGCCGTCGTGGTGGCGAGACTGGCCCCGCAGAAGGGTTTGGACCTGCTGCTCGACGCACACCGCGAGATCGCTGCCGGTGAGCCACTCGACCTCGTCACCGTGGTGGCGGGCGAGGGGCCGCAGCGTGCCGCGCTGCAGTCCCGGATCGACGCCGAGCGGCTGCCGGTGCGGCTGCTCGGGCAGCGCGACGACGTGCCCGACCTGCTCGCTGCCGCCGACGTCGTGGTGTCGAGCGCGGTCTGGGAGGGGCAGCCGGTCGGCATCCAGGAGGCCCTGCACGCGGGTGCCGCGGTCGTGGCCACCGACGTCGGCGGCACGGCAGCGGTCGTCGGCGAGGCGGCCCTCCTGGTACCCGGGGGCGACCCGGT
Source organism: uncultured Actinomycetota bacterium (assembly GCA_963834965.1). Classification (GTDB taxonomy): domain Bacteria; phylum Actinomycetota; class Actinomycetes; order Actinomycetales; family Dermatophilaceae; genus Fodinibacter. The sequence continues at coordinate 190,564 of CAWIEI010000006.1, read as the reverse complement.
GTCGCTGGCGCGCGCCATCCGCGACGTCGTGGTGCACGGGGCGGTGCGCGACAACCTCAGGTCGCGGGCCGTCGAGCGCGCCGGCGAGCTGCCGACCGAGGCCGACGCGCTGGAGGCGGCGCTCGCCGCCTACCGCTCGGTGCTGCCGGCGGCGTCCGAGGCCTGAACCCGGTCCGAGGGATGGGAACCGGCGAGTCGGCTGACGTGTCGGGTCGGGGCGGCGGTCGCCATGACGTATCGTTGAAGCCCGTGGTGCTTCAGACGACGAAACAGATCTTCGTGACCGGGGGCGTGGCCTCCTCACTCGGCAAGGGGCTCACGGCCTCCTCCCTCGGACACCTCCTCCGGGCGCGCGGGTTGCGGGTGACGATGCAGAAGCTCGACCCCTACCTCAACGTCGACCCGGGCACCATGAACCCGTTCCAGCACGGTGAGGTCTTCGTGACCGACGACGGCGCCGAGACCGACCTCGACATCGGCCACTACGAGCGCTTCCTCGACGTCAACCTCAAGGGCAGCGCCAACGTCACCACCGGGCAGGTGTACAACCGGGTCATCACCCGCGAGCGGCGCGGCGAGTACCTCGGTGACACCGTGCAGGTCATCCCGCACATCACCAACGAGCTCAAGGAGCGGATGCGCGCGCAGGCCGCCGGCTCCCCGGGCGTCAGCGACGCCGACGCGCCCGACATCATCATCACCGAGATCGGTGGCACCGTCGGCGACATCGAGTCGCTGCCGTTCCTCGAAGCTGCGCGCCAGGTGCGCCACGACCTCGGTCGCGACGCCGTCTTCTTCCTGCACGTCTCGCTGGTGCCCTACCTGGCCCCGAGCGGAGAGCTGAAGACCAAGCCCACCCAGCACTCGGTCGCGGCGCTGCGCCAGGTCGGCATCCAGCCCGATGCCCTGGTGCTGCGCGCCGACCGCGAGATCCCCGATTCGATCAAGCGCAAGATCTCGCTGATGTGCGACGTCGACACCGAGGCCGTGGCGGCCGCGGTCGATGCGCCGAGCATCTACGACATCCCCAAGGTGCTGCACCGCGAGGGCCTCGACGCCTACGTCATCCGCCGGCTCGGGCTCACCTTCCGCGACGTCGACTGGACCGACTGGGACCTGCTGCTCGAGCGCGTGCACCAGCCCGAGCACGAGGTCGAGGTGGCCCTGGTCGGCAAGTACGTCGACCTGCCCGACGCCTACCTCTCGGTCACCGAGGCGCTGCGCGCGGGCGGCTTCCACCACGACGCCAAGGTGCGTATCCGCTGGGTGCCGTCCGACTCGTGCGAGACCGAGGCCGGCGCGCAGAAGGCGCTCGGCGGCGTGGATGCCGTGCTCGTGCCCGGTGGGTTCGGTGTGCGCGGCATCGAGGGCAAGGTCGGTGCGCTGCACTGGGCCCGCACCCACCAGGTGCCCACCCTGGGCATCTGCCTGGGCCTGCAGTGCATGGTCATCGAGTACGCGCGCAACGTCGCCGGCATCGAGGGGGCGAGCTCGACCGAGTTCGACCCGGAGACCACGGCTCCGGTCATCGCGACGATGGAGGAGCAGAAGGCCTACGTCGAGGGTGCCGGCGACCTCGGCGGCACGATGCGCCTGGGCAGCCAGACCGCCAAGCTCGTCGAGGGGTCGCTGGTGGCCTCCGCCTACGGCGCCACCACGGCCGACGAGCGGCACCGCCACCGCTACGAGGTCAACGAGAGCTACCGCGAGGCGCTCGAGGAGGCCGGCCTGGTCATCAGCGGCACCCACCCCGACCTCGGCCTGGTCGAGTTCGTCGAGCTGCCCACCGAGGTGCACCCGTACTACGTGGCGACCCAGGCGCACCCCGAGTTCAAGTCGCGCCCCACCCGGGCCCACCCGCTGTTCGCCGGCCTGATCGGTGCCGCCATCGAGGCGCAGCGGGCCTCCCGGCTGGTCGAGGTGGAGCGGCCGCGGCACCACGAGACCGCCGAGGCGCATGCCTGAGCCGCTGCGCGACCGGCTCGACCCGCGGCCGGTCCTGTCATCGGTGCGGTCGTTCGCCGGCCGGGTCTGGGACGTCGTGACCGAGGAGGTCGACCTCGGCGACGGGGGCGTCGTCACCCGCGACTTCGTCGAGCACACCGGAGCCGTCGCCGTGCTCGCCCTTGACCACGACGAGCAGGTGGTGCTCGTGCAGCAGTACCGCCACCCGGTCGGGGCCTTCGAGTGGGAGCTTCCTGCGGGCCTGCTCGACGTCGACGGCGAGCCGGCCCACCTCACCGCCGCCCGTGAGCTGCACGAGGAGGCCGACCTGGTGGCGGGGGAGTGGCACCTGCTGCTCGACCACTACGCCAGCCCGGGCGGGTCGAGCGAGTCGCTGCGGGTCTTCCTGGCGCGCGATCTGCGCGACGTGCCCCACGCGGAGCGCTACGAGCGTGACGGCGAAGAGCTCGGGATGCCGGTGCGTCGCGTGCCGCTCGACGAGGTCGCCAACGCCGTCCTCGCCGGTGACGTGCACAACGGCACGCTGATCATCGCGGTGCTGGCGGCGGTGCGGCTGCGCGAGCATGGTTGGGCGGGGCTTCGATCCGTCGACGAGCCGTGGCTGACTCGGTCGCGCGGGCGTCGCAGCCACGAGTCCGACAGCGGCGCTGGGTGAGCGGGTTCGGTTCGGGGGCAACGGCATCCGGCTCGTCGCGGGTGGCGTGTCCGTGTGGTGGGGTGCCGTCGGGTGCCCGGCTCACCGAGTGCTGCGGCCCCGTGGTGTCGGGCGAGCGGCCGGCGCCAACGGCCGAGGCGTTGATGCGGTCGCGCTACACGGCCTACGCGCTCGGGGACGGCGACCACCTGTTCCGCACCTGGCACCCGCGCACCCGCACCGACGACGCCGCACCGGACCCCCGAGTGCGCTGGACCGGGCTCGACGTGCTCGACGTCGTGGGCGGTGCCGCGGACGACGCAGACGGGATCGTGGAGTTCCGGGCCACCTGGGTCAGCCGCGACGACGGGCCGGTGCGCCGGGGAGAGCTGCACGAGCGCAGCCGGTTCGCGCGCCGGGCCGGGCGCTGGGTCTACGTCGAGGCGGAGTAGCCGCTCGGGGCCATCCCTCGACGCCACGACGTCGTGGGGCGACACTCGGGGGGAGCCGACCCGAAGGGACCGCCCATGGCCACCAGCAGGATTCCCGCGAGCGACGTCGCACCCGGCACGGTCACCGGGGTCGAGGGCTACGCCGTCGGCGACAACGGCGAGTACTTCGCCGTGGGCCGCCGGTGCCGGCACCTGCGGGCCGACCTCGCCGAGGGGACCATCGACGCCGAGGGCTGCCTCGTGTGCCCGTGGCACCAGGCGGCCTACGACGTGAAGACCGGCCGGATGACGCGGGGTCCGCAGGGCGCCTTCGCCAAGGTGCCCGGTCTCGACGCGTTCTACCGCGCGCTGACCAAGGCGTGGCCGCTGTCGCGGGGCACGGTGACCCGCGACGGGGGCGACCTCGTCGTCGAGTGACCGCCGTGGCCGTGGTGCTCAGCACCTGCCACCTCGCCGCCGCCGCAGTCACCTGAGCCCACTTGCGGCACAGGCGTTTCCGATGACCAGACGCCACCCTGCGGAATCTTGACCACTTCTTGGCACAGCCCTGACCTGTTCGGCTGGGCCGGGCCGCACTCCTTCAGTAGGTTCTGGGTGGCTCCTCCGATCGGGGGAGCCACGTCATGGGGGACGGGGCTTCGTCGCGCCCCCACACACTTTTCGAGGGGAACACATGAAGCTCTTGAGAATTCTCGCCATCGGGTCACTGACCGCCGTGTCGGTGGGCGTCGTCGCGGCGGGGGCCTCGGCCGCGGACGTCGGTGACGGCAAGCTGGCGTGCAACAAGTACGAGATCTGCTTCAGCAAGGACTACCCGGCCTCGAAGTACCAGAAGCACTTCTACTACTCGGCCAACCACGAGGGCTACGTCTGGACCGACACCTCCAACGGCCACGCCACGAACATCGGCGTGCGCAACTCGGCCAGCTCGGTCGCCAACCGGGACGGGTCCTGCGACGTGAAGGTCGTCAACGACCGGGGCATCCTGCCCGACTCCACCATCACCATCGGCAACTCCCCGGGGTCGGTGTCGTGGCGGTACATCGGCTCGATCAACGACGCCAACGACCGGCACGAGCGCTTCAACTGCTGATCGGGTCCTGTAACGGGCGTGTCGGGCACCGTCGTCCGGTGCCCGACACGCCCGTCGGAGTGGGCAGTACCAACGTCGTCCAAGGAGTGTCACTTGCCTCTTCACCCGCACCTGCACCTGGCCACCGGGCGCCGCCGCCGGGGGTGGATCGCCGCGGCGCTCGTCGGCGCGTGCGGGCTGGTCGGCGCGTGCGGGCTGGTCGGCTGCAGTGCTCCCGCGCAGCCACCTGCCGCCCGGCCCGCCTCGCCGAGCTCCGAGTCGCGTCTGGCGCAGCTGGCACCCACGCCCCCCACGTCGACGCGGGTCGCCGGCGAGACCGACCCGAACCGGGTCGACGCCCAGGCCGACGCGCTCGACGTCCTCCTCGACTCCGCGCTCGCCCGCTGCATGGCCGGCCGAGGGTTCACCCAGCTGGCCACGGCCTACTCCTCGCGCCTCGCGGCGCCTGCACCGGAGGCGGCCCGCGCCATCGACCAGGTGCACCCGCTGGAGATGGGCCCGCTGACCGCGAAGGACGCCGAGCGCTTCGGGATGCTGGGCACCGACATGGCGTTCCGCGCCGCCCCTCGTCCGTTCGTGGAGTCGACCGACCCCCGGTACGCGAAGGCCCAGACGTCGTGCACCGACGCCCTGCCCGGAAGGGACGTGCAGCAGCGACTCGCCGACTGGCGTGAGTACGCCTCCCTGGCGCGCGACGAGATCCTCGAGGCGAGCGACGACGCCGTGCGGCGCATCGCCCTGGCTCGCCTCGAATGCGTCCGGAACTCGACGTACCCTGCGGTCAGACCTGCCGACTTCCTGGAGGGTGACATGTCGACCGCGCTCGAGCGCATCAACGTCCGGGTGGGCTCGTGGGACGAGGCGCCGGCAGACCCGCCTCCGCTCGCGCCCAACCGCACCCGGATCGTCCCCGCTCCGCCCAGGCTCGCGTACCACCCCACGGCCGGCGAGGTCGCGTTCGCGAAGGCCTATGCCGAGTGCGGCACCGAGCAGGGCTTCGCGGCCCGGCTCCACGAGTCGGTCGCCCCGGCCGCGTCGTCGTTCCGCACCGCCCACGCCGCCGAGCTGGCGGCGTTCTCGGCCACCTTCACGACGGCGACCGACACCCTCCGCAACGCGAAGCCGACCTTCTGATGACGGCCACCCGGACCAGCCCGACCGGCCCGACCAGCCCGACCGGCCGGACGGCCTCGGCCCTGAGCGCCTCCGACGTGCACCTCACCTACGGCAGCACCCCGGCACTGCGGGGGGCGTCGCTCACGGTGCCGCCGGGCGCGATCGTGGCCCTGGTGGGGCCCAGCGGGTCGGGCAAGACGACGCTGCTGCACTGCCTGGCCGGGCTGATCGTGCCCGACTCGGGGACGGTCTGCTTCGGGGACGTCGTCGTCAACGCGCTGAGCGACGACGAGCGCACCGCGCTGCGCCGCGACTCCTTCGGGTTCGTGCTGCAGTTCGGGCACCTGGTGCCCGACCTCACCCTCGTGGAGAACGTCGCGATCCCGCTGCTCCTGCGCGGGACGGGCCGCAGGGAGGCCATGGCCCGGGCGCGGGAGGCTATCGGAGACCTCAGCCTGCGCGAGTCCGCCGACCGCCATCCGGCCGACGTGTCCGGAGGCCAGCAGCAGCGGGCCGCGGTGGCCCGGGCCCTCGTGGGAGACCCGAGCGTCGTCTTCGCCGACGAGCCCACCGGTGCCCTCGACGTGGCGAACGGCGACCGGGTGATGGACCTGCTGACGAGCGCAGCGCGTGAGCGCGGGGCCAGCGTGGTGCTGGTCACCCACGACACGACGAGGCTCTCCGGCGTCGACCGCGTCGTCAGCATCGTCGACGGGCGGATGCCGACCGAGCCGGCTCGCGTGCCGGGGCACGCCGCGGACACCGGCTCCCCCGAGGACGGCGCCCGCGCGGCGGGAACGACCTCGTGAGCGGGGCGTCCTCCGGGTACCCGTGGCGGGTGCTGGTGTGGCTCGCGGTCCGGGGCGCGGCCACGGACCGGAGGCGCAGCGTTCTGGCGGTGCTGGTGGGGTCGCTCGGGGTCCTCGTGCTCCTCAGCGGCGCCGCGGTCCTTCCGGCCGCGGGGAGCCAACGGGACACCGCGGCGTCCCTGCAGCCGGTGATCGCCACGGCGGACGCGAACGACGCGGGGACGGCCGGGCTTCTCATCGAGAGCTCCCGGGAGTACTACCGCGGGAGCGCGGTCAGCGCCTACGAGGTGGCGTCGTGGCGCGACACCTCCCTGACCCCCCCTGGTGTGGGCCGGGTGCCGGGGCCGGGGGAGGTGGTCGTGTCACCAGCGCTCGCCGGGGCGCTGCGGGGTGACCCGTCGTTGCGAGACCGGTTCCCCGGCAGGGTGATCGGGCTCATCGGCCGCGAGGGGCTCACCGGTCCCCGCAGCCTCGTCGCCTGGGTCGGGGCGCCTGCCGACCAGCTGGTCGCTCGGCAGACCGGCGTCGCGGTGGGGTTCCAGCAGCCGGGGTCGAGCGACCTCACCGTGCCGAGTGCCGTCCGTGTCGGGGCGCCGTTCATGGTCATCGTCTTCCTCGTCCCGCTGGTGGCGCTCTTCGTCGTCGTGTCTCTCGCGGGGTCCGCGAGGCGCAGCGGGCGACTGGCGGCGCTGCGCCTGTGCGGGCTCACCTCCGGCGCGGCCCGGCTCGTCGCCGCCACGGAGTCGGCAGCCCTGGGCGCGCTGTCGGCGGCCCTCGGGATCGTCGCGTTCCTCCTCCTCGCCCCGAGGCTGGCCCCACTGGCCCCGATCGGCGCCGGCGCCTGGCCCGACGAGGTGCACCTGGTGCCCTGGGCGGCGGCTGGTGCCCTGTTGGGCGTGCCCGCGCTGGCGGCGCTGGTCGTGTGGCGGGCGACCGGGCGCGCCGCCGCCGACCCCCTGCAGGCCTCGCGTGCGGTTCCGGCCGAGCCGCCGCTGCCGCGCCGCGCTCTCTGGGTGCTCGTGGTCGGTCTGCTCGGCCTGGGCGTCGCCGACCTGGCCCGGGCGTTCGTGGGGGTCGACGTCGCCGTGCTGGTCCTGGTGGCCGCCCTGCTGGTCAGCCTGGTCGGCGTCCTGCTGAACGCGCGGGTGCTGTCGCAGTCCGGTGCCCGCGCGCTGGGCCGACGCAGCCGGCACGTGCCGGTGGTGGTCGCCGGCGGGCAGGTCGACCGGCACCCGCGGGCCAGCTCGGTCGTGGCGACGGGGATGGCGCTGCTCGTCTTCTTCGGCGGCATCCTGCTCGCCTTCTTCCCGCTGCTGTCCGACGTCGACGCGCAGCAGGCCGAGGACCTCGCGATCCTGCTGGGGCCGACCGCACTGGTGGCGACCCGGTCGGTCGATGCCGGCCCTGCCGGCCCGAGCGGCGAGGTGACGGTCGACGGCACCTCGCGGGTGCTCGTGATGCAGTCGAGCGACGAGCCGCGCAGCGCATGGATCTCCTGCCCCGAGCTGGCCCGGGCGGCAGGAACGGCCGGCTGCACCAGCCCGCAGGCCGACCGGATCGTGACGCAGCTGCGCGTCAACCAGCTGCTGCCCTTCGACCTGGAGCCCTCCCGGACGTCGAGCCCGCCCCCGGCCGCGGCGCCGCAGCTGACCGTGGTCGCCCAGCCGGCCGACGGCGTCGACGTCGAGCTCGTGCGCACCCACCTGCTCGCCGCGGGCTTCTCCGACGTCCTCACCACCGACGAGCGGCGCGCGGAGCGCCAGCTCGACACCGAGACGTTCCGCCGGGCCACGCTCGTCGCCCTCGGCTGTGCGGGTCTCGTCGCCCTCGCATCCCTCCTGACGGGGCTCACCGACCACGTCACCCGGCAGCGGCACAGCCTGCAGATGCTCTTCGTGCTGGGCACCAGCCGCAGGCAGCTCGGCCGGGCCCTGCTGCTCCAGACCGCCCTGAGCGTGGCGCCCATCGTCATCGTCGCGTGGGCCGTCGGGATGGTCGCCGCCACCGTCTTCCTCCGGCTGAACGACACCCGCGAGATCGCCCCGTCGGTGCCGGCATCCCTCGCCGTGCTCGCCGGTGCGCTGCTCGCCCCTGCCCTTGCCGCGGCCTTCGCCGCTCACCACCTCCGAGCCCTCCTCGACGACAGGACGACACCATGACCTCGCGCACGACCGCCACGGCCTCCGTTCTCGCCCGAGCGGCCGCCGCGCTGCTCGCCGCCGCGGCCCTCGCCGCGTGCGGCACGTCCTCGGCGCCCGGGGGCACGTCGGGCGAGGTGAGCGTCGAGCCGGTCTCGCAGCCCGGGTCCATCCAGGACCCCGGCCACCGGGCCGACGCCCAGGGCGTCGCCGAGGTGACCGCCGTGCTCGGCCCGGCACTGGCCGGCGGGAACGGGAAGCGGGCGTGCTCGCTGATGGCGGTGAGTGCGCAGGAGCGCGTGCAGAAGGCGGTGGGGCGGGCCAACTGCGTCGACGCCGTCGCCGCGCTCACCGGGCGGCTCACCGCGGACGAGCGCGAGGTGCTCGCTCACCTCCAGGCCAGCCGCGTCACCGTGACGGGCACCGGCGCGGTCGCCTCCTTGGCGAAGGGGACCGACGGGCCGATGGTCGTCTCGGTGTTCGGTGCGGCACCCGCCTTCGCGATCAGCGAGGAGCGCTGGTCGCTGCTCTGATCGGGCCTACTGGTACGACACGAACGACGGCGTGGGGTGCACCTGCGCCATCGTCTGCTCGGGGGTGAGCATCGGAGTGTCCTCGTCCTCGAAGTTCTTCCAGCCCAGCCAGACGCCGTCGGGCAGATCGCGTTTGAGCGCAGACCAGGTGCCCTGCTTGTCGTTCTGGCCGCCCTGGCCGTCGGCGTGCACCAGCCACTGCACCTCGTCGAGCGAGGTGTCGAGCCGCTGGCGGTGGCGCACCATGGCGAGGCTGAACTGGTGCAGGGTGAGCACCTTCGGCGGAAGGTCGTGCTCGCGCACCAGGGCGGCGAGCCAGGCGCCGACCGCGTTCACCTCGGCGATGTCGACGTGCCCGATCTGGCGCAGCGGCTTCTCGCCGGGCTGGAGGCGCCACTCCGGGTCGAGGGCGAGCCCCACCCAGGGGCGCCGGAGCAGCTCCTCGTAGGCCTTGGCCTGGGTGAGGAAGTCGTCGCGCCCCGGCTGCAGGTCGAGCACGACGTAGGTGCCGTTCTGCTCGGCGGCCTCCACCCAGGGCAGCAGCACGCTCACCGGGGTGCGCCGGGAGTAGGAGCCGTCCTGCTGCGCCGAGCCCGCGGCCACCGTGGCGATCAGCTCGAACGCCGGCACCACGGTCTCGCGGGTGAGCTGCTGGTACTCGTCGGCCAGCGTGCGCACCCGACGCACCGCGTCGGCGGCCGGCTGCTCGCCGAGCATCCCGAGCGAGGCCGTCTGCGGGTGCCCGTAGAGCGCCACCATCCGCCGGTCGGGGAACGGCAGCAGGCCGCCGCCGGGCAGCTCGGCGGCATGGCGGGCGGTGCGCACCCGCTGGGCGAAGCGCTGCGCCGGGCCGAACCCGGCGCCGACCGCCAGCACGGCTGTGTCGGGTGCCGAGCGCAGGGCGGCGCGCGCCTCCTTGGTGGTGCGCGGGTCGCTGCCGGTCACCGTCACCCGGGTCACGCCCACGGCGGCCAGGGTCGCCTCGATGCCCGGCGGCACCGTCGCGCCCCGCTGCACCAGCACGGTGCCGTGGTTGCGCGGCGGGGTCAGTGGCAGCCCGGGCAGGTCGGCGAGGTCGCCGGCGTCGCGGGCGTCCACCACCTCGCGCTCGCCGAACGTGGTCGGCAACGGGGTCGGGGTCGCACCGCCCGACGGGGCCGCTGCGCCGGCATCCCCCGACCAGCGCACCACGGTCCTGGTGGCGAGCCGGTCGAGCTCGGCCCCGACGTCCGGCCCGAACACCAGCAGGGGGATGCCGGCCGCGCGCGCCGCGGCCGAGGCGGCGGCCAGGTCGCGCTCATCGCCGGAGCTGACCACGACGATGCTCGCGGCGGCGAGCAGGGCCCGGGATGCCGCGAGGGTCGCCGCCGTGCCCTTGGTCGCCCGCGGGTCGAGTACCCGCGCGGCGGTGCCGGCACCCGGCGTCACCTGGTGCCGGCTCCGACCGTCCCCGTCGACCGGGGCGGCGCCGCCGGTGGGGGGCTTGCCGTCGTCGGCCGGCCCGCTGCACGACGCCAGGGCGCCGGCGGCCGCGACCGCGACGACCGCGGCGGCGGACCGCAGCGCGGTGCGGCGGGGGAGGGGGGTGGCCATGATGCATCCAAGCCTGACACGACCTCACCCGCACCAACGAGTCGGTGAGGCGGGTGGCCCGTGGTACGAACGGCAGATGTACCTCGAGAACCTGGTCGTCGACGCGCAGGACCCGACGGTGCTCGGCCGCTTCTGGGCCGACCTGCTCGACGCCGGCCCGACCCTCGTCGACGAGCCCGACGCCTTCGAGACCCGGCTCGCGGTGCCCGACGGGCTGGTGCTCGACCTGTGCTTCCAGCGGGTGCCCGAGCCGGTGGGCCCCGCCCCGCGGCTGCACCTCGACGTGAGCGGCGGCGGGCGCCAGGCGGACGTGGTGCAGCGGGCGCTCGACCTCGGTGCCCACCACCTCGACCTCGGCCAGGGCGACGTGCCGTGGGTGGTGCTGGCCGACCCGGAGGGGAACCCGTTCTGCGTCATGGAGGAGCGCCCCGAGTACGCCACCTCGGGCCCGATCGCGGCGCTGCCGCTCGACAGTGCCGACCCGGCGCGCGATGCCGCGTTCTGGTCCGAGCTGTCCGGGTGGGAGCCGATGTCATCGGGGATGCCGGTGTCGTCGGGGATGCCGGCGGCGCTGCGGCACCCGTCGGGCCGCGGCGTGCTGCTCGAGCTGTGCCCGGAGCCGGCCCCGAAGCCCGAGGGCGTCAAGAACCGCCTGCACCTCGACCTCCGCCTCGAGCCGGGCGACGACCCGGATGTCGTGGTGGCCCGCGTTCTCGAGCTGGGCGGGCGCGAGCTCGACCCGGGCTGGGGCGAGCTGCCGTGGCGGGTGCTGACCGACCCCTCGGGCAACGAGCTGTGCCTCCTGCCCTCGCGGTGACCCCGCGTGACCCCGGCGTAACCCGTTCGGAGCAGGGCCTCCGACCTCCGTAGACTGGGCCGGCCCGGGGACCGGCGGCCGACAGCGAGCGGCGCCCACCCGGCATCCGAAACGCCGTTTCCCCGACCCGAAGGAACCCCCCGTGCTCCGCACCCACGAGGCCGGCACCCTGCGTGCCGCCCACACCGGCCAGACCGTCACCCTCACCGGGTGGGTGGCGAAGCGGCGTGATCACGGGGGCGTGGCCTTCATCGACCTGCGCGACGGCAGCGGCATCGTGCAGGTGGTCGCGCGCGACGACGTGCTCACCGGTGCCGCGCACGACCTGCGCAACGAGTACGTCGTCAAGGTGGTCGGCGAGGTCACCGCTCGCGACGAGCGCAACGTCAACCCTGACCTGCCCACCGGCGAGGTCGAGGTCGTGGCCAGCCTGATCGAGGTGCTGAACGCCTCGGCGCCGCTGCCGTTCCAGGTCGACGAGCGGGTGACCGTCGGCGAGGAGGCACGCCTCAAGCACCGCTACCTCGACCTGCGCCGCCCGGGCGTGCACTCGGCCGGGCACGCCATCCGGCTGCGCTCGAAGGTCTCCGCCGCGGCCCGACGGGTTCTGGAGGAGCGCGACTTCGTCGAGATCGAGACCCCCACGCTGACCCGGTCGACCCCCGAGGGCGCCCGCGACTTCCTGGTGCCCGCGCGCCTGGCGCCCGGCTCCTGGTACGCCCTGCCGCAGAGCCCGCAGCTGTTCAAGCAGCTGCTGATGGTGGCGGGTATGGAGCGGTACTACCAGATCGCCCGCTGCTACCGCGACGAGGACTTCCGCGCCGACCGGCAGCCCGAGTTCACCCAGCTCGACATCGAGATGAGCTTCGTCGAGCAGGCCGACGTGCTCGAGCTCGGCGAGGCCGTGGTCCGAGAGATCTGGGCGCTCATCGGGGTCGAGCTGCAGACGCCGTTCCAGCAGATGACCTACGCCGAGGCGATGAAGCGCTACGGCTCCGACAAGCCCGACCTGCGCTTCGGGGTCGAGCTGGTCGAGTGCACCGACTACTTCAAGGACACCCCGTTCCGGGTGTTCCAGAGCGACTACGTCGGTGCGGTCGTCATGCCCGGTGGCGCCGCCCAGCCGCGCAAGCAGCTCGACGCCTGGCAGGAGTGGGCCAAGCAGCGCGGCGCGCGCGGCCTGGCCTACGTGCTGGTGCAGCCCGATGGCACCCTCACCGGGCCGGTCGCCAAGAACCTGTCCGAGGCCGAGCTCGCCGGCCTGGCCGAGCACGTCGGCGCCCAGGCCGGCGACTGCGTGTTCTTCGCCGCCGGTGCCCCGAAGGCCTCACAGGCCCTGCTCGGTGCCGCCCGGCTCGAGATCGGCCGGCGCGGCGAGCTCATCGACGAGTCGGCATGGAGCTTCCTGTGGGTGGTCGACGCGCCGCTGTTCGAGCCCGCCGCGGATGCCGTCGCGGCCGGTGACGTCGCGGTCGGCGCCGGCGCCTGGACCGCCGTGCACCACGCCTTCACCTCGCCCAAGGCCGAGTTCCTCGACACCTTCGACGCCGACCCTGGCCCTGCCCTGGCGTACGCCTACGACATGGTGTGCAACGGCAACGAGATCGGCGGCGGGTCGATCCGTATCCACCGCCGCGACGTGCAGGAGCGGGTCTTCAAGGTGATGGGCCTGAGCGCCGAGGACGCCCAGGAGAAGTTCGGCTTCCTGCTCGACGCGTTCGCGTTCGGCGCGCCCCCGCACGGCGGCATCGCCTTCGGCTGGGACCGCATCGTCATGCTGCTCGGCGGGTTCGAGTCGATCCGCGACGTCATCGCCTTCCCCAAGTCCGGTGGCGGCTACGACCCGCTGACGGACGCCCCGGCGCCCATCACGCCGCTGCAGCGCAAGGAGGCCGGCATCGACAGCAAGCCCCCCGCATCTGGGCCGCCGGAGCAGGGCTCGCCCGAGGTCAACCCGAACCAGAGCTGACCCGCCCAGTGTGGGCCGGGCCCGCGACCGGCGTGCGTGCCGTGCTGTGGGACGCCGACGGCGTCCTCCAGCACGGCCCGGCCGACTGGCGGGACAGGATCGACGCCCTGCACGGCCCCGGTTTCACCGATGCCGTGCTCGCCGCCGAGGCACCGGCCCTGCGCGGAGAGGTGCCGCTACGCGACGCCCTGCGGCAGGTGCTCTGCGCCTGGCCGGCAGTGGACGTCGACGTCGAGGACCTCGTGCTCATGTGGGAGCGGGCCGTCCTCGACCCTGAGGCGCTTCGGCTCGTCGACGAGGTGCGGGCGAGCGGGGTGTCGTGCGCCCTCGCCACCAACCAGCACGACGCCCGGCGCGCGTGGATGCGGGACGCCCTGCGGCTGGACGCGCACTTCGACGCCGTCTACTACTCGTGCGAGCTCGGGACGGTGAAGCCCGAGCCAGCCTTCTTCGAGCGCGTGCTGGCCGACCTGCAGCTCGGGCCCGATGAGGTGGGGTTCCTCGACGACAGCCCCGCCAACGTCGAGGGGGCCCGAGCAGCCGGCATCCGGGCCGTGCGCCACGATCCCGCAAGCGGCGCCATCGCCCTGCAGGCGGAGGTGCACGCCCTGGTCAGTGCCAGCCGAGCACGACGTGGAACAGCGCGGTGATGCGTAGATGTACAAATTAGCGTTTCCCGCGGTAGCATCGGTGCCATGAGTGAGATCACCGTCAGTGCTGCCCGGGCACGCTTGGCCGATGTCGTGGATGCCGCGCGCGTGGGTCATGACCCGGTGTATCTGACCCGTCGTGGGCAGCGGGTGGCCGCGGTGATCGACGCCGACGACCTCGACCGTCTGATCGCCTCAGCCGAGGACCTGGCCGACATCGAGGCCGCCAAGGCCGCCCGCGCCGAGATCGCGGACGGTGAGGCAACGATTCCGTGGGAGCAGGTCAAGGCAGACCTCGGACTGGCATGACCTTCCGGGTCGAGGTCGCGCCGGCGGCACAACGTCGGCTGCGCAAGCTCGACCCTCCCGCCAGGCGGCGCGTCCAAGCGGCCATCGAGCTGCTCGCTGATCAGCCGCGACCGAGCGGGGCCAAGAAGCTGGTTGGCGGTGAGGGCGAATGGAGGGTACGTACTGGCGACTACCGAATCGTCTACGAGGTCCACGACAACGTGCTGGTCGTCCTGGTGGTCGCCATTGGCCATCGACGCGACATCTACGAACGTCGCTGACGAACGGTGGGTCCTGCCGCGGAGTGCGCGTTGCCGAAAGGGATGATGGGTCCGGTCCGATGACGTCTCGGCCGTCACAGGGTGCGCGTAGTGACGACGGTGCGGGCCAACGATGCTCAGGACGCAGCCATCCCTCGGGCGTTGCTGATCAATGGGACCGTAGGGGTCGGCAAGACGACGGTCGCTGTGGCGGTGAGCCATCTGCCGGTGCAGGGACAGGTTCCGAACGCGCCGATCGACGTGGACGCACTGCGCCGGGCTTGGCCACCTGCACCTCAGGACCGCTTCACCATGAGGCTCGCGCTTCGAAATCTGACGAGCGTGGTTGCGAACTTCGTCGAGGCAGGCGTGACTCACCTGATCTTGGCTGGCGTCGTCGAGACGCCGGCCGATCGGCGAGCGTTCGAGACTGCGCTGGGTATGCGGCTCACCATCTGTCGTCTGCCGGGTGACCCCGCTGCCGTCCGCGACCGTCTTGTACGTCGTCATCCAGAGGACGAGGGCGCATAGACGTCCGCACCCCGCGATACGTCAACCGAAGGCATGACCGGGGCGCGCTGCCATCAGCGTGGGCGTGTTCCGGTTGACGTCTGGCCGTCGCCAGCAACACTGTCAATCTCGACGTATGTCGAGGCTAGGGCGCACGCGAAGGGAATCCTCTCGATGGCATACCGGGTCTTGACCGAGGCCGAGCTTCTCAACGAGAAGTCGATGGGTCCAGGAGTGAAGGGGGTCCGCTTGGCTCTGTGTCTCGAAGTGCTGGAGAAGGACGGCTGGGTTCTTCTCGCCACGACTGCTGACGGCCTCTACGTCTTCCGTCGCCCGGAGTAGCCAAGGATCGTGCGTGACGCACTCAGCCGCGGATGACGCGATGTGCGCGTCTTCGGGTGAGGCGCTTTGTGGTGGCTGGATGTTGTCGAGGGCGCCGCCGAGGTGGTCCTTTTCGTCCGCGAGGTCGTAGCGGGTCTGCAGGTTGAGCCAGAACCGGTCGGTGGTGCGTGCCCGAGCGACCTGATCACCCACCAAGCGTGACGTTGCGCGTTGTGCTCGTCCACGTGCTGGCCTCCGTGTGCCGCCCGAGGATCCTTCGCTCGCATGCCGCAGATCGCGCTACCCGTAGTGGTAACGGCAGGCGGCGATGCGAACCTCCTGGCCGACGAGTGTGTAGACCAGACGGTGCTCGTCGGTGGTGCGTCTGGACCAGTAGCCGGCGAAGTCATGCTTGAGCGCCCCCGGTTTGCCGATGCCCTCGTTGCCGTTGCGCTGGATATCTGCGAGGAGCAGGTTGATCCGCTTGCGGACCCTGCGGTCCCGGGCTTGCCACCAGAGGTAGTCCTGCCAGGCGTTCTCGTCCCAGACGAGCAACACGTCAGACGGTCTCGATGACGTCGTGCGCTTCGCCACGGCCGGCTTCGAGGCGCTCCATGGCGTCCAGCAGTCGGCGCGCGTTGGCGGGTGAGCGCATCAGGTACGCCGTCTCACGCAGTGACTCGTAGTCCTCGAGGGACACGATGACGACCGGGTCATGGCCGGCGCGCGTGATGATGACTTCCTCGCGGTCGTTGGCGACGCCGTCGAGCACCTCGGCGTAGCGGGCGCGGGACTCGGTGTAGCTCATGGTCTGGTCATCTCGCGAGCAGCGCACCAGCTTCCAGGATCCGCCGAAAGATTCTCAAAGGTCGCCGCTGACGTGGCAATCCGTTTCACCGCGTCTCGAACTGGTCAGTCAGACCCAAAGATCGCTCTCCGCTGACAGTCGGGGGACGCGTTGACCGCTCAGCGCTGGAGGAAGGCCAGCAGCTCGCGGTTGAACTCCTCCGTGTGCGAGGCGTTGATGCCGTGCGGGCCGCCCTCGACGACGTGCAGCTGGCTGCCTGCCACCTGCTCGTGAGTGCGCTGGCCCGACTTCTCGAACGGGACGATGCCGTCGGAGTCGCCGTGGATGACGAGCGTCGGCACGGTGACCCTGGCGAGGTCGCCGGTGAAGTCGGTGATCCACGAGCGGATGCACTCGCGGGCGGCGTGCACGTCGGCCTGCAGCGCGAGGCCGAGCGACTCCTGCACCTGTGCTTCGCTGACCTTCAGCTCGTCGCCGGCGCTGAAGAAGTTCCGGGTGAACCCCTCGAGGAAGCCGGGCGGGTCGGCCTCGAGGGCACCTTGGTAGCCGGCGACGGTGTCGTCGTCGAGGGCGCCGTCGGGGTGGTCGGCGTCGAGCGCCAGGCAGGGCGGGATGGCGGACGCGAACACCGCGCTGTGCACCCGGTCGGACCCGTGGGCGCCGAGGTAGCGGGCCACCTCGCCGCCACCCATCGAGAAGCCGACGAGGGTGAGGTCGCGCAGGTCGAGCCCGTCGACCACGGCCGCGAGGTCGCCGGTGAGGGTGTCGTAGTCGTAACCCGAGTCGGCACCGGGCTTGTCGCTCTGGCCGAAGCCGCGGCGGTCGTAGGTGACCACGCGGTAGCCGGCATCGGTCAGGGCAGGCACCTGGCCCGACCAGGACGCGCCGCTGAGCGGCCAGCCGTGGACGAGGACGACGGGGCGGCCGTCGCCGCCGCTGTCCTCCACGTGGAGGTTCACCGGACCGTTGCTGATCGTGGACATCGTCGGCCTTTCGCGTCGGGTGCAGGTGCTCTCACCCTAGGCACAGGTCAGGCGTCGAACCAGCGTGAGGTCCACTCCATCCCGGTTGTGTAGCCCAGCCGGGAGTAGAGCCGCCGGGCGACGTCGTTGTCGGCGAACATCCCGAGGGCGCAGGCCCCGGCCTCGGCCACGGCCAGCCGGGTGAGGTGGGCGGTGACGGCTGCCCCCCAGCCCTCTCCACGCCGGTCGGTGGCGGTGGCGATGCCGGCCAGCGTGGGGGTTCCC
Organism: uncultured Actinomycetota bacterium; assembly: GCA_963834965.1. Lineage (GTDB taxonomy): Bacteria > Actinomycetota > Actinomycetes > Actinomycetales > Dermatophilaceae > Fodinibacter. Next base: position 173,361 of record CAWIEI010000006.1, on the reverse strand, counting down.
GCCGCGCTCGGCTCGCTGCTGCCGGTGGCGACGAGCGCTGCGGTTCGACTGTCGCGCACCGCGACCCAGCGCTGCCCCGGGCGGGCGAACGGCTGGCCATGGGTGCGTGGGCTGTGCTCGGCCAGGAACGCCTCGGCCTCGTCGCGGCTGGAGGGGTCGAGCACCTCGACCTGCTCCTCGCCGGGCAGCAGCGGGGGAGCCGTGCGGGTCCACATCCAGTCCCACTCGCCCCCGCGGGTGCCGAGGTCGAGGCGCTGGGCGACCACCGGCATCAGGCCGCGCGGCACGCTGAGGTGCCGGTTGCCGCCGCCGGTGACCCAGGCGCGCACGGCCGGCTCGTCGAGCAGGGTTGCCAGCCCGGATGCCGTGCCGAGCGCCGCCGACCCCGGCACCCCGTGGTCGGAGCGACGGTGGAACGCGACGGCGCCGTCGTCCGAGGAGCCCACGGCATACGCGGGGGCCGTGAAGCCGGCCCCGACGTCGAGGACGGTGACCGGGTGGCCGCCGGAGGCGTCGACGAGCTCGGCTGCGGTGTGCAGCAGGCGAACTGCGCTCATTCGGTGATGCCCCAGCGTTCGTGGAGCCGGCGCAGCGGGGCCGGTGCCCACCAGTTCACCGAGCCGAGCACCGACATCGTGGCGGGCACGAGCAGCATCCGCACGAGGGTCGCGTCGATGATGATCGCGAGCACCAGCGCAGTTCCCATCTCCTTCATGACGAGCAGGTCACCCGCGGCGAAGCCGGCGAAGACGATGACCATGAGCAGGGCGGCCGAGGTGATGATCCGGCCGGAGCGCTGCAGGCCCAGGGTCACGGCCTCACGGGTGTCGTGGCCCTGCTCGTGCAGCTCGACGATGCGGGAGAGGAGGAAGACCTCGTAGTCCATCGACAGGCCGAACCCGAACGCGAGCACGAGCAGCGGGATGGTGTTCTCGACGGCACCGGCCGAGGTGAACCGCAACAGGTTCTCGAGGTGGCCGTCCTCGAAGATCCAGACCGTGACGCCGAGCGCCGCCCCCAGCGAGAGCACGTTCATCACCAGGGCCTTGACCGGGATGACGACCGAGCCGGTCATCAGGAACAGCAGCACCAGGGTGGCCAGGACGACCAGGCCGATCGCCCACAGGGCCCGCTCGGCGACCGTCGCCTTGAAGTCGACGATGCCGGAGGCCTGCCCCACGACCTTGGCGTCGAACGGCGCGCGGTCGGTGCGCAGCGAGTCGACCAGGGCACGCGACGCCGCGCCGGTGCCGTTGTCACCGGTCTGGAAGCCGACCGTGCTCACGCCGTTGTCGAGGTGGTTGACCGGGTCGACCGACTGCACGCCGGGGCGGTCGGCGGCGGTCTTCGCCCAGGCCTCGACCTCGGCGGGAGGAGCAGTGGTGACCAGCAGCACCTCGGCGCCGGCCAGCAGGGGGTAGCCCTCGCGGAAGTCCTCGTAGAAGGTGCGCTCGGGCGTGCCCTTGGGCAGCAGCTCGGGCCCGGAGGAGGTCAGCTCCATCCGCAGCGCCGGCATGGCGAGCACCACGAGCAGCCCGGCGACCACGGCGATGACGACCCACGGCATCCGGTGCACCCGCTCGGCCAGGCGCGAGAAGACGCCGGTGTCGCCGGCCCTCTCGGTGCCTCGGCGCAGCAGCCGACGGGCGCCGAGTGCGCACAGGGCCGGGATGAGGGTCAGCGCGACCGCCAGTGCGACGAGCACCACCGAGACGCCTGCGGCGCTGATCGCGCGGATGAACGAGATCTGGAGCACCGCGAGGCCGGCCAGCGAGATCGCCACGGTGAGCGCCGAGAAGACGACGGTGCGGCCGGCCCGGTGCATCGTGGTGGCGGTCGCCTCGACCACCTGCTCGCGGGTGAGGTCGGTGACCGGGGCGCCGCGCAGCATGGCGCGCAGCTCCTCGCGGAAGCGCGACACCATCAGCAGTCCGTAGTCGATGCACAGGCCCAGCGCCAGCACCGTGACGACGTTGACGGCGGTCGCGTCGAGGTCGAGCAGGTAGGAGAAGCCGAGCAGTGAGACGAGCGCGCCGGCGATCGACGCGACGGCGCCGAGCACCGGGAAGCCCGCGGCGATGAAGCCGCCGAACACCACGACCATCACGGCGAAGCTGACCGGCAGCGCGATGCCCTCGCCGCGCTGGCCGTCGGTCTTGACCTGCGCGATGATCCGGTCGACCAGGCTGCGTAGGCCGCCGCGCTGGTCGCCGGTGGCGCCGGTCTGCTGGGCCAGCCGGTCGAACACCACGTCGACCCGCTCGGTGGCGGTCGCCTCCTGCTCGGCGGTGTTGTCGGCGTCGAAGGTGACCACGGTGGCGAAACCGCCGGATGCCGGGTCGCCGTCGAGCGTGAAGCGCAGGGCCGACGGGCTGGTCAGGCCCTCGGGCACGACGAAGGGGTTCACAGCCGACTCGACGTGCTCGATCGCCGTGAGGTCCTTGACCGCGGTGGCCGCGGCCGTGGCCACCGCCGGGTCGGCGAGGTCGACCCCGGTGAGGGTCTGGGTGTAGGTGCTGAAGCCGCTGCCGCCACCCTTCGCGAGCAGGTCGCGGCCGGCCGAGTTCTCGCCGTCGACCACGATCTCGCCGCTGTTCAACCGGTCGAACAGGCTCGGGGTGCCGAACGCCCCCAGCGCAACGCCGAACCCCCCGACGACCAGCACCGCCCACACGACGACGACCGTGCGGGCCCGGCGGGCGACCACCGCCCCCCAGCGGCGCAGGAGCGCGCCGCGCGGGGGGTCCTGCTCGCTCATGGGGTCAGCGTGCCAGAGGCCCCGGATGCCGTTGCCGACGCCCCCTCGGGGTGGAACGGTGGGGTGATGAGCGCCACGAGAGTCCGCCCCGACCGCACCGCCGACGAGCGCACCCAGCTGCTCGGGTGGTTCGACCTGCAACGCGGCATCGTGCGGCTGAAGTGCGAGGGACTCTCCGACGAGGACGCCCACCGCGTCATGGTCCCCACGTCGCCGCTGATGACCGTGGCCGGCATCATCTCGCACCTGCGCTGGTGCGAGGAGCTGTGGTTCCGCGAGGTGCTGCTCGGCCAGCCGGGTGTCGGCCGCGGCTACGGGCCGCTGGGCGACGACATCGAGGACTCCGAGTTCCTCGTCGAGGGCATCCCGTTGGCGACGCTGCTCCAGGAGTACGACGACGAGTGCGCGCGTTCGGACGCCGCCATCGCCGCCCGGTCCCTGGACGCGCCCGGCAACACCGCCCTGCACGCCGTCGGCACGGCATCGCTGCGCTGGATCCTGCTGCACATGCTGGAGGAGACCGCCCGGCACGCCGGCCACCTCGACCTCATCCGCGAGCTGCTCGACGGCGAGAAGGGCTACTTCTAGGCTCCGCGGTCCGCAGCGGCCGACCGTCACCCCTTCCCTGCCCGCTCGATGGCTAGGGTCCCCGGATGGAGATCGCGCAGGTTGCCCTGATCGTCGACGACTACGACCGGGCCATCGAGTTCTTCGTGCACGTCCTCGGGTTCGACCTCGTCGAGGACTCACCGTCGGTCACCGGCGACGGACGTGCGAAGCGGTGGGTCGTGGTCCGGCCTCCAGGTGCAGCCACCGCGCTGCTCTTGTCGCAGGCCGACGGCGAACGGCAGGAGCGTGCGGTCGGCGACCAGTTCGCCGGTCGGGTGGGGCTGTTCCTCCGCGTCGCTGACTTCGAGCAGCAGTATCACCGCATGCGCACTCTGGGGGTCGAGTTCGTGGGTCAACCGCGCCGGGAGGCCTATGGGCAGGTAGCGGTCTTCCTCGACGTGGCAGGCAACCGATGGGACCTGCTCGGCCCGCCGGCAGCCGACTGACACCGGCCAGGAGGTGCTCCTACGGACGGACAACCGGGGGGAACGCGCGCTGCGCTGACCGTGACGGGCGGCCACGCCGGCCCGGTTGTCCGTCCAGCGGTGCACCCGTGAGGCGGCCACGCGGCATCCGGGGCGTCAGGCCCGGGATAGCCTCGCCAGCGTGAGCCTCGACGACACCGACCTGTTCGGCGCGGCCGCCTCGGCAGGTGACGGCCTGGGCGGCGGCGGGGCGTCGCTGCCCCCGCTCGCGGTGCGGATGCGGCCGCGCGGCATCGACGAGGTGCGCGGCCAGGGCGGCGTGCTGCGCCCCGGCAGCCCGCTGCGCCGGCTGATCGAGGGCAGCGGGGGAGCGGCCGGCCCGATCTCCGCCATCCTCTGGGGGCCTCCCGGCACCGGCAAGACCACCCTGGCCCACCTCGTGGCCACCGCCGCCGACCGCGAGTTCGTGGAGCTGTCGGCGGTGACGGCCGGGGTCAAGGACGTGCGGGCGGTCATGGAGCACGCCAACCGGGCGCGTGACCTGTACGGCCGGCAGACGGTGCTCTTCCTCGACGAGATCCACCGGTTCACCAAGGCCCAGCAGGACGCCCTGCTGCCCGGCGTCGAGAACCGCCAGGTGGTGCTCGTCGCCGCCACCACCGAGAACCCGTCGTTCTCCGTCATCGCACCCCTGCTCAGCCGCTCGATGCTGATCACCCTCCAGCCGCTCACCGACGACGACGTGGCCGATGTCATCACCGCCGCGATCACCGACCCGCGCGGCCTCGACGGCGCCTACGCCCTCGACGACGACGCGCGCGACCACCTCGTGCGCCTCGCGGGCGGCGACGCCCGCCGAGCGCTCACCTTCCTCGAGGCGGCGGCCGGGGTGGCCGACGACGCCGTCGCCCCCGGCGCCGACCGGCCGGATGCCGTGCCGATCACCCTCGCCCAGAGCGAGCAGGCCGTGGCGCAGGCGGCCGTGCGCTACGACCGCACCGGCGACCAGCACTACGACGTCGCCTCGGCGCTCATCAAGTCGATGCGCGGCTCCGACGTCGACGCCGCCCTGCACTACCTCGCCCGGATGCTGGAGGCCGGGGAGGACCCGCGGTTCATCGCCCGCCGGGTGGTGATCGCCGCCTCCGAGGACGTCGGCCTGGCCGACCCCACCGCCCTGCAGACCGCCGTCGCCGCGATGCACGCCGTCGCCCAGATCGGCATGCCCGAGGCGCGGATCATCCTGGCCCAGGCCGTCGTGCACAACGCGCTCGCGCCCAAGTCGAACGCCGCCTACACCGGCATCAACGAGGCCATCGCCGACGTGCGGGCCGGCAAGGGCGGCCCGGTGCCCGCTCACCTGCGCGGCAGCGGCTACGCGGGCGCCGCCCGGCTCGGGCACGGAAAGGGTTACGTCTACGCCCACGACGAGCCGGATGCCGTCGCCGCCCAGCAGTACCTGCCCGACGACCTGGCCGGGAGCACCGACTACTACCGCCCCACCGACCGCGGCTTCGAGGCGCGCCTGCAGGAGCGGTGGACCTGGCTCAAGGGCCGCCTGGGTCGGGGCTGAACCGACCGGGCGGGGCTGAGGCGGTAACCCGCGCGATCGGCCGCCGCCCGGACGCTAGGCTCGCCCGCATGACGGTGACGCTCGGAGGGATCGCTGCACTCATCGCCGCGCTCGCGTTCCTGTACCTCGTGGTGCGGGTCGGCGGGCTGCTCGGCAAGGCCGGCCAGATCCTCGACGAGACCACCGTGAGCCTGCGCACGACCAGCGACAACGTGCAGCCGACCCTCAAGGGCCTCACCGACACCGTCAGCCTCACCAACGACCAGCTGACCCGGGTCGACTCGATCACCAGCTCGGTCACCACGATGACGACCAACGCGTCGGCCCTCACCTCGCTCACCGCCGCGACCATCGGCACCCCGCTGATCAAGGTGGCGGCGTTCAGCTACGGCGTGCGCACCGCGGTGCGCGGCCTCAGCCGCAAGGACGAGTCATGAGGGGCCGCACCGTGCTGCTGGCGGCGGTCGCGGTCGGGGTGGGCTACGGCCTGTGGAAGCTGCCGGTCACCCAGCGCTTCGTGGCGACCTACCGTGAGGCGTCCGCCCGCCGCGAGGCCGAGCTGCGCGAGGCCGTCGAGGTGGCCGTCGAGACCGACGCGGTCAGCCGCGCCCCGCGGCACGCCGCGTGGTCGCAGACCCCCGACCTCGAGGTGGATGCCGGCTGGGACCGCAGCCGCGAGCGCGCCGCCGCGAGCCCGGCATCCGCGCTGGGCGCCGACGACCCGGGTCGCTCCCTGACGCCCGAGGAGGCCCGGGCGCTGCTGCTCGACCCCACCGGCGAGCGAGCTCCGTAGGGGCGACGGCGCCCCCACCGACTCAGACCCCCTACGCCTGACCCCGACCGACCCCGGGAACGGACCGGCATACGATGTCGCGTGCCCGTGCCCGGTGGCAGACGAAAGACCCGAGGACTGATTCCCCATGGAAACCGCTGAGATCCGGCGTCGCTGGCTGGCGTTCTTCGAGAAGAACGGCCACACCGTCGTGCCCTCCGCGCCGCTGATCCACGACGACCCGAACCTGCTGTTCGTGAACGCCGGCATGGTGCCCTTCAAGCCCTACTTCCTGGGCCAGGAGACCCCGCCGTGGATCCGGGCCACCAGCGTGCAGAAGTGCGTGCGCACCGGTGACATCGAGGAGGTCGGCAAGACCTCGCGGCACGGCACGTTCTTCCAGATGAACGGCAACTTCGCGTTCGGCGACTACTTCAAGGAGGGGGCCATCACCCTCGCCTGGGATCTCATCACCACCTCGCAGGACGCGGGCGGCTACGGCCTCGACGGAGACCTGATCTGGCCGACCGTCTACGAGGACGACGACGAGGCGTTCGCGATCTGGCGCGACGGCATCGGCGTGCCGGAGGCGCGGATCACCCGGCGCGGCAAGCTCGACAACTACTGGCACATGGGCGTACCCGGCCCGGGCGGCCCGGCGAGCGAGATCTACCTCGACCGCGGCCCGGAGTACGGGCGCGAGGGCGGCCCGGCCGTCGACGAGGACCGCTACCTGGAGTTCTGGAACCTGGTGTTCATGCAGGAGGAGCTCTCGGCCGTGCGGGCCAAGGACGACTTCGACGTCTCCGGCCCGCTGCCCAAGCGCAACATCGACACCGGCATGGGTCTGGAGCGGATGGCGACGCTGCTGCAGGGCGTCGACAACCTGTACGAGATCGACGAGGTCTACCCCGTACTGGAGCGGGCGGCCGAGCTCACCGGCAAGCGCTACGGGCTCAACTCCGGCCACATGGTCAGCGAGTCGCACCCGGACGACGTGCGGCTGCGCGTCGTCGCCGACCACGTGCGCTCCTCGCTGATGCTCATCGGCGACGGCGTCACCCCCGGCAACGAGGGCCGCGGCTACGTGCTGCGCCGGATGCTGCGCCGCGCGGTGCGCTCGATGCGCCTGCTCGGCTACGAGGACCCGTGCCTGCCCGAGCTGCTGCCGGTGTCGCTGGAGCGGATGAAGCAGTCCTACCCCGAGCTGGAGAGCGGTTTCGGCCGGATCAGCCAGATCGCGTACGCCGAGGAGGAGGCGTTCCGGCGCACCCTGGCGTCGGGCACCACCATCCTCGACACCGCCGTGGCGCGCACCAAGGAGGCCGGTGGCAGCACGCTCGCTGGCGACCAGGCCTTCCAGCTGCACGACACCTATGGCTTCCCGATCGACCTCACCCTGGAGATGGCGCAGGAGCAGGGGCTGCAGGTCGACCGCGAGGGCTTCACCCGCCTGATGACCGAGCAGCGCCAGCGGGCCAAGGCCGATGCGAAGTCGAAGAAGAGCGGCCACGCGCACACCGAGGTGTGGCGCGACCTGCGCGCGCTCGGCGAGACCGACTTCCGGGCCTACTCCGAGCTCACCAGCGAGGCGAAGGTCGTGGGGCTGGTGGTCGACGGCGCGACCGTCGCCGAGATCGAGCCGGGCCAGCGCGGCCAGGTCGTGCTCGACCGCACGCCGTTCTACGCGGAGTCCGGTGGGCAGATCGCCGACGAGGGCGTCATCACGGCCGACGGTGTGCACCTGAAGGTCGTCGACGTGCAGCGCCCGGTCAAGGGGCTGATCGCGCACACCGTCGAGGTGTTCACCGGGCCGCTGCGCACCGGGGCACCGGTGCTCGCCGAGGTCGACCCCGAGTGGCGCATCTCGGCCTGCCAGGCGCACTCCGGCACGCACGTCGTGCACGCGGCCCTGCGCGAGGTGCTCGGCCCCTCGGCCCTGCAGTCCGGGTCGTACAACAAGCCCGGCTACCTGCGGCTCGACTTCGCGTGGGGCTCGGCCCTGTCGCCGGCCACCCGCAGCGAGATCGAGGAGGTCGCCAACCTCGCGGTGCGTTCGGACCTGCCGGTATCGGCCACCTACATGCCGCTGCCACGGGCCCGCGAGATCGGGGCGCTCGCGCTCTTCGGCGAGACCTACGGCGAGGACGTGCGGGTCGTCGAGATCGGCGGCCCGTGGAGCCGCGAGCTGTGTGGTGGCACCCACGTGCAGCACTCCAGCCAGATCGGTGCCCTCACCGTGACGGGTGAGTCGTCCGTGGGCTCGGGCGTGCGCCGCGTCGAGGCATTCGTGGGCATGGAGGCGCTGCGCCACCTGGCGAAGGAGCGGGCGATCGTGGCCGAGCTGACCGGCCTGGTCGGGGCGCGGCCCGACGAGCTCACCGAGCGCATCGGCGCGATGGTCACCCGGCTCAAGGATGCCGAGCGCGAGCTCGAGCGCGCCCGCCGTGAGCGGGTGCAGGCGGCCGCCGGCAACCTCACCGAGCAGGCCCGCGACGTCAACGGCGTGACCTACCTCGGGCACGACGCGGGCGAGGCCGGTGCCGACGACGTGCGCACCATGGTGCTCGACCTGCGCGGCCGGCTGGGCACCGAACGGCCCAGCGTGGTCGCCATCACCGGCGCGGCCAAGGGCCGGCCGGTCGTCGTGGTGGCCACCAACGAGCCGGCGCGGGCACGCGGCATCCGGGCCGGTGAGCTGGTGCGGGTGGCCGCCACGGCCCTCGGTGGTGGCGGTGGCGGCAAGGACGACATCGCGCAGGGTGGCGGCCAGGACGCCTCGAAGGTGGGGGAGGCCCTCGCGGCCGTCGAGTGGCGCGTCGGGGAGCTCGCCGGCTGATGCCGGACCGCCGCGAGCGTGGTGCCCGCCTCGGCGTCGACGTGGGCTCGGTGCGCGTCGGGGTCGCCGTGAGCGACCCCGACGGCATCCTCGCGACGCCGGTGGCGACCGTTCCCCGCACCGCGGAGGGCGACCCGGCCCCGGGCGACTCGGACGTCGAGGCGATCGCCGACCTCGTGGTCGAGCACGCGGCGGTCGGCGTGGTGGTGGGGCTGCCCCGTTCGCTCTCTGGGGACGAAGGCCCCGCTGCGGCCAGGGCGCGACAGTATGCTGCCGTGGTGGCGGCGCGCATCGCGCCGGTCTGGGTCCGTCTCGTCGACGAGCGACTCACCAGTGTCGATGCGCACCGCACGCTCCGTGAGAGCGGGGTCGCCGGCAGGCGGCAGCGCGCCGTGGTCGACCAGGCTGCCGCCGTGCTCATCCTGCAGACAGCCCTCGACACGGAGCGCAGCACCGGATCCCCTCCCGGGGAGCAGGTCGGACGAGGACGGCGCAAGCCGCGGACGAAGGACACCAGGCCGTGACCCAGCACCACGACGTCACCGAGACGCTCTTCGGGGAGCCGCCGCCCACGCCCCGCCGCCGCGGAGACACCCACCGGCACCGCAAGCCGCGCAAGGGCGGCCGCCGCTGGTTCGTCCTCCTGCTCGCGGTCGTGCTCGTGGGGGGTGCCGCCTACGCCGCCTACAGCGTGCTCTCACCGATGGTGACCGGCCTGTTCACCAAGGCCGAGGTGGCCGACTTCGCCGGCCCGGGCCAGGGCGACGTCGACGTCGTGGTCGAGCCGGGCCAGACCGGTGAGGACATCGCGACCACCCTGCGCGACGCGGGCGTGGTCAAGTCGCGCAGCGCCTACCTCGAGGTCGCGACGAGCGACCCGAAGCGCGCCGCCGCCATCCAGCCGGGCACCTACGTGCTGCAGAAGGGGATGCCGGCGCAGGCGGCGTTCGACCTGCTGGCCGACCCCGGCAACCGCAGCATCAACCGCACCACCGTGCGCGAGGGCCTGTGGGCGAGCGAGACCTACGCGCTGCTGTCGAAGCAGACCGGCATCCCGGTCAAGGAGTACGTCAAGGCGGCCAAGGACACCAAGGCGATCGGGCTGCCGACGGAGGCCAAGGGCAAGGTCGAGGGCTGGCTGTTCCCCTCGAGCTACGAGTTCTCCAAGACCTCGACCGCGACCGAGCAGCTCAAGAAGATGGTCGCGCAGACCGTCAAGGTGCTCGACGACGCCGGCGTCGAGCCCAAGGACCGGGAGAAGGTGCTCACCCTGGCCTCGCTGGTCGAGGCCGAGGCCAAGCTCGACGTCGACCGGCCCAAGATCGCCCGGGTCTTCCTGAACCGCATCGAGACCACCGGGCCCCCGGCCTACGGGTTGATCCAGTCCGACGCCGCGGTGTCCTACGGCGCGCAGCGCCGGTCGCTGTTCCCGACCAAGGCCGAGCTCAGCGACGCGCGCAACCCCTACAACACCCGCATCCACCCCGGCCTGCCGCCTGGCCCGATCAGCAACCCCGGCAAGGCCTCGATCGACGCGGCCGCCAACCCGGCCGACGGACCGTGGTTCTTCTTCGTCGCGGTCAACCCGATCACCGGCGAGACCAAGTACGGCACCACGCTGGCCGAGCACAACGCCAACGTGGCCGAGCTGAACGCGTACTGCAAGGCCAAGCCGAAGGACTGTGGTCAGTGAGGGCGGCTGTCCTCGGCTCGCCCATCACCCACTCCCTCTCACCGGCACTGCACCGGGCCGGCTACCGCGCAGCCGGGCTGTCGGGCTGGGAGTACGACGCCCACGAGGTCGGCGCCGACGGGCTCGCGGCGTTCGTCGGCGGGTTGGGCTCGCAGTGGCGGGGGCTGTCGCTCACCATGCCGCTGAAGGAGGTCGCGGTCGAGGTCGCCACGACGGTGGATGCCGTGGCGCGCCGGGCGGGCGCCGCCAACACCCTGGTGCGCCGCGGCGACGGCGGGTGGGACGCCACCAACACCGACGTCGTCGGGCTCGTTCGCGCGCTCGCTCCACACCTGCCTGGGGCGCCGTCGCGCGCCCTGGTGCTCGGTGCGGGCGCGACGGCCCGCTCGGCGGTGCTGGCCCTGGCCGAGCTGGGCGTCACCACGCTGACGGTGCGGGCGCGTGACACCGGCCGGGCCGCCGACCTGCTGGCCTGGGCGCTCGACCTGGGTGCCGGCATCCGCAACGGGTCCGTGGCGGCACTGGGGCCTTGGGTGAGCACCCGCGACGACGTGGTGGTGTCGACCCTGCCGGGGTCGGCGGGTGAGGTGGCAGCGGCCACCGTGCCGGCGGCGCACGCCGGCATCCTGCTCGACGTGGTCTACGCCGGCTGGCCGACACCCCTGGCGCGCGCCGCGGCCGAGGCCGGTATGACGGTGGTCAGCGGCCTCGACATGCTCGTGCACCAGGCGGCGGAGCAGTTCCGGCTGTTCACCGGTCACGACGCCCCGATCGAGGCGATGGCGGCCGCGGGGCGCGCGGCACTGGGGCAGGAGTGACACCCCTCTGGGTGGTCGTGGCCGCGGCAGCGGTTCTGGGGGTGGTGGGTCACCTCACCGGGCGCGCGCTCGCGACCGGTGGCTACCGCATCGACGAGGACGAGGCCGACCACGCGCCGGGCCGCAACTGGTGGCCCGGGCTCGCCACGGCGGCCCTCGCCGGGCTGGCGGCGTGGTCGGTCGGCGACCTGGGTGGCTGGGCCGCGCTGCCGACCTACCTGCTGTTCGCCTGGCTGACCGTGGGCCTGACCTGGATCGACCTCGACGTGCACCGCCTGCCGGTGGGCCTGGTCGTGCCGACCGGTGCGTGGCTGGTGGCGCTGCTCGCGGTGGCCTCGCTCGCGACCCTCGACCGGCGCTGGCTGGGGGCCCTGGTCGGGGCGCTGGTGATGGGGGCGGTCTACCTGCTGCTCGCCGTGCTGCCCGGCGGTGGCGTCGGCGGGGGCGACGTGCGGCTCGCGCCGGTCATCGGGGGGCTGCTCGGTTGGCTCGGTGCCGGGTCGGTCCTGGTGGGGCTGCTGGCCGGCATCCTGGTCGGTGGCCTGGCCGCCGTGGCGCTGCTCGCCCTGCGGCGGGTGGGCCTGCGCAGCTCGATCGCCTACGGCCCGGCGATGTGCCTGGGGGCGTGGGTGGCCATCGGGTGGGCTGACCAGATCCTGACCTGGCTGCTGGGCGGCTGAGGGCCGCGTGGAAGGATTCACCCCATGCTGCGTTGGCTGACCGCCGGAGAGTCGCACGGGCCCGCGCTCGTCGCGACCATCGACGGGGTGCCCGCGGGCGTCGAGGTCACCACGGCCGACGTCGCCCGGGCCCTCGCGCGCCGCCGGCTGGGCTACGGCCGCGGCGCCCGGATGAAGTTCGAGCAGGACGCGGTGGAGTTCCTCGGTGGGGTGCGGCACGGGCTGACCCTGGGCTCGCCGATCGCGATCCGGATCGGCAACTCGGAGTGGCCCAAGTGGCAGACGGTGATGAGCCCCGACCCGGTCGACGCCGACGCACTCGCGGCCGCCGACGACGTCAACGCCGAGAAGGAGATCGCCCGCAACCGGCCGCTCACCCGGCCGCGCCCCGGCCACGCCGACCTCGTCGGCATGCAGAAGTACGCCTTCGACGACGCGCGGCCGGTGCTCGAGCGGGCCTCGGCGCGCGAGACAGCGGCCCGGGTGGCCCTGGGCGAGGTGGCCGCGCGGTTCCTCGAGCAGGCCTACGGCATCCGGCTGGTGTCGCACACGGTCGCGATCGGCTGGGCCTCGGTGTCCGACGACGCGCCGCTGCCGACCGCCGACGACGTCGAGGCGCTCGACGCCGACCCGGTGCGCGCCTTCGACCCCGAGGGGTCGGAGGCGATGGTCGCCGAGATCGAGGCCGCCCACAAGGACGGCGACACCCTCGGCGGGGTGGTCGAGGTGGTCGTCACCGGGCTGCCGCCGGGGCTGGGCTCGCACGTGCACTGGGACCGCCGCCTCGACGCGCGGCTCGCCGGGGCGCTGATGGGCATCCAGGCGATCAAGGGCGTCGAGATCGGCGACGGCTTCCGCACCGCGGCCCGCCGCGGGTCGGTCGCCCACGACGAGATGGAGCGTGGCCCCGATGGTGTCATCCGCCGCCGCACCGGGCGGGCCGGCGGCACCGAGGGCGGGATGTCGGTCGGCGGGCTGCTGCGCGTGCGCGCGGCGATGAAGCCGATCAGCACCGTGCCGCGGGCGCTGGAGACGGTCGACGTGGCCTCCGACGAGCCGGCCCGCGCCATCCACCAGCGCTCCGACGTGTGTGCCGTGCCCGCCGCGGGGGTCGTGGCCGAGGCGATGGTCGCGCTCGTGCTCGCCGAGGCGTGCCTGGAGAAGTTCGGCGGCGACTCGGTGAGCGAGACCGCCCGCAACCACGCGGCCTACCTCGCGGCCATCCCGGCATCCATGCGCACCTGGGAGGACTGATGCCGCGCGTCGTGCTGGTCGGCCCGCCCGGGTCGGGCAAGAGCACCGCGGGCGCAGCGCTGGCCGAGCTGCTCGGGCTGCCGCTGCACGACACGGATGCCGCGATCGAGGCGGCTGCCGGGCGCACGATCTCGGACATCTTCGTCGAGGACGGCGAGCCGGCCTTCCGGGCGCTCGAGCGGGCCGAGGTGGCCCGCGCGCTGGCGCAGGACGCCGGCGTGCTGGCCCTTGGCGGCGGGGCACCGGTCGACCCGGTGACCGAGCAGCTGCTCGTGGGGCAGACCGTGGTGTTCCTCGACGTCGGCATCGCCGACGCCTCCAAGCGGGTCGGCTTCGACCAGAGCCGGCCGCTGCTGGCCGTCAACCCGCGCGCCTCGTGGGTGCGGCTGATGAACGAGCGCCGCCCGGTCTACGAGCGGGTGGCGACCTTCCGGGTCGACACCGCCGGGCGCACCCCGGCCGAGGTGGCGGCGGAGGTCGCCCGGCTGCTGGGGGAGTCGTGAGCGACGGCGAGGCGGGCCGCGGGGGTGACGCCACCGTCATCCGGGTCGGTGACGTGTACGACGTCGTCATCGGGCACGGGGTGTCCGACCGGGTCGTGGGGCTGCTCGCGCCGGGGGTGCGGCAGGTGCTCGTGGTGCGGCCCGAGGCGCTCTCGCGGCTGGCCGCCCCCGTGGTGTCGCAGCTGCGCAGGGCGGGGCTCGAGGTGCACGAGGCCGTGGTGCCCGACGCCGAGACCGCCAAGACCGCCGACGTCGTGTCGGGCCTGTGGGCGCGGCTGGGCAAGCACGCGTTCACGCGCTCGGATGCCGTGGTGGCCGTCGGCGGCGGCACGGTCACCGACCTCGCCGGGTTCGTCGCCGCGACCTGGCTGCGCGGGGTGGCCGTGGTGCACGTGCCGACGACCCTGCTCGCCATGGTCGACGCCGCCGTCGGTGGCAAGACCGGCATCAACACCGCCCAGGGCAAGAACCTCGTCGGCGCGTTCCACGAGCCCGCCGGGGTGCTCTGCGACCTCGACGCGCTTCAGACCCTCCCGCGGGCCGACCTCGCGGCCGGGCTGGCCGAGGTGGTCAAGGCCGGGTTCATCGCTGACCCGGTCATCCTCGACCTCGTGGAGTCCGACCCGGCCGGTGCGGTGCGCTGGGACGGCCCGCACACCCGCGAGCTGATCGAGCGGGCGATCCGGGTCAAGGCCGAGGTCGTGGCCCAGGACCTCACCGAGTCGTGGCTGCGCGAGATCCTCAACTACGGGCACACCCTGGGGCACGCGATCGAGCAGGCCGAGGGCTACCGGCGCCGGCACGGGGAGGCGGTGGCCATCGGGATGGTGTTCGCCGCCGAGCTCGCGCTGCGCTCGGGCCACCTCGGCGTGCACGACGTGGCGCGGCACCGGTCGGTGCTGACCTCCGTGGGGCTGCCCACGTCGTATCCGGACGGCTCGTTCGACAGCCTGCTCGCCGTGATGCGCCGCGACAAGAAGTCACGCGGCGCGGTGCTGCGGTTCGTCGTGCTCGAGGGCATCGGGCGGCCGGTGCGTCTCGAGGGCCCCGACGAGGCCTGGCTGCGCGAGGCGTTCGACGCCATCTCCGCCTGAGTGCGGCCCCGGGCTGGCGCCGGGCGGCTCGCCCGTGGACCCGGCATCCCTCGGCTCTGGTCGGTCTGCCCCGGTGGTGTTGGTTTGCCGGGCTGGTGGTGTCATGGCACCGCCACCCGGGCGAATGGACCAGAGCCGCGCAGATGGACCAGAGCCCGGAGGATGGACCAGAGCCCGGAGGATGAGCCACAGGCCACCGAGCCCTGTGGATGACGGACCGAGCGAGGTCGCGGACTCTGCCATCGTGCTGGGATGCTCGGCGATCCCGCTCCGACCCCCTTCGACCGGGGGCTGCTCCGCCTGGGCCAGGACCTGCGCCGCCTGGGCGACGACCCGGCTCGCCACGGCTGGCACCACGTGCGTCAGGGGGTCTGGATCGAGGCGTCGGCGTGGCAGCGCCTCACCCCCGAGCAGCGGCATGCGGCACTCGTCCACGCCACCGACCTCGTCTCGCGGATGCCGGGCCAGCACGTCTTCGCCCTCGAGTCGGCCGCGGCCGTGTGGGGCCTGCCGAATGTCGAGCCCTTCCCGGCGCACGTGTCGAGGCTCGCCACCGGACCTCGAACGCGGGGGTCGAGGCTGATCAAGGTGCATGTCGGCGCCCCTGACGAGCAGTCCGTGCTGGCGCACGGACTGCTCGTCACCGACGTCCCGCGAACCGTCGTGGACCTCGCCCGCACCGGCTCGCTCGCTCGTGGGCTGGCTGTTGCCGACCACGCCTTGAGGCACGGCCTGTGCACGCGGCCCCAGCTCGTGGAGGCCGCGGCCGCTGTGCCTTCCAGGGTCAAGGGCCGCCCTCGTGCACTGCTCGTGGTCGAGCTGGCCGACCCGTGCTCGATGTCCGCGGGCGAAAGCCTGTCCCGCGCCGTCATGTTCCGGCTCAACCTTCCGCGGCCAGAGCTCCAGGTGCCGGTCGAGGATGCCGACGGTCTGGCCGGGGTCGCCGACTTCGGATGGCCGGGGGTCGTCGGCGAGTTCGACGGTCGGCGCAAGTACGGCGTGGCACCTGACGCCGACCCGACCGAGGCCGCCGAGGTCCTGTGGCGCGAGAAGCGTCGGGAGGACCGGTTCCGCAGGCAGGTCCGGGTGGCGAGGTGGCTGTGGGCCGACGCCCACGACGAGGGCCGGCTGGCCGGCATCCTCGCCGAGCAGGGTGTTCGTGCTCAGGCACGCAACACCTGGCTCGACCGCGGCGCCGCAGCCTCCTGAGCCCCCGCGGCGCACGCCGGCTCTGGTTCGGATGCCGGGATGGCGGGGCTCTCTCCGGCTGGTGACGCGGTGGCGCCGCCGGCCCAGCAGACCGCCGCCACCCGAAGAGATGGACCAGACGCGACGGCAGGGCTCCGGCCTCACCCACCCAGCCCCGCGGCGGACGGGGGAGGGCCTCCGGCGCGATAGGATCGGTCGATTCCCATCCCCTCGCGGGGGTGACGCGCGCCCGCATCCGGTCGCCGCGTCGCACCGTCGTGACGAAAGCGAAGAACCACCCGTGGCATCGACCAACGACCTCAAGAACGGCCTCGTCCTCAACATCGAGGGCCAGCTGTGGACCGTCGTGGAGTTCCAGCACGTCAAGCCCGGCAAGGGCCCGGCGTTCGTGCGCACCAAGCTGAAGAACGTCCTCAGCGGCAAGGTCGTCGACAAGACCTTCAACGCCGGCGTCAAGGTGGAGACCGCGAACGTCGACAAGCGCAACATGCAGTACCTCTACAACGACGGCACCGACTTCATCTTCATGGACGGCGACACCTACGACCAGATCCCGGTGCGCCCGGAGACCGTGGGCGACGCCTCGAAGTTCCTGCTCGAGAACCAGGACGTCGTCGTCGCGCGCCACGACGGCAACGTGCTGTTCATCGAGCTGCCGGCGTCGGTCGTGCTCGAGATCACCTACACCGAGCCGGGCCTGCAGGGCGACCGCTCGACCGGTGGCACCAAGCCGGCCACGGTCGAGACCGGTGCCGAGGTGGCCGTGCCGCTGTTCCTCGAGACCGGCACCAAGATCAAGGTCGACACCCGCGACGGGTCCTACCTCGGCCGGGTCAGCTGACCCGTGGCCGCCCGCACCAAGGCCCGCAAGCGTGCCCTCGACCTCCTCTTCGAGGCCGAGCAGCGCGGGGTCAACGCCGCCGACCTGCTCCGTGAGCGGCTGGCGGCGCCGGTGACCGAGGCGCCGCTGTCGGAGTTCACCGCCGACCTGGTGATGGGGGTCGTGGAGCACTGGGGCCAGGTCGACGAGCTGATCTCCACGTACTCGCAGGGCTGGACACTGCAGCGGATGCCGGCGGTGGACCGGGCGATCCTGCGGTTGGGGGCCTACGAGGTGCTCTGGTCCAGCGATGTGCCCGAGCCGGTCGCGATCAGCGAGTGGGTGGGCCTGGCCACCGAGCTGTCCACCGACGACAGCCCGCGTTTCGTCAACGGCCTGCTGGCCCGGCTCGCCGAGGTCAAGCCGACCCTGGCCTGAGCCCTAGGGGGCTCACTCCTCCAGGCGGAAGCCGAGCTTGAGCCCCACCTGGTAGTGGGCGACCGCGCCGTCGGCGAGGTGGCCCCGGATCTCGGTCACCTCGAACCAGTCCAGCCCGCGCACCGTGGTCGACGCCCGCGCGACCGCTGAGGAGATGGCCTCGTCGATCGAGGTGGTCGACGTGCCGACGACCTCGCTGATGCCGTACGTGTGTGCCATGGCGCTCACCCTTCGTCCGCGGGCACCCCGGCGGCGCCCTCGCCAGCGATGATCCTCGCACCCGGCGGCGCACGGCCACTCCGGAGGCCGCGTGCCGCGGCATACTGCGCCGGATGACGACCATCCGCCTCGCGCAGGACGCCGACCTGCCCTTCCTGGCAGCCATCGAGGATGCCGGCGACGCCCTCTTCGTGGAGCGGTTCGGCGAGGTCGCCTGGCCGGCCGCGTCGTCGGGGGAGGAGCGCGCCGGGGAGCCCGGCATCCTGCTCGTGGCCGTCGACGACGACGGAACGGTCGTCGGCTTCAGCCACGTGCTCGACCTCGACGGGCACTGGCACCTGGAGCAGATCGCCGTCGCCCCGGCGCACGGTCGACGCGGCACCGGCGGGGCGCTGCTCGAGGCCACCCACGACGAACTGGCCGGGCGCGGTGCCAGCGAGGTCACCCTGCGCACCTACGCGGACGTGCCGTGGAACGCCCCGTTCTACGCCCGGCACGGCTACGTCGAGCTCGACCCGCTCCCGGCACACCTCCAGCCGCTGGCGGACACGGAGAAGCGAATGGGCCTGATGCGACACGGCCGCCGCGTCGCGATGGTCTGCGACCTCACCGGCGGCTGACCGCGGCCGAACGTGGGTGTAATCCTTCGCCTCGGCGACGATCTTCACCCACGATCGGGGGTCAGGTCAGACGGCCGCGGCGAAGACGACCTCGGGCCAGGGCGAGCTGGCCAGCCATCGGCGGCGGGCCTCGGCGTCGGCGTCCTTCGGCGGGAAGAGTGGCTGCGCCACCGGCCGCGGCGCGGCGGCCCCGAGGTGGGCTGCGGCCGACAGCTGAGCGGCGGCCCCGAGGTGGGCTGCGGCCGACAGCGGAGCGGCGACGTCGGCACACAGCGCGCCACGGGGGTCGGTCGGAGTGGGAGTCTGCACGGTTGGCCTCCTTCGCGGCGCGGTGCGGCGGTGCTGGCCCACCCATTGCATCACGCCATGTTGGGTGAGGCATAGCCCTACGTTATGGACATCTCGGCATCCGGACCGGTCGGTCCCCACCACACTCCCGCTCGCGAGCCGGTGCCTGACGCGCAGTCGCCACCCCGTAGAGTGGGCGCCGCACCACCCCGACATCCTTTAACGACCTGTCCCGTGAGGCAGGGAAGGAGGTCCGCGTCTTGACGCGCGCCGACATGACCGTGCCCCCAGGGCACCCGCTCGACCCCTCCGGTCGCACCGTCCTCACCGCGAGCGACGTGTCCCGGGCCCTGCGCCGCATCGCGCACGAGATCCTCGAGCACAACAAGGGTGCCGACGACCTCGTGCTGCTCGGCATCCCCAGCCGCGGCGTCGAGCTGGCCCACCGGCTCGCCGACCTCGTCCACGAGGTCGAGGGCACCGAGGTGCCCACCGGCAGCCTCGACATCACGATGCACCGCGACGACCTGCGCTCCCAGCCCACCCGGGCGCCGATGCACACCGACATCCCGGTGGGCGGCATCGACGACAAGGTGGTGGTGCTCGTCGACGACGTGCTCTACAGCGGCCGCACCATCCGCGCCGCCCTCGACGCCCTCTCCGACCTCGGCCGCCCGCGCGCCGTGCGCCTCGCGGTGCTCGTCGACCGCGGCCACCGCGAGCTGCCGATCCGCGCCGACCACGTCGGCAAGAACCTGCCGACGAGCCACAGCGAGAAGGTGCAGGTGCGCCTGGCCGGGTTCGACGGCGGCGAGGACGTCGTCCGGATCGCCGGGGGTGACACCCGATGAACCGCCACCTGCTCTCCAGCGCCGACCTCACCCGCGACGACGTGCGGATGCTGCTCGCGACCGCCACCGAGATGCACGAGGTGCAGCACCGCGACGTCAAGAAGCTCCCCACCCTGCGTGGGCGCACCGTCATCAACCTCTTCTTCGAGGACTCCACCCGCACCCGCTCGAGCTTCGAGATCGCCGGCAAGTGGATGAGCGCCGACACGATCAACATCACCGGCAAGGGCAGCAGCGCCAGCAAGGGCGAGAGCCTGCGCGACACGGTGCGCACCATCGACGCCATGTCGGTCGACGCCATCGTCATCCGGCACATGGCCAGCGGCGCCGCCCACCAGGTGAGCCAGTGGGTCGACGCCAGCGTCATCAACGCCGGCGACGGCACCCACGAGCACCCCACGCAGGCCCTGCTCGACGCCTACACGATGGAGCAGCGGATCGGCGACCTCGACGGCGCCCGGGTCGCCATCGTCGGCGACCTCACCCACAGCCGGGTCTTCCGCTCCAACGCGATCACCCTGCGTACCCTCGGCGCGCACGTCACGCTGGTCGCCCCGCCCACGCTGATGCCGAGCGGCATCGGGGCGTGGGCCGCCACCGACGGCCTGGCGCTCACCGACGACCTCGACGCCGTGCTCGCCAGCGGGCCGGATGCCGTGATGATGCTGCGCGTGCAGCGCGAGCGGATGAGCGGCGGCTTCTTCCCGACCGCCCGCGAGTACACGGTGGGCTTCGGCCTGACCCGCGAGCGCCTGCGCGCGCTCACCGACGCCAACCCGGAGGCCGTCATCTGCCACCCGGGCCCGATGAACCGCGGCCTCGAGATCAGCGCGGATGCCGCGGACGCCGCCCAGAGCCTCGTGCTCGACCAGGTCTCGGCGGGGGTGGCGGTACGGATGTCCGTGCTCTACCACCTCCTCGCCGGAGAGGGGGCGGCCGCGTGAGCACCCTCATCCTGACCGGGCCCACCTGGTACGACGAGCACGGCGCCGCCTCCACCGGCGACGTGCTGCTGCGCGACGGCGTCGTCGCGCAGGTCGGCACGGTCGACGCCCACGACGACGCCGAACGGGTGGATGCCGACGGCCTCACGCTGCTGCCCGGGTTCGTCGACCTGCACACCCACCTGCGCGAGCCGGGCCGTGAGGATGCCGAGACGATCGCCTCCGGCTCGCGGGCCGCCGCGGTCGGCGGCTTCACCGCCGTGCTGGCCATGGCCAACACCAACCCGGTCACCGACACCGCGGAGGCGGCCGAGCGCATCCTCGACCTCGGCCGCGCCGCCGGCCTGGTCGACGTCGTGCCGGTCGGCGCCGTCACCAAGGCGCTGAAAGGCGCCGAGCTCGCCGAGCTCGCCCTGATGCACCGGTCGCGGGCCGCGACCAAGGTCTTCTCCGACGACGGCCACTGCGTCGACGACGGCCGGGTCATGCGCCGGGCACTGGAGTACGTGCGGGCCTTCGACGGTGTGGTGAGCCAGCACAGCCAGGACCCCAACCTCGCCGGCTCCACGGCCTGCTGCCACGAGGGCGAGGTCTCGGGCCGGCTCGGCCTGCCCGGCTGGCCGGCCGTCGCCGAGGCGAGCATCATCGCCCGCGACGCCCTGCTCGCCGAGCACACCCGCAGCCGGGTGCACGTCGCCCACGTCAGCACCGCCGAGGGGCTCGACGTCGTGCGCTGGGCGAAGGCACGCGGCATCGCGATGACCTGCGAGGTGACCCCGCACCACCTGGCGCTGGGCACCGACCTGCTCGCCAGCTACGACCCGGTCTACAAGGTCAACCCGCCGCTGCGGCCCACCGAGGACCGCGAGGCGCTTGTCGAGGGCCTGCTCGACGGCACCATCGACGCCATCGCCACCGACCACGCCCCGCACGCCCGGCACGACAAGGAGCACGCCTTCGTCGACGCGGCGTTCGGCATGCTCGGGCTCGAGACCGCCTTCGCGGTGGTGCACGACCTGCTCGTGGCCGACGGCCGGCTCGGCTGGGCCGACCTGTCCCGGCTGATGTCCACCGGCCCGGCCCGCATCGCCAGCCTGGCCGACCACGGCCACCCGGTCGCCGCCGGGGCCCCGGCCAACCTGGTGCTCGTCGACCCCACCGCCACGGTTCGCGTCGACCGTGACACCTCGCAGTCCCTGTCCCGCAACACCCCGTGGCACGGCCGGTCGCTCACCGGCGCCGTGCACACCACCATCCTGCGTGGCCGCGTCACGGCCCGCGGAGGGGAGCCCACCGCATGCTGACCACCCGCGAGCCCGCCGTGCTGGTCCTCGAGGACGGCCGTACCTTCTCCGGCCGCGCCTACGGCCACCGCGGCACCACCGTCGGCGAGGCCGTCTTCTCCACCGGCATGACCGGCTACCAGGAGACCCTCACCGACCCCAGCTACCACCGCCAGGTCGTCGTGATGACCGCGCCGCACGTCGGCAACACCGGCTGGAACGACGAGGACGACGAGTCCGGGCGCATCTGGGTGGCCGGCTACGTCGTGCGCGACCCCGCGCTGCGCCCGTCGAGCTGGCGCTCGAAGCGTTCTCTCGAGGACGAGCTCGAGGCCCAGGGCGTGGTCGGCATCTGCGACCTCGACACCCGCGCGCTCACCCGCCACCTGCGCGAGCGCGGCGCGATGCGGGTCGGCATCTTCAGCGGGGATGCCGCGAGCGCGCCCCGCGAGCGCCTGCTCACCCAGGTCATCGACTCCCCGCCGATGGCCGGGGCGGCGCTGGCCGAGCAGGTGGCCACCGACACCGCCTACGTCGTGCCGCCGTTGGGGGAGAAGCGGTTCACCGTGGCGGTCGTCGACCTCGGCATCAAGGCGATGACCCCGCAGCTGATGGCGCAGCGCGGCATCGAGGTGCACGTGCTCCCGGCCACCGCCACCATCGACGACGTGCGGGCGCTGCAGCCCGACGGCGTGTTCTTCTCCAACGGTCCCGGCGACCCGGCCACGGCGCAGGTGCAGGCGGCCCTCCTGCAGCAGGTGCTCGGCGACGGCACGCCGTACTTCGGCATCTGCTTCGGCAACCAGATCCTCGGCAAGGCGCTCGGGTTCGGCACCTACAAGCTGAAGTACGGGCACCGCGGCATCAACCAGCCGGTCATGGACCGCACCACCGGCAAGGTCGAGGTCACCGCGCACAACCACGGGTTCGCCGTCGACGCACCGCTCGACGGGCCGACCGAGACGCCGTTCGGCACCGCGACGGTCAGCCACGTCTGCCTCAACGACGACGTCGTCGAGGGGCTCGAGGTACGCCGCGACGGGGGGCTGGTCGCCTTCTCGGTGCAGTACCACCCCGAGGCCGCGGCCGGCCCGCACGACGCCGCCTACCTCTTCGACCGCTTCGTCGATCTGATGCTCGCGAACGCGGAGGTGAGCGCGTAATGCCGAAGAGAGACGACATCAAGTCGGTGCTCGTGATCGGCTCCGGGCCGATCGTCATCGGCCAGGCCTGCGAGTTCGACTACTCCGGCACCCAGGCCTGCCGGGTGCTGCGCGAGGAGGGCATCCGCGTCATCCTGGTCAACTCCAACCCGGCCACGATCATGACCGACCCCGAGTTCGCCGACGCCACCTACGTCGAGCCGATCACCCCGGAGATCGTCGAGAAGATCATCGCCAAGGAGCGGCCGGATGCCGTGCTCGCCACCCTGGGCGGCCAGACCGCGCTCAACTGCGCTATGGAGCTGCACGAGCGCGGCATCCTCGAGAAGTACGACTGCCCGCTGATCGGGGCCAACGTCGAGGCGATCATGCTCGGCGAGGACCGCGAGAAGTTCAAGGGCGTCGTCGCGCGCTGCGGCGCGGAGTCGGCCCGCTCGTTCATCTGCCACGCGATGGACGAGGTGATCGCGGCGGCCGACGACCTCGGCTACCCGGTGGTCGTGCGCCCCTCGTTCACCATGGGCGGCCTCGGCTCCGGCTTCGCCCACGACGAGGGCGAGCTGCGCCGCATCGCCGGCGCCGGCCTGCAGTACTCCCCGGTCACCGAGGTGCTCCTCGAGGAGTCCATCCTGGGCTGGAAGGAGTACGAGCTCGAGGTGATGCGCGACCACGCCGACAACGTCGTGGTGGTCTGCTCGATCGAGAACGTCGACCCCGTCGGCGTGCACACCGGCGACTCGATCACCGTCGCCCCGGCGCTCACCCTCACCGACCGCGAGTACCAGCGCCTGCGCGACATCAGCATCGCCGTCATCCGCGAGGTCGGTGTCGACACCGGTGGCTGCAACATCCAGTTCGCGGTCAACCCCGCCGACGGGCGGATCATCGTCATCGAGATGAACCCGCGGGTGTCGCGCTCGTCCGCACTGGCCTCCAAGGCAACGGGGTTCCCCATCGCCAAGATCGCCGCGAAGATGGCCATCGGCTACACCCTCGACGAGGTGCCCAACGACATCACCCGCGAGACCCCGGCATCCTTCGAGCCGACCCTCGACTACGTCGTGGTCAAGGTGCCACGCTTCGCGTTCGAGAAGTTCCCGGCCGCCGACGACACCCTCACGACGACGATGAAGTCGGTCGGCGAGGCGATGTCGATCGGTCGCAGCTTCACCGAGGCCCTGCAGAAGGCGCTGCGCTCGCTCGAGAAGAAGGGCAGCAGCTTCCACTGGGACGGCGAGCGGCCCACCACCGAGCAGGCCCGGGCGCTGCTCGACGAGGCGCGCCGCCCCACCGACGGGCGCATCGTGCTCGTGCAGCAGGCGCTGCGCGGCCGCCTGTCGGTCGAGGAGGTGCACGAGGCCACCGGCATCGACCCGTGGTTCCTCGACCAGATGGCCCTCATCGAGGACGTCGCGGATGCCGTGGTCGCGGCGCCCGCGCTCACGCCCGACCTGCTCCGGCTGGCCAAGCGGCACGGCTTCAGCGACGCCCAGCTCGCGCAGCTGCGCGCCATGCCGGAAGCCGTCGTGCGCGGGGTGCGCCACGCGCTGGGCGTGCGCCCGGTCTACAAGACGGTCGACACCTGCGCGGCCGAGTTCGCGGCGCTGACGCCCTACCACTACAGCACCTACGACGAGGAGAACGAGGTCGCGCCGCGCGAGCGCCCGGCCGTGCTCATCCTCGGCTCCGGCCCGAACCGGATCGGCCAGGGCGTCGAGTTCGACTACTCGTGCGTGCACGCCAGCTTCGCCCTGCGCGACGCCGGCTACGACACCGTGATGGTCAACTGCAACCCCGAGACGGTCTCCACCGACTACGACACCAGCAGCCGGCTGTACTTCGAGCCGCTGACCCTCGAGGACGTGCTCGAGGTGGTGCACGCCGAGAGCCAGGCCGGGCCGATCGCCGGCGTCATCGTGCAGCTCGGTGGCCAGACCCCGCTCGGCCTGGCGAAGGCGCTCAAGGCCGAGGGCGTGCCGATCGTCGGCACCAGCCCAGAGGCCATCGACCTCGCCGAGGACCGCGGCGCCTTCGGCCGCGTGCTGCACGACGCCAACCTGCCCGCCCCCAAGCACGGAACCGCCTACAGCGCGCCCGAGGCGGTCGAGATCGCCAAGGAGATCGGCTACCCGGTGCTCGTGCGCCCGTCGTACGTGCTCGGCGGGCGCGGGATGGAGATCGTCTACGACGACGCGACCCTGAGCGCCTATGTCGAGCGGGCGACCGTCGCGAACTCCGACCACCCGGTGCTCGTCGACCGCTTCCTCGACGACGCCATCGAGATCGACGTCGACGTGCTCTACGACGGCACCGAGATGTACCTCGGCGGCATCATGGAGCACATCGAGGAGGCCGGCATCCACTCCGGCGACTCCTCGTGCACGCTGCCGCCGGTCACCCTCGGTGCCGGCGAGCTCGAGCGGGTGCGCGAGTCGACCCTCAAGCTGGCGCAGGGCATCGGCGTGCGCGGTCTGATGAACGTGCAGTTCGCCCTGGCCCAGGACATCCTCTACGTGCTCGAGGCCAACCCCAGGGCGTCGCGCACCGTGCCGTTCGTCGCCAAGGCGACCGGGGTGCCGCTGGCCAACGCCGCCGCGCGGATCATGATGGGCACGACCATCGCCGAGCTGCGCGCCGAGGGCGTGCTGCCCGCGCACACCGACGGCGGTCGGATGCCGGTGCACGCGCCGATGTCGGTCAAGGAGGCAGTGCTGCCGTTCAAGCGGTTCCGCACCGCGGAGGGGCTCGTCGTCGACAGCCTGCTCGGGCCCGAGATGCGCTCCACCGGCGAGGTGATGGGCATCGACACCGACTTCGGCCGGGCGTTCGCCAAGGCCCAGCTCGGCGCGATCAGCGGGTTGCCCACCAAGGGAACGGTGTTCGTGTCGGTCGCCAACCGCGACAAGCGGGCCATCATCTTCCCGGTCAAGCGACTGGTCGACCTCGGCTTCCGCATCGTGTCGACGTCGGGCACCGCAGACGTGTTGCGCCGCAACGCGATCGAGGCCGAGGTCGTGCTCAAGCACGCCGAGCGCGGCGCCGAAGGGCGCTCGATCGTCGACTGGATCAACGCCGGCGAGATCGACATGGTCGTCAACAGCCCCAGCGGGCCGAGCGCGTCCGCCCGGGCCGACGGCTACGCCATCCGGGCAGCCACCACGGCGATGGACAAGCCGATCATCACCACGGTGCAGCAGCTCGCAGCGGCGGTGCAGGCCATCGAGGCGGTCATCACCGGCGACCTCGACGTCACCTCGCTGCAGGACCACGCGGCGGCGCTCGACCTGTACGGCGTCCAGGCTCCGGCGTGAACGGGGTCGTCCAGGTCAGCGGCGAGCTGATCGCCACCCGCCGGGTCGGCGCCTACCACCACCTCACCCTCGTGGCCCCGGGCGTGGCCGAGCTGGCCCGCCCCGGCCAGTTCGTGGCCCTGGCCGTCGGCGGCCCCACCTCGGCGAACCTGCTGCGCCGGTGCTTCTCGATCCACAAGGTCAAGCCGTCGGGCACCTACGGCGGCACCGTCGACGTCGTCGTCGCCGCGCACGGCCCGGGCACGGTGTGGCTCACCGGCCGGCGCACCCACGACCCGGTCGACGTCGTCGGCCCGCTCGGCCGCCCGTTCCCGCTGCCCGCCGAGCCGGTGGCCTGCGTGCTCGTCGGTGGTGGCTACGGTTCGGCCCCGCTGTTCTGGCTCGCCGAGGCGCTGCGCGAGCGCGGCTGCCACGTCGAGATGGTGCTCGGCGCGGCATCCGAGGACCGCCTGTTCGGGGTCGTCGAGGCCCGGCGCACCGCCGACGGTGTCACCGTCACCACCGACGACGGCTCCTCCGGGCGCCGCGGCTGGGTGAGCGACGTGCTCGGTGACGTCATCGACCGCACCTCGGCGGGGGTCGTCTACGGCTGCGGCCCGATGGCGATGCTGCGCTCGGTCACCGAGATCGCCACGGCGCGCGGCGCCGTCGCCCAGGTGGCCGTCGAGGAGTCGATGGCCTGCGGGGTCGGGGTGTGCATGACCTGCGTCATGCCGGTCACCGGCAACGACGGCGTCACCCGGATGGTGCGCTCCTGCGTCGAGGGACCGGTGTTCCGGGGTGACCGGGTGCGCTGGGACGCGTTCGCCGACGGCATCGGCACAGTGCCCGGCGACGCGCTGGGCGCCCCACGGGCCGGAGGCCACTGATGGTCGACATGACCACGGCACTGGGGCCGATGGTGCTGCCCAACCCGGTGATGACGGCATCCGGTTGCGCGGCCAACGGTCAGGAGCTGCACCGCTTCTTCCCGGTCTCCGAGCTGGGCGCCTTCGTCACCAAGACGGTCATGGCCCAGCCTCGCTCGGGTCGGGGGACGCCGCGGATGGCCGAGACGGCATCCGGCATGCTCAACTCGATCGGGCTTCAGGGGCCGGGCATCGACGCGTTCGTCGAGAAGGACCTCGCCTGGCTGCGGTCGACCGGGGCCAGGGCGCTGGTGTCGATCGCCGGCAACACCGCGGAGGAGTTCGGCGACGTGGCCGAGGCGCTGGCAGCGAGCCCGGCCTACGACGCGGTCGTGGGTGTCGAGGTCAACATCTCGTGCCCCAACGTCGCCAACCGCGGGCTGGTCTTCGCGTGCGACGCGCTCTCGTCGGAGCGGGTGGTGCGCCTGGTGCGCGAGCGGCTGCCCGCGCAGACCCCGATCTTCGCCAAGCTCACCCCCGACGTCACCGACATCGTCACCATCGCGCACGCCGCCCTCAAGGCCGGCGCCGACGGCCTGACCATGATCAACACCCTGCTCGGCATGGTCATCGACACCGACCGCCTGCGCCCCCAGCTGGCCGGTATCACCGGCGGGCTGTCCGGGCCGGCGGTGCGCCCGGTCGCCGTGCGGGCGCTGTGGCAGGTGACCGCGGCGATGCGCGAGGGCCGGCTGCCCACCGCACCGCTGATCGGGGTCGGGGGAGTGCGCACCGGGCGCGACGCGCTCGAACTGGTCGCCGCCGGCGCGTCCGCCGTGCAGGTCGGAACCGCCACCTTCAACGACCCGTGCGCGCCGCGGCGCGTGGTCGACGAGCTCGAGGCCGAGATCGCGCGGCACGGGTTCGTCCGCTTCGCCGACGTCGTCGGCATCGCCCACGAGAGGACAGCCCAATGAGCACCCCACGAAGTTCTTCACCCGCTTCGCTCCTCCAGATACTTCGCGGGGACCCCGCATGACCGGCACCCCCACCACACCGCCCACCCCCTACGGCGACCGGCTGCGCGCCGCGATGCACGAGCTCGGGCCGTTCTGCCCCGGCATCGACCCGCACTCCGCGCTGCTCGAGCAGTGGGGCCTGCCCGACACCGTGGCCGGGCTCGAGGCCTTCGCGATGACCTGCGTCGAGGCGTTCGGGGGAGCGGTGGCCGCGGTCAAGCCGCAGTCGGCGTTCTTCGAGCGGTTCGGGTCGGCCGGGGTGGCCGTGCTCGAGCGCACCCTCGCCGGCCTGCGCGACGCCGGCACGCTGTCGCTGCTCGACGTCAAGCGCGGCGACATCGGCACCACCATGGCCGGCTATGCGCAGGCCTACCTGTCCGACGCGTCGCCGCTGCGCGCCGACGCCATCACGGTGAGCCCCTACCTGGGCTACGAGTCGCTGCGACCCGCCCTCGACCTGGCCGCCACGACCGGTCGCGGGCTGTTCGTGCTGACCCTGACGTCCAACCCCGAGGGGCCGTCGGTGCAGCACGCGACCCGCGACGGCGCGAGCGTCGCGGCGTCCGTCGTGGCGGGGGTGGCGCGCGACAACGCCGGCGCTGCGGCATCCGGGCGCCTCGGCAGTGTCGGGATGGTGGTCGGCGCGACGGTGGGCAGCGCGGTCACCGACCTCGGCCTCGACCTCGTCGGCGCCGCCGGCGCGCTGCTGGCCCCCGGGCTGGGCGCGCAGGGCGGCACCCCGGCGGTGCTGCGCCAGACCTTCGGCGCGGCCCTGCCCCAGGTGCTCGGCACCAGCAGCCGCGAGGTGCTCGTCGCCGGCCCGGGTGTCGCCGCCCTGCGCGACGCCGCGCGCCGCGCCGCCGACGACCTGACCGCCCCGCTGGGTGCCTGAGAACACCCCTCCCCACCGGCCCGGATCCGCCCTTCCGGCGTCTCGTCGCGGACGGGTCCTCGCGCTAGAGTCGACCGCGTACAGCCGGGTGTTGAGAAGCCAGCGCCTGCATGTCGACGAAGGACTCACGCCCGTGGCACTACCGCCGCTCACCCCCGAACAGCGGGCCGCCGCCCTCGAGAAGGCCGCGGCCTCCCGGCGCGAGCGCGCCGAGGTCAAGCACCGTCTCAAGCACTCCGGCGTCACGCTCTCGGAGGTCATCACCGAGGGCAGGACCAACGACGTCATCGGCAAGATGCGCGTCTCCGCCCTGCTCGAGTCCATGCCCGGTGTCGGCCGGGTGCGGGCCCGCCAGATCATGGAGGAGGTCGGCATCTCCGAGAGCCGCCGGGTGCGTGGCCTCGGCCAGAACCAGGTGGCCGCACTGCTCGATCGTTTCGGGCGGTCGTGACGCGGAGCTCCCGCCTCACCGTCCTCGCCGGTCCGACCGCCGTCGGCAAGGGGACCGTTGCGGCCTACGTCCGCCGCCACCACCCCGAGGTCTGGCTCTCGGTCTCGGCCACCACCCGCCGTCCGCGCCCGGGTGAGGCCGACGGCATCCACTACCACTTCGTCACCGACGCCGAGTTCGAGCGGATGGCCGCCTCCGGCGAGCTGCTCGAGTGGGCCGTCGTGCACGGCCGGGCGAAGTACGGCACGCCGCGCCGCCCGGTCGAGCAGGCCCTCGCGGCCGGGCGCCCCGCGCTGCTCGAGATCGACCTGCAGGGCGCGCGTCAGGTGCGCGACACCATGCCCGAGGCACTGTTCGTCTTCCTGGCCCCGCCCACCTGGGACGAGCTGGTGCGCCGGCTGGTCGGCCGCGGCACCGAGGACGAGGAGGAGCGCGAGGCCCGGCTGGCCACCGCCCGGGTCGAGCTGGCCGCCGCAGCGGAGTTCGACGTCACCGTGCTCAACGACGACGTTCAACGGGCGGCCGAGGAACTCGTATCATTGATGCAACCCCCCGTACCCGAAGCGAAGCGAGACTGACGCGTGTCCGGAACCAAGGCCGATCCCATCGGCATCACCAACCCGCCGATCGACGAGCTGCTGGAGCGTGCGGACTCCAAGTACGCGCTCGTCCTCTACTCGGCGAAGCGGGCCCGGCAGATCAACGCCTACTACGCGCAGCTGCAGGAGGGTCTGCTCGAGTACGTCGGCCCGCTCGTCGACTCCGAGGTGCACGAGAAGCCGATGTCCATCGCCCTGCGCGAGATCAACGAGGGTCTGCTGACCTCCACTCCCACCGAGGAGTGACCTCGTGAAGGTCGTCCTCGGGGTCGCTGGGGGCATCGCGGCGTACAAGGCCTGCTCGCTCCTGCGGCTGCTCACCGAGGCCGGCCACGACGTGACCGTCGTGCCCACGGCATCCGCCCTGCACTTCGTGGGCGAGGCCACCTGGGCGGCGCTGTCCGGCAAGCCGGTGCACACCGACGTCTGGAGCGACATCTCGCAGGTGCCGCACGTGCGGATCGGCCAGCAGGCCGACCTCGTCGTCGTCGCGCCGGCCACCGCCGACCTGTTGGCGCGAGCCGCCACCGGCCAGGCCGACGACCTGCTCACCACCGTGCTGCTCACCGCGCGCTGCCCGGTCGTGATGGCCCCCGCCATGCACACCGAGATGTGGGACCACCCCGCCACCCAGGCCAACGTCGCCACGCTCAGCGAGCGTGGCGTGCACGTGGTGCCCCCGGCGTCGGGGCGGCTGACCGGGCGCGACACCGGGCCGGGCCGGCTGCCCGAGCCCGAGGAGCTCTACGCCGTGTGCGAGCGCGAGCTCGCCCGAACGTCCACGGCGGATGCCCACGAGGCAGCCCACGTCCTTCGTGACCTCGCCGGGCGTCGGGTCGTCGTGAGCGCCGGCGGCACGCGTGAGCCGCTCGACCCGGTGCGCTACCTGGGCAACCGCAGCTCGGGCAAGCAGGGGTATGCCCTCGCGCGCGCTGCGGCCGAGCGTGGGGCCGAGGTCGTCCTGGTGTCGTCGTCGTCGTTGGCCGCTCCCGAGGGCGTCACGGTCGTGCCGGTCGAGACGGCGCTCGAGCTACGGGCAGCGGTGACGGATGCCGTGCGCGACGCCGACGTCGTCGTCATGGCCGCCGCCGTGGCCGACTTCCGGCCGGCGTCCTACGCCGGCGCCAAGATCAAGAAGACGCACGCGTCCGGCGCGGACGGGTCGGCCGACGAGTCGGCCCCGGTCGTCGAGCTGGTGCGCAACCCCGACGTGCTCGCCGGGCTGGTCGCGGCCCGCGGGAGCGACCGGATGCCGGTCATCGTCGGGTTCGCAGCCGAGACCGGCGACGACGAGGGCTCGGTGCTCGACCACGCGCGCGCCAAGCTCGCCCGCAAGGGCTGCGACCTGCTCGTCGTCAACGAGGTGGGGGTCGGGCAGACCTTCGGGCACGACGACAGCACGGTGCACCTGCTGCGGCAGGGGTCCGACGACGCGACCCAGGTGGGACCGGCCTCCAAGCTCGAGGTCGCGCACGCGGTCTGGGATGCCGTCACCGACCTGCTCTGAGGCAGGACCCTCGGCCCCGAGCGGGTTCGTAGCGAGTCGAGGGCTGGCGATGAGCTGTGACAGATCGAGCGGTCACGACAGGCCCGAGATCCAGGTCGGCGCTGGGCATGTCGTGACCCCTCGATGAGCTGCCTTGGAGGTGTGACAGATCGAGCGGTCAGGACATGCCCGAGATCCAGGTCGATGCCGGGCATGTCATGACCCCTCGATGAGCTGCCTTGGAGGTGTGACAGATCGAGCGGTCAGGACATGCCCGAGATCCAGGTCGGCGCTGGGCATGTCGTGACCCCTCAATGGGCGGCCCGGGTCGGCGAGGCACCCATGGGCTGTCGAAGGGCCCCACCACGGCTGGTGGTGAGGCCCTTCGGGGTGGCGGGGGTCAGCGGCGGGCGTGGGCCTTGTTCTTCGCAGTGGCCTCCCGGACCGGCTCCCCCTCCGCGGATTCGAGCTCGGCGTCGATCGACTCGATCTCGTCGCGTTCGGCGCCCTCGTCGGTGGCGTCGACCGCCGTCTCGTCGCCCTGAGGGACCTCGACCTCGGCCTCGTCGTGCGCCTCGGCCTCCACGTGCTCCTGCGTCGGGGCCTCCTCGTGGGCGGGCTCCGTCTGCAGGGCCGGGTGGGCATCCTCGGCCGACAGGCCGACCGCGGCCCCGCCACCGAGGGTGGCGAGCATGTTGCGCACGTTGCTCAGCTGGGCGGTGATGCTGTCGCGGCGGGCCGTGGCCGCGGCGAGCTCGCGCTCGGAGTCGCGACGGATCCGGTCGGCGTGCTCCTTGGCCGAGCTCACCAGGGCGGCAGCCTCGGCGCGAGCGGCCTCGAGGGCCCGAGCCGACTCGGCAGCGGCGGTACGGCGGTCATCCTCGGCCTCGCGGCCGAGCAGGTCGGCACGTTCCTGCACCGCGGCGAGCGCCTGGTCCTGCTGGGCCATCTGCGCGGTGAACTCGGCGGCCGAGCGCTCGCGGCGCTCGCCGAGGGTGCGCTCGAAGTCGGCGGCCGATGCCGCCGCGGTGGCCCGCTGCTTCTCGTAGTAGGCCTCGGCCTCCTCACGGCGGGCGGCGGCCTCGCGGGCGGCGTCGTCGATGATCGAGTCGGCCTCCTGCTTGGCCCGCGTCACCGCCTCGCTGGCCTCGACCTCGGCGCGCGAGCGGATCTCCTCGGCGTAGCGGTCGGCCTCGGCCCGCACCAGGGCGGCCTCCTCGTCGGCGGACCGTCGCGCCTGCTCGACATCGTCGGCCGCGGCCGTGCGGATCGCGGCGGCCTCCTCGTCGGCCAGGCCGAGCATCGCGCCGATCCGCTCACCGAGGTCGGCGAACGACGGGCTGGACACCTTGCGGGCCTGCTCCTCGAGCTGGCCCAGGCTGCGGCGCTGGTCGTCGAGCTCGGAGCTGAGCTGGTCGTGCGACTGGCGCAGCTTGGTCAGCTCGACGGTGCTCGCGGCAGCCTCCTTGCGGGCGGCGTCGGCCGCCTGCTGGAGCGCGGCGACGTGCTGGTCGACCTGGACGGGGTCGTAGCCGCGGAAGACGGTCGGGAACTCCGGCTGGTTCATGGGGACTCCTGGTCAGGGGTGGCGGGGGTTTCGGCGGGGTCGGGTTCGCGGGGGGCGAGGTGGTGCGTGGTGCTGTCGCCGGGGGGCTGGTCGTCGGTGCGGCTGGGACCGTCGGTGCGGATGCGGTCGTCACTGACCGCGAGGGCGTCGATGACGCCGCTGAGGTTGCCGAGCTGGGCGGTGATGGCGTCCCGGCGAGCGGCCAGGGTGTGCACCTCGGCCCGGGCGCGCTCGACGGCGGCCTGGGCCTCGGCGCGCACGGTGTCGGCACGCTGTCGGGCCTCCTCGGAGGCTCTCATGATCTCCGATCGGGCGGCAGCGTGGTACTCGTGCGCTTCCCGGTGCATCCGCTCGATGTCCTCCGCGGCGCTCTGGCGCACCTGCTGGGCGCCCAGCTCGGCCTCGGCGGCCCGGCGCTCGGCCCGCTCGACCGCCTCGGCCTCGCGGGTGCGCGCGTCGTCGAGCAGCCGCGCGGACTCGCGCTGGGCGGCCTCACGGGTGCGGGCCGCATCCGCCTTGGCCTCGGCGAGCACCGCCTGCGCGAGCTCGCGCATCCGGCTCGACTCCGACTCGGCCTCGGCGAGCCGGTCGCGGCTCTTGGCGGTGGCGCTGCCCAGCACGGTCTGCACCCGGTGCCGGTGGGCGCGCGAGCGCTCGGTGAGGTCGTCGTGGTGCGCGCGCGCCCGGGCGTCGGCGTCGGCCTCGGCCTTGGCGAGGATCTCGCGCACCGTTCCCTGCGCCCACGCCAGGTGGGCCTGCGCCGCGGCGACAAGGGCATCGGCCTCGGCCTGCGCGTCGGCGAGCAGGCCGGCTGCCTCGTCGCGGGCCCGGTCGAGCAGCTGCTCGGCGTCGGTGCGCGAACCGGCCTCGCGGGCCGCGATGTCGGCGAGCAGGGCAGCGACCTCGGCCTCGGCCTCGCTGCGGTGGCGGGTGGCGTACTCGTGCGTCTCGTGGCGCAGGCGGTCGAGGTCGGCGATGGTGGAGTCGCGCAGCTGGTCGAGCTCGGCGGAGTGCGCCGCGTGCTCCAGGGCCCAGTGCTCCTGGTGGGCGCGTTCCTCCTGCGCGAGGCGGGCCATCGTGCCCTCGTGCTCGACGTGCGCCCGTTCGAGCAGCTCGTCGGCCCGGGCCTGCGCCTGGGCCACGCGCGCCCGGGCATCCTCCTCGGCCACCGCGATCGCCTCGTCGCTGGCCTTGGTGGCGCGGGCCCGCAGCAGGGCGGCCTGGTCGGCGGCGTCGGCGAGCATGATCTCGACCTCGGCGCGGGTCTCGTCGAGCCGGCGCTGGGCCTCCTCGCGGGTCGACGCCACGGTGGCCTGCAGCTGCGTGAGCTCGAGGGCGGCCTCCTGGGTCTGACCACGCAGCCGGCTCGCCTCGGCGCGGGCCTCGCCGGCTTCGCGGTTGGCGTCGGCCCGCAGCTGGTCGGCCAGGCTCTGGGCCCGGGTGAGCAGGGACAGCGCCTCGTCGACGGGGCTCACGGGCGCGGTACGGCCCGCGTCTCCCGCCGTCGCCTCGAGCGCCGACCTGTCTGACACGCGGACAATGATCGCAGACCGGATCAGGTGCGACGGACGGTGTCGGTGGCTGGTCGTGCGGCCCGGTAGATTGGCCTGCGCACACGGCGGCCGGTGGCCGCGGTCGCCCCACCCACGAAGGAGTTCCGCGTGTCCGCACGCCTGTTCACGTCCGAGTCCGTCACCGAGGGACACCCGGACAAGATCTGCGACCAGATCTCCGACTCGATCCTCGACGCGATGCTCGCCCAGGACCCCCGCAGCCGGGTCGCCGTCGAGACGATGGTGACCACCGGCCTGGTCCACGTGGCCGGCGAGGTCACCACCGAGGCGTACGTCGAGATCCCGAAGATCGTGCGCGACACGGTGCTCACCATCGGCTACGACAGCTCGACCAAGGGCTTTGACGGTGCCTCCTGCGGAGTCAGCGCGTCGATCGGGCAGCAGAGCCCCGACATCGCCCAGGGCGTCGACACCGCCTTCGAGAGCCGCACCGGCACGGTCGACCCGCTCGACAAGCAGGGCGCCGGCGACCAGGGCCTGATGTTCGGCTACGCCTGCGACGACACCGCCGAGCTGATGCCGCTGCCGATCTTCCTGGCGCACCGCCTCGCCGAGCGCCTCACCGCGGTGCGCAAGAGCGGCGAGCTGCCCTACCTTCGCCCCGACGGCAAGACCCAGGTCACCATCGCCTACGACGGCGACCGCGCCGTCTCGCTCGACGCCGTGGTCGTCTCCAGCCAGCACGCCGAGGACGTCTCGCTCGACGGCCTGCTCGAGCCCGACGTGCGCCAGCACGTCATCAGCCCGGTGCTCGCCGAGCTGCACGAGGCCGGCACCGACCTGCGCACCGACGACTACCGCGCCTACATCAACCCCACGGGCAAGTTCGTCATCGGTGGCCCGATGGGCGACGCCGGTCTCACCGGCCGCAAGATCATCGTCGACACCTACGGCGGCATGGCCCGCCACGGCGGCGGCGCCTTCTCCGGCAAGGACCCGAGCAAGGTCGACCGGTCGGCCGCCTACGCCACCCGCTGGGTCGCCAAGAACGTCGTCGCCGCGGGCCTGGCCCGCCGCTGCGAGGTGCAGGTCGCCTACGCCATCGGCAAGGCCCAGCCGGTCGGGCTCTACGTCGAGACCTTCGGCACCGAGACCGTTCCCGCCGAGAAGATCCAGGCCGCGATCCAGAAGACCTTCGACCTGCGCCCGGCCGCGATCCTCGAGGACCTCGACCTGCTCCGCCCGATCTACAAGGCGACGGCGGCCTACGGCCACTTCGGCCGCACCCACGCCGACGGCGTCGACAACGGCTTCACCTGGGAGCGCACCGACCGCGTCGAGGCGCTGCAGCGCGCGGCCCGCAGCTGACCACGCGTCATCCACAGCGCGAGCCCACCGACCCGTCGCCGGGTCGGTGGGCTCCGCTAGTTTCGGGCGCATGACGACGGCCGACGACGCGGATGCCGGGGAGCAGCTCGCGCTGCTGTCCTCCGGCCCGCGGGTGCGCCGGCCACGCCGGCTCGCCGGCGACGACCCCACCGCCGGGCACCTGCCAGTGGCCTCGGTGCAGGTCGACACCGGCCTGCCGCACCTCGACCGGCCCTTCGAGTACACCGTGCCCGAGTCGATGGCCGACACCGCGGTGCCGGGGGTGCGGGTCAAGGTGCGCTTCGCCGGACAGGACCTCGGCGGCTTCGTGCTGGAGCGCCGGGCGGGCGCCGAGCACCCGGGCCGGCTCAGCCCGGTGCGCCGGGTCGTGTCGCCCGAGCCGGTGCTCACCCCGCAGGTGCTCGCCACGTCCCGCGCCGTGGCCGACCGGTACGCCGGCTCGCTCGGCGACGTGCTGCGGCTCGCCGTGCCACCACGGCACGCCGCCGCCGAGAAGGCCCTCGCGCTCGAGCCGCCCGAGCAGCCCCCGCTGCCCGAGCGCCTGCCATCGGCCTGGCCGCCGTATGCCGCCGGGCCGGCGTTCCTGTCCCACCTCACCGCGGGCGGCGCCCCCACGGCCTCGCTGCTGGCGCTCCCGTCGGTGGTCGCCGGCGCAGACTGGCCCGTGCTGCTCGCCGAGGCCGCCCGCGCCGCGGTCGAGGGCGGTCGCGGTGCCGTGCTCGTGGTGCCCGACCACC
This sequence comes from uncultured Actinomycetota bacterium, assembly GCA_963834965.1. Classification (GTDB taxonomy): domain Bacteria; phylum Actinomycetota; class Actinomycetes; order Actinomycetales; family Dermatophilaceae; genus Fodinibacter. The sequence goes on along the minus strand of CAWIEI010000006.1, from coordinate 136,695 downwards.
GCGACGTCGTGCGCGTCGAGGCGGCCCTGCTCGACGTGCTCGGGCCGGGGCGGCACACCCGGCTCACCGCCGACCAGGGGCCCCAGGCGCGGTACACGGCCTACCTCAAGGCGCTGCGGGGCCACGCCGGCGTGGTCGTGGGCACCCGGGCGGCGGCGTTCGCTCCGGTGCCCGACCTCGGCCTGGTGGCCTGGTGGGACGACGGCGACGACCTGCTCGACGAGCCGCGGGCGCCCTACCCCCATGTGCGCGAGGTGCTGCTGGCCCGGGCGCACGAGCAGGGGGCCGGGGTGCTGTCGGCCGGGTTCAGCCGCTCGGTGGCGGTCGCCGACCTGGTCGCCCGCGGCGAGCTCACCGCTGTCGAGGCACCGCGCGAGGCGCTGCGCCGGGCCGTTGCGTCGGTGCGGGTCGCCGGCGAGGGCTTCGACGCCGAGCGAGACCCGGCCGTGGCCGCGGCCCACCTGCCCACCATCGCTTGGCGCACCGCGAAGGAGGCCCTCGCAATTGGGCCGGTGCTGGTGCAGGTGCCGCGGCGCGGCTACCTGCCCTCGCTGTCCTGCCAGGACTGCCGCCGCCCGGCCCGGTGCGCGGTGTGCGCCGGCCCACTCGGGCTGCCCGGCCCGCAGGGTCCGCCGGCCTGCCGCTGGTGCGGCCGGGTCGAGACCGGCTTCAGCTGCCCCGCCTGTGGCGGCCACCGGCTGCGCTCGTCGGTCGTCGGCGCCCGGCGCACCGCCGAGGAGCTCGGCCGCGCGTTCCCCGGCGTGCCGGTCGAGCGGTCCGGTGCCGGCACGGTGCTCGACGTCGTGGCGCCCGGGCCCCGCCTGGTCGTCTCCACTCCCGGCGCCGAGCCGGTCGCGCCCGGCGGGTACGCCGCGGCGCTGCTGCTCGACGCCTGGGCGCTGCTCGAGCGCCCCAGCCTCACCGCGGGTGAGGAGTCACTGCGCCGCTGGCTGGCGGCCGCGGCGCTGGTGCGGCCGGCATCCGACGGGGGCCGGGTCGTGCTGGCCGGCGCCCCCACCGAGGTGTCGATCCCTGCGGTCGAGGCCCTCGTGCGCTGGGACCCCGCGTGGTTCGCCGACCGCGAGCTCGAGGAGCGCCGCCAGCTGTCGCTGCCCCCGGCATCCCGGCTGGCGGTGCTCACCGGCGCCCGGCCAGCCCTCGAGGCCGCCACCGCCGAGCTCGAGCTGCCGGCCACGGCGGCCCTCCTCGGGCCACTGCCGCACGGCCCAACCGACCGGTGGCGCACCCTGGTCACCGTGCCCCGGCCCGACGGACCGGCCCTGACCCGCGAGCTGGCGGCGATGCGCGCGCGGGCGTCGGCCCGCAAGGACCCCGACCCGGTGTCGGTGCGCGTCGACCCCCCGGACCCCACGGCGTGACCGTTCGTCGCCGGCGGCACCTAGACTCCCGGGCGTGAGCGTCACCCCCATCCGGCTGTTCGGCGACCCCGTGCTGCGCACCCCCGCGGCACCGGTCGTCGACTTCGACGCCGAGCTGCGTCGCCTCGTCGGCGACCTCACCGACACCATGCTCGATGCCGGCGCCGCCGGTCTCGCGGCCCCCCAGCTGGGGGTGGGGCTGCGGGTCTTCACCTACCGGGCCGACGGGGTCATCGGGCACCTCGTCAACCCCGACCTCACGCTGGGCGATGTGGAGGAGGTCGGCCCCGAGGGGTGCCTGTCGCTGCCCGGGCTGCGCTTCGACACCCCCCGCGCCGTGCAGGTCGTCGCCCGCGGCTGGAACGCCTCCGGCGAGCCGGTCACCGTCGAGGGCACCCACCTACTGGCCCGGGCCGTGCAGCACGAGACCGACCACCTCGACGGCATCCTGTTCGTCGACCGGCTCGACCCCGAGCAGCGCCGCGAGGCGATGCGACAGGTGCGCGAGGCCGACTGGGGGTCCGCGGCGCCGGTCGTCAAGGTCAGCCCGCACGCCGACAGCTTCGGGAGGCGCTGAGTGCGTCTCGTCCTCGCCGGCACCCCCCAGACCGCGGTTCCCTCGCTGCTCGCCCTGATCGGCTCGCGGCACGAGGTGGCCGCGGTGGTCACCCGGCCCGACGCCCGGGCCGGGCGCGGCCGCACCCTGGCACCCTCGCCGGTCAAGCAGGTGGCGCTCGAGCACGGCATCGAGGCGCTGACCCCGCCGACCCCGCGCGACCCGGGGTTCCTGGCGCGGCTGGGCGAGCTGGCACCCGACTGCTGCCCGGTGGTGGCCTACGGGGCCCTGCTGCCGCGCGTGGCGCTCGACGTGCCGGTGCACGGCTGGGTCAACCTGCACTTCTCGCTGCTCCCGGCGTGGCGCGGTGCCGCGCCGGTGCAGCGCGCGCTGATGGCCGGCGACGACGTCACCGGTGCCACCACGTTCGTCATCGAGGAGGGCCTCGACACCGGCCCGGTGCTCGGCACCCTCACCGAGACCGTGCGGCCCGACGACACCGCCGGCACGCTGCTCGACCGGCTGGCCTCGGCCGGTGCGGGGCTGCTCGTCGCCACGATGGACGGCCTCGCCGACGGCTCCCTGAACGCAGTGCCGCAGCCCGGCGAGGGCGTCAGCCTGGCGCCCAAGCTGAGCACCGACGAGGCCCGGGTGCGCTGGTCGCTGCCGGCCCACGTCGTCGACCGGCACGTGCGCGGCTGCACTCCGGCGCCGGGGGCCTGGACCACCTGGCGCGGTGAGCGGGTCAAGGTGGGGCCGGTGCGGTTCGCGGGCGGTGGCGGTGGCGCTGCGAGTGGTCCGGGTGGCCCGACCCGGGTGATGCCGGCTCACGACGGCGTGTCGCTGGACCCGGGCGAGCTGCACGTCAGCAAGCAGGCCGTGCTCGTCGGCACGGCCTCGGTACCGGTCGAGCTCGGTGAGGTGCGCCCGCACGGCAAGAAGCCGATGGCCGCGGCCGACTGGGCGCGCGGGGTCCGGATCACGACGGGGGAGCGCTTCGATGACTGAGCAGGGCGACCGCCCGAACGGGGGAGGCGGCCGTGGCCGTGGACCGCGCCAGCGGAGCGCCACGGCACCCTCGGAGCGAACCCGGCGCGCCGAGCCCACGCGTTTCGCCGCCTACACGCTGCTGCGCGCGGTCGCTGACGGGTCCTACGCCAACCTCGAGATGCCTGCCATCCTGCGTCGCCACCGCCTCAACGGGCGCGACGCGGCGTTCGCCACCGAGCTCGGTTTCGGCACCATCCGGTGGCAGGGCTTCTACGACGCCGTGATCGCCGAGGCGGCCGGCCGCCCGACCGACCGGGTCGACCCGCAGGTGCTCGACGTGCTGCGCCTCGGCGCCCACCAGCTGCTCGGGATGCGGGTCCCGTCGCACGCCGCGGCCGACCAGACCGTCGGCCTGGCGAAGGTCGTCGCCGGGGCGGGGGCGAGTGGCTTCGTCAACGCCGTGATGCGGCGGATCAGCGAGCGCTCGCTCGAGGAGTGGCGCGATGCAGTGGTGCCCGAGGGTGGGGGAGTCGCGGCGCTGGCAGTGCGGCACAGCCACCCGGAGTGGGTGGTCAGCGCCCTGCGCGCAGCCCTGCTCGGCCACGGCCGCGCGACGGCCGATACGGTCGACGCCGAGCTCGCAGCCCTGCTCACCGCCGACAACGAGCCGCCACAGGTGCACGTCGTCGCCCGGCCGGGGCTGACCTCGGTCGACGAGCTCAGCCGCTACGACGACGTGGAGCCCAGCCCGGTCTCGCCGATCGGCATCGTGCTCGGCTCCGGCGACCCGGGCCTCATCCCCGAGGTGCGCGACGGGCGCGCCGCGGTGCAGGACGAGGGGTCGCAGCTCGTGGCCCTGGCCCTGGCGGCGGCCGAGGTTCCCGGCGACCTGCCCGCGCGCTGGCTCGACCTGTGCGCCGGCCCCGGCGGCAAGGCGGGGGTGCTCGGGGCGCTGGCGGTGCAGGCCGGTGCCGACCTCACGGCCGTCGAGGTCACCCCGCACCGCGCCGACCTGGTGCGCAACACCCTGCGCGCCCTCACCACACACGCGAGGGCGCTGGGCCGGCGCATCGAGGTGCGGACCGCCGACGGCCGGGTCGTCGGGGAGGACGAGCCGGCCTCCTACGCCAGGGTGCTCGTCGACGCGCCCTGTACCGGCCTGGGCGCGCTGCGCCGCCGGCCGGAGGCCCGCTGGCGCCGGCAGCCGTCCGACGTCGCCGAGCTCGCGCCGCTACAGCGTGCGCTGCTCGGCTCGGCCCTCGATGCCGTCGCGCCCGGCGGGGTCGTCGCCTACGCCACGTGCAGCCCGCACGTCGCCGAGACCCGGTTCGTGGTGAGCGACGTGCTCAAGCGCCGCCACGACGTCGAGGTCGTCGACGCCCGCCCGCTGTTCACCGACGCCGTCGGCCGACCGCTCGAGGGTCTCGGTGAGGGGCCGTACGTCCAGCTCTGGCCGCACGTGCACGGCACCGACGCGATGTTCGTCGCGCTGCTGCGGAAGTCGGTCTGAGCGTGCTCGCCGAGGACGGCCTGGTCTTTCGCGCCCCCACACCGGCGGATGCCGAGGCGCTCGGCCGGTTCCACCACCAGTCGTGGGTCGACAGCTACAGCCACCTCGTGCCACCGGGGTGGTTCGACGAACACAGCCTGCAGAACCGCATCGACCTCTGGCGGCGCGTGCTCGCCCAACCAGCACCCGAGGGCGTGCGGCGCATTTCGGTGTTCCGACCCGATGGAAGTCCGGTCGCCTGGTGCGTCGGCGGGGTGTCCCACGAGAACGAGGGCGTACCACCGGTGCGCGACTGCGAGCTGTGGGGTCTCTACGTCGACCGGTCCCTGCACGGCAGTGGGCTGGGGCAGGCGCTGCTCGAGTGGGCCATCGGTGACCGGCCCGCCCAGCTGTGGCGCGCCCGGGGCAACGAGCGGGCGGCCGCGTTCTACCGCCGCAACGGCTTCCGCGACGACGGAACCGAGCTCACCGTCGACTTCCCGCCCGTGGTCGAGGTGCGGATGGTGCGAGGTGGCTAGGGTGGCGCGCGTGCAGATCTCCCCGTCGATCCTGTCGGCCGACTTCGCCAACCTCGAGCGCGAGCTCCACGCCATCTCGACCGCCGACTGGGCGCACGTCGACGTCATGGACAACCACTTCGTGCCCAACCTCACCCTCGGGCTACCGGTGGTCGAGGCGCTGCTCAAGGTGTCGCCCGTCCCCATCGACTGCCACCTGATGATCGACGACCCCGACCGCTGGGCCCCGGGTTACGCCGAAGCCGGCGCCAAGTCGGTCACCTTCCACGTCGAGGCCGTGTCGGATGCCGTGGGCACGGCGCGCGCGATCCGCGCCGCGGGTGCCCGGGCCGCCTTCGCCGTCAAGCCGGGCACCCCGTTCGCACCGTACGCCGACCTGCTGCCCGAGGTCGACATGGTGCTCGTCATGACGGTCGAGCCCGGGTTCGGGGGCCAGTCGTTCATGACCGACCAGATGCCCAAGGTGCGCGAGGTGCGCGAGGCGGTGCGCCGGCACGGGGGCGAGGTGTGGATCCAGGTCGACGGTGGCGTCTCGGCAGCCACGATCGAGCAGTGCGCCGAGGCCGGGGCTGACGTCTTCGTGGCCGGGTCGGCCGTCTACGGCGCCGAGTCCGCCGCCGCCGCCATCGACGAGCTGCGCGCGCTCGTGGCGCGGCACGCGCACCCGTGACCGGCACGGCATCCCTGCTGGAGCGGCTCGCCGGCAGCGGTGGGTACGCGGTCGACCTGACGGTTCCCGAGGGGCTGGAGCCGGGCGAGGTACTCGACGGGGTCGAGCTCGAGGCGTGCCGGTTCGAGCGGGCCGTGCTCGAGGGGGCGGTGCTGCGCGACTGCACGTTCACCGACTGCGAGTTCGTGGGCTGCAACCTCAACCGGGTCGACCTGTCGGGGTCACGGTTCGTCGACTGCACGTTCGTGGAGTGCACCGCGCTGGCCGTGATCTGGACGCGCGCGGGGGAGGCGACCCTGTCGGCGCGGCCCTGGGACTTCGAGCGGTGCCGGCTCGACCTCGCCTCGTTCCAGGAGGGTGCGATCGCGGGCTCGCGGCTGGTCGGGTGCTCGCTGCGCGAGGCCGACTTCGGCGGGGCCGACGCGCAGCGGGTCGACTTCGGTGGGTCGGACCTCTCGGGCGCCGTGTTCGTGGGCACCGACCTGCGCGGGGCGAGCCTGATCGGGGCGCTGGGCTATGCGTTCGACCCGTCCGAGAACCGGGTGCGCGGGCTGCGGGTGGAGGCATCGGGTGCCGCCGGCCTGCTGGCCGCGATGGGACTGGTGGTCGAGCCCTGACGTCGAGACCGGCATCCGGCACGGGTGGGTTCGGTCGGCCGGCGGTCGTTCCGCGGTGCGGCACGTGGGGTCGGTGCGCGTCGGTGCGCGCCTAGCGTCGAGCACCTCGGGGCGCGGCGGCGCCCCCACCGAAAGAGGTCCGCATGTCCGTCCGCAAGCAGCCGTGGCTCGGCATCGCCACCACGGCCCTGGTGATCGTGCTCGCGCTGCTGTTCATCGCTCCGCTGTCCGCGGCGACGTTCGGTGGCTGGGTGGCGTTCACGATGATGTGTGCCATCCCGTTCGCGATCATCGTCGGCGCCTTCTGGCACGGCGAGCACCCCGCACCCCTGGCGAAGCTGGGTCAGCCGGTGCGCGGGGTGGCCTACCTGGCGCTGACCGCGGCCGTCGCGGCGGTGGTGGCCTTCGTGTTGTGGGTGACGATCGGCGGCTCGGTCGGGCCGCCGGTGCCGATGCTGGCGCAGGCCACGATCCTCTCGGTCGTCGTCGCGTTCTTCATGACGATCGTCTGGGGCGGCTGGCCGTTCTCACTGATCAAGAACAAGCTCATGGCCGGCATCGCCCTGCTGGTGGGCATCTACGTGATGGCTGCGGTCCTGTTCGAGGTGTTCTTCGACTACGCGTGGCTCAAGGGCGCCCCCGTCTACGTGGCGTCGCTCGACCCGACCGGCCTGTTCAACGCCTGGGACGCCACCGTCGTCGCCGTGACTGCGCTGGCTGTGATGTTCCTGACCCTGCACCTCGACCTGTGGCCGCTGACCCGTTCGGCGGGCCTGATGAAGCAGCCGGTGCTCGGGCTGGTGTGGACCGCGCTGTGCCTGGTGGTCGGGGTGGTGCTCTACTACCTCGGCACCCGCACGTTCGGGATGACGCCGCCGGACTTCCTCGTGACGGTGCCGGTGCCGTTCATCTTCGGATCGGTGGTGCTGCTCAACATGCTGCAGCACTCGGTGTTCGCGGGCCGGACGCAGCCGGTCAAGGGTGTGCTCAGCGCCGTGACCGCCCTGGTGGTGGGCACGGTGCTGGCACTGCTGTACCGGGCCGTCATGCCGCTGGTGACCGGCGACCTGCCGTCGGGTCCGGCGACCTTCGACGCCGAGCTCTGGCTGGCGAACGCGCTGCTGGCCGTCACCTTTCCGTTCCTTGCCTTCTACGGCGACTACTTCCAGCTCTGGCCGTTCGCGAAGCCGCCATCCGCCGGGGATGCTGCGGAGTCGGGCACCGACTCGGCGGGGCAGCTCACCGACGCAGCCCCGTAGACCCGTCGAGGTCCCACGGCGCGCTGGTCGACCCGACGTGACACCAGCGCGTCGCGGGGCGTCGATGTCAGCCAGAGCACCCCCCACGCTCATCGGTGCGCGGAGTCGCCGGGCTGATCTCTCGTCCGAAGCGTGGGGGAGTCGGTCAGAAGGGCGGCCGGTCAGGGAAGGCTGCGTGTGCTCGTCGTCTGCCGGCGCCGGCTCGCAGGTCTGCGGTGGAGGTGCAGCGCCGGTGCGCGGATCCACCGAACCAGTTGTCACCGGCTGCCTGGGTGTGCTCCGCGCGGACTTCGAGGATGGTCTCGAGCACGCTCCAGCTCGACCTGGGCGTGCTGGGAGTCGTGGTGCTGGTTGCGCGGCCGAGGCCGTGCTTCGTGCCCATGGTCGCGGCATTGCTGGAAGACGTGTCGGTGGTGGTGCCGGCAGTGGGTGTGTCGCAGGCGTCGGTGGGCTCTGGTGCGAGGACCAGGGCCTGCAGGGAATCGAGAGGTGCGGTGGTGCGGACCCGGCCCGTGGGGTCGGTCCAGGTGGCGGTGCCGTCGGCTGCCAAGCGCACGCGCCAGCCGGGGCGTTGTTTGATGCGGTGGTGGCGTCGGCACAGGGTCAGCAGGTTGCGCGCAGCGGTGCGTCCGGCCGGCCACGGTCGCACGTGGTCGAGGTCGCAGAACCGGGCGGCGACGCAGCAGCCGGGGAAGCGGCAGCGGCCGTCGCGGGCCCTGACGAGCGCGGTGAGCTCGGCGCTGGGGCGGTAGGCGTCGGTGGCGAGGTGGTCGTGTGGGTCGAGGCGGGCGCCGGTGAGCGGGTCGCAGGGCACGAACAGGGGGGTGACCTTGGCGCGTCCGCGCTTGGGTCGTGGTGGTTGCTTGGCCAGGTGGTCGCGCAGCCACGCGCGATGCACCAGCAACGGTTCCGAGGGTCTGGCGCCCTGCACCTGCAGCAGAGCGTCGTCGCTTCCGCCCGACAGTGCCGTGGCGGAGGACGTCGGGCCGACCACCGATGCTTCGCCCGGAAACGCCGTGGGGACCCGGTCGCTGCCGCCGGTGACCCGGTTCCGGGGACCGGAGTTCGTCCGGTCAGTAACAGGCGACGAGGTCGGATCCTTCGCAGCGCCAGCGGACGCGACGTCGCCCCTAGCCCGCGACGCCGATGGACCTTCCGCAGCTCGAGCATGCTCGCCGCCGCTGGAAGCCCGCGTCTGGGTCGGATCCTGCCCAGCGCGGGTGGGCGCACCCTCATCGGTGGCCGGCGCCGAGGTCGGAGCCGGAGTGGTCTCATTGGGCCTCTCCTTCTCTGACGCGGCCGCACTCGTCGGCAGGCAGTCGGCGGGCACGGTGAGCACGACCTGCACGTCGATGGTGGCGTTGCCGGTGACCAGGTCGGTGAGGGCTTTGCCGCGGGCTTGTTCGATGTTGGTGCAGGTGCCGGCGGCGACCAGGTCGTGGGCCAGCTTGTCGATGGCGGCCCACGCGGTGGCGGCGTCCTCGCTGGGGAAGGTGCCGTGCCACTCATCCACCCCGGGTTCGGCCACCCACCGGCGCAGCCCAGTGTTCGCCCGCGCTTTCTGGGCGCGCTCACGGACCAGGTCGGAAGAGATGCGTGAGAGCAGCACCCGGGTGCGCTGGCGCAGTTTGGAGGAGTCGTCGCCCAGGTGCGGGTCGAGAGCGGCGACGACCGCCTCGGCGACGCCTGCGGGCGCGATCTCGAGCTCGAACGAGACGATCCCGGCTCGGTAGCCGTCGAGGCGACCCTGCGCCATCGCCGCATGCAACCCATGTAGGCCGCTGGCTTCGGGGAGATCACGGAGCTCCGCCGGGCCAGGCGCCCGGTCGGCGGCCAGGCGGACCGCCAGCTCGACCCGACGCTGCGCCTGCGGGTGCGACGCACCGAGCAGCGGCGCGGCCAGGTCGGCAGCGTCAAGCGTGATCCGGCCATGCGCGTGGACGGTCTCGCCCAGGGTGCCGTCCTCGCACCAGTCGCTCTCGCGCCGTGCCGCCTCGGCCAGAGCGGCGTCCTGCACCGCGGTCAGCGTGTTGATCAACCCTTGGCAGCTGCCCACCACAGACAGCCACTCGCCGCGGTCGCTGGGGCCGCCACCGTCGGTGAGCGCGGTCGCGAGCCGGGCTGCACCGGTCAGCACCACCTCGTGGACCCGACCACCAGCAGAACTGGACGGAGCCGTGCGCTCGTCGGCCAACGCCTCGCCGAACTGCGCAACTGCGGTCATGTCTCCCCCTCCCCTTGATTCGATTCTAGTCGCTCAGAGCGATTCGCACAAGTGTTCGAAAGAGCGGGTTTGGGTGCAATGGAACGGATTTGGGTCCTGCGCCGGACAGGGTGGAGCCTGAGCTCGTCCACTCCCACGTGACGACGTCGGGCCGTCGACCGGAAGCGGCACTCAGCTGAGCGCAGCCGGACCGGCGGCCGAGAGACCGAGCGAGCCCTCGACGTCCAGGCCGCTCGAGATGGTGAGCGCAGATCCGGGTGGCGGGTGAGCCCAGCTGTGCACAGCCGGACCGGCGGCATCCAGCCGTGGTCCCAGTGCGGCCGAGCGCGCAGTCCTCGGAGACGGACCTCCGCCGCTGCCACTGCTGCGCGACCGAGCCTGTCCTGGCCCGTCACTCCTCGTCGACACCACCGTCGACAGCGCGGATGTCCACCGAGAAGCCGCGGCCGGCATGGTCACCGTCGAGGTGCTCGACGTGCACGCAGATGCCGGTTCCGACGTCGAGGGCGACCAGATAGCGCGTGGCGTAGGTGACCCACGGCTTCCGGTCCCGCATTGTGGGGCCGCCGGCGTGGGCCTCCAGGTCCTCGCTGACCTCCCCGAAGAGCAGCGGGCAGCACGAGCACCGCGGCTCGTACTCCGGGCGCGGGGACACCTCGGCCCACCAGGTCTCGCGACCGCCCCGCACCAGCGCGTCGAGGCGGTACACGTCGAGCGCCGGGGGCGGCACATCGTCCGCCACGGCCGCCACGGCCGCCACGGCCGCCACGGCATCCGCGTCGGAGTCCGACGCCCCGAAGCGCCACTGGCCGTCGGCCAGCTCGACCGGGTCGAGCATCGCCACGAACTGGTAGTCCTGCCACATCGGGTCGTCACTGGTGCGGCGGACCGGCGGCCGGCGTGCGACGAACCCGTCTCCGTCGACCACCGCCGGCACCTCCCAGGCGAAGGGAAGCTCCGTCATGCCCGGGCGTTCGGGGCCGTCCTCGACCCGGCCGACCGAGCTGCGGTGGGCGTCCTGCCGGTGCTGCCCGCCGTCGGCGAGCCGTACCTGCACCCCCACCCCTCGCTCGACGACCGCGCTCACCGTGTGGTCGGGCCCGTGCAGCGGTCGGCGGTGCAGGTCGAACGCGAGCGTGCGCCACCGCCACGGCGACGAGCGCGCGAGGCCGCGGAAGCGGTCGGGGGTGGGGGACGGCACGCCGAACAGTGCAGCACCGCCGACACGCCCCGGTCCATGGGGTTTCGGTCCTGCGAAACGGGCAACGACCCACCGTCCTGCGCGGCGCCGGACGGCAACGTTCGACAGTGCCGGGGCGTAGACGGCGACGGATGAGGCGTCGTGGCGCTGCTCGCTTAGGGTCGCGGCATGGACGTCGACGCCGCCCTCGCGGCCGTCAGGGTGTCCGGCACCATCCTGGAGGGGTTGCGGGCCGGCGAGCGGCTCGAGGACGCCGCGCGGGGTGCCGCTGCGGGCGCGATCGACCAGCTCGTCACCGCCACCGCCGACCCCGACCCGATCACCGCGATCGCCGCCACGCGAGCCCTCGGAGCCCACGGTGGCACCCAGGCGGCCGGTCACCTCGTCGAGCTGCTCGCTGACGACCGGGTCCACGTGGCCGAGCACGCGGTCGAGGCGCTCGGCGACGTGCCACCGCAACCCGCCGGCATCGCGCCCCTGGTCGCGCGCACAGCGCAGGGCGGCTTTGCCGGGATGCTCGCGCAGCGCACCCTCGAGCGGTGGGCCGCCACGGCGCCGGATGCCGTTCACGCCGGGCTCGTAGCGGCCCTGCCGTCCGAGCCCGACCCCGCAGCTCGGGCTCGGCTGGTGGAGACAGTGGGGCTCGCGCCGTCGCCTGCGGCACTTCGGCGGCTCACGTGCGTCGCGGGCGACGGGGGCGAGGCGGCGGTGGTGCGGGCGGCGGCGCTGGCTGCCCTGGGCGACCTCCTCGCCGACTCTGGATGCCGTGTCGCTCCGGACGCTGCGGCAGCGCGAGCCGTTCTCGACACAGTCGCCGGGTCGGCCGACCCGACGAGCCCGACCGACCCGACGAGCCCGACCGACCCGACTGGCCCGACCGACCCGACTGGCCCGACCGACCCGACGAGCCCGACCGGCGGGACCGACTCGACAGTCCCGATCGGCCGGGCTCGCTCGACCGCATCCGCCGGATCGCTCGCGCAGATCGCCACGCTCGCACTGTCTGACGGGATCGCCCACGTCCGGCCTCCGGTGGTGTTCGACGGCCTCACCGTGGCCCAGCTCTTCCTCCACGGCGATGTCGACGGCACCCTGCGCCACTCGGGCCAGGGCGACACCGGCGGCATCGCCACCCTGCTCGTGCACCTCGGTGACGCGCTGCTGCGGCAGGGGAGCCGGGTCCACCGGGTCATCACCGTCTCGGGAGGCTGGGGCGGGGTGTCTGCGGTCAGCTCGATGACCGGGGGAGCAACTGCGGCGGCCACCACCACGGCGACCGCAGGCGCCGGGCACGCAAGGGCGGGGGACTCGCTGGCAGACGACCTCTCGCCCGCGGGCCACCTCTACGCGCGGGTCCCGCTCCGGGGGCACTCCACCGGCATGTCGACGGCGTGGCCTCGGCGGGTCGAGGCGCGGCGCGGCATCCGGCGCGTCCTGCGTGCGGCCGGCCAGGTCGATGTCCTGCACCTGCGGATGGCCGACGTCGGGTCGATGGTGGCCGCCGAGGTGGCGGCCGAGCTCGGCATCCCGGTCGTGCTGACCCTCGCCCCGGACCCCCAGGCGATGGTCGCCTCGCGCGAGGCCGACGGAACCCTGACCCGCGCCGGCTTCGGCGCGGCCGACCAGCGCGAGCACCTGTGGTTCCGCGACCGACTGCTGCGCCGGCTCGCCGAGCAGGCCGAGCACCTCGTCCTCTTCCCTCGCCCCGACGTCGAGCGCAGCATCGCGCGCCTCGTCGACATCGACGTGTCGGCGCGCCCCGACCGCGCGCTCGTCGTCGGCGAGGGCATCGACGTCGTGGGGCTCGAGCGGGTGGCGAGGGAGGTGCGCGGGGAGGCACCCCGGCATCCGGCCACGGCGGTGGCGCTCGACGAGCTCGACGCCCTGCTCGTGACGCTGCCCGCCGACCGCAGGTCGTTGCCGCTCGCGGTCTCGGCCGGCCGGCTCGCCCCGGTCAAGGGCATGGCGACGCTGGTCTCCGCCTGGCTGCGCGACCCGTCGCTGCGCCGTCGGTGCAACCTGCTGGTCATCGGCGGCGACCTCGACGACCCGAGCCCCGAGGAGGCCGCAGAGCTCGCCTGCATCCGCGACCTCGTGGCCACCGACCGCTCCAACGCCACGGACGCCCCCGCCGGAGCCGGCGTCATCCTCGCCGGCCACCGCCCCAACGCCACCGCCACCACCTGGCTCGCCGCCGCCCGCGAGGGCCGGCCCGGCACGGCCGCCCCAGGTGGCATCTACGTGTGCGCCAGCCTCAAGGAGGAGTTCGGCATCGCGATCCTCGAGGCGATGACCGTGGGGCTGGTCGTCGTAGCCCCGAACGGCGGCGGTCCGGCCACCTACGTCGACGACGGCGTCACCGGGGTGCTGGCCGACACCGCGCACGAGCCCGCCCTCGCGATGGCGATCACCCGAGCCCTCGACCTCTCGGCCTCCTCCGGCGCCACCTTGCGCGACCACCGGTCCCGGGCCGTGGTGCGCGAGCGCTTCGGCATCGACACGATGGCGGCCGCGCTCGCCGAGGTCTACGGCGGCGCGGCGTCGAAAGATGCCGGGGAGCCCGGGAGGGTCGCAGCGACCCCATGACCCTGCTCGTGATCAGCCCCGACTACGCCTCACACCTCTACCCGTTGGCCACCCTGGCCACCGCGTGGCGCGACCACGGGGAGCGCGTCGTCGTCGCGACCGGACCCGCCACCGACGCGGTGGTCCGAGAGTTCGGCTTCGAGCGGGAGCACCTGCAGCTCGGCAGGGGCTCCAACCCGGGCGTGATCCGCGCCGAGGAACAGCCGCCGGGGGAGGACGACTCGCTGCGCGGATTCTTCGCGGCCACCCGCGAGGGCGCCGTGGCGGCGCTGGCGTTCCAAGCCCGCGCGAGGGGCGACGACCTGCTCTGGAACGCGCCCGCGGTGGCCAGGCAGGTTCACGACCTCGTCGAGCGGGTGCACCCGGATGCGGTGCTCGTCGACCACCTCGCCTTCGGCGCCCGGCTCGGCCTGGTCAGCGCGAAGGTGCCGCACGCGGACGTCGTGCTCGGCCACCCCTCGGCCCTGACGGTCGGCGACGAGGTCTACGGGTACCCACCGGCCTGGCCGCGCTGCATCGACCCCGACCCGGCCGGGCTCGCCGACCTGCGAGCGCTGTGCGTCGACGTGCGCGACACCTTCACCGCACAGTGGAACGCCGCGCTCGCCGACCTCGACCCCGCCGCCCCGCCCAGCCTCGACGCGTTCGCCGAGACCGGCGACCTGCTGCTGCTCAACTACCCCGGCGTCCTGCACGAGCCCGAGCGCACCGCCCTGCTGCCCGCCCACACCTTCCTGGGGTCGGCCGTTCGCGAGGAGCCGCGTGACGCCGGGGTGGAGGCGTGGCTTGCGCAGGACGACCGGCCGGTGGTCTACGTCAGCCTGGGCAGCTTCCTCTCGGCCCGCGCCGACGTGCTGGCGACGGTGGTGGAGGCCATGCGCGGTCTCGACGTGCGGGTGGCCCTCGCCACCGGGTCCGCACCGGCCGAGCTGCTCGGGCCGATCCCCCCGGAGTGGCTCGCGCGGCCCTTCCTGCCTCAGGTGCGCCTGCTCGCCCACAGCGCCGTCGCGGTCTCGCACGGCGGCAACAACAGCGTCACCGAGTCACTGACCGCCGGGGTCCCCCTGCTCGTGCTGCCGCTCTCGACCGACCAGTTCGCCGGGGCGGCCGCCATCGAACGAGGCCGGGTCGGGCTCTGCCTCGATCCCAACGACACCACGCCGGCCGGCATCCGAGAGGCGGTGGAGAACCTGTTGTCCCGCAACGGCATCCGGGATGCCGTGGCCGAGCTCGGCTCGTCGCTGCGGCAGGTGCCGGGCGCGCAGCGCGCGTACGACGCCGTGTCGGCCGCCTGGCCGGCACCGCGGCCCTGGCGCCCCGACCGGCTCAGGGGATGACGTCGGCCGCGTGCGGGTAGGGCGAAAGGGTGCGCAGCAGGTCTGCCGCGACGGCCACGGCAATGGTGGCCGGCTCCTTCCCACGCAGGTCGGGCACCCCGATGGGGGACTGGATGCGGGCCACGACCTCGGGGGCGTGACCCTCCGCTGTGAGCCGGCGCTCGAACCGGCCCCACTTCGCCGACGACCCGATCAGGCCGACCGACCCCAGGTGGGGGCACCGCAGGGCGGCGTCGCACAGCGCGTAGTCCTCGGCGTGGTCATGGGTCAGCACCAGCACGTGCACTCCCGCCGGCAGGGCGTCGAGCACCATCTCGGGCAGCGGGGCATGGTGCACCTGCACCCGGGCGACGGCGTCGTCGAGCCAGGGCAGCACCGCGGCGTCGAGCTGCTCCTCGCGCGAGTCGACGAGGTGCAGGTCGAGGTCGTGCCGGCTGAGGATGCGCGCGAGCTCGCCCCCGACGTGCCCCATGCCGAACACCGCGACGCACGGGCGGACGCCCAGCGGTTCGAGGAGGATGCCGACCTCGCCCCCGCAGCACTGGCGGCCGTGCTCGGTGCGAGCCTTGTCGCTCAGCGCGACGGCGAGCTGCTCGGGTTCGGCCACCCCGGTCTCGAGCATCAGCCGCGCCCGCGTGACGGCCGTCTGCTCCAGGTTGCCGCCGCCGATGCTGCCCCAGGTGGCCCGAGCGGCGACGACCATCTTCGCGCCGGCCTCGCGCGGGGCGTGCCCGCGCACGGACACCAGCGTCACGAGCACGCCGGCCTCGCGCGTGGTGCGCAGCCGCTCGACAGCACTGAGCCAGTGCACGTCAGTGCCCCGATCCGGTGCTGTGCAGGAGCTGCTCGGAGGCTGGCTCGAGCGGGTGCTCCTCGACGTCGGGCTGGTCGGGCACCATCCCGGGCGCCCCCTCGAGCACCGGCTGAAGCCCCGGCGGCACCGGCCCGCCGCGCGCCTGCTCGACCGCCCAGAAGACCGCCTCGGGCGTGGCCGGTGACGCCAGGTCGACCGCGGTCCCCTCCGGCCCGAACGCCGCGGCGGCCTGCCGCAACGCCTCGCGCACCGAGAACGCCAGCATGAGCGGGGGCTCACCCACGGCCTTGGAGCCGTAGACCACGCCGTCCTCGGTGGCCCGCTCGAGCAGGGCGACGTGGAAGACCTCCGGCATCTCCGACAGGCTCGGCAGCTTGTAGGTGCTCGCCCCGTTCGTCGCCAGCCGGCCGCGGGTGGGGGAGTCCGACGCGTCCCACCGCAGGTCCTCCAGGGTCAGCCACCCGGCGCCCTGCACGAACGCCCCCTCGACCTGGCCGATGTCGACGAGGGGGGACAGCGAGTCGCCGACGTCATGGACGATGTCGACCCGCCGCAGCCGGTAGGCCCCCGTGAACCCGTCGACCTCGACCTCCGTCGCCGCGGCCCCGTAGGAGAAGTACTTGAACGGGGAGCCCTGCATCGTCGTGGAGTCCCAGTGCAGGCCCTGCGTGCGGTGGAACCCCGCCGCCCACAGCTGAACCCGCTGCACGTAGGCGGAGCCCACCAGCTCGGCCCAGCCGATGGACCGCCCCTCGACGGCGCCGTCGGCACGCGCCCTGCCGTCAGCGACGGTCACCTCGGCCGCCGTGCACCCGAGCAGCTCGGCCGCCACCGGGCGCAGCCGGTCGAGGATCTGGGTGCAGGCGTCGAGCACCGCGCCGCCGTTGAGGTCGGCCCCCGAGCTGGCGGCGGTGGCCGAGGTGTTGGGCACCTTGTCGGTGCGGGTGGGTGCCAGCCGCACCGAGTCGAAGGGAACCCCGAGGGCCGTGGCCGCTACCTGGAGCATCTTGGTGTGCAGCCCCTGCCCCATCTCGGTGCCGCCGTGGTTGACCAGCACCGACCCGTCCTTGTAGACGTGCACCAGCGCCCCGGCCTGGTTGAACGCGGTGAAGTTGAAGGCGATCCCGAACTTCACCGGGGTCACCGCGATCGCCCTCTTGGTGTGCTCCGAGGTCTCGTTGAACGCTGCGACCTCCTCCAGCCGCCTGGCGACGTCCCCGGTCGTGACGACCTGCTCCCAGCACGCCACCGCCCGCTCCGGGTGGCGCACGACCTGCCCGTAGGGGGTCAGCTGGCCGGGCCGGTAGAGGTTGCGCCGGCGCAGCGCTGCGGGGTCGATGCCGAGCCGGGGCGCGCACCGGCCCAGCACGTCCTCGATGACGAGCATCCCCTGCGGGCCTCCGAAGCCGCGGAACGCGGTCTGCGAGGTCTTGTGCGTGAGCGCGATCCGGCCGTTCACCCGCACGTGGGGGACCCAGTAGGCGTTGTCGACGTGGCACAGCGCGCGGGTCATCACCGGCTCGGACAGGTCGAGGCTCCAGCCGCCGTCCGAGGTCAGCGTGGCGTCCAGCGCCAGCAGCCCGCCGTCGTCGTCGAAGGCCGCCCGCCACTGGGTGTGGAAGCCGTGCCGCTTGCCGGTCATCGCCATGTCCTGGGCGCGACTCAGCCGCAGCCGCACCGGCCGGCCGGTGAGCACCGCCCCGAGCGCGGCGACGGCGGCGAGGCCGTGCGGCTGCATCTCCTTGCCCCCGAAACCGCCCCCCATCCGCAGGCACTGCACGGTGACCGCGTGGCTGGGCCGGCCGAGCACGTTCGCGACGACCTCCTGGGTCTCGCTGGGGTGCTGCGTGCTGCACTGCACGAACACCTGCCCGCTCTCGTCGACCTGCGCGATCGAGCAGTGCGTCTCGAGGTAGAAGTGCTCCTGCCCGGCGCACTCGGTCACGCCGCTGAAGACGTGGGCAGCGCTCGCGAAGGCGGTCTCGACGTCGCCGCGCTGCAGTCGCGGCATCCCGCCCTGGAAGCTGCCCGCCTCGATCGCCTCGCGCACCGTGACGACGGCGGGCAGCGGCTCGTAGCCCACCTCGATGGCCAGGGCGCCCAGCCGCGCCGCCTCGAGCGTCTCGCCGAGCACCCAGCACACCGACTGCCCGTGGAACATCACCTCGGTCGGGAACAGCGGCTCGTCGCCCTTCACGCCGGCATCGCCCACCCCCGGCACGTCCTGCCCGGTCAGCACCCGCACCACCCCGGGAACGGCGAGCGCCGGCGCGGTGTCGAGGTGCGTCACGCGGGCGTGCGCGTGCGGCGCCTGCACGGGATGGGCGTGCAGCAGACCAGGCGTGCGCCCCACGAGGTCGTCGGTGTAGAGCGCCGCTCCGGTGACGTGCAGGGCGGCCGACTCGTGGGGGAGCGGCCGGCCGACGACCCGCCCGTCGGTCGCCGGTGCAGCGGTGCTCATGCGCCCACCCCCTCGGATGCCGGTGCCGCGCCGTCGGCGTGCAGCCTCACCAGCATGGTGGCCAGGGTGGCCCGTCGGTAGGCGGCGCTGGCCCGGTGGTCGTCGATCGGGGTGCCCTCCTCGCGCAGCACCGCGCCGGCATCCCGGGCGGTGTCCGCGGTCCACGGGCGTCCCTCGAGCACCGCCTCGGTCGCGGTCGCGCGCACCGGAGTGGCCGCGATGCCGCCGACGCCGATCCGGGCGCGGCGCACGATGCCGTCCTCGACGTCCAGTGCGACGCCGACCGCCACGCTCGAGATGTCGTCGAACCGCCGCTTGCTGACCTTGTAGAAGGCGACAGTCTCGCTGAGCGGCAGCGGAACTCGTACCGCGCGGATGAGCTCGTCAGTGCGCCGCGCGCTGCGGCGATAGCCGGTGAAGTACCGGTCCAGGGGCACCACCCGCTCGCCGTCCGGCCCGACCAGCACGACCGAGGCGTCGAGCGCCAGCAGGGCGGGTGCGAGGTCGCCGATGGGCGAGCCGGTGGCGAGGTTGCCGCCCACCGTCGCGCCGTTGCGGATGAGGGGGGAGGCGAACTGCGGGAAGAGGTCGTCGAGCAGGGGCACGCTGCCGGCGAGACGGCGCTCCAATTCCGTGAGCGGGAGGCCGGCGCCGACCTCGAGGTGGCGCGGCCCGTGGGTCAGGCCCTGCAGCTCCGCGAGGCGGTCGATGCCGATGACGAGCGGGGTGCGGGCGCCGCGCAGGTTCACGTCGACCCCCCAGTCGGTCGACCCCGCGACGAGCACGGCATCCGGGTGCTGCTCCAGCAGCAGAATCGCCTCGGCCAGGTCGGCGGGCCGCACGTACGCGCCCGTCACCCCCTCGACCCGGCTGGTGGCTGCAGGGGGCGCCGCGCCCTGCATCCGGGTGGCCACCGGGTCGTCGGGCGCGGGGCGCCCGAGGGCGTGCGCGGCATCCCGGATCGGGCGGTACCCCGTGCAGCGGCACAGGTTCCCCGAGATCGCCTCCAGGTCGAAGCCGTCGGGGTCGGCGCGGTAGTACTCGGCGGCCATCGAGCAGACGAACCCGGGGGTGCAGTAGCCGCACTGCGAGCCGCCGCGCACCGCCAGCTCGTGCTGCACCGGGTGCAGCGCCTCGGGTGTGCCGAGCCCCTCCGCGGTGACGACCTCCTGGCCGGCCAGCGAACCGGCCGGCAGCAGGCAGGAGTTGACCGCCGCCCACCGGGTGCCGCCCGCGTCGTCGGGCCGGGCCACCATCACCGCGCAGGCCCCGCACTCGCCCTCGGCACAGCCCTCCTTGGCTCCGGTGAGCCCTCGGGCGCGCAGCCAGTCCAGCGCGTTCGTCCACGGCTCGGTGCCGGCGAGGCCGACGACCTCGCCGTTGACCGTCACCTCCGACCCCGACCCGCTCACCACCACCGCGCTCCTCGTCATCGACCGAGGGACCATGATGCGCCCTGCCGGGCGACGGGTGGCCGTCCCTGTCAAGGGTTCCGTGTCGAGGCCGACCGCGGCTGAGAGGGAACCCACAGCAAGATGCCCTCGGTCACCTCGGCGCAGGTGCGGCATACTTCATCCCACGTGCTCCGGGGTCGGTGAAACTCCGAGCCGGCGGTGACAGTCCGCGACCCGACCGCAGCCAGCGGCCGGTTGACCAGGTGGAAATCCTGGACCGACGGTGAAAGTCCGGATGGTAGGAAGCACGTACGACGGTTTGTACCGGAGGTCTGTCGACCTCCGGTCCGCCCGTGGTGCACGTTCCCCGGAGTTCGTCCCGAGAAGCACAACGAACCCAAAGGACGAACACCTCTCATGAACACCCTCGTCGCGGCCACTGATGCGCCGCAGAACTTCTTCCAGCAGCTGATCGACGCGGCCATCCCCATCGGCAGCTACCAGCTGCACTGGCTCGAGCTGATCGGCGTCTCGATCGGCATCGCCTCCGCCTACCTCGGCATGAAGCGCCTCGTGTGGGCGTGGCCGGTCGGCATCGTCGCCAACATCATGCTGTTCTTCGTCTACGTCGGCGCCGCCTTCGGGGCCGACCAGCGCATCCCCCTGTACGGCCAGAGCGGCCGCCAGGTCTTCTTCATCATCGTCAGCATCTACGGCTGGGTGCGCTGGGCGCAGCACCGCCGGGCCATCGGCGCCGAGAACGACGCCCCGGCGATCGTGCCGCGCTGGATGACGTCGCGCGAGCGGATGATCATGGTCGTGGGCTGGCTGGTCGGCACGGTCATCGTGCACCAGGCCTTCGTGGCCCTCTGGGAGCTCTCGCCCAACCCCTTCTTCACTCCGCAGTGGTGGTTCTACTGGTGCGACGCGTGGATCTTCGTCGGCTCGATCGGCGCGACCTACGCGATGGCACGGGGCTGGAACGAGTTCTGGCTGGCCTGGATCGCCGTCGACCTCGTCGGCGTCCCGCTCGGCTTCGCCACCGGGTACGTCCCGACCGCCGTGATGTACACCTTCTACGGCATGTTCGTCATCTACGGCTTCACCCAGTGGGTGAAGGTGACCCGCGCCGAGGCGGCCCGTTCGGCCCCGGAGGTGGAGCAGCCGGCGCCCGTCTCCTGACGAGCGACGACCGCCGATGGACGGGGGCGAGGGGACACCTCCTCGCCCCCGTACCCTTGACCCTCGTGAAGACGTTCGACGACCTGTATGCCGAGCTGGCCGACAAGGCCCGCACCCGCCCCGCGGGGTCGGGTACCGTCACGGCGCTCGATGCCGGCGTGCACGCCATCGGCAAGAAGATCGTCGAGGAGGCCGCCGAGGTGTGGATGGCCGCCGAATACGAGGGCAGCGAGCGCACCGCGGAGGAGATCAGCCAGCTGCTGTACCACCTGCAGGTGCTGATGCTCGCCTGCGACATCGCGCCCGACGACGTCTACACCCACCTCTGACCCGAGAGCACCACCACCCATGCTGCGCATCGCCGTCCCCAACAAGGGATCCCTGTCCGAGCCCGCGGCCGCCATGCTCAAGGAGGCCGGCTACCGCACCCGGCGCGACCCCAAGGAGCTCGTGGTCACCGATGCCGACAACGGCGTCGAGCTGTTCTACCTGCGCCCTCGCGACATCGCCGTCTACGTCGGCTCCGGCACCGTCGACTGCGGGATCACCGGGCGCGACCTGCTGCTCGACTCCGGCTCGGCCGCGGTCGAGCTGATGGCGCTCGGCTTCGGTGCCTCCACCTTCCGGTATGCCGCCCGCCCCGGCACCGCCACCGCGCTCGCCGACGTCTCGGGTCACCGGGTGGCCACCAGCTACCAGGGCCTGGTCGAGAAGCACCTCGCCGACCACGGCATCGACGCGTCGGTCGTGCGCCTCGACGGCGCGGTCGAGACCGCAATCACGCTCGGAGTCGCCGACGTCATCGCCGATGTCGTCGAGACCGGACAGACCCTGCGCAGCCAGGGCCTCGAGGTCTTCGGTGAGCCGATCCTGCGCAGCGAGGCGGTGCTGGTCCGCCGCGAGGGCAGCGAGGAGCAGGCCTCCGTCGAGGTGCTGCGCCGCCGGCTGCTCGGCGTCATCACCGCCCGGCACTACGTGATGCTCGACTACGACGTGCCGGCCACCCTGGTCGACCGGGCCTGTGCCATCACCCCGGGCCTGGAGTCGCCCACCGTGTCGCACCTGCAGAACCGTGACTGGTTCGCGGTGCGCGCGATGGTGCCCCGCTCGGGTACCAACGCGGTCATGGACGAGCTCTACGACCTCGGCGCGCGCGCCATCCTGGTCACCGACATCACCGCCTGCCGGCTGTGAGCGACCCCGCCCCCCGCCCGTCCCCGGCTCCCGCAGGGCCGGACGCCCCGTTCCGGCCCCGCCGCGGCCGCATCCTGCCCCTGGTGATGGCGTCGGTCGCCGTGGTGGTCTGCACGGTGGTCGCCATCGGCATGGGTGCCACGGGGCAGTGGCGGCTCGGCGACCAGCTGGCCCTCGTCGGCCTGGGCCTGGCGCTGGCGGCGTTCCTCGGCCGTTACGCGAGCATCAAGGCGGTGCCCGATGCCGTCGGCCTCAGGGTGCGCAACCTCATGCTCACCCGCACCGTCACGTGGGACGAGATCCTCGAGGTGCGCTTCCCCGACGGCGCCCCCTGGGTCACGATCGAGCTCGACGACTCCGACGAGGTGGCCGTGATGGCGATCCAGCGGGCCGACGGCCAGCTCGGCCGCGACGAGGCCATGCGGCTGGCCCGGCTCGTCGACCGGCACTGGAACGCCCGCACTTGACGGCATCCATCGGTATGCACTTATCATAAGTCATGGCCGATGAAGCACGTGTCCTCGACGCCCTGGGCGACCCCACCCGACGCGCCGTCCTCGAACTGCTGCGGGGCGGCGAGCACAGCGTGCGCCAGCTGACCGACGCCACCGCGGTCAGCCAGCCGGCCGTCTCCCAGCACCTGCGGGTGCTGCGCGACGCCGGCCTGGTGTCGGTGCGCCCCGAGGGCACCCGCCGGTTCTACCGCGTCGACCTCGACGGGCTGGCCGACCTGCGCGCGTGGGTCGACCGGTTCTGGGACGACGCGCTCGCTGCGCTGGTCGCCTACGTCGAGAGCGAGCCCCGATCGTGAGCGCCGCACCGGGCCCGCCGCCCGTCCTGCGCTCGGCCCACGTCGCCCGCCCGGTCGACGAGACCTTCGCGGTGTTCACCCGCCAGATCGGCGCCTGGTGGCCGCTGCCGACGCACGGCAGGTACGGCGCGGATGCCGGTGGGCTCGGTTTCGAGGACGGCCTCCTCGTCGAGCGCGCGGTCGACGGCCGCACCTGCGTCTGGGCCGAGGTGCTCGCCTGGGAGCCCCCGAACCGCCTCGTGCTGGCGTGGCACCCGGGGCGGGAGGCGGACGGCGCGTCCGAGGTGGAGGTGCGCTTCACGGCATCCGACGGGGGCGGCACGCGGGTCGAGCTCGAGCACCGCGGCTGGGAGCGGTTCGGCGAGAGCGCGGTGCTGCGCCGGCACGCGTACGTGGGCCCGGGCGCGTGGGGGCACGTGCTCGACCACTTCGCCGACGTCGCCGACACCCGCCCGGATGCCGTCGACCTCACCGCGGTCGCGGCGGCCTACGACGCCTTCTTCGCCGAGGCCGAGCGCAGCGGCTTCGGGCCGCCGCCGCCGGGGGAGTGGGACGCCGCCCGGGTACTGGCCCACGTGGCACTGAACGACCTGGCGATGACCGCCGTGGCGCAGGCCCTGGTGCAGGGGCGCAGCGTGCCGACGTTCGGCAACGTCACCTGCCAGGACCCGCAGGTGCTGACCGCCTGGGTCGAGGCGACCGGTGACCTGCCGGCCCTCGTGGCGCGGGGGCGTGAGCTCGCTGGGGTGGCTCTGGCCGCGACGGCTCGGCTCGACCCCGACCAGCTCGGCACCGCGGTGCCGTGCCGGCTGTTCCACGACGGTGCGCTCGTGCTCGACCAGCCGATGCCGTGGGGCCCCTTCGTCGCCGAGACCCAGGCGAGCGTGCACCTGCCGGCGCACACCGGCCAGCTGCGCGACCTCAGGGCCTGACCGGTTCCGCCGCCTCGACCTCACCACCCACCCTGGGGAGGTCCGGGCGCAGTCGCAGCGCGAACGCCAGCTGCGGCACCGCGACCAGCGCCAGCAGGGCCCACAGCACCGCGAAGCTGCCGGTGACGTCCTCGACGGCGCCCATCGTGGCGGGCCCGAACGACGCGATCGTGTAGCTGACGAAGAACGCCATCGCGGTGAGCCGGGCGCTGTCCCGGGGCAGCGCGGCGTAGCGCACGAGCAGCGCGAGACCGAGCGCGAAGCAGGCACCCTGACCCGCCCCGAGCAGCAGCGCCCACACCCACGGCAGGGCCTGTGGCGCCAGCCAGACGCCGACCTCTCCGGTGCCGCCGAGCAGCGTGGCCGTGACCAGCAGCACCCGTGGGTCGCCGACGTGGTCGAGCAGCGCCGGGGCGACCAGCCCGGAGAACAGCTGCGCGCCGGTGAACACCGCCATCAGCAGCCCCGCACTGCGGGCGGTCCACCCGGCCGACTCGTAGGTCGGGGCCAGCCAGGCGAGCGAGGAGTAGAACTGCCACGACTGGCAGGCGAGGTAGAGGGCGAGCAGCCAGGCGGTGAGGCTGCCCCACGGCAGGGCGTGCGAGACGTCGTCGGGCGGTTCTGCGGGAGCGGCATGCCGCCGCACGGTCCGCGCCGTGGGCACCCAGGCCAGCACGGCCAGGGCCGCGAGCGGCACCCAGGCGAGCAGGGATGCCGACCAGCCGCCGAGGGCGTCGGCCAGCGGCACCGAGGTGGCCGAGGCGACGGCGGCCAGGCCCATCATCGCCACCATGGTCAGCCCGGTGCCCAGCCCGGAGCGCCGCGCTGGAAAGACGGTCTTGACCACGCCGGGTAGCAGCGTGCCGGCCAGCGCGATGCCGGCGCCGGCGACCACCGTGCCCGCGTAGAGCGACCACACCTGCCCGCCGCCAAGGCCGCGCAGCACCAGCCCGAGCAGCACCAGGGTGATGCCGCCGCCGACCGCCGAGGCCGTGCCGACCCGCCGGGCCACCTGGTTCGCGACCGGGGCGAGTAGCCCCATGCAGAGCACCGGCAGAGTGGTGAGCACGCCCATCCAGGCGCTGCTGAGGCCGAGGTCGGCGCTGATGCTGCGGGCCAGTGGGGGCAGGCTGGCCATCAGGGTGCGCAGGTTTGCCGCGACGAGCACCAGTGCCGTGATGACCATCCAGGTGGGCGCCCCGTGCGGGTGGCGCGGGGCGGCGGCATCCGGGCGCGTGGTGGTCACCGACCCGAGCATTCCAGAGGCTACCCTCAGGCCGGCGCCGGTCGACCGGTCAAGAACTGCCCGGTGGCCTCGACGATCCCGGGCATGTCTCGACCCCTCGTCTGCCCGACCGGGAAGACGTGATGCAGGGTGCGTGCTCAGCCGCGCCTCATGCATCACGCGACGGTGCGCATCTGGGCGTGGTCAGGGCAGGTACGACTCGGGGACCATCTGCAGTGCCTCGTCGTCGTCGACCCCGGCCACGACGAGGAGGTCGACGACCATCGAACGCACTTGCCCACGCATCATCTCGGCCGACAGCCCGGCCCCCGGGTCGACCCGCGCCGAGAGCCCGGCGACCCGCTCGAGCACTGCCCGGGCGGCCGAGGGCAGGGTGTGCTCGTCAAGCACCCGGGCCAGGTCGTCGGCCGCGTCGGCGAGGGTCTCGACCAGGTCGACGTAGTGCTCGGGTACCGGCTCGTCGCGGGCGATGGCCACCGACGCCCGCCGGGCCAGCACTCGCAGGTTGCGCACGCACCGGTCGAGCGGAACGACCAACGCCGAGGCGGCCTCGGCGGTGGGGGCGTGGCCGCGCAGCAGTGGCGACTGGCGCACCACGGCCACCCCCTCGGCGGCGGCCGTGCGCAGCTCGCTGAGCTGTTGCTCGAGCGAGCGGGCGGCGTCGAGGGCCGTCGACGCCAGCACCCGGTCGCGCCGGCGCAGGGCCGCGACGACGTCACGCAGCGTCGACGACACCGCGCGCACCGTGCGGGCGGCCTCGGCCCGCGGCCGGCGCACCGGAGAGGTCGGCGCGACCACCCCGATGACCAGGGCCACCAGACCCCCCACCAGGGCGTCGAGCCACCGCGAGAAGGCCGCGCTCTGGGTGGCGACCAGCGCCACGATGAACACCGACTGCACCCCCGCCTGGATGACCAGCAGCTGCCCCGACGACACGACGATGGCGATGGCCATGGCGAGCACCACGACCACGGCCATCTGCAGGGGCCCGGTGCCGAGCACCTTCACGATCAGGTCGCCGACGAGCACGCCGATGGCGACGCCCACCGTCACCTCGACGATCCGCCGCAGCCGCTGCCCGTACGTGAGGCCGAGGCACAGGATCGCCGTGACCGGTGCGAAGAACGGGTTGGCGTGCCCGAGCAGCTTGCTCGCCACGAGCCAGGCGACCAGCACCCCGACGCCGATCTGCACGAGGAACACCCATCGGGTGCGCAGCCGCCCCAGCCTGCGCCGGACCTCGGGGCCGACGTCGTCGAGCGTCACGCCGCCACCGTCCGAAGCACCAGGTCGGCCGACTCCCACGGACGGGCTGCGGCGTAGACGGTCTCCTCCTGGGCGGCCCACCGGTCCCAGTGCGGGGCGTACGTCTCCCCGTCGCGCGACAGCGCGCGCTCCTTGCGCGCCTCGGTCGGCGCGTCGACCCACACCCGCACGGCCGCGAACGACCCCGCCGGCGGCACCAGCGCACCGCAGCCCTCGAGCACGAGGTGCGGGCCGGCATCCACCACGACCGTGCGGCCGGGGCGCGAGCGCATCCAGTCCCACCGCGGGTATGCCGCGTCCTCGCCGCGGGCGACCGGCTCCAGCACGTGCGTGGTCGCCAGCGCCACTCCGGCGGCCAGGCCGTCCCAGCCGGGGTAGATCGCGTCGAGGTGTACCACCGCGCAGCCCAGGGCGTCGGCGACGGCGGTGCCCAGCAGGGTCTTCCCCGACCCGCTGCGCCCGTCGATGGCCACGACCACGGTGCGACCGGCCACCGGCGACGCCGCCCGGGCCGCCTCCACGACCGCCGACACCTGCTGGGGGTCGGCGGAGTCGACGTGCCGGGTCGGCTCGACCGGCGGGAGGGTCATGGCCGCGACTCTAGTGCTGGGTAGGTTGGTCACATGTCCGTGGCGGTCCGCGTCATCCCGTGCCTCGACGTCGACGACGGCCGCGTCGTCAAGGGCGTCAACTTCGAGAACCTCCGCGATGCCGGCGACCCGGTCGCGCTGGCCCGCCGCTACGGCGAGCAGGGGGCCGACGAGCTGACCTTCCTCGACGTCACCGCGAGCAGCGGCGACCGCGCCACGATGTTCGACGTCGTGGCCCGCACGGCCGAGGAGGTCTTCATCCCGCTGACCGTCGGGGGAGGGGTGCGCACCGTCGACGACGTCGACCGGCTGCTGCGCGCCGGCGCCGACAAGGTCGGGGTCAACACCGCCGCCATCGCCCGCCCCGCCCTGATCGCCGAGACCGCTGACCGGTTCGGGGCACAGGTGCTCGTGCTCTCGGCCGACGTGCGCCGATGCCGCGACGACACCGGGCGCGCCACCGGCGGGTTCGAGGTGACCACCCACGGCGGTCGCACCCGCACCGGCATCGACGCGGTGGAGTGGTGCCTGCGCGCCGAGCAGCTCGGGGCCGGCGAGATCCTGCTCAACTCGATGGATGCCGACGGCACCAAGGACGGCTTCGACCTCGAGCTGATCCGGCTCGTGCGCGCTGAGGTGACCGTGCCCGTCATCGCGTCGGGTGGCGCCGGGGCCGTGGGCGACTTCGCGCCCGCCGTCCGGGCCGGCGCGGATGCCGTGCTCGCCGCGAGCGTCTTCCACTTCGGCGAGCTGACCATCGGCCAGGTCAAGGACGCCCTGCGCGCCGACGGCCTTCCCGTCCGCTGAAGCCGGCTCAGACCCGGCCGACCGTCAGCGGCGGCGCCCCCGGCACGACTCCGAGCAGATTCGTCTGGGGATGCCGTCCGGTCGGCTCGGGCGTCATGAATGTGACCTATTGGTCGAGGTGGGGACACCCGGCCCCCCAGCTGCCATGGCGTCTGACCAGCGGCACCTGAACATGACGTCGGCTACCGCCTCGGAGGTGGACTGATCGGTGCACCTACTGCGCGGTAGCGCCCGCCACGTTCGGCCGGGCCTGAGATCTGACGTCGGCTATCGCCTGGTACGTGGACCGATCGCAGCACCGACTGCGCCGTAGCCGCTGCCAGGTCGGAGGAGGTCGCCGTCCGACGTCGGCAGCCGGTCAGAGCGGCCGGACGAACCGAGACCCGGCCTGGGCGTCCCTGGTGTGACCTGTTGGTCGATCTCGCGACACCGGGCCCATCGGATGCCGTCGTGGGGCTAGCGCGGTGGCCTGCGGTAGGCCTGCACCGCGCCGGTGTCGGGCGCGAAACCCGATGCGCGGTAGACGCGCCCGGCCGGGTTGGTGGCCTCCGTGACGATGACCCACCGGTCGCACCCGCCGCCAGCGGCCCACTGCGCGGCCACGCCGAGCAGGTGCGACGCCAGGCCCTTGCGGCGGTGCGCCTCGTCGGTGGTGACGTCCTGGTAGCGCGCCGTGGAGCCGCACCGCACGATCCCGAGGTCGGCGACGAGCACGCCCTCGGCGGTGAAGGCACCGAACCAGGCGCCGATCCTGCGGGCGCTGAGGTCCTGCCGGGCCAGCAGCTGCCCTCGTGCGAAGCGGAGGAACGACTCCGGGTCCTCCTCGCCGGTGGCGTCGTTCTCGGCGACCGAGCGCGCCAGGTCCTGCTCCCAGTCGTCGCCGTCGAGGCGGCGCACCGTGTAGCCCGCGGCGAGTTGGCTCCGGCGCGGCAGGGTTCGGGTGGTCAGCACGTCCTCGAGCTCGAGGCTCAGCCCGTGCGCCGCCCAGGGGTCCGGCGCGGCGGGCATCCTGGGAAGTCCCACCGAGACCCAGCTCGCCGCCGGGAAGGTCGCTGCGAAGACACCGACCCAGCGGTCCGCGTCATCCACGGTGGTGTCGTCCGTGACGAGCACGAAGTTGCCCCAGTGGAAGTCGGGGTTCGCCGCCGTGCGCACGACGAGGTGGTCCCCACGGTCCTCGACGAGGGAACCGGTGTGCTCGAGGATGGCCAGGTCGGTGGCCCACCCGGGCGAGGTCGAGCCCATGGCCGCGACGCTACCGGAGCGGCCGTTCCGCGGTGGTGGCGCGCAGAAGTTCGGCGGCCACGCACCAATATCTGCGTGCGATCGGAAGTTCTGCGCGCGGCCGCCTGCTCAGACGCCGAGCGAGGCACCCTTCAACGCCAGGACGTCCTCGGGTGAGCCCTCGAGCGCCACGTCCGCAACCTGCATCCGGCCGAAGGCCACGAGCAGCAGCTCGACCGGCTCACCGGTCACGGTGACGACCCGCCCCGCGGCGACGGCCGACTTGGGCCCTGCGGTGATCGGCTCAGCAGTCGGCGCCACCAGGCGCACCCCGACCTCGCACCGCCGGAACATCAGCGACGCTCCCGAGCGCAGCGCCGACAGCACCGCGCGGGCCGTGCGCTCGGGCACCTCGCGCCGCGGACCCACGGCACCGTCGCCGCGCAGCACGTCCTCGTGGTGGACGACGAACTCGCTGGTGTTGACCAGCGCGTCGACCTTGGCGAAGTGCATCGGCGTCCACCACGGCGGGCCGGTGCGCACCGTGGTGACGAGCTGCGCCCAGTCACCACCGGCGACCTCGGCCTGCGCGCGCTCGAGACGCCCCTTGAGCGGACCGACCCACATGCCGGCCGCGAGGTCGGGACGGCGCTCGCGCAGCACGAGGTGCGCGGCCAGGTCGCGGGTGAGCCACGGGTCGCAGAGCGTCGGGGCCTGCGGCCCGACCTCGAGGAAGGTGTCGCACAGGGCGTGGCGCTCGGCCCGGGCAACGGGGACGCTCTCGTCGGTGGTCATGGCCCCATTGTCGGGGCGGGGCCACCCGGCGGCGTCATCGCCGGTCGAAGGTTCCGCGCCATGGCTCACCGGGAGGCGCGCGGACCCTCCGGTCGGCCTACGCTCGGGCGGGTGAACCCGTCCCGCGCCCGCGCCGTGCACGCGGCGACCGCAGCCGTCGTCATCGGCGCGCTGGTGCTGCAGACGGTGCTGGTCGTCACCGGTGACTCGGTGCTGGCCGAGACGGAGGTGCCTCCGCTGCTCACCCGCCTGGGTCGCCTGGTCTCGTACTTCACGATCCAGAGCAACCTGCTCGTCGCCGTGACGGCCGTGCAGCTGGCCCGCGACCCGCTGCGCGACGGGCGCTGGTGGCGGCCGGTGCGCGCCGCGGCGCTGGTCGGCATCACCGTGACGGGCCTGGTGCACTTCGTGCTGCTCCGCCCGCTGCTCGACCTGCACGGTGCCAGCTGGGCCGCCGACAAGCTGCTGCACATGGTGGTGCCGCTGCTCGCGATCATCGGCTGGCTCGTCGCCGGCCCGCGGCCGCGTGCCCCGTGGCGCGACGCCCTCAGCGCCCTGGCCTGGCCGGTCGCCTGGCTGGCCTGGACCCTCGTGGTGGGGGCGCTGACCGGCTGGTACCCCTATCCCTTCCTCGACGTCGGCGCGAAGGGGGCGGGCTCGGTCGCCGTCACCTGCGTCGCCGTCACCGTGCTCTTCCTCGCCCTCGCCGCCGGGCTCTCGGCGCTGGACCGCCGGATGCCGCCCGCACCCGTCCGCCGGGCGGCCGCTGCACCGTCGGCGGTCGCGACCACGGCAGAATGACCGGGTGCCCACCCCCACCACCCCGGATGCCGTGCTCGACCCCGCGATCGCCGCTCGCCTGAAGCGTGACGCGGCCGGCCTCGTGGCCGCCGTCGTGCAGCAGCACGACACGGGCGAGGTGCTCATGCTCGGCTGGATGGACGACGAGGCGCTGCGCCGCACCCTCACCTCTGGACGGGTCACCTACTGGTCGCGCAGCCGTGGTGAGTACTGGCGCAAGGGCGACACCTCCGGCCACGTGCAACAGGTGCGCTCAGTGGCCCTCGACTGCGACGGGGACGCCCTCCTGGTGCGCGTCGACCAGGTCGGGGCGGCCTGCCACACCGGCGACCGCACCTGCTTCGACGCCGACGACCTCGGTGCCGTCGTAGGTGACTCGGAGGCCACCGCGTGAGCACGGCATCCGCGTCGGCGACCACGCCCGACCTGCACTACGGGCAGACCTGGCCCACCCTCGACGTCTTCGGGGTGCTCGCCCGCGACCGGCGCGTCATCCCGGTCGTGCGGCGCCTGATGGGCGACGCCGAGACGCCGGTGGGCGTGTACCGAAAGCTCGCGGGCGACCGCCCGGGCACCTTCCTGCTCGAGTCGGCGGAGCACGGTGGCGTCTGGTCGCGCTGGTCGATCGTGGGCGCCGCGAGCCGGGCCACCCTCACCGAGCGCGACGGCCAGGCCCACTGGGTCGGCACCCCGCCCGTTGGCGTGCCGACCACCGGCCTGGCCACCGAGGCGCTGCGCGGCACCATGGAGGCCCTGGCAACCGAGCCGATCGCCGGCCTCCCGCCGCTCACCGGGGGCATGGTCGGGGCCATCACCTACGACGCCGTGCGCCGCTGGGAGAAGGTGCCGAGCACCACCCCCGACGAGCTCGAGCTGCCCGAGCTGGCCCTGATGCTCGCCACCGACCTCGCGGTGCTCGACCACACCGACGGCTCGATCCTGCTCGTGGCCAACGCCGTCAACTACGACGACACCGACGAGCGCGTCGAGCTCGCCTGGGCGGACGCCGTGGAACGGCTCGACGCGATGACCCGTGCGCTGGCCGCCCCGGCCGAGAGCACGGTCGCCGTCGTCGACACCGAGGCCGTCGACGAGGCGATGGCCCGGGTGCGCTCGAACACCACCCGCGAGCACTACGAAGACGTCGTCGAGCTCGCCAAGGAGGACATCCGCGCCGGCGAGGTGTTCCAGGTCGTTCTCTCGCAACGGTTCTCGATGGACTGCGCCGCAGACCCGCTCGACGTCTACCGGGCCCTGCGCGCCGGCAACCCGAGCCCCTACATGTACCTCTTCCGCCTCCCGCACCCCGACGGCTCGTCCTACTCCGTGGTCGGCAGCAGCCCGGAGGCGCTGGTGCGGGTGACGGGGGAGCGGGCCATCACCCACCCGATCGCCGGGTCGCGCCCCCGGGGGAAGACCCCCGAGGACGACGTGCGCCTCGCCGAGGAGCTGCTCGCCGACCCCAAGGAGCGCTCCGAGCACGTCATGCTGGTCGACCTCGGCCGCAACGACCTGCAGCGGGTCTGCCGCCCCGGCACCGTCGACGTCGTGGAGTTCATGGACGTGCGCCGCTACAGCCACGTGATGCACATCGAGTCCACCGTGGTCGGCGACACCCGGCCGGGTGCCAGCGCCTACGACGTGCTCGTCTCCACCTTTCCCGCCGGCACGCTCTCCGGCGCCCCCAAGCCGCGCGCGCTCGCCCTGATCGAGCAGTACGAGCCGTCCCGCCGCGGCGTCTACGGCGGTGTCGTTGGCTACCTCGACTTCCACGGCGACCTCGACATGGCGATCGCCATCCGCACGGCCGTCGTCAAGGACGGCGTGGCCCACGTGCAGGCCGGGGCCGGCATCGTGGCCGACTCGGTGCCTGCCCGTGAGTTCGAGGAGTGCGTGCACAAGGCCACCGCGGCGCTGCGGGCGGTCGCGACGGCCGGGGCGATGCGGGTCGTCACGTGAGGCGGCTGTCGTCCAAGGGCGGCGTCGTGCTGCTCGCGCTGCTCGGGGCCGGCCTGCTGCTGGTGAGCGCGTTCCGGCCCTGGGTCACCGGTTCGGTGAACGATGTGCTCGGCGCCACCAGGTTGAGCGCCACGGGGGCCGAGGTCGCCCCAGGACTGAGCGCTGTTGCCCTGGCCATTGCCGCCGCCGCCATCGCGATGGTGGCCGCCGGTCGCATCGCCCGCACGGTCGCCGTCGTCGCGTATGCCGCGTGCATCGTGGTCGCGGTCGGCCTCGCGGGGCGCGTGCTGCTCGACCCGGAGGGGGTGCTCGGGCCCGTCGCCGCCTCGCGGGTCGGTCGCACCGGCTCGGTCGAGACCGTCGCCGCCGCGACGATCTGGCCCTGGGTGGCCCTGGTGGCGTGCGCCATCGCGCTGGTCGGCCTCGCCGGTGCGCTGGTGGGCATGCGCCGCTGGGGCGGGCCGACCCGGCGCTACGAGGTGCCCAACGGCACCACTGCCGTCGCGGCCGGGCCGCGGGGCGAACGGGTCGCGAGCGACTGGGACGAGCTCAGCTCCGGGCGGGACCCGACCGATGTGGGTCCGGACGGCCCGACCTGACAGAATCGACCGGGAGCCAACGGGTCACCGACCCCTGCCAGAAAGTTGACGGTATGAGCGAGCACGACGACAACCACGGGCACAGCGTCGCCGCCTGGACCGCGGTGATCATCCTCATCGTGGCCGCGGCGATCATGTCGTTCGCCGTGCTCTTCCCCAACGGCTGGGTGTTCGCCGGGGGAGCCGTGCTCGTGCTCGTCGGGGTCATCGCGGGCAAGGTGCTGTCCATGGCCGGCTACGGCTCGGCACAGCGCGACCGCAACGAGGACCCCTCCATCCGCTGATGGTGACCGCACCGTGACCACCGTCCTGGACTCCATCGTCGCCGGCGTCCGCGAGGACCTCGCCGACCGCGAGCGCCGCACCTCGCTGTCCGACGTCGAGCACGCCGCTCTCGCCGCCCGCCCGGCCATCGACGCCGATGCCGTGCTGCGCCGTCCCGGCCTGTCGCTCATCGCCGAGGTCAAGCGGGCCAGCCCGAGCAGGGGGGCGCTGTCCGACATCCCCGACCCCGCCTCCCTCGCGGTGGCCTACGAGGCGGGGGGAGCGTCCGCGGTGTCGGTGCTCACCGAGCAGCGCCGCTTCGGCGGCAGCCTCGACGACTTGGATGCCGTGCGCGCTGCGGTGGGGGTGCCGGTGCTGCGCAAGGACTTCGTGGTCACCGACTACCAGGTGTGGGAGGCCCGGGCGCACGGCGCCGACCTCGTGCTGCTCATCGTCGCGGCCCTCACCGACGGCGAGCTGGCGGCCCTGCTCAGCCGGGTCCACGAGCTCGGCATGACGGCGCTGGTCGAGGTGCACGACGAGGTCGAGACCCAGCGGGCCATCGACGCCGGGGCCCGGGTCATCGGCGTCAACGCCCGCAACCTCAAGACGCTCGAGATCCACCCCGAGACCTTCTCGCGGCTGCGCCCCCTCATCCCGCAGGGCTGCGTCACCGTCGCCGAGTCCGGCATCCCCGACGCCGCGACGGCCGCCGCCTACGCCCAGCAGGGTGCCGACGCCGTGCTCGTGGGCGAGGCGCTGGTGCGCACCGGCGACCCGCGCGCCGGTGCGGCGTCCATCGTCGCGGCCGGCGCCCCACGCGCCCACACCCCATGACCACCACCACTGAGGACCTCCGTGCCTGACCCTTCCACCACGACCAGCACCGCCGACGTCGGCGGCCTCGTCCCCGAGCCGCTCGCGCGGCCGGGGCGCTTCGGCCCGTTCGGCGGGCGCTACGTGCCCGAGGCGCTCATCCCCGCGCTCGAGCAGCTCGACGAGGCCCGCCAGAAGGCCGCCGTCGACCCCGAGTTCATCGACGAGCTGGCCCGGCTGCACCGCACCTACACCGGCCGGCCGAGCATCATCACCGAGGTGCCGCGGTTCGCCGCGCACTGCGGCGGCGCGCGCGTCATCCTCAAGCGCGAGGACCTCAACCACACCGGCTCGCACAAGATCAACAACGTGCTGGCCCAGGCCCTGCTCACCAAGCGGATGGGCAAGACCCGGGTCATCGCCGAGACCGGCGCCGGCCAGCACGGGGTCGCCACCGCCACCGCGGCCGCCCTGATGGGGCTGGAGTGCCGCATCTACATGGGCAAGGTCGACACCGAGCGCCAGGCCCTCAACGTCGCCCGGATGAAGATCCTCGGCGCCGAGGTGGTGCCGGTCGAGCACGGCAGTGCCACGCTCAAGGACGCCATCAACGAGGCGCTGCGCGACTGGGTCACCAACGTGCAGAACACGCACTATCTGATCGGCACCGTCACCGGCCCGCACCCGTTCCCCGAGATGGTGCGCGACTTCCACAAGCTGATCGGCGAGGAGGCCCGCGAGCAGGTGCTCGAGCTCACCGGCCGCCTTCCCAGCGCCGTCATCGCCTGCGTCGGCGGCGGCTCGAACGCCATGGGCATCTTCCACCGCTTCGTCCCGGATGCCGGGGTGCGGCTGATCGGCATCGAGGCCGGTGGCGAGGGCATCGAGTCGGGCCGGCACGCGGCGCGCTTCGCCTCCACCGCGACGCCCGGCGTGCTGCACGGGGCGATGAGCTACCTGATGCAGGACGCCGACGGCCAGACCGTCGAGTCACACTCCATCTCCGCGGGCCTGGACTACCCGAGCGTCGGGCCCGAGCACGCGTGGCTGCGCGACAGCGGCCGGGCCGAGTACCGCTACGCGACCGACGACACGGTCATGGAGGCGTTCCGCCTGCTCAGCCGCACCGAGGGCATCATCCCGGCCATCGAGTCGGCGCACGCGCTGGTCGGCGCGATGGAGGTGGGCCGCGAGCTCGGCCCCGATGCCCTGCTGCTCGTCAACCTCTCCGGCCGCGGCGACAAGGACATGGAGACCGCCGCCGCCTGGTTCGGCCTGCTCGAGGGGTCGTCGTGACCACCACGGTGCGCGGGGTCCAGGAGGTGCTGCGCCGCTGCCGCGACGAGGGCCGCGCCGCGCTCGTTGGCTACCTGCCCGTGGGGTTCCCGACCGTCGAGGGCTCGCTCGAGGCGATGCGGGTGCTCGTCGAGGCCGGCTGCGACGTCGTCGAGGTGGGCGTGCCCTACAGCGACCCGTTGATGGACGGCCCGGTCATCCAGCACGCCGCCGCCACGGCCCTGGCCGGCGGCAGCCGGGTCGACGACGTCTTCCGCGCCACGGCCGCCGTGCGCGACGCCGGCGGCACCCCGCTCGTCATGACCTACTGGAACCTCGTGCTGCACCGGGGGGTCGAACGCTTCGCCGCCGACCTCGCGGCACACGGCGGCGCCGGGCTGATCACTCCCGACCTCATCCCGGAGGAGGCGCAGGACTGGATCGCCGCCAGCGACGAGCACGGCCTCGACCGGGTCTTCCTCGTGGCGCCGAGCTCCACGCCCGAGCGGCTCGCCAAGGTCACCGCGGCCTGCCGCGGGTTCGTCTACGCGGCATCCACGATGGGCGTCACCGGCGCCCGCACCAACGTCGACGCCGACGCCGAGGGGCTCGTGGCCCGCACCCGCGCCGTCACCGACCTGCCGGTGTGCGTCGGGCTCGGGGTGTCCACCGGGGCGCAGGCCGCGGAGCTGGCCGCCTACGCCGACGGCGTCATCGTGGGGTCCGCGCTGGTGCGCACCCTCACCGGCGACGGGGAACTCGGCGACCGGCTCGAGGCGTTGCGCGCTCTGACGGCCGAGCTGGCCGACGGAGTGAGGACGAGGCGATGAGCACCGAGATGGACGGCGCGACCCCGGTGGTCACCGACGAGCGATCACCGGGTCGCGAGCGGGTGTTCGACGTCGTCGGCACCCTGGCCCGGCTCTTCCTCGGCGTGGTGCTCATCTGGGCCGGGGCGAGCAAGGTGGGGCACCCCCTCACCGCCCAGCGCGCGGTGCAGGCCTACGAGATCTTCCCGACCGGCCTCGCCAACACCATCGGGCTGGCGCTGCCCTTCCTCGAGGTCATCCTGGGCGTGCTGCTCGTGCTCGGGCTGTTCACCCGGCCGGTCGCCATCGTCTCGACGCTGCTCATGGTGGCGTTCATCATCGGCATCTCCCAGGCTTGGGCGCGTGGCCTCACGATCGACTGCGGCTGCTTCGGCGGCGGTGGCGCGATCGGTGCCAAGGACACCAAGTACCCCCAGGAGATCGCCCGCGACGCCGTCTTCGCCCTCACTGGAGCGTGGTTGTGGTGGCGTCCGCGCACCCTGGCGTCGCTCGACCGCTACCTGTTCGGACACTGAAGGAGACCCTGAGCCACCATGGCCAAGAAGCAGACCACCCCGCCGGCCTCGGCACGGCAGGCCAAGATCAAGGCCGCCCAGAGCTCGCAGGGCGGTGGGGCGAACAAGATCGTCGTGGCCACCGTCGTCGCGGTCGTCGCGATCATCGCCGTCGTCGGTGGCGTCATCTGGTCGCAGAGCCAGAAGCAGGCGGCCACGGGCACCTCGACGGCCGTGCCGGCCGGCGCGTCGATGGGCACGGGCTTTCCCGCGTTCGCGACCGCCACCCCGGCGGCGGGCGTTCCGACGGTCGACCTCTACGAGGACTTCCAGTGCCCGATCTGCGCCGAGTTCGAGAAGGCCCTCGGCTCGACCTTCCAGGACCTCGCGTCGCAGGGCAAGCTAAAGCTCAACTACCACGTGCTGAACTTCCTCGACGACAAGACCGGCGCCAAGAACTCCACCCCCGCCGCCAACGGTGCCTTCTGTGCCGCCAGCCAGGGCAAGTTCCAGGAGTTCCACAACGCGGTCTTCGCCAGCCAGGTGCCCGAGGGCCAGGACGTCACCGACGCCGAGCTCGGTGCCTGGGCGACCACGGCCGGCATCACCGGTAGCGCCCTGCCCACGTGGAAGAAGTGCGTGGCCGACGACACCTACACCAAGTACATCACCTCGGTGAACGACGCCGCGTTCAAGATCCCCGGCTTCCAGGGGACGCCCACCGTCGTGATCGACGGCAAGACCGTCGACCTGAACACGATCAAGAGCCCCGAGCTGTTGACCCAGTACATCCAGAACGCCACCAAGTGACCGCGTACCTCCCGAGCCCCACCGTCGGGGTCTTCACCCTCGGGCCGCTACCGATCCGGATGTACGCCATGTGCATCCTGGCCGGCATCATCCTGGCCGTCTGGCTCACCGGCCGCCGGCTCGTCCCCCGCGGGGGACAGCCGGGGCAGGCCCTCGACGTCGCGGCCTGGGGGGTGCTGTTCGGCATCGTCGGAGGACGGCTCTACCACGTCATCACCACGCCCGGCCCCTACTGGGGCAAGGGTGGCCACCCGCTCGACGCCCTGAAGATCTGGAACGGTGGCCTGGGCATCTGGGGCGCCATCGCGCTGGGCGCGCTCGGCGTCTACATCGGCTGCCGGCGCGCCGGCATCAGCTTCCTCACCTTCACGGATGCCGCCGTGCCCGGCGTCGCGTTCGCGCAGGCCATCGGCCGGTTCGGCAACTGGTTCAACAACGAGCTCTACGGCGCGCCGACGACCCTGCCCTGGGGCCTGGAGATCCACAAGTGGGACCAGGCGGCCGGTCGAGCGGTGGTCGACTCGGCCGGCAAGCCGGTGCTGCTCGGCGTCTTCCAGCCGACCTTTCTCTACGAGTCGATCTTCCTCGTGCTGCTCGGCACCCTGCTGCTGGTCGTCGACAAGCGGCGCTCGCTCGCCCCGGGCCAGCTGATGGGCCTCTACGTCGCGGGCTACCCGGTGGGCCGCATCATCGTCGAGAAGATGCGCACCGACGAGGCCGAGCTGATCTTCGGCCAGCGGCTCAACGTGTGGACCAGCATCGTGGTGTTCCTGCTGGGCATCTGGATCTTCTGGTACACCGGCCGCCGGGCGGCCCGGGCACCCTCCGAAGGCACCGCGGTGGATGCCGACGACGGCGCGGCGGATGCCGGTGACCCGACCGGCGAGACCGACCGGCCGGCGTCCGGTGAGACGACCGAGTCCCAGGATGTGGGATAGCCCAGTTCGAATGGCAAGACGCCGGGGCTGACGGATATCCTTCCGGGACGTGGCCAGAGCCGTCCGCGCCTGACCTTGCCGTGCCCGGTCCGCTCTGCGGCCGACGACCCCGAGGACGGTGATGCGACGTGACCGTCGCCCGCTTCTCCGCCCAGCCCGCCGACACCGGCCTCTACCGCCGCGAGCACGAGCACGACGCCTGCGGTGTGGCCATGGTGGCGACGATGCGGGGCACTGCTGGCCACGACATCGTCGTCCACGCCCTCGACGCCCTGCGCAACCTCGACCACCGCGGCGCCACCGGCGCCGACCCGCTGGTCGGTGACGGCGCCGGCATCCTCACCCAGGTGCCCGACGCCTTCTTCCGGGCCGTGCTGGATGCCGACCTGCCGCCGGCGGGTGCCTACGCCATGGGCATGGCCTACCTGCCCGGCGACGCCGACGAGCGCGCCATCGCCGAGAAGCGCATCGAGGACATCGCGGCGAGCGAGGGCCTGCGGGTGGTCGCCTGGCGCGACGTGCCCGTGACGCCCGACCTGGTCGGTCGGGCCGCGCTGGAGTGCATGCCGTTCTTCCGCCAGCTGTTCGTGGCCTCACCGGATGGGCTCACCGGCATCGAGCTCGACCGGGTCGCCTTCTGCCTGCGCAAGCGCGCCGAGCACGAGGCCGAGGTCTACTTCCCGTCGCTGTCGGCTCGCACGGTCGTCTACAAGGGCATGCTCACCACCGGGCAGCTCGAGCCGTTCTTCCCCGACCTGTCCGACGAGCGGTTCGCCTCCGAGCTGGCACTGGTGCACTCGCGCTTCTCGACCAACACCTTCCCGAGCTGGCCGCTCGCCCACCCGTACCGGATGATCGCGCACAACGGCGAGATCAACACCGTCAAGGGCAACCGCAACTGGATGCGCGCGCGCGAGAGCCAGATCCGCTCCGACCTCTTCCCCGGCGACCTCAACCGGGTCTTCCCGGTCTGCACGCCGGGCGCCTCCGACTCCGCCACCTTCGACGAGGTGCTCGAGCTGCTGCACCTCGGCGGCCGGTCGCTACCGCACGCCGTGCTGATGATGATCCCCGAGGCGTGGGAGAACCACGCGACGATGGACCCCGCCCGGCGCGCGTTCTACGAGTTCCACTCCACCTTCATGGAGCCCTGGGACGGCCCGGCCTGCGTCACCTTCACCGACGGCACCCTCATCGGTGCCGTGCTCGACCGCAACGGCCTGCGCCCGGGCCGCTACTGGGTCACCGACGACGGCCTGGTCGTGCTGGCCTCCGAGGCCGGCGTGCTCGACATCGAGCCCGAGCGCGTGGTGCGCCGCGGCCGCCTGCAGCCGGGCCGGATGTTCCTGGTCGACACCGCCTCCGGGCGGATCGTCAGCGACGAGGAGGTCAAGTCCTCCCTCGCCGGCGAGCACCCGTACGAGGAATGGCTGCACGCCGGGCTGATCGAGCTGGCCGACCTGCCCGAGCGCGAGCACATCATCCACACCCCGGCCTCGGTGGCCCGGCGGCAGCGCACCTTCGGCTACACCGAGGAGGAGCTGAAGATCCTGCTCGCCCCGATGGCCTCCACCGGCGGCGAGGCGCTCGGCTCGATGGGCACCGACACCCCGATCGCGGTGCTCTCGGAGCGACCGCGGATCATCTTCGACTACTTCACCCAGCTCTTCGCGCAGGTCACGAACCCCCCGCTCGACGCCATCCGCGAAGAGCTCGTCACCTCGCTCGGCAGCTCGATCGGGCCCGAGGGCAACGTCTTGGCCCCCACCCCGGCGCACGCCCGCCAGCTGGTGCTGCCGTTCCCGGTCATCGACAACGACGAGCTCGCCAAGATCGTGCACATCAACGCCGACGGCGACCTGCCCGGCTACGGCACGGTCGTCGTCAGGGGCACCTACGACGCCAACGGCGGTGAGGAGGCGCTGCGCGCCCGGCTGCACGAGATCTTCGCCGAGGTCTCTGAGGCGATCCGTGGCGGCGCGCGGTTCGTCGTGCTCTCCGACCGCGACTCCGACCGCGACCTCGCGCCCATCCCGTCGCTGCTGCTCACCTCGGCAGTGCACCACCACCTGATCCGCGAGAAGACCCGCACCCAGGTGGGCCTGGTGGTCGAGGCGGGCGACGTGCGCGAGGTGCACCACGTGGCCCTGCTCGTCGGATACGGCGCGGCGGCGATCAACCCCTACCTCGCCATGGAGACCGTCGAGGACATGGTGCGGCACGGCGCCATCACCGCGGTCACCGAGGAGAAGGCCGTCGCCAACCTGATCAAGGCGCTCGGCAAGGGCGTGCTCAAGGTGATGTCCAAGATGGGCATCTCCACGGTGGCCTCCTACCGCGGCGCCCAGGTCTTCGAGGCGATCGGCCTGTCCCAGGAGCTCGTCGACGAGTTCTTCACCGGCACCGTCAGCCAGCTCGGCGGGGTCGGCCTCGACGTCATCGCCGCCGAGGTCGCGGCCCGGCACGGGTCCGCCTACCCGCCCGACGGCATCCGGCAGGCGCACCGCAAGCTGATGGTCGGCGGCGAGTACCAGTGGCGCCGCGAGGGCGAGCCGCACCTGTTCGACCCCGACACCGTCTTCCGGCTGCAGCACGCCACCCGGGCCCGCCGCTACGACGTCTTCAAGCAGTACACCTCGCGCATCGACGAGCAGTCCGGCCGGCTGATGACGCTGCGCGGGCTCTTCGAGCTCGGCGGCACCGACCCGCGCCCGCCGGTGCCGCTCGAGGAGGTCGAGCCGGTCAGCGCGATCGTGCAGCGGTTCAACACCGGGGCGATGAGCTACGGCTCGATCAGCATGGAGGCGCACGAGACACTCGCCATCGCGATGAACCGGCTCAAGGCCCGCTCCAACACCGGCGAGGGTGGCGAGGATGCCGAGCGCCTGATGGACCCCGCGCGCCGCTCGGCGATCAAGCAGGTGGCCTCGGGGCGCTTCGGGGTGACCTCGCTCTACCTGACGCACGCCGACGACATCCAGATCAAGATGGCGCAGGGCGCCAAGCCGGGGGAGGGCGGCCAGCTGCCCGGCCCCAAGGTCTACCCGTGGATCGCCAAGACCCGGCACTCCACGCCGGGCGTGGGGCTGATCAGCCCGCCGCCGCACCACGACATCTACTCCATCGAGGACCTCGCCCAGCTGATCCACGACCTCAAGAACGCCAACCCGCAGGCCCGGGTGCACGTGAAGTTGGTCTCCGAGGTGGGCGTGGGCACGGTCGCCGCCGGCGTCAGCAAGGCGCACGCCGACGTCGTGCTGATCTCCGGCCACGACGGTGGCACCGGCGCCAGCCCGCTCACCAGCCTCAAGCACGCGGGTGGCCCCTGGGAGCTCGGCCTGGCCGAGACCCAGCAGACCCTGGTGCTCAACGGGCTGCGCGACCGCATCGTCGTGCAGGTCGACGGCCAGCTCAAGACCGGCCGCGACGTCGTCATCGCCGCGCTGCTCGGGGCCGAGGAGTTCGGCTTCGCCACCGCACCGCTCGTGGTGTCCGGCTGCGTGCTGATGCGGGTCTGCCACCTCGACACCTGTCCGGTCGGCATCGCCACCCAGAACCCCGAGCTGCGGGCCCGCTTCTCCGGCGCCCCGGAGTTCGTCGAGACCTTCTTCGAGTACATCGCCGAGGAGGTGCGCGAGCACCTCGCCGCGCTGGGCTTCCGCAGCATCGAGGAGGCCATCGGCCAGATCCGCTACGTCGACACCGCCAAGGCGATCAACCACTGGAAGGCGTCCGGCCTCGACCTCAGCCCGATCCTCGCCGAGGTCAGCAGCCCCGACGGCTCGGGCACGCACCACACGGTCGCGCAGGACCACGGACTCGAGAAGGCCCTCGACCACCAGCTCATCGCCGCTGCCCGCGACGCGATCGACTCCGGCACGCCGGTGACTGCGCGCTTCACCATCCGCAACGTGAACCGCACTGTCGGCACGATGCTCGGGCACGAGGTCACCAAGGCGCACCCCCACGGCCTCGACGACGGCACGATCGACTACACCCTCACCGGCTCCGCGGGCCAGAGCTTCGGCGCGTTCCTGCCGGCCGGCATCACCCTGCGGCTCGAGGGCGACGCCAACGACTACGTCGCCAAGGGGCTGTCCGGCGGCCGGGTCGTCGTGCGGCCGGCCCCTGGCTCGGCGCTGGTGGCCGAGGAGAACGTCATCGGCGGCAACGTCATCGGCTACGGCGCCACCTCGGGAGAGGTCTTCCTGCGCGGCCGGGTCGGCGAGCGCTTCTGCGTGCGAAACTCGGGTGCCACGGCGGTCGTCGAGGGCGTGGGCGACCACGGCCTGGAGTACATGACCGGTGGCACCGCGCTCATCCTCGGGCCGACCGGGCGCAACGTCGCGGCCGGGATGTCCGGCGGCGTCGCCTACGTGCTGAACCTCGACCACGCGCACGTCAACCGCGAGCTGGTCGACCTCGGCCCGCTGCGGCCCGAGGACGAGCTGCTCGTCCACGACCTGCTCGAGCGGCACCACGCCTGGACCGACTCGCCGGTCGCGGCCCGCCTGCTCGCCGACTGGGGCACCGCCCGGTCGGCCTTCACCCTGGTCCTGCCCCGTGCCTACCAGCGCGTCATCGACGTGCGGTCCAAGGCGGCGGCGGAGGGCCTCGACCCCGACGGCCCCCAGGTGTGGGAGCGGATCATGGAGGCATCCCGTGGCTGACCCCCAGGGCTTTCTCACGACGCGCGAGCGCGAGCTGCCCCGTCGCCGACCGGTTCCGGTCCGCATCCGGGACTGGAAGGAGGTCTACGAGGAGCAGCCGGTTCCCGAGCTTCAGCGTCAGGCCGGCCGCTGCATGGACTGCGGTATTCCCTTCTGCCACAGCGGTTGTCCGCTGGGCAACTTGATCCCCGAGTGGAACGACCTGGCGTGGAAGGGCGAGTGGCGACAGGCCATCGACCGCCTGCACGCGACCAACAACTTCCCCGAGTTCACCGGGCGGCTCTGCCCGGCGCCGTGCGAGTCGGCGTGCGTGCTCGGC
Source organism: uncultured Actinomycetota bacterium (assembly GCA_963834965.1). Taxonomy (GTDB): domain Bacteria; phylum Actinomycetota; class Actinomycetes; order Actinomycetales; family Dermatophilaceae; genus Fodinibacter. Next base: position 93,357 of record CAWIEI010000006.1, on the reverse strand, counting down.
ATCAACCAGCCGGCGGTCACCATCAAGCAGGTCGAGGTCAGCATCATCGACCGCGCCTTCGCCAACGGCACCGTCAGCCCCGAGGCGCCCGAGCGGCTCTCGGGCAAGACCGTGGCCGTGGTGGGCTCCGGCCCGGCCGGCCTGGCCGCCGCCCAGCAGCTGACCCGCGCCGGCCACACCGTGGCCGTCTACGAGCGCGCCGACGCCCCCGGCGGGCTGCTGCGCTACGGCATCCCCGAGTTCAAGATGGAGAAGGCGGTGCTCGACCGGCGCATCGCGCAGATGAAGTCCGAGGGCACCCGCTTCCGCACCGGGGTAGAGGTCGGTAAGGACCTCACCGGGGCCGACCTGCGCACACGCTTCGATGCTGTGGTCGTGGCGATCGGCTCCACCGTGCCGCGCGACCTGCCGGTGCCCGGGCGCGAGCTCGACGGCGTGATGCAGGCGATGGACTTCCTGCCGCCGGCCAACCGGGTCGCCCTGGGCCAGAGCGTCAGCGGCCAGGTCACCGCGCAGGGCAAGGACGTCATCGTCATCGGCGGCGGCGACACCGGGGCCGACTGCATCGGCACGGCGCACCGGCAGGGGGCCCGCTCGGTGACCAGCCTCGAGATCATGCCGCAGCCCCCGGCCGAGCGCGCCGCGCACCAGCCGTGGCCCACCTACCCGATGACGTTCCGCATCGCCTCCGCGCACGAGGAGGGCGGCGACCGGGTGTATGCCGTGTCGACCAGCGAGATCCTCGGTGACGCCGACGGCAAGGTGGCCGCGCTCCGGCTGCACGAGGTGGTCATGGGCGAGGCGGGCTTCGAGAAGGTCGAGGGCAGCGACAAGGAGATCCCCGCGCAGCTCGTGCTGCTCGCGATGGGCTTCCTCGGCCCGCAGCAGGAGCTGCTCGACCAGCTCGCTGTCGAACGTGACGCGCGCAGCAACGCCGCCCGCGACGACGCCTACATGACCAACGTGCCCGGCGTGTTCGTGGCGGGCGATGCCGGCCGCGGCCAGTCGCTCATCGTCTGGGCGATCGCCGAGGGGCGTTCTGCCGCACACGAGGTCGATGCCTGGCTGATGGGCAAGCCGTCCCGGCTGCCGCGCCCCATCAACCCCACGGACCGCCCGCTGATGCCCTGACCGGGCGGCCCCGCAGGACCGTTTCGGGATGTGGCCGCGGTCACGGTGGAAGCGCTTGCACCGCTACGCTCGACCTCATGCGTCGCGCCAAGATCGTCTGCACCCTCGGGCCTGCCACCAGCTCCGCCGAGAACCTCCGAGAGCTGGTCCGGGCGGGCATGGACGTCGCCCGGCTCAACCTCAGCCACGGCAACCACGCCGACCACGAGCAGGTCTACCACGACGTGCGGAAGGCGAGCGACCAGACCGGTCGCGCCGTCGGCATCCTCGTCGACCTGCAGGGTCCCAAGATCCGCACGGCCCGGTTCAAGGACGGCCCGGTGCAGCTGGTGCCGGGCGCGAGCTTCACCATCACCACGCGCAAGGTGCCGGGTGACGACAAGGAGGTCGGCACCACCTACGACGGCCTCCCGGGCGACGTCAGCGCCGGCGACCGCATCCTCATCGACGACGGCAAGATCGCGCTGATCGCCACGTCGGTCACCGAGACCGACGTCGTGTGCCAGGTGCTCGAGGGCGGCACGCTGTCGAACAACAAGGGCATCAACCTGCCGGGGGTGGCGGTGTCGGTGCCCGCGATGTCGGAGAAGGACAAGGACGACCTGCGCTGGGCGCTGCGGATGCGCGTCGACATGATCGCGCTGTCGTTCGTGCGCACCGCCGACGACATCCGTGACGTGCACGCGATCATGGACGAGGAGGGGCTGCGCCTGCCGGTCATCGCCAAGATCGAGAAGCCCCAGGCCGTCGAGAACCTCGACGAGATCATCCGCGCCTTCGACGGCGTGATGGTGGCCCGTGGCGACCTCGGCGTCGAGATGCCGCTCGAGGAGGTCCCCCTGGTGCAGAAGCGGGCCTGCGAGATCGCCCGCCGCCGCGCCAAGCCGGTCATCGTCGCCACCCAGGTGCTCGAGTCGATGATCGAGAACAGCCGGCCGACCCGGGCCGAGGCGTCCGACGCCGCCAACGCGGTGCTCGACGGCGCCGATGCGCTGATGCTCTCGGGTGAGACCAGCGTCGGCAAGCACGCGTTCGCCGCGGTGCGCACCATGGCCCGCATCATCGAGAACACCGAGGACCACGGGCTGCACCGCATCCGCCCCCTCGGCACCCGCCCGAACTCCAAGGGTGGTGCGGTCACCGCGGCGGCCGCCGAGATCGGCGAGCTGCTCGGCTGCAAGTACCTCATCACCTTCACCTCGAGCGGCGACTCGACCCGCCGGCTGTCGCGGGTGCGCCCGCGCATCCCGATGCTGGCCTTCACGCCGAACCAGGCCACCCGCAGCCAGCTGGCGCTCACCTGGGGCGTCGAGACCTTCCTGGTGGCTGACGCCCGGCACACCGACGAGATGGCGATGCAGGTCGACGAGGTGCTGCTGGCCGCCGGGCGGGTCATCGAGGGCGACAACGTGATCATCGTGGCCGGCTCGCCCCCCGGCATCCCCGGCTCGACCAACGCCCTGCGCGTGCACCGCATCGGTGACGCCAAGAACCGGGTCGCGCCTGCCTACAGCGACATCGTCGTAGCACCGTCCGAGGCCGGGGTGGCCCGTCGATAGACTGACTGCACCCCGGCCGGGGTGGTGGAATGGCAGACACGGAGGACTCAAAATCCTCTGCCCGCGAGGGCGTGCGGGTTCGAGTCCCGCTCCCGGCACATGAGTGAGAACCCGCCGCCCGCGGCCCCGCCGTCGACCAAGCGCGTCCTCGTGGCCGAGGACGAGGCGATCATCCGCCTCGACCTCGCCGAGATGCTGGGGGAGGCCGGCTACGACGTCGTCGGCCAGGCCGGTGACGGCGAGCAGGCCGTGGCCATGGCGCTCGACCTGAAGCCCGACATCGTCATCATGGACGTCAAGATGCCGGTCATGGACGGCATCACCGCCGCAGAGCAGATCGGCAAGGAGCGCATCTGCCCGGTCGTCATGCTCACGGCGTTCAGCCAGACCGAGCTCGTCGAGCGGGCCCGCGACGCCGGCGTGATGGCGTACGTGGTGAAGCCGTTCACCGCCAGCGACGTCACCCCCGCGCTCGACATCGCGCTGTCGCGGTGGAGCGAGCTGAAGGCCCTCGAGGCCGAGGTGGCCGACCTGGGCGACCGGCTCGAGACCCGCAAGGCCGTCGACCGCGCCAAGGGTGTGCTGATGGCCAAGCTGAAGATCACCGAGGCCGACGCGTTCCGGTGGATCCAGAAGACCGCCATGGACCGCCGGATGGGGATGCGCGAGGTCGCGGATGCGGTGATCGCCGGCATGGAGAAGGCCTGACCCTCGGAACGCTCCGCCACTGCCGATCAGAAGGGTGGCGGGTCGTCGTGGACGAGTACCGCGGATGGTTGTGGCGTGGCGGTGGCGGCCGCCGGCTTGGGTTGCGGTGGGGGTAGGGCTGCGTGGTCTGGTTGGGTGATGCGTTTGGTGCCGGTGGGTGAGGTCCAGGTGGCGGTGCCGTCGGGGTGGAGGTGGTAGGTCCACCGGCGTCGTTGTTTGAGGCGGTGGTGTCGGCGGCAGAGTCCGCCGAGGTTGGCCGGTGAGGTGGGTCCGTGGGGCCAGGGTTGGGCGTGGTCGAGGTCGCAGCGTCGGGCGGGGCGGGTGCAGCCCCACATGCGGCAGGTGCCGTCTCTGGTGGTGACGAAGTCGGTGAGGTTCTTGGGTGGTCGGTAGGCGTGCGGACACGGATTCCATGAGGGTGCCGGTTCTGGCGTCGAGCAGGGCGCGGCCGATGTCGGTGGGCACGACGCTGAGCAGGGTTTCGACGGTTTCGGCGTCGACCCAGCCGATGCCGGGGATCTCGCAGCCGGAGATCAGGGCGGCGGACAGGGAGAACGAGCCGCCGGTGCCCAGGCCGCCGGTGGCGAACGGCGGCCGCACCCACGCGGGGTCGCAGGTGTCGGTGCCGCCCGGCACGTTCCCCGCCGCGGCGTCGGCGTGCTCGCTGCCTGCTGAGCCGGTCAGCCCGTCAGCCACGGGCGTGTCCTGCTCGTCCGCGGCGGCCGTTCGCGGCCCGGTCGTGGCGGTCTGGTCCTCGGCGGTGTGCTCGTTCGCTGCCCGGTGGGTCTGCTCGTCAGCCCCGGGCGTGTCCTGCTCGTCCGCGGTGGCAGTGGGCGGCGTGGTCGTGGCGGTCTGGTTCTCTGCGGTGTGCTCAGCGATGGCGGTGTCGCGGGCGGTGTCGGCGTCGGGGCCGGTGAGGATGGGGATGCCGAGGGTGACGTGGGTGGTGACCTGCACGTTGGTCAGTAGTAGGTCCATCAGGGCGTCGGCGCGGGCTTGGTCGAGGGTGAGGTCGGGGTCTTTGCGGGCGTACTGGTCGCCGAGGTCGCGGATGGCGGCCCAGGCGGCGGCGGAGCGGGCGGCTGGCAGGCGGGCCCACCAGTCGGTGCTGCCGTCGGGGCCGGGGGAGACCTGTACGAGGCGGTCCTTGCGGTTGGTGGTCTGGGCGGCGGCGACCTGGTCGGCGGCGATGCGGGTGGCGACCCGCCGGGCCACGGTGGTGATCCGGGCGGGGTCCATCCCGGTCAGGCGGGGTTCGAGCACGGCGTCGACGGCGGCGCAGGCGGGCTCGTCCAGGCCGTCGCAGGCGGTGATGACCTTGCCGGCGTTGACCGGTGGCCAGGTCGCCGGCGAGCACCAGGGCCAGCAGCCGCGGGAAGCGGGAGGCCAGCTGTGCGGCGAGGCCGACCTTGCGGGCGGCGGCCCACTGCCCGACCCCGGTGGCCAGGGACACCTCCGAGGACGCCATCGCGTCGACGAACCCGACGTCGTGCTGCACGTCGACCGGGCCGCGCTCGGTCAGCCGGATCTCCAACGAGGAGGCGTGCGCGATCGCGACCAGCTGCGCCCCTTCTGCCGCGTTGATCGTCGCCTTGCAGCTCACCACTGATCTCGAACAGCTCAGCGGACTCCATCCGGGGTGCCTGCCCGGCCAGCTCGTCCCCGATCGCGGACGCCTCGGCGCGCAGGGCGGCGATGCGCTGGCGGAGTGGGCTGGTCGACATACCTCATCATAACCGTACACACGTACGAATCCAAGAGTTATCCACAAGGGATGCTGTTGCCGGACACCCAATTTCCTGACCGCGGACAGCGGGGAGACTTATCGGGGTGGGAGCACCGATAACTTCCACCCTTGTCACGAAGGGGGCCGAAGGGCGGCGAGGAAACCCAGCAGAGCGCGAGACGGCCGCGGAGCCGGCCACCCGTCATCCAGGCGCCTTGCTCGCACCTGATCCGAGCGACAGGTGACCCCGTCGCGGAGCCGACCACCCTTCATCCAAGGGCCATGCTGCAGTGCCGGACTCGAGCGACAGGCGAGTGGGCGTTAGCGGGAAGAGGACGCGGCGCAACGGTCAGCGGAGCCAGACGACGATCTGGGTGAGCAGGGGTGCGACGAGCAGGGCCGGCAGCATGTCGCCGACCGGGATGTCGCGGATGCGCAACAGCCGCAACCCGATACCGGCCAGCAGCAGCCCGCCGGTGGCCGTGAGCGCCGAGATGTGCGCCTCGGGCACCAGCCCGCCGAGCAGCACGCCGAACAGCGTCAGCAGGCCCTGTACGACGAGCACCGAGACGGCCGACATCATCACTCCGACACCGAAGCTGGCGGCGAACGCCATCGCGGCGAACCCGTCGAGCACCGACTTCAGCGCGAGCTGGTCGATGCCGCGGCCCAGGCCGTCGTTGAGCGAGCCGAGGATGGTGAGCGGCCCGACGCAGAACAGCAGGGATGCCGTGAGCCACCCCTCGATGAACCGCTCTCTCGCAACGGAGTCGGTGCCACCCTCGGTGGGGGAGCGCCGGGCCACCCAGCCCTGGATGCGGCCGGCGAGCCCTTCGAGCCGGTCCTCGATGCGCAGCGCCGACCCGGCGATGGAGCCGATGAGCAGCGCGCCCAGCACGATGAGCAGGGGGAAGCCGGCGCCGACCGCGTCGCGTAGGGCGGGGTCGGTGACGGCGACGGCGGACAGGCCCGCCACGAGCAGGGTGACCAGGCCGAGGACGTCGGTGACGACGGACCGCGTGTGCTCGCGCAGGCGGTGCCCGACCAGCATCCCCAGGCCGGCTCCGACGATCACCGTGACCACGTTGAGGAGGGTCCCGAAACCGGGGAACAGCGAGGTCACCACGCCACCCTACGGGGTGGTTCAATCATCATCTATCGGGGGCCCGAGACCGCCCGAGGGCGGTAGTGTCGGGTCCGCGCAGGTGGCTGGTGCCCGTTCAGCCGGGCGTGGCACGATGCCGACGAAGGCGCACGAAGTGACCCATGACGGAGGTGCTGTGGCCAGGCGAACGGTTGACGTGGTGCCGGTGGACCGGGACGACCTGCGGGACGTCACCGGTCTGTGGTTGGCCGCCAGGGTCGACTCCGGGTCCAGCAAGGAGGCCGCCAACCGGTGCGTCACCGACGGCCGGCTGACGACGGCGCTGTGCCGGCCCGGTGTGCAGGCGTTCGTCGCCCGGCTCGACGGCGAGGCCGTCGGCTACGCCATCACCACCGAGAACCCGTTCGGGCTAAGCCCCCAGGCCGAGCTCGCCATCGAGCAGCTCTGGGTCGGCCCCGACGCCCGCCGGCACGGGGTGGCCAAGGCCCTGATCGCCGCGGTGCTGTCCACGGCAGAGCGCTCGGGCTGCGAGCTCGTCGTCTCCAACGTGCCCACCACCAGCCGCGACGCCAACCGGTTCTTCGCCCGGCTCGGCTTCTCCTCGGTCATCGTGCGCCGCATCGTGTCCACCGGTCAGCTGCGCCGCAAGCTTGCCCCCGAGGGCGTCGAGACCGGCCACGAGCTGCTCCGCCGTCGCCGCTCGCTGCGCAGCCGCGCGTTCACGGCATCCTCGAGGCCGGCGCTCTGACCCCGTCGGAACCGAGAGCCCCTCTCGTGGGCCGTCAGCGGCCCTCAGGCGCGCTCAGGCGCCCGGCGCCGCATCCCTGATCAGGCAGGTGATCCGGCTGGTGCAGATCCGCTTCCCGTCCTCGTCGGTGACGACCACCTCGTAGCAGGCCAGCGTGCGGCCCAGAGCGATGGGCGTGGCGATGCCGGTGACGACGCCCGAGCGTGCGGCGCGGTGGTGGGTGGCGTTGATGTCGAGCCCGACCACGGCCTTGCCCGGCCCGGCGTGCAGGGCGGCACCGAAGGACCCCAGGGTCTCGGCGAGCACCACGGAGGCGCCGCCGTGCAGCAGGCCGTAGGGCTGGGTGTTGCCGGCGACGGGCATGGTCGCGACGAGCCGCTGCGGGGTCGCCTCCACCATCTCGATGCCCATCCGGGTCATCAGGGATTCGGGGTTCATCGCCTGCACGGCGTAGGCCTCGGGACTCAGGTCGGGGCGGTCGGTGCGGGCCGGGTCGGGGGCGTCGGTGCTGTCGGTCATGGTGGTTAGGCTGCCATGCGTGAAGCTCCTCCTCCTCGACGGACACTCGCTGGCCTACCGCGCATTCTTCGCCCTCCCGGTCGAGAACTTCTCGACGAGCACCGGCCAGCACACGAATGCCGTCTACGGCTTCACCTCGATGCTGATCAACGTGCTGCGCGACGAGGCGCCGACCCACGTGGGCGTGGCCTTCGACGTGTCGCGCAAGACCTTCCGGCTGGCGGAGTACCCCGAGTACAAGGCCGGCCGCTCCGCGACGCCCACCGAGTTCTCCGGGCAGCTGCCGCTGCTGCGCGAGGTGCTCGACGCACTGCGCATCCGGCACGTGGGGGTCGAGGGCTTCGAGGCCGACGACGTCATCGCCACGCTCACCACGCAGGCCGTCGCCCAGGGCGCCGAGGTGGTCATCTGCACCGGCGACCGTGACGCCTTCCAGCTGGTCAGCGACCAGGTCAGCCTCATCTACCCGGTGCGTGGGGTGTCCGAGGTCTGGCGCATGGACCCGGCCGCGGTCACCGAGAAGTACCTCGTGCCGCCCGAGCGCTACAGCGACCTCGCAGCACTGGTCGGCGAGACCAGCGACAACCTGCCCGGCGTGCCCGGTGTGGGGCCGAAGACCGCGGCCAAGTGGCTGGGGCAGTACGGCGACCTCGCCGGGGTCGTGGCGCACGTCGACGAGATCAAGGGCAAGGCCGGCGAGAGCCTGCGCGAGCACCTCGACGGCGTGCTGCGCAACCGGCGCCTCAACCGGCTGCTCACCGACCTCGAGCTGCCGCTGTCGGTCGACGACCTCGAGCGCCAGTCGTGGGACCGCGAGGAGGTGCACCAGGTCTTCGACGGCCTGGAGTTCCGGGTGCTGCGCGAGCGGCTGTTCGCGACGTTCGAGGTCGAGCAGGACGAGGTCGAGGGCGGCTTCGACCTCGAGGGTGACGTCTTCACCGCCGACGACCTCGGGGTGCGCTTCGGCGACGGCGCCGTGGGCCGCACCGTGCCGCACGGCGTGGTCGTCGTCGGGCACTACCGTGGCGGCGACGGCGATGCCGGCGCTGTCGCGCTGGCCGGCGCCGACGGCAGCACCGCCTACCTCGACCTCACCGCGCTCAGCCGCGAGCAGGAGGACGTCCTGGCCGGCTGGCTGGCCGACCTCGCCGCCCCCAAGGTCCTGCACGACGCCAAGGAGCAGCTCCAGGCGCTGTCCACGCGCGGCCTGACGCTGGCCGGCGTCACCAGCGACACCGCGCTGGCGGCCTACCTCGTGCGCCCCGACCAGCGCTCCTACGACCTCGAGGACCTCGTGGTGCGCCACCTGGGCCGCGAGCTCAAGGCCGAAGAGGCCGCGAGCCCGCAGGGCATGCTTGACTTCGCGGCCGACGACGACACCGCCGCCCGCGACGCCATGGTGCGGGCCCGTGCGGTGCTCGAGCTGTCGGCGGTGCTCGACGAGCGGCTCGACGAGACCGGCGGCACCGAGCTGCTACGCGACCTCGAGCTGCCGCTGGTCGACATCCTCGCGCGGATGGAGCGCACCGGCATCGCGGTCGACGAGCCGGCGCTGGCCGAGCTCGAGGCCGACTTCGCGGCGAAGATGCGCCAGGCGCAGCAGGACGCCTACGACGCCATCGGCCGCCAGGACGTCAACCTCGGCAGCCCCAAGCAGCTGCAGGAGGTGCTCTTCGACCAGCTCGGCATGCCCAAGACCAAGCGCACCAAGACCGGCTACACCACCGATGCCGACGCGCTCGCCGACCTGTACGCCAAGACCGAGCACCCGTTCCTCGAGGCCCTGCTGCGCCACCGCGACACCGCCCGGCTGCGGGTCACCGTCGAGGGGCTGATCAAGTCGGTCGCCACCGACCGGCGCATCCACACCACCTACATCCAGACCATCGCCGCCACCGGCCGGCTGTCGTCCACCGACCCCAACCTGCAGAACGTGCCGATCCGCACCGAGGAGGGGCGCCGCATCCGCGAGGTGTTCGTCGTCGGCGAGGGCTACGAGTCGCTGATGTCGGCCGACTACAGCCAGATCGAGATGCGGATCATGGCCCACCTGTCGGGTGACGCGGGCCTGATCGAGGCGTTCCGCACGGGGGAGGACCTCCACCGCTTCGTCGGGGCCAGGGTGTTCGGGGTCGAGCCCGCCGAGGTCACGCCCGCGATGCGCAGCAAGGTCAAGGCGATGAGCTACGGCCTGGCCTACGGGCTGTCGGCGTTCGGGCTGTCCAAGCAGCTCACCATCAGCACCGGCGAGGCGCAGGGCCTGATGGACGAGTACTTCGCCCGGTTCGGCGGGGTGCGCGACTACCTGCGCGAGATCGTGGCCGAGGCGCGCGCCACCGGCTACACCGCCACGATGCTCGGCCGGCGCCGCTACCTGCCCGACCTGCTGAGCGACAACCGGCAGCGCCGCGAAGGCGCCGAGCGGATGGCGCTCAACGCGCCCATCCAGGGCTCGGCCGCCGACATCATCAAGCTCGCGATGAAGGGCGTCGACATCGCGCTCACCGCCGAGGGGCTCGGCTCGCGGATCCTGCTGCAGGTGCACGACGAGCTCGTGCTCGAGGTGGCACCGGGGGAGCGCGAGGCGGTCGAGGCGCTGGTGCGGCGCGAGATGGGCTCGGCGGTCGAGATGGACGTGCCGCTCGACGTCAGCGTGGGGGTGGGTCGGAGCTGGCACCAGGCGGCGCACTGACCCCGTTCGGCATGGCTGGCGCACCGGGAAGGTCGGTGAGCCCCGGCTCGTCGGCCCCGGGCCGGTCCTCGCCCTGCGGCGCGGTGCCCGCCGTTGCCACGACGGCGAGCACCACCAGCAGCAGCGTGTCGACGGCGAGCACGAGGCCCAGCATCTGCCGGGCGGTGTGCACGGCGGTCAGCCCGGCGGCGATCAGCGCGAAGGCGCCCCACACGAACCACATCGCCCGGCGATGGCGTCGGGCGATGTCGCTGTAGACGAGCAGCTGGATGCCGGCGAGCACCGCTCCCAGCCCGGCGAAGGCCCACAGCGAGCCCTGCAGCTCGGCGTACGCCCGGCCGCCGACGAACTGCAGCGCCACGCGCGGGAGCAGGGCGACGCCTGCCATGACGACCAGCCCGGCGCCGAGCACGGCCGCCAGCCCCCACAGGTGCAGGTACCGGTTCGCGCCCTGCCGGGACATCGCGGGGAAGGCGAGCACCGTGACCACGTAGGGAAGGAACATCACCGCCTTGGCCAGGATCGCGCCCGCCGCGTACAGCCCGGCCTGGTGCGGTGGCAGCACGACCCGGGCGAACAGCACGTCGAGGCTGGTCAGGGCGAAGAACGCCAGCAGGGTGGTGCTGCTGGTCACCGACTCGCGCAGCACCTCGCGGGTGCTGACGACCTCGGGGCCGGGGTCGGGCGACGCCGGGGCTGCCCGGGGACGACGCAGCGCCCACCAGCCGACCGCCGCCGGAACCAGCGACCCGATCGCCACCCCCGTCATCGCCCCGAGCGGGGTCGGCCACAGCAGGATGCACACCAGCCCGGCGCCGAGGCGCGCCAGGCCCATCGAGCTGAACACCGCTGCGTACGCTCCCCACCGGCCCTCACCCTGCAGCAGCCCGGCCTGGCCACCCATCACCGCGTAGGCCGCGGCGGGAACGGCGAGCAGGGCGGCCGTGAGCCAGGTGTCGAGGTGCAGCACGTGGCTGACCAGGGGCGCGGCGACGAGGGCGAGCAGGGCCAGGGCCAGGGCGGCGCGACGGGCCGTGCTGCGCGTGACCGCCTCGATGGCCCTGCGGTGACGAACGTCAGCGGCCACTCGGCGAGCGGCGGTTGCCTGCAGGCCCAGCGAGGCGACCCCGAGCACGAGGACCAGCCCCATCAGGGCGGCGAACGCTCCATAGCCGACGGGGCCGAGCACCCGGGCGGCGACGTTGGTCAGCGCGTAGCTCGCGACGTTCAGCACCGCCAGGGCCACGGCCACCCAGAGCCCTCCGCGCACGACCCGCCCGGGCCCTCCGCCGGTCACGTCAGATCGGCAGACGTCGGAACACCGCGGTGGGCAGGTGCCTCAGCGCCGACATGACCAGCCGCATCTGGCCCGGTACCCACACGGTGCGGCTCGGGCCGGTGAGGTGCGCGAGCACCGAGGCCGCGACGTCGTCGGCGTCGACGGCCAGGGGCGGTTCCGGCATCCCGGCGGTCATCGACGTGCGCACGAAACCCGGCCGGATGACGAGCACGCTCACCCCCGAGCCGCGCAGGTCCTCGCCCAGACCGGTCGCGAACGCGTCCAGCCCGGCCTTGGTCGAGCCGTAGAGGTAGTTGCTGCGCCGCACCCGTTCTCCGGCGACGGACGAGAGCACGACGAGGATGCCGTGTCCCTGGCCCCGGGACCGCTCGGCCACCACCGTGAGGGCCGAGACCGCTCCGGAGAAGTTGGTCGTGACCACCTCGGCCGCCTCGGCCGGGTCGGCCAGCGTGGGCGTGGGTGGCAGCACCCCGAAGGCGACCAGTGTGACGTCGATGTCGCCGGCGTCGAACACCTCCGCGAGAACCCGGGCGTGGCTGCTGATGTCGGTAGCGTCGAAGTCGACGGCCTCGACGGCGACCTCGGCTCCGAGCGCGGCGGACGTGGCGGCGACGACGGAATCACGACCGACGCCGGGGCGCCCGGCGAGCACGACGCGGCGCAGCCTGCCCCGACCGGCGAGTCGGGCGACGGTGGCCGCCGCGATCTCAGACGTCGCTCCGAGGACGAGCACGGACTGGGGGGCGCCGAGGGCGTCTAGCACAGGGAGAGCCTTCTGGAGAGGTCGGAGACGAACACGCCGTCGGGGTCGAGCTCGGCGCGCAGGCGCTGCCAGCGTGGCAGGTCGGGGTACATCGTCGGGATCAGCTCGGGCCGGACCCGGCCGTCCTTGGCCAGGTAACAGCGGCCGCCGTCGGCCACGACGAGCTCGTCAGCCCGGTCGAGCACCGCCGCGACCGCTGCGGTGGCCGGCACGTCGAGCGCGAGGGTCCAGCCGGGCTGTGGGAAGGACAACGGGGCACCGGTGCCGGGGCCGAACCGCTTGAGCACGGGCAGGAACTGCACGACCTGTTCGCGCCGGAAGAGCTCGAGCACGGCCTCGATGACCGAGCCGTCGGCGACCGCGACCTGGTACTGCACGAAACCCCGGGACCCGTACGCGCGGTTCCAGCCGTCGACGACGTCGAGCGGGTGGAAGAAGGCCGTCAGTGGGGCCGGCGCGGTGGTCGGCGAGGCGGGGGCCGCGCGGAAGTAGGCCTCGTTGAACGCCCGGGCCGTCGCACGGTTGACCAGCCCCGAGGGAGCCCACGGGGGAGCGCTCGCCGCCCGCGACCGGGGCAGCGCGTCGAGGGCAAGGGCGCCCGGCTCCCCGGGCTCGCTGTGGTCACCGCTGGTGAGCACCCCACGGCCGAGGGCCGCACCGGGGGCGAGGGTGTCGAGCCAGGCGACGGTGTACGAGAAGCGTTGGTCGTGCTCCTCGAGCGCGGCCATCGTCGCGTCGAGGTCAGCGGTGCGGCTGGTGTCGACGGTGATGCTGGCGCTGCGCACCGGCCGCATCCGCAACCGGGCGGACGTGATCACCCCGGCCAGGCCCATCCCGCCGATGACGGCGTCGAGCTGCTCGTCGCCACGGGTCAGGATGCGCACCTCGCCGCGTCCGTCGACCAGGGTGAGGCCCTCGACGTGGGCGCCGATGCTGGCGTCCCGGTGGTGGTTCTTGCCGTGAACGTCGGCGGCCAGGGCACCCCCGACCGTGACGTGCCGCGTGCCCGGGGTCACCGGCACGAACCAGCCCTGCGGCACCCCGGCGTCGATCAACGCTCCGATGCTCACTCCGGCGCCCACCTCGACGACGCCGTCGGCGCCGATCGGGCCGATGTCCCCGAACCCGACCAGGTCGAGGACGACGCCACCGCCGTTGGCCGCCGCGTCGCCGTACGACCGACCCAGCCCACGGGGCAGGATGCCGCGCGACCGCCCAGCCGAGGCCGGGTCCGTACGCACCACGCGGGCCGCGCGCACGGCATCCGCGACGTCGTCGACGGTGACCGGGCGGTGGACGTCGGCAGTCGTGCGCGTCGACCGGCCCCAGCCGGTGAGCGCGACCCGGCTCACAGCGCCACGCCCATCGTGTACGTGACCAGCCAGCACAGGCCGAGGAAGAGCAGGCTGCGGTCGTGCAGCACGACCTCCTCCGGTTCCTCGACCTTGCCGCGGTCGGTGTCGAGGGCGTAGCGGAGCAGGGCGAGCACGAAGGGCACGATGCTCAGCATGGTCCACACCGATGCCGGCCGCCCCTGGTTGGTCTCGAACGCCCACAGGCAGTAGGCGGCGATGGCGACGGAGGCGCTGATGGCCAAGATCATCCGCAGGTACGACAGGGGGTAGTGCGCGAGCGAGGCGCGCGCCGACGTCCCGGAGGTCTCCGCTCGGGTGAGCTCGGAGAGGCGCTTGCCGGTGACCATGAACAGCGAGCCGAACCCTGCGACGATGAGGAACCACTGCGAGAGCGGGACGCCCGTGGCCGCACCGCCCGCGATGGCGCGCAGGATGAAGCCGGCCGAGACCAGGCCGAGCTCGATGACCGGCTGGTGCTTGAAGAACCGGGAGTACAGCGCGGTGAGTACGAGGTAGAGCAGCACGACCTGCCGCAACGAACCCGGGTAGGCGATGACCAGGCTGGTGACGGCCAGGACCGCCGACAGCACGAGAGCGGCGCGTGGCGAGATGCGCCCGGACGGAACCGGTCGTGCCCGCTTGACGGGGTGGTCGGCGTCGGCGTCGGCGTCGAGCACGTCGTTGAGGCAGTAGGTGGCACTGCTGGCCAGGCAGAAGGACACGAACGCCACGAGGGTGTCGCGCGCCACCGAGCCCTGCAGGAGGGCGCCGGCGGCGAGCGGTGCCGCGACGACGAGCACGTTCTTGAGCCACTGCTTGGGCCGCACGAGGTCCAGCGCGGCTGACGTCACGCGGCACACCATATCCGGATGCACTAGGGTTCCCGCCCATGCACGGTGGCAGGTGGGGCAGCCGGCCGGCCGTTCTCGCGTTGGGCGTGTCCCTGGCATCGGCGCTGGTCATCGTGGGTCCCGGTCTGGGCCGCGGCTACCTGCTGGTGCGGGACATGGTCTTCGTCCCGAGCCCTCCGCTCACCGGGCGGCTGCTCGGGCTGGGCCACGAGAACGCCCGTGCGGTGCCCAGCGACCTCGTCGTCACCGTGCTGTCGCACGTCGTCCCGGGCCAGGTCGTCCAGAAGCTGGTGCTCATCGGCATCATGGTCGCCGCCGGCGTGGGAGCCGCCGCCCTGGTGCCGCGCTCGGCGGCTCCTGCCGTGGCCGCTGCCCTCGCCGCCATCTGGAACCCGTACGTCGGTGAGCGACTGGCCATGGGGCAGTGGGCGCTCCTGATCGGGTACGCCGCCCTGCCCTGGGTGCTCCGCGGCATCGTCGACGTGGCACGCCGTGGCGGTGCCGGCGGCTCCCGGGTCGGGGCCGGTCGGCGGCTCGTCCTGGCCCTGGTGCTCGGCAGTCTGGGGGGCGGGCTGGCCTGGGTGACCATCGGGGTCGGGCTCCTCGCCGGTGCGGCCGCTGTGGCTGCCGGACGCGGTGACCGCGCCGCTGACGTGGTGCGCCGCTGCGCGTGGTCCGGGCTGTTGTGGCTGGTGCTCGCCCTTCCGTGGGCCGTCCCCGCGCTCGCGCGGCCGTCCGGACCGGCCAGCGACCCGCTGGGGTTCGCCGTCTTCGCGCCCCGGTCGGACACCGTCTTCGGGGTCGTCGGCAGCCTGCTCACGGGTGGCGGCACCTGGAACTCCGAGGCCGTGCCCGCGGGTCGCACCGCCCTGCTCGGAGGCATCGGGGCCGCTCTGCTGCTCGGCTGGGCAGCGGCCGGGTTCGTCGTCACCCGCGGGGCGCGGGCCCGCGACCTCGACCCCGATGCCAGCGCCTACCGGGTTCCGGTGGCCGTCGCTGGGGGAGCCGGCCTGCTGCTCGGCCTGATCTCGACCAGGCCGGCTCTGCTCGAACCGCTCGCCTCCTTTCCCGGCGGTGGGCTGCTGCGTGACGGCTCGCGACAGCTGGGTCCGTGGGTGCTCGTGGTGGCGGTCGGCTGCGCCTGGGGGGTGCACTGGCTCGCTCGGCAACACGTGGGGCCGGCGCTGGTGTGGCTGGCGGCGGCCGCGCCGGTGGCCGTGCTGCCAGCGCTGGGCTGGGGGCTGGCGGGAACCTTCGGCCCGGTCGACTACCCACCCGACGTCCGGTCGGCTGCCCAGGCCCTCGGCGCCTCGCGGGAGTCGGGCGCGGTGGCCGTGCTGCCGTTCGAGGCGTACCGCCGGTACGACTGGAACGGTGGCCTGAGCAGCATGACCCCGTGGTCACGCCTGGTCGACCGCCGCGTGGTCGCGTCGTCCGACCTGGTCGTCGCACAGCCGTCCGGTCCGGTGCGGGTCGCCGGGGAGGACGAGTACGCCGCCGAGGTCGCGGCGGCGCTGCGGGGTGACGACGCCGGTATCGCCCTCGGCCGGCTCGGAGTGCGCTGGGTGCTGGTCGACGCGCCGGCGACCCCTGCGCCGAGTGGGACCTCGGTGCTCAGCAGCGGGCCGCACGTGACGGTGCTCCAGGTCCAGGCGCCCGTGGATGCCGCGTGGCCCGACCGCCATGACCCGCCCACGGCCCCCGTGCTCGTGGCCGACCTCGTGTGGGTTTCGGGCTGCATCGCGGCCCTGTGGGCCACCCGACATCGCCGGGTGTCCCGGGGTTCGCGAAGGGTTCGACCTACCATCCGGTAGCATCGGCGACGAGCCCCCACCCGCACGCCGTATTCAGGAGCACCTCTTGAGCCCGCAGATCCTTGTCACCTTGGTCGTCGCGCTCCTGCTCGGCGGTCTGGCGAGCTTCGGTCTCTACCAGGCGTCCCAGCCGGCTGCCTACCAGGCGCCGAGCCAGATCTACGTCTACGGCGCCTCGAAGTGACGCCACGCGCCGCGAGCTGACCGCCCGCATGGGAGCCGTCAGAGCGTGGTCGTCCTCGACACGGCATCCGTGATGGCGAGGTCCCACTTGAGCACGGTGGCGTCCCAGGTGAACCCCTCGGCGAAGGCCTCGGCTCCCTTGCCCAGCCGCTCCCGCTCCGAACGGTCGAGCAACAGCCGGCGGGTGAGCCGCACGAAGTCGTCGAGGTCGTCGGCGCCGGCCAGGTAGCCGGTCTCGCCGTCGACGATCGACTCGGTGATGCCGCCAGTGCCGTCGAAGGCGACCGTGGGGGTGGCGTGCATGCCGGCCTCGACGACGACCAGACCCCACCCCTCCTTGATCGAGGGCACCAGCGAGACCCAGCTGCTGGCGAGAAGGCGGTGCCGCTCGGTCTCGGACACGAAACCGGCGAGCTCGACGCAGTCGTGCAGGGCGAGCCGGTCGATGGTGGCACGGATGTGGTCCTCCCACCAGCCGCGCCCGGCGACCACACAGCGGGCCGTGGGGAACTCCTCGCGCAGCCTGGCCATCGCCTCGAGGGCGAGCTCGACCCGCTTGTGGGGTACCAGGCGGCCCAGGACGAGCAGGGTGCGGCTCCTCGCTGCGCCGCACGTCGTGGGGCACCGGCGGGATGGCGCCGTTGTGCACGACCCGGACGCGCTCGGGGTGCACCCCCTGCTCAGCCAGCTCGCTGCGGGTCACCTCGGAGACCGCGACGTAAGGACGCCGCCGGTTGACCCAGGGCGCCACCCGTGACTCGACCCACCACCCCGCGCGCGCCAGGCGGGGGCCGAACACCACGGGCCACTGCTCGCGATGAACGTGGTGCACCAGCACGACGTGCGGGGTGCGAGGCGCCCACAGGGCGGCCAGGTACGGCACCCCGTTCTGGGTCTCGACGATGAGGTCGGGCCGCTCGACCTGCCCGGTGCGCACCGCCCAGGCAGCGCGCGGGTAGACGCCCAGCCGGCCACCGCGGCGCACGACGCGCACCCCGCTGGGGCGGACCTCCTCGGCGAGCGACCCGGGGTAGCGGGCCGTGAGCAGGGTGACGTCGTGGCCGAGGGCAGCCAGCCCGTCGGTGACCCGCTCGGCGTAGACCTCGGAACCGCCCCCCTCGGGGTGCGAGACGTCACGCCAGTTGAGGTACAGGACCCGCAGTGGCGCGTCGGGGAGCGCGGTGCTGAGGCACGAGGCGGTGTCAACCCTTCGACGGTGAGCGGTGCGGTTATGCTACCTGCCAGTACGTCTGACGAGGACCGAAGGATTCCTCGCGCGTGCTCACGACCTCGCGCCGGACCGACTCTTCGGATTTCGGCCCCGGCGCCCCCGACGCCCTGCCACCGCAGGCTCGCTGGCCCGCTCGTGACCTTGTTCCGAGCGTTCCGCGTCGAGCAGACCGACCCCGCCGAGTTCGACGCGCTGTGGGCGGTGCGTGTCGTGCGTTTCCCGCCGCCGAACCGGGGGTGCGACGCGTCCTCGACGCCGGCGGCGGCCGGGCTACTTCGCCGCGCTTCGACGCCACCGGGGCTCGCTATGCGGCCGTCGACGCCGGACGCCGGCTGCGCTCACTCGGCTGCGGGACGCCGGGCAGCAACACTGTCAGCCTCGGGCTCGGCCTACCGCTCGCCGACCGGGAGCATCGACGTGTGCTACTCGAGCAATGTTCGCGAACACGCGCCCGACCCCACCCGTGACGGCTGTGGAGTTGATCCGGGTCACCCCCAGCGACGGCCTGTGCTCTTGTCGTGGATCGACCTGGTACTCGCCCTGGGGCGTCACGAGACCTCGCCGTGGCACCACCTGGGCGGCCGGCGCGCCGCCGCCCGGTACGCGCCGGCGGATGGTCGTGGCGGCCGAAGACCAACGTCGGGCCTGCTCTTCAGCCGACCCACGCCGGCCCGATGCTGCGCTTCGGCCCGCGCCCGGGCTGACGCCACCCGTCGCCGCCGGATCCCCGCTACCACCCGAGCTGCTGCGGTGGGTGGCCCGTGTGCCCGTGCGCCAGGCCGCCGTCTGGACCTGCTTCGACCGCGTCCCCGACGAGACGGGGCCACTGGACCTACCACCGGTACTTCGCCGAGAAGCGCGCCTGACCGACGCGGCCGCCGCCGCCGTCGACGACGCCGCCCGATCGACGCGCATGCTCGCGCACCGCCGCGCCACCTGGGTCTGGCGGCTGCGGCACGCCATGGTCTGCGCCCTGCTGACCGCCGTCGCCCTGAACTCCGACCCGGGCAGGTCGCACGACACCAAGCTCGACCTGGTCGCTGAGCCCGCTCGCGCTGCTCGAGCGCGGCCTGCACCTGTGGGACCCCCGGGGCAGCCGGGCAGCTGCAGAACCAGGCCTACGGCTACCTGTTCCCGATGGGGCCCTTCTTCGCCCTCGGCCACGCGGTGGGCATGCCCGGGTGGGTCGTGCAGCGCCTGTGGTGGGGCCTGGTCCTCGCCGTCGGCTACCTCGGCTTCGTGGTCGCTCGACCCGTCGGCTCAACCTCGGCTCGGAGTGGACCCGCCTGGTCGCCGGTGTCGGGTTCGCCCTGGCGCCGAACGTGCTGACCGTCCTCGGCAGGTCCTCGGTCGAGGTCTGGCCGCCGGCCCTGGCCGCGTGGGTGCTCGTCCCGCTCGTCGGGGCCTCGGCCATGGGGCGCCCCCGCCGGGCGGCCGCCCTGTCCGGCCTGGCCGTGCTGTGCATGGGCGGGGTCAACGCCACCGTCGACCTCGCCGCGCTGCTGCCCGCCGTGCTGTGGTTCCTCACCCGGCGCTGGTCCGCGGCGTGGCGGCGGCTGGCGCTGTGGTGGGGCCTGGCCGTCGTCGCCGCGACCCTGTGGTGGGTCGTGCCCCTGCTGGCTCTGGGGCGCTACAGCCCGCCGTTCCTCGACTACATCGAGCCTGCGTCCGTCACCACCAGCACGACGACCCTCGTCGAGTCGCTGCGGGGCACCGCTGACTGGGTCGTCCTACCTCGGTGACACCTCATCGCGCGCCGGCTACGCGCTGCTGACCCACCCGCTGCTCATCGTCTACACCGTGCTGCTCGGGGCACTGGGCCTGGGCGGCCTCGCGTGGCGACGCACGACCGAGCGGGCGTGGCTCGTGCTCATGCTCGCCGTCGGCCTCGCCCTCGTGACGCTGGGGCACGTCGGACCCGTCGACGGGTTCTTCGCCGCCGACAATCCGGTCCGCCCTCGATGGAGCCCTTGCGCCGCTGCGCAACGTGCACAAGTTCGACATCCTCATCCGGCTGGCGCTGGCGCTCGGTGCGGCGTCGGCGCTGGGCCTGTCCGCGGCGGGCGCACGCGTCGCCGAGACGCGGTTCCTGCGCCCGTCGTGGCAGTCGCCGGGTGCGTTCGTCGTCGTGGGCGCCACGACGCCCTTCTTCGGGCTGCGGCCACGCCCCCCGGTTCCTTCGAAGGCGTCCCCGCCTACTGGTCGCAGGCGACCGCTGGCTCGACGAGCACGCCGGCCACCGGTCGCACCCTGCTCGCTGCCCGGCTCGCGGTTCGCGCAGTACGGCTGGGGCGCCACGGGTGACGAGCCCATCCAGTCGCTCGCCAGGCACCCCGTGGGACGTCCGCAACGCCGTCCCACTCAGCTCGGCGGGACACATCCGCTGGCTCGATGGCATCGAACGCCAGATCGCTGACGGCCGACGGCGGCCCGACGCTTGCGGCGAGGCGCTCACCGGCGGGGGGTCCGCTACCTGCTCGTGCGCAACGACCTGGCCTACGGCGCCGCCGGCGCCACCCGCCCCGCAACGGTGCGCGCCGCCCTGTCCACGACACCGGGCGTGCAGCCTCGTCGTCGTCCTTCGGGCCGCTCACCGGCGGCGGCAGCTCGCCGATCGCCTTCAGCGACCAGGGCCTGAACTTGGCCCTTCCCGCGGTCGAGATCTACCGCGTCGACGACCGCTCGGACCCCCGGGTCGAGCTGGTGCCGCTTGACGGTGTCGCCCGCGTCGTGGGTGGTGCCGAGTCGGTGTCGCTCGACGGGATGCCGAGGACCGGCCAGTTCGTCACCCTGCCCCAACAGGACGGCACGGCGGCCGCCCCGGCACGGGTCCCCTTGGTTCTGACCGACACCCCACGTCGGCGTGAGGCCAACTTCGGGGTCGGAACCTTCGGGTCGTCGCAGACCCTGACCGAGACCGATCCGCTGCGCATCGCCAAACCCACGCGGGACTACGGGTTCTCGGGCGACGCGGACACCACTGCGGTCGCGGTCACGGGAGGCGTCCGGTCGATCAGTGCCTCGTCGTCGGCCTCGGACTCCGACTCCTACCCGCAGAGCGATCCCGGCAGCATGCCCTACGCGGCCTTCGACGGGTCCATGGAGACCGAGTGGCGACCCAACCCCCTCAAACCGGTCGTCGACTCCTGGCTCCGGGCCGACTTCGGCAGACCGGTTTCCCTGGGCGGCGCCCGGGTGACCCTCGACCCCAACACGGCCGTCACCCATCTGACGCTCACGACCGACCGCGGGGAGACGACCGTCCCGGTCGACGGAGACGTGGCGGTCCTCCCGGCAGTGCGCACCACGACGCTCTCGTTGGGGTTCCGCGCAGTACAGGGCGATGCTCTCGCCGAGTCGCGGGCCGCCGTCCGGGACGTGTCCGTGCCGGGGGTCGCGGTCACCCGAACCGTCCGCCTCCCCGACCTGCCGGCGGGCGAGCAGCCGGACCGAATCGTGCTGTCCGGCGACATCGGCCACGGTGGGTGCACCCTGCTGGGCCCCCGGCCGCTGTGCGCCGCCGGTATCGCCCGCACGGGCGAGGACGCCGCCGGTCTGGACCGCACGTTCACGCTGCCGTCGACCACGTCGGCCGAGGTGACCGTCACCGCCACCCCCATCCCTGATGCCGCACTCCAGCGTCGGGTCGAGAAGGCGTTGGGCCTGGAAGTCCACGCGACGAGCAGCTCCGTCGCCGTCCCTGACCTCGCCGGTGGCCCGATGGCTGCGGTGGACGGCAACCTGGGCACGGCCTGGGTGGCCTCACCGGACGACCCGGACCCTTCTCTCACCCTCGCCTGGAAGCGCCCGCAGACGATCCGAAGCCTCCAGGTCGTGCTCGACGGGTACGCCGCCGCCACCCGTCCCACGCACCTGCGCATCACCTCGCCCCACGGCACTCGCGAGGCGGAGCTCGACGAGGCGGGACTCGCGACCTTCGCACCGCTGCGCACCGACGAGCTGACCCTGCACCCGACCTCCCCGGCCCTGGCGAGCTCGCTCGATGCCTACACGTTCCGCCGCACGCTGGTCGGCCTGGGCGTCTCCGACGTCCGCATCGCTGGAGTCACGCCTGAGCTCGAGATCCCCGAGCGTGCCTCGACGGTTCGCGTCGACTTCCCCTGTGGCGCAGGACCAGCGCTGCGCGTGGCCGGCCACACCCTCGAGACCACCATCGCCCCCACGGTCGGCGACCTTCTGGCGGCGGCCCCCACGCCGGCGCGCGTCTGCCGCACCGACGACGAGAGCGCGAAGTCGCTGCGGGCAACGCTCCCCGTGGGCACCGTCAACGTCGTGGCCTCGGCCGACGACGGCTGGCTCACGTCATCGGTGGTGCTGGCGACCGCCGGCGACGCCGCCGCCGACGTGGTGGAAGCCGGCACGCACGAGGTGCGCGCCTGGGGCGCCACCGACCGGACGGTCGATGTCGGCGAGCGCACGTCCGACTCGGTGCTCGTGGTCCGGGAGAACGCGAACCCGGGCTGGCGGGCCGAGCTGGAGGGCCGGGTACTTCACCCGATCGTCGTGGCAGGGTGGCAGCAGGGCTTTGTGGTCCCGCCCGGCGCCGCGGGAACGCTACGCCTGACGTTCGCCCCGGACAGGCCGTTCCGGGCGGGGTTGCTCGTCGGACTCGGTCTGATTCTCCTTCTGGCGATCGCTGCCTTCGTGCCCGAACGACGGCGTCAGGGCAGGCGGCTGGATCACGTAGGTCGCACCGGCGCGCGGGTCGTGTCCGTCGTGGGTGCCGCCCTGGTCGTGCTGATGGGGGGCATCTGGGGGGCCGCAGTCCTGGGCCTGGCCGTGCTCACCTTCGCGGTCGTGGCCCGGCTGGGCAGAGGAAGCCAACTGGTGTGGCCGGTGGCGGTGGGATCGACGTACCTGGCCGCGGGGCTGCTCCTGGTGCTCGCCCCGTACGCCTCGGCGGCCCCGGCCGCTGATGGTGTCCCGGTCCAGGTCCTGTGCCTGGCCACCTTGGCCCTGTTGGTGGTCAGCCTGTGGTCTGGACCAACGGCTCGGCCAGCTCGGACGGGGCCGGCGGTGCAGCCGGGCGTCGGTGCGCCCACTGGATGATCGGCCGCTCGACGAAGCGATAGCTCACCGCTGCCAGGGTGACCGAGCCGGCAAGGGTGAGGGGGAGCACGTGGATGACACGACCGTTGAAGACCGCGTTGTCAAGCAGGATCATCACGCCGTCGAGCACGACGAGGTGGTACAGGAACACCCCGTAGGAGATGTCCCCGGCGTACCGCATCACGGGGTTTCCCAGCAGCGCCCGCGTGAGCGGCACCTGTCCGAACACGGCCGGCCAGACCAGTGCCATTGCCATCACCAGGTAGAGGGTCTGCTTCGTGACCGCCTGTCCAGCGGTGGTGGCCACGAGAGAGCGCGGGCCGGCGATCGGCGTGAGGGCGATGAAGAAGGCCGTGGCGGCGATGGCCCAGCAGGTCAGCGGATGCCGCCCGATCTCGTCGGCAAGCCACCATCGTGACCCGGACGGTGGCCTCCCGGAGTCGAGGTGAACGCGGATGACCGCAAGGATCATGCCCCCCGCGAACCATCCGATGAACCCTGGGAGCCAGTAGCCGGCGCTCACCCAAACGCTCCCGGTGGCCTGGTGGAGGAACACGTACCACCCGATGGGAACGACGAAACCGACCGTAAGCACAGCGAGGAGGAGCGCGGGGCGCCAGCGGTGACGTGAGAGCCACATCAGCCCCGCACCGATGAACGGCAGGAGGACGTAGAACACGACCTCGGTGGCAAGGCTCCAGGTCTGCGTGAGGCCCTCACGCATCCAGCCGAACTGGTAGATCTGCACCAACGTGAGGTGGCGAAGCCAGTCGGCCGCGGTGGCCGTCGAGTTCTGCGGCAGGAGCAGAAGCGCCAGAGCGACGGCAATCACGTAGGCGGGCAGGATTCGGGCGCACCGGCGCAGCGCGTACACCTTCGTCGACGGACGAGATCCGCGCGTGCGAGCGGCGGTGAGCCAAGGACGGACCAGGAGGAACCCCGACAGCACGAAGAAGACGGCGACGCCGGAGTCGAGCCGAGCCAGCGCGTTCATGCCCCACCCACGCTCGTACCTTCCGGTCCAGAAGGCGCAGTGGGTGGTCACGACGGCAAGCACGGCGAGCGCGCGCAGGCCGTCGAGACCCGGATACGCCGCGTGCCCGGGTCGGCGCTGGTCGGGCACTGCGGTCCTGTCGCTCATGGGGTGGTTCCGGGAACCCGCACGGGGGCCCCGACCGTGATGTCGTCGGTGCACACCCGGGTAGTGTCCCCCGACCCGACCACCGTGATCGACTCGACCGGGCCGTGCACCGCGATGAAGGTCGTGTGGAGGCCGCCCTCGATCGGCACCTTGACCGTCGTCGAACCGGCCGTCACCGCCAAGGTGGTGCTCTGGTTGGCGATATATCCCAACCGGATCACGGCCGCCTCATCAGGAGCGGTCTGCTGCAGCGGAACATCTCGTGGGCTGGGTCCGAGGAGCCAGCCGCACCCGGCCAGCGGACCCGAGCGGGCCGCAACGCCGACGACGGAGGCGACGTTGAGCCGGCCCCGATCGTCGGGGAGGGCGATGGTTGGGGCAACGCTGCCGGTGGTCAGCATCCGCTCCGGAGGCAGGAAGGGCGCGGTGAGGTGCGCCAGCCGGTTGTACGGACCGAGCAGCGCCCACGCCACGCGGTCGGGCACGGCGGCGTCGGCGAGGACCGTGCCCTCCGGCATTGCGTCCGTCTCGGCCCTCAGGGTGGTGAGGTACGGGCGGGCCGAGTTCCTGACCCAGAGGGGGTCGTAGGCCACGGTCGACCAGAGCGAGCTGGCCAGCACCAGTCCGACCGCGACCAGAGGAAGCGCACCCGAGCCACCGGACCCGAGGAGGCCGACCTCGCGCATGGGGACCACGACGTGGCCGTCGAACCAGGCGTGTGCCTCCGGCCGCGGCGTCAGCGCGCTCGGGCGCGCCAGTCGGAAGCTGCCGATCACCGGCATCGTCGCGAAGGCCAGGGCCAGTGCGGCCACGAGTGCCACGTCGGTCTGGTAGCGGTACTCCGTGCCGACGATCGGTCCGATGAGGGTGGCCCGGCTGCGCGCCAGCAGCACGAGGTTGAGCACCGCGTAACCCACTAGGACAGACCACGCGGCGCCCGCCCCCCGGTTGGCGGCGACCGTGACGGCGATGACCAGACCCACGAGCAGCGCCGAGACGACGACGAGGAACGCATCGGGGTCGGCGAGCCCGCCGGCGTAGCCGATGTCCGCCCAGTGCCAGGGTCCGCCCAGAAGACCCGGGATCGTGGCGCGGAAGACCGACTGCAGCCCCAGCTCGAGGCTGTCGTGCCCGGCTGACGGGGGGCGCAGCGGGGTCGGCACCCTGGTCACGTAGTAGGCGAGATAGGGAAGCGAGACCGCCCCGTAGAGCAGCCAGACCCGCCACTGCGAACGCAGCGTGCTGGTGATCCGTTGCA
Organism: uncultured Actinomycetota bacterium; assembly: GCA_963834965.1. GTDB lineage: Bacteria > Actinomycetota > Actinomycetes > Actinomycetales > Dermatophilaceae > Fodinibacter. The sequence continues at coordinate 68,203 of CAWIEI010000006.1, read as the reverse complement.
GCGCAGAGCCTCTTGCGAAGAAGAGCAGCGTCAAGGCCAGGACCAGGGGGACGACGAAGAGGGTCTTCTCGGAGAACAGCAGCCCCGCGACGAGGGCGGCCGCCGCCCCCAAGGCGTCACGTCGAGCGCCATGGCGCAGGTAGCGAACGTGCATCAGCAGTACCGCGACCATGGCGATCTGCTGGGGAAGCTGGTTGAGGGCCGCGGCCCACCACAAGGAGGCCGGGAGGGAGATGGGCGACAGCGTGACCACGGCCAGCGGCACGAGGATGCCGCGCCGCCGCCCGAACACGTCGGCGAGCAGGCGGTAGACGAGGTAGGACAGGGCGGCCTGGAGGCCGATCATCGCCAGGGCGACCGGCGGCCAGCTGAGGGGGAACACGTGGGTGGTCAACCACACCCAGACGTACGACCCGGGCATCAGGTGGCTGTTGTAGGGCGCGCTGAGGTACTCGACGCTCCACAAGGGGTGCTCCATCGCCCGACCAGTGAACGAGAAGTCGTCCAGGTAGAAGTACCCGCGCAGGCAGGTCCAGCCCCGCACGACGGCCTGCCAGGCGATCAGGGCTGCCGCCAGGCGTGGCACAGAAGAAGCTCCCTGAAGAGCGGCTTCGAGAAGGCGCGCACGGCTCGCGGCCTGCGGCCGCCACCGACCTGGAAGCCGGTTCACCGTCTCAGGGCTTCCTATCGATTGCATGTCAAGGCTTGGTTCCGATGACAGGTTTCGCGAATCCGACGGTAACGTCATCGGTGCAAAGCATTCCGTAAGTGAGGTTGCTGAACGTGACCTCCCCGACCTCGCCGGTTGCCATCACGTAGAATTGGTTCAGGCCGGGCAGCAGATGGACTTTCGTCGTCGTGTTACCGGCAGTGACGGTCACTTCGCTCTCCATGCTCGCGATGTATCCGACTCGGGCGAACCACGCCCAGCCGACTGTCTTTCCGTCGAGCGGAATGCGCACTTCCTTGTCCGGGGCGATCCTCCATCCGCATCCCGCCTCAGGTCCTGGCTTGCTCTTGAAACCGTCGACCCACACCGCTCTAAGGTGTCCGGAGTCGTCGAGGACGAAGAGGCGCGAGGTGCTCTGCCCGGCCATGAGGACCTTCGGCGGGTTGGGGAGTGAACCGACGACGTCGCTGGCCATGGCAATGACACCAGTTCCCGAGGGGGACGCCGCCTCGGGCAACGCCAGGTTCGCCACGGTCACAGGACCCTGAGCACCCCGAACGTCCGCAGCGACTGTGCCGACGAAGCGCGGGGTCACGTCGTTTCGCCATGCGCGGTCGAACTGGAAGGTCGAAAGGGCCGAAGTCACCACGATCGCGACCGTCACGGCAGTCGCGATCGCACCCTCGGTTGCCGGCGGCTGACCGCGACCTGAGCGCTCCCTGCGGGGCATCAGCCTCTGCGGCGCGCCCTTCGCGAATGTCCCAGCCAGCGGGATGCACGCCAGGGCACCAAAGATGGCCATGATCAAGGCAACGTCGGTGCTGTAGCGGAACTCCCGGCCGATCAGCGGCCCGACGATGGCCGCCCTGGTGATGCCCAGGATGAACGCGTTGGCGGCCCAGTAGAGGGCGATGACGAGCCAGCCGAACACGGCCCGATGACTCCTGTAGACCGACCACGCGACGAGCAAAGCCGAGATCACCGCGGTGATGACGATGGTGGCGCTGCTTGGGTCAGCCACGGCACCGACGCCGAGGCGGAGCCACCGATAAGGGCCGCCCCAGGCAGCCGGCAGGATGCCGCCCACCAGATTGGTGCCCATCGTCTGCAGGGTGACCTCGACCCGGGCATCGCCTTGCACGGGTGTAGGGACAGCAACGAGGTAGTAGACGACGTAGATCGCCGCAATCACGCCTTGGGCAGTCCACACGGGTGCGTGGTCGCGCAGGCACCGCCGAAAGCGCGTCAGTGGCGACCCACCGGTGAAGTAGAAGAACGACAATGCGAAGATGACCGGAAAGGCAAGGAGAACCTTTTCCGAGAAGAACAGGCCCATGAGCATCGCCAGGGCACCTAAGAAGCCATCCCGGACTCGCCCGTACCGGTGGTACCGGACCTGCAGCAACAGTGCTCCGGCGATCGCCGCCATCCCCGGAATTTGGTTGAGGGCTGCAGCCCACCAAGCAGCGGCAGGGAGTGTGATGGTGCTGAAAAGGAAGAAGGCGAGCGGGATGAGGACCGCGGGTCGTCGCCCGAACAGGGAAGTGAGGAGTCGATAGACAATCAGTCCAACCAGGCCCCCGGCGATTGCGTCGGATATCGCGACTGGGATGTAGTTGAGGGGCCACAAGGCATGTAGGACCTTCACCCAGAGGAACGCTCCTGGCATGACGTGCCCGTTCCAACTGGACAGTAGGTAGTCGTGGCTCCACAGCGGCTGGCTCGCCGCGCGACCGATGAAGGCGAAGTCGTCGTAGAGGAACCAGCCACCTAGTAAGACGTATGCGCGTAGTACGACCTGGAGGGCGATCAGTCCAGCCGCGCCCAGGAGGACGCTTCGCGTGGGGTCCGACTCGACCCATGACCTCAGGGGCCGCCACATCTCGTCGGGCTGGAACGTCGGCTGGTCGTCAGCGGTCGACTCATCGCCGTAGCCCAGCTGTTTCGCGTTCAGAAGGGATCCGTCTGACGGGGCGCCCGACTGACGAGGTGAAGCGCCCACCCGATCTCCTGTGTAGCGATTGGTGCCCCGGCGAGGCGGATATGCCATGAGGCAGTACATCGTGGCCGGCGTCCGGGGCGGCCCGGATACGACCCGGGACGGAAATGGCGCGCCGCAGCGGCCGATCCGGGAACTGGCTTGGGACGAGAGTACCCGCTGGTAGGGTCTGCTCGACACTCACCGCTGAGTAACGAGGTACAGCAGACTATGCGCCGCATCATTGGGATGGTCCTCCTGGGTTTTTCCGCATTCCTCCTCGTGGTGGGGCTGTTCGCGCAGTTCTTCCTCCCGGGTGTGGCGAAGAAGACGCCCCTCGACGTCAACGTCCTGCAGAACCTCGCCGGCACCGGCTCGTACCTCGGGTCCACCATGGGCCGATCAAGGTCTGGCAGCGCACGACGAACGCCAAGGGCTCGACGTCCGACGTCGTCGTGATGCAGAACTTCACCTGCGTCACCAAGAACCTCGAGGCCCAGCCCCATGACTCTCCGGACTGCCCCCCGGTCGGGCGACCCGCGGCTGATCGACGCCACTCGCCGACAAGTTCGCCACCAATCGAGTCACGGCGCTGGCCGTGGCCGGCACGTCGCTGCTCGGAGCAGCGGGGGTCGGTCATGACGGGCTGGTCAACAAGTTCCCCTTCGATGTTGAGAAGAAGACCTACCCCTTCTGGGACACCGTGATGTTGCAGGCGGTCGACGCCAAGTTCGATGGCGTGGAGTCGGTGCAGGGCCTGACCACCTACAAGTTCCACATCCTCGTCGAGAACGCGTCGGCCGACATCGCCAAGGACACCCCCGGCACCTACTCCGACGACAAGACGATGTGGGTCGACCAGGCCACCGGCGCCATCATCGACCAGACCGAGACCCAGACCCGGGCGCTCCCCAGCGGTGACGTCGCCCTCGACCTGCGCGACCTCGCCTTCACTGACCAGACCGTCAAGGACAACGTCAGCGACGCCAAGGCCAACGGGTCGAAGCTGTCGGTCGTCGCACTCGCGCCGTGGGTCTGCTACATCCTGGCCCTGGTCGCCCTCGTCGGTGGCATCCTGCTGCTCCGCGGCAACGACCCGGAACCGCCGGCCGAAGAGCTGACGGACTCCGACCTCGACGGGATGCTCGACACCCCCACCACGCGCACCAGCTGACGAGACGAGACGTGCCGCCCGTCCCCGTTCCGGGGAGGGCGGCACGTCTCGTTGTCCGGGCCGGCAGTCGTCGGTGAGTCAGGCCGAGGACGTGGTCGGCAGCTTCCGCTTGCCTCCGGGGCCGTCCTCGTCGGCGTCCGCCGCGGTGAGCGGCTGGGCGATGCTCTCGAGCGACTGGCCCTCGGCCTTGACGCCGAGGAACGCGGCGACGATGCCCCCGGCCACCATCAGCGCAGCGCCGATGAAGTAGCCGATGGCCAGCACGGTGATGTCCTTGCTCTGCGACGCACTGTCGATGAGCTTGCCGAACAGCAGCGGGCCGCTGATGCCACCGACCGCGGTGCCGACCGCGTAGAAGAACGCGATGCACAGCGCCCGGGTCTCCAGCGGGAACACCTCGCTGGCGGTGAGGTAGGCGGCGCTGGCCCCGGCCGAGGCGAAGAAGAAGATGACGCAGCCGAAGATGGTCAACGTGGTGGCGTTCAACCCGCCGATGACGACGCCTGCGATCGCCAGCAGCACCCCGGACAGGATGTAGGTGCCGCTGATCATCCGCACCCGGCCCACGGTGTCGAACAGGCGGCTGAGCAGCAGGGCGCCGATGAAGTTGCTCACGGCGAAGACCGCGAGGTACCAGCCGGTCGTCTTGACCCCGAAGAACGTGGTCAGGCTGTCGCCGTAGGTGAAGAAGAACGCGTTGTAGAGGAACGCCTGCCCGACGAACAGCGAGAAGCACAAGATGGTGCGCCGGGGGTAGAGCGTGATGACGGTGCGGGCGATCTCGCCGATGCCGATGGTGCGCCGCTGCCGGATGGTGATCGGCTCGTCCTCGACCTCGGGCAGCCCGCCGGGGGTCTCGTCGTCGACCGTCTTCTCGATGGACTTCACGATCGTCTCGGCCTCGTCGTCACGGCCGTGGATGAACAGCCAGCGCGGGCTCTCGGGCACGTGCCGACGCACGAGGAGCACGCCGATCGCGAGGATGCCGCCCAGGCCGAACGCGAGGCGCCAGCCGATCGCCGGGTCGACGACCGCAGGGTTGAGCAGCGGGATGGTGAGCAGCGAGCCCAGGGTCGCGCCGACCCAGAACGAGCCGTTGATCGCGACGTCGACCCGGCCGCGGTGCGCCTTGGGGATCAGCTCGTCGATCGCTGAGTTGATCGCCGCGTACTCACCACCGATGCCCATGCCGGTCACCGTGCGGGCGATGAAGTACCACAGCGGCCCCGGCGCGAAGGCGGTGGCGACGGTGGCCACCGTGTAGACGCCCAGGGTGATGAGGAACAGCTTCTTTCGGCCGAACCGGTCGGTCAGCTGCCCGAAGAACAGCGCGCCGATGCAGGCGCCGGCCACGTACAGGGCACCGGCCAGGCCGATGTCCGAGCTGCTCATGCCGAGCCCGGTGTCCGCCGACTTCAGGGCGTCGGACATCGAGCCGACGATGGTGACCTCGAGCCCATCGAGGATCCAGACGGTGCCGAGCCCGATGACGACCATCCAGTGCCATCGGGCCCAGGGCAACCGGTCCAGCCTCGCGGGTATGTCGGTGGTGATGCGACCTGTCTCGACGTCGGATGACATCGTCCCCTCCTCGCCTCGCACGACGGCACCTGCGCTGGTACCGCCGGGAAACGTACGCCCGGCGCCACCGCGCACGGGGGTTCCGGAACGGCCCAGTTTCAGCAGGTCAGGACGGACGGTCGGCGATCACGATCGCCGTCCCCGGAAGCAGCGCCCCCCGCAGCGGCGACCAGCCACCCCACGACTGCTGGTTGCGGGCCGGCCACTCCGGCTCGACGAGGTCGACGAGCACCAGCCCGGCTGCCACGACCTGCCGCACGAGGTCGCCGATGGTGCGGTGGTGCTCGGCGTAGGTCACCACTCCCGCGGCGCTCTCGACGTAGGGCGTGCGGTCGAAGTACGACGTCGTCGCGGTGAGCCCGCTCGGCCCGGGGTCGTCGGGGAAAGCCCAGCGCACCGGGTGCGACGTCGAGAACACGAAGCGTCCGCCCGGCCGCAGCACCCGGGCCGCCTCGGCCAGCACCGCACCGCTGTCCGCGACGAACGGCACCACGCCGTACGCCGTGAAGACGCGGTCGACGCTGGCGTCGGCCAGTGGAAGCGCCAGCCCGTCGCACTGCAGCAGTGCCAGCGGGGATGCCGGGGAGCCGGCTCCCGCAGCCGCCGCACCATCCGCTCCGGCCACTCCGGCCGCCTCGGCCGCCTCGATCCGCCGCGCGGTGCGCAGCATCCCCATCGACAGGTCGCTCGCGACGACCCGCACATCGTGGTGGCGCGCCAGCCAGCGCGAGCACTGCGCCGCGCCCGACCCGATCTCGAGCACCGTCATCCCGTCGCGTACCTCGAGCAGGTCGAGCTCACCCTCGGTCCAGCCCTCCGGCCCCCACACGAACTCGCTGTCGCCGAGGAAGGCGCCGTGCTCGGCGTAGTAGTCCTCGGCCTCGCCGTCCCACCACGACCGGTTGGCCGACCGGGTCTCGTCGCCGTCCACCGGCCACCGCCCCGCGTCGTCGACCGGCGGACCGTCGGCGGGCGTCACGTGAGGTCCAGAGGTGAGCCCGGGCACGGCATCCGGAACGTTTTGCCCCGCGTGCGCACGCACGAGTACGCTGGCCCAGCACCCGTGTGGCCGCTTGCGGTCCCGCGTGCTCGAACACCTTCCAATCGAATCCATCTGTCCACATCGGAGTTCCTACTACATGACTGCCACTACGGTCGCCTCGACCGCCCCTCAGATCGCCATCAACGACATCGGCTCTGAGGAAGACCTTCTCGCCGCCATCGACGCGACGATCAAGCACTTCAACGACGGCGACATCGTCGCCGGTCGCATCGTCAAGGTGGACCGCGACGAGGTCCTGCTCGACATCGGCTACAAGACCGAGGGCGTCATCCCCTCGCGCGAGCTGTCCATCAAGCACGACGTCGACCCCAACGACGTCGTCTCGGTGGGCGACGAGGTCGAGGCCCTGGTCCTCCAGAAGGAGGACAAGGAGGGTCGGCTCATCCTGTCCAAGAAGCGCGCCCAGTACGAGCGCGCCTGGGGCACGATCGAGAAGATCAAGGAGGAGGACGGCGTCGTCACCGGCACCGTCATCGAGGTCGTCAAGGGCGGCCTGATCCTCGACATCGGCCTGCGTGGCTTCCTGCCCGCGTCCCTGGTCGAGATGCGCCGCGTGCGCGACCTCCAGCCGTACGTCGGCAAGGAGATCGAGGCCAAGATCATCGAGCTCGACAAGAACCGCAACAACGTGGTCCTGTCCCGCCGTGCCTGGCTCGAGCAGACCCAGTCCGAGGTGCGCACCACCTTCCTCAAGGAGCTCGGCAAGGGCCAGGTCCGCACCGGTGTCGTGTCGTCGATCGTCAACTTCGGTGCGTTCGTCGACCTCGGCGGCGTCGACGGTCTCGTCCACGTCTCCGAGCTGTCCTGGAAGCACATCGACCACCCGTCCGAGGTCGTCGAGGTCGGCGACGAGGTCACCGTCGAGGTGCTCGACGTCGACATGGACCGCGAGCGTGTCTCCCTGTCGCTGAAGGCGACCCAGGAGGACCCGTGGCAGCACTTCGCCCGCACCCACGCCATCGGGCAGGTCGTGCCGGGCAAGGTCACCAAGCTCGTCCCGTTCGGTGCGTTCGTGCGCGTCGACGACGGCATCGAGGGCCTGGTGCACATCTCCGAGCTGGCCGAGCGCCACGTCGAGCTGCCCGAGCAGGTCGTCACGGTCGGCACCGACATCTTCGTCAAGGTCATCGACATCGACCTCGAGCGTCGCCGCATCTCGCTGTCGCTGAAGCAGGCCAACGAGGACGGCGCCAACCAGGTCGAGTTCGACCCGACCCTGTACGGCATGGCCGCCGAGTACGACGAGAAGGGTGACTACAAGTACCCCGAGGGCTTCGACCCGGAGACCAACGAGTGGCTCGAGGGCTTCGAGAAGCAGCGCGAGACCTGGGAGAAGCAGTACGCCGAGGCGCACTCGCGCTGGGAGGCGCACCGCGCCCAGGTCGAGGCCTTCGCCAAGGCCGACGCCGACGCCGCCGGTGGCAGCAACGAGACCTCGTACTCGTCCGAGACCGGCGCCACGCCGGCCGGTGACGACGACGAGGGCAGCTCGCCCCGCCCGCCGGCTCCGGTGTCCGAGGGCACCCTCGCCTCCGACGAGGCGCTCGCCGCACTGCGCGAGAAGCTCACCGGCAACTGACGCGCGCCGGCACCCGTTCGCGGATGCCGGTCACGCACCGCCGAGGCCCGGTCACCCCCGTGGGTGGCCGGGCCTCGGCGCGTCACCGGAAGCGTCCGTCCTCGTGACCGGCTCCGGTTAGGGTCGTCGTGTGCCGTTCACCGTGAGCCATGTCGCCGCGGTGTTACCGATCGTGGGCCGCTCGGAGCGGCTGCCGGCCGCGGCCCTGGTCATCGGCTCGATGGCCCCGGACTACCCGTGGTTCCTCACCCGGGGCCGCACCGCCCAGCTCAGTCACAGCCCACTCGGCGTCGTCACGGTCGACCTGGCCGTCGGGCTCCTGGCGTTCGCGGTGTGGCGGCTGTGGGTGCAGCGGCCCTCGCGCGACCTGCTGCCGCGGGCGGTGGGGGAGCGTCTGCCCCAGCCACCGGGGTTCGCCGTGCGCGACCTCCCGTGGGCCGCGCTCGCGGTGGTCATCGGTGCCCTGACCCACCTGGTCTGGGACTCGTTCACGCACGCCGGCCGGTGGGGCGTCGAGGGGGTGCCGTGGCTGCAGGAGGCTCACGACGGCATGGCCGGCTGGGTGTGGGCCCAGGACCTCAGTAGCTTGCTGGGTCTGGTCGTCGTGGTCGTGTGGGGGATCCGGCGCCTCACGCGCACCGAGCCCGACGACTCTGGGCTGCGCAGCACCGGCCGGGACCGCCAGGTCGCTTGGTGGCTGGTCGTCGCCGGCACGGCGGTCGGGGCCCTCGTCGGCGTGCTGCGGGCCGGTCCGGCCCCCGTGTCCGTTCTGTACGGCGCGGTCACCCTGGGAGGGGCCGGGCTGGCCGTCGGCGTCGTGCTCGGCTGCGCGCTGTGGTGGGGTCGGGCGCCACGCCCGGAGGAGCTCTTGAGCCGACGCGGGTAGCGTTCCGGCGCAACGCGCTTCCACCACGAACACCGAGGTGCTGACTGCAGCACCGAGCTGTTGCCTCGTGGTGCCGGGAGCCAATGTTCCCGAAACGCCCAAGGGGCGTGTGCGCCGGGCGGTACGGTTCGCTCGTCCCAGGTTGGTCCCCCGCTCGGTGAAGGCTGCTCGATGGTTCGCACGCGTCTGTCCCGGTCCGTGTCGGCAGTCGTGGTGGGGGTGCTCCTCGGACTCGGCGGGCCTGTCGCGATGGCATCCACCAGCGCCCCGGCCGTGGCCACGGTTGCCCCTGCTGTCGCGGGTGCGTTCGTGTCGGTGGGTCCGGCGCGGGTGCTGGACACGCGCAAGGGCGTGGGCGCCCCGGTGGCGAGGGTGGCGGCGAAGGGCACGGTGCACCTGCCGGTGCTGGGTCGGGGTGGGGTTCCGGCGTCGGGGGTTGCGGCGGTGGTGCTGAACGTGACGGTGGCGGCTCCTGGTGGGTCTGGGTTCGTGACGGTCTTCCCGGATGGGGCGAGCCGGCCGACGGTGTCGAACCTGAACTTCGTGGCGGGGCAGACGGTGCCGAACCTGGTGGTGGTGCCGGTGGGTGCCAACGGCAAGGTCGCGCTCTTCAACGGCTCGGCGGGTGGCACCGACCTGCTGGCGGACGTGGCCGGGTACTACCTGTCGGGCGTCTCGGCCGCGCCGGGTGCGTTCGTGTCGGTGGGTCCGGCGCGGGTGCTGGACACGCGCAAGGGCGTGGGTGCGCCGGTGGCCCGGGTCGCGGCGAAGGGCACGGTGCACCTGCCGGTGCTGGGTCAGGGTGGGGTTCCGGCGTCGGGGGTTGCGGCGGTGGTGCTGAACGTGACGGTGGCGGCTCCTGGTGGGTCTGGGTTCGTGACGGTCTTCCCGGATGGTGCGAGCCGGCCGACGGTGTCGAACCTGAACTTCGTGGCGGGGCAGACGGTGCCGAACCTGGTGGTGGTGCCGGTGGGTGCCAACGGCAAGGTCGCGCTCTTCAACGGCTCGGCGGGTGGCACCGACCTGCTGGCGGACGTGGCCGGCTACTACCTCGACGCCGCGCCCACAGCGACGGTCGACCTCGGCCCGACGATGTACCCGCGACCCGACTCCACCGTGACCGACTTCGTGGTGTCGTGCCCCCTGAACAGCGTCACTGCCACGGTCACGGTCGACGCGGGCGGCGCGGTCGTGCTCGACGGCCAGGGCGCCCGTACCGCCTCGGCCGGCGTGCCGTTGCCCCTGGCCCCGGGCCAGGCGGTGCACTGGACCCTCTCCTTGCCCGGGCGGCCCGACGTGCAGCAGACGGCCCGCTGCCTGCCGGCCGACTTCCCCGCACGGCAGGTCACCCGCACGGGCAACCCGGCCAGCCAGTGGTACGTGCTCACGCCCACGGCCGGCACCGGAGCACCGGCCATCGGCAACCCGCTCTACGTCGTGGTGGCCGACGACCGAGGCACCCCGGTGTGGTGGCGCTCGACGACGACCCACCGTCCGATCGACGCCAAGCTGGCCCCGGGCAACGGTGGCCTGATGTGGGCCGAGGCCGGGCTCGCCTACTCGCTGAACGCCCTGTACCACCAGAGCGCGTGGGACGGCACCGACGGCAGCGTCATCGGGGTGGGGAACCACCTCGACATGCACGACCTGGTGCCGGCGACGGAGGGCGGGTGGTACGGCATCCGCTACGTCCCACGCGGCTGCGTGGGGACCGGCCCTGACTGCGCCGACATGACGGCCTTCGGGGGCACCGCCGCCGCGACGGTGATCGATGGCGAGATCGTGCGGGTCGACGGTTCGGGCGCGGTCGTGTGGTCCTGGAAGACGCGCGACCACATCGCGTTCTCGGAGTGGAGCGACATCCTGCCGGCCGGTCACGTGAGCCAGGCGCACGCGGTTGTCAACGGCCAGGACACCTGGGACATCATCCACCTCAACTCGGTGGCCGACGACGGCGACGGCCTGATCGTCTCCTCGCGCAACCTCGACTCCGTCTACCGGATCAACAAGTCCGACGGGTCCGTGGACTGGAAGCTCGGCGGGACTGCCACGGCGCGGAGCCTGACGGTGGCCGGCGCCGACCGCGACCCCTTCCTGAACTCGCAACACGATGCCCGCCGCCTGCCCAACGGGCACATCACGGTGTTCGACAACGGCAGTGAGAACTTCCGGGTGCCCCGGGTGCTGGAGCTGGCCGTCGACCCCACGACCCTGACGGCCTCGATCGTGCGGTCGCTATCAGACGCGACCACCACGTTCTCGTCATGCTGCGGCAGCGCCCGCGCCGTGACGGGTGGCGGCTTCGTGACCGCCTGGGGCGGGACCGGGCTGTTCACCGAGATGGATGCCGCGGGCAGTCCGCTGCTCTCCGTCGACTTCGGTACGGTCTTCAGCTACCGCGTGGTGCCCGTCGCGCCGGGAGTCGTGCCCCGCTCGGCACTCCAGTCGGGCATGGACGCCATGCACCCCCGGCCTCCGGGCGGCTGAGCCGGCCCGCTGCCGCGGCCGAGGTGACTGGCCGTCGCGGGTAGCGTTCCGGCCATGGCACGCAGCATCGCGACGAACACGACCGTCGACCTCGAGGGCCTGCTCGACTTCGTCCGGCCCCGGCACCAGATGGTGCTGGTGACGGCGCGCGCCGACGGCCGGCCGCAGCTGTCCCCGGTCACCGGCGGCGTCGACCCGGCCGGCCGCATCGTCATCTCGACCTACCCCGAGCGCGCCAAGACGGCCAACGCCCGCCGCGACCCCCGGGTCAGCGTGCTCGTGCTCTCCGACGACTTCGGCGGGGCCTGGGTGCAGGTCGACGGCGACTGCGAGGTCATCGACCCGCCCAGCTCGGTCGAGCCGCTCGTGGAGTACTTCCGGTGCATCTCCGGCGAGCACCCCGACTGGGACGAGTACCGGCGGGCCATGGTCGAGCAGGGCAAGTCGCTGCTGCGCGTCACGCCCACCCGCTGGGGGCCGGTCGCCACCGGCGGCTTCCCGGCCCGGCTCGCCGACCCGGACGCCTGAGCGAACCGGCTCGCGCGCTAGGGTCGCCGACATGCTGCGCGTGGGCCTCACCGGGGGAATCGGGTCCGGCAAGTCGACCGTGTCGGCCCTGCTGGCGTCGCTGGGCGCCGTCGTGGTCGACGCCGATGCCGTGGCCCGCGAGGTCGTCGAACCGGGCACACCGGCGCTGGCCGCCGTGGCCGACCGGTTCGGCGCGCAGGTGCTCGGCGCCGACGGCGGGCTCGACCGGCCGGCCCTGGGGCGGGTGGTGTTCGGCAACCCGACGGCCCTGCGCGACCTCGAGGCGCTCACCCACCCGGCCATCTGGGCGCGCACCGCGCAGCTCGTCGACGATGCCGGGCCGGATGCCGTGGTCGTGCACGACATGCCGCTGCTCGTGGAGAAGGGCATGGCCGCCGAGTACCACCTGGTGGTCGTCGTGGGGGCCGCGGAGGAGGTGCGGGTGCGCCGCCTCGTGGAGCAGCGTGGGATGCCGGAGGACGACGCCCGGGCCCGCATCGCCGCGCAGGCCGACGACGACGCCCGGCGGGCCGCCGCCGACGTCTGGCTCGACAACGAGGCCACCCCCGAGGCGCTGCGCGCCCTGGTGCTGCGCCTGTGGCACGAGCGCATCGAGCCGTTCGAGCTCAACCTGCGGCACGGCATCCGCTCGCGCCTGTCGCACCCCACGCTGTCGGCGCCCGACCCGCAGTGGCCGGCCCAGGCCGCTCGCCTGCTGGCCCGCATCCGGTACGCGGCCGGTGATGCCGCGCTGACGTTGGACCACATCGGGTCGACCGCGGTGCCGGGGTTGGTCGCCAAGGACGTCGTCGACCTGATGGTCGGCGTGGCGTCGCTCGACGACGCCGACGACCCGGGGTTCGTCGCCTCGATGGACGCCGCCGGCTTCGTGCGGATGCCGGGGGACTGGCACGACAACGGGCACGGTGGGCCGAGCTGGCCCAAGCGCTTCCACGGCTCGTGCGACCCGGGGCGGGTCGCCCACGTGCACGTGCGCGAGGTGGGCTCCCCGGGCTGGGAGTGGGCGCTGCGGTTCCGCGACTGGCTGCGTGCGGATGCCGTGGAGCGCGCGGCCTACGCGACGATGAAGACCGAGCTGGCCACCGGTGTCGCGTCGACCGAGGACTATGCCGAGGCGAAGGAGCCCTGGTTCGACGCCGCCGACGCGCGGGCGCGGACCTGGGCAGAGCGCACCGGCTGGCGGCCGCCGGCGCCCTGAATCACCGGCCTCTCCCTGCCACCCGGTAGCCTGACCTGCACGCCGCAGAGCCGTCCCTGGCCTGCGGATGATATGCGCGAGGAGGGCCTCGGGTGGCAACGGGTGCCGAGCCGGTGCGGGCTCCGGGGTGGGGGCTGCTGGCGCAGTGGCACGACCTCATCGACCGCGGCGACCCTCGGTTCACGTCCGGCTCGCGACCGTGACTCGAGATGGAGAGTCGCTGGCCCGGCTGGAGTCCTCGGTCAGAGTCAGCATGTGGAACATGCAGCGGCACCACAGCATCTTCATGATGCGCGACGCCACTCGAAGGCGACGCGGCGTGCGGCGGCGAAGAGTCGAGGTGCGCTTCATCCTCCCGCAGCCGGGTCGCCGAGCGTCGCTGCCCGCTCGCCAGCAGCCACGAGCAGGACCTCCGACTCGCCCCGGTCGCGCACCCGCTGATGATCCTCGACGGTGCGTCTCGTCCTCGTGGGCGACTCGACGGGTGAGACGGTGTGGACCAGCGACGACCCCGGTGTCGTCGAGAGCGCCGTCGGGCTTCTACGAGGGGCTGTGGCAGGCGGCAGTACCGGCAGTGCCCGACGGTGAGCAGCCGCCGTTCACGCCCTCGCATGGTCCAGGTCGCCTTTCGGCTCATCGACGGCGCGAGCGACCGCGAGATCGCCCGCTCCCTCGGAGTCTCCGAGCGCACCGTGTCAGCGGACATCCGAGAGATGTCTCGCCGGCTCGGTGCCCGCAGCCGAGCGCAGGCGATCGCACGGCATCTCCGGGATCACGGCGGTCTGAGTGACCGAAGAACGCTGGGACATCACGGTGCCGGGACGGGAGGTCGGCGACGACCTGGGCGCCGAGCACGAGCATCGTGTCGAGGAAGAGCTCGAGGTCGCTGTCGCGGGTGCGGTGGTTGCTGATGGCCACGCGTACTGCCAGCGACCCGTTGATCACCGTGTCGCTGACGATCGCCACTCCGCTCTCGTGGATGCGCAGCACCAGCTCGGCGTTGACGGCGTCGAGCCGCTCCGGGGGCACGCCGGGTGGGGCGTAGCGCAGGCACACCACGTCGCACCCGACCGGGGCGAGGCGCTCGAGGTCGGGGTGCGCGTCGACCCGGTCGGCCAGCATGTGCGCCTGGGCGATGTTGCGGTCCATCACCGCGCCGAACGCGTCGGCGCCGTAGGCCTTCAGGGCCAGCCAGACCCGCAGCGCCCGGAACCCCCGGGACAGCGCGATGCCGTACTCGTTGAACCACACCTCGCTGCCCGCCAGGCCGCGTGTGGCGTGGGTGAGGTAGGACGGCACGACCGAGAAGGTGGCGCGGTGGGCGGCCTCGTCACGCACCAGGGCAAGCCCGACGTCGATCGGCGCCTGCATCCACTTGTGCAGGTCGAGCGCGAGGGAGTCGGCACGCTCGAGGCCGCGCACGGCATCCGAGGAGGAGCTGAGGGCCAGGAAGCCGCCGATCGCGCCGTCGACGTGCAGCCACAAGCCTTCGGCCTCGCACAGGTCGGCGATGGCCGGCAGGTCGTCGACCGAGCCCGTGTTGATCGTGCCGACCGTGGCCACCACGGCCAGCGGCTCGATACCGGCGGCCCGGTCGGCCGCCACCGCGGCGGCCAGGGCGTCGACATCCATCGTGAAGTCGTCGCGCACCGGCACGATGCGCAGCGACGACTCGCCCGAGGCCCGAGCAGCTCGACCGACTTGCGGTGGCAGCTGTGCACCTCGCTGGACGCGTAGACGCCGAAGCGGCGCCCGTCGGGGATGCCGTGGGCGCGCACCTCCGGCCCGAGCCGTGCGGTTCGGGCCACGGCGAGCCCGACGAGGTTGGCCTCGGAGGCGCCGCTGACGAGCAGGCCACTCGCCGACGTGGGGTAGCCGGCGGCCTCGGCACACCAGCGCACCACCTGCTGCTCGACGAGCACGGGGGCGTGGTCGGCGCCACCCATGTTCGGGTTGAGCACGCTGGCGAGCAGGTCGGCGAGGTTGCCGACCGGGTTTCCGGCACCCATGTACCAGCCCCAGAAGCGCGGGTGGTCGTTCCCCATCGAGTAGGGCACGACGGTGCGCCGGAAGTCGTCGTAGGCCGACTCGAGCCCCTCGGGCTCGCGGGGGAGCGGGCCGTCGAAGGCGGCGCGCACGGCATCCGGCATCGGCTGCCACACGGGCTGTTCGCGCCGCCCGGCGATGTGGTCGAGCGAGTCGTCGAGCATCCGGTGGGCCAGGGTGCGGAAGGCGGGCCAGTCGGCCGGGTCGAGGCTCGCGTCGCCGTCGGTGGACTCTGCCGGCCGCTGCTCCGTCGCCATGACGACGAGCCTGCCACCGTGCGCCGACACTGACCAGAGAGGCGGAACCGTCCTGTGCCGGGTCGCACCGGTGCCCCTACGCTGGCCCCGTGGCGGACATCGGCGTGGTGTGGGTCGACGGCGGCTCCGGGGTGGCCGAGGAGGCCAGGCCCGCGGACCTTGCCGCGCTGCTCGAGCGCGACGACGGCTGGGTGTGGGTCGACGTGCCCGAGCCTGACGAGTCCACCACCCGGCTGCTGATCGAGCGCTTGGGCATCCACCCGAAAGCGGCGAGCGATGCGCTGTCGCGCAACCACATCGCCCGGCTGCACCACTACGGCTATGTGCTCTACCTCGCGCTGCACCGGCCCGAGCCCGGCAGCCAGGGGCACGTGCACTACCTCGAGCTCGACCTCTTCGTCGGCCCGCGGTTCGTGGTGACCCTGCACGGCCCGCGCAACCCCGTCGTGCCGCTGGCCGCCATGGTGCGCGAGACCGGCGAGGTGGCAGCGCGGATGGCGGCCGGTCGGCTGCGCCCGCGCACGCCGATGGCCCTGGTCTACGCGCACGTCTCGGCGCTCACCAACGTGCAGGAGCGCCTCGTCAACGACTTCGCCGCGGAGGTGGGCCTGCTCGAGCAGCGGGTGATGGCCAGTGCCGACGACGAGAACCCGCAGGAGTTCCTCGACGAGCTGTTCACCGTGCGGCACACCCTGCTCACCGTGCGCACCATGGCCGCCCAGGGGGCGCAGGTGATGGCGCGCGCGGTCACCCTGATGAGCAACGCGTCGGTGGGGGACCGCCGGCTGCTCGAAGACCTGCGGGAGCAGTACGACCGGCTCGACCAGATCGCCAAGAGCCAGCTCGAGTTCCTCGAGGGCGTCACCGCGTTCTACCGGGCCCGCACCGACACCCGGATGACGATCGCGGCCGAGCGCCTCGCCGTCATCGCGGCGATCACCTTGCCGGTCGCGGCCATCTCCGGGGTGTTCGGGATGAACCTCATCGTCAACGACCGCACCCACTGGGTCGAGCTGGCGGTCGTGGTCGTCGCGATGTCGGCGATGTCGCTCTACCTGCTGCGCTGGGCCAAGCGCCAGGGCTGGTGGTGAGATGGGCGCATGACGCGCCCGTGCAAGGTCGGTGTCCAGCTGCCCGAGGTCGAGCGGTTCGTGCCGTGGCCCGACTACCTCGACCTCGCCAGGCGTGCCGAGGACGCGGGGTTCGACTCGGTCTGGGTGGGTGACCACCTGCTCTACGACCTGCCCGACGGCTCGACCCGCGGCCCCTACGAGGCGTGGACCACCCTCGCCGCCATCGCCGCCGTCACCGAGCGGGTCGAGATCGGGCCGCTGGTGGCGTCGACCAGCTTCCACGCACCGGCGATGCTGGCGAAGCAGGCGGCCACCGTCGACGCGATCTCGGGCGGACGGCTGATCGTGGGGCTCGGGGCCGGCTGGAACCGGCGCGAGTACGACGCGTTCGGGTTTCCCTACGACCGCCGGGTCTCGCGCTTCGAGGAGGCGCTGGCGGTCATCGTGCCGCTGCTGCGCGAGGGGCGCACGACGTTCCACGGCCGGTTCTACGACGTCGACGACTGCGTGCTCGACCCTCGGCCGGCGCGTCCGGGTGGCCCGCCGGTCATGCTCGGCTCGACCAGCCCGCGGATGCTCGGCATCGGCCTGCCGGTGGTCGACGCGTGGAACGTGTGGTGGAGCGTCTACGACAACTCGGTGGAGCGGTTCGCGCAGGTCAAGGCACAGGTGGATGCCGTGACGCCGCCGGGGCGCAGCGTCGCGGCCACGGCTGCCGTGCTGGTCACCCTCCCCGGCGGTCGGGGCCGGCTGATGGGCGACCACTACGACAGCGAGGTCACCACGGTCACGCCCGACGACCTGGCCGACCAGGTGCGCGGCCTCGCCGCGGCGGGCGCGAGCCACCTGCAGCTGGTGCTCGACCCGATCTCCGCCGAGTCGATCGACGAGGTCGGGCAGGTGCTCGCCGACCTAGACCGCTGAACCCTTGGTGCGGCCAGTCGATGCGTCGAACCACTGACCCGGATGCCGGTGCGCTGACCCCCTGTCGGTGGCGCGGCATACCGTAGGGGGATGCGTCCGACCACCGACCTGCAGCGCCGCCTGGCCCCGTTCCAGGTCGTCTCCGACTTCGAGCCCGCCGGCGACCAGCCGACGGCCATCGCCGACCTCGCGCGCCGCGTCCGGGCGGGGGAGCAGGACACCGTGCTGCTGGGTGCCACCGGCACGGGCAAGTCCGCGACCACTGCCTGGCTGGTCGAGCAGGTGCAGCGGCCCACCCTCGTCATGGCTCCGAACAAGACACTCGCGGCCCAGCTCGCCAACGAGTTCCGTGAGCTGCTGCCGCACAACGCCGTCGAGTACTTCGTCAGCTACTACGACTACTTCCAGCCCGAGGCCTACATCCCGCAGACCGACACCTACATCGAGAAGGACTCCTCGATCAACGACGAGGTCGAGCGGCTGCGGCACAGCGCCACCAACAGCCTGCTCACCCGGCGCGACGTCATCGTGGTGGCCTCGGTCTCGTGCATCTACGGCCTCGGCACCCCGCAGGAGTACGTCGACCGCATGGTGCGGCTGCGGGTCGGCGACGAGATCCAGCGCGACGACCTGCTCCGCCGGTTCGTGCAGATGCAGTACACCCGCAACGACCTCGCCTTCACCCGGGGCACGTTCCGGGTGCGCGGCGACACCGTCGAGATCATCCCGATGTACGAAGAGCTCGCCGTGCGCATCGAGTTCTTCGGCGACGAGGTCGAGGCGGTGTACACGCTCAACCCGCTCACCGGTGAGGTGGTCCATGAAGAGTCGGAGATGTACGTCTTCCCGGCCTCGCACTACGTCGCCGGCCCGCAGCGCATGGAGCGCGCCATCGCCGGCATCGAGCACGAGCTCGAGGATCAGCTGGCGCTGTTCGAGAAGCAGGGCAAGCTGCTCGAGGCTCAGCGGCTGCGCATGCGCACCACCTACGACATCGAGATGATGCGCCAGATCGGCTCGTGCTCGGGCATCGAGAACTACTCGATGCACATCGACGGCCGCTCGCCGGGCACCGCACCCAACTGCCTGCTCGACTACTTCCCCGAGGACTTCCTCCTCGTCATCGACGAGTCGCACGTCACCGTGCCGCAGATCGGGGCGATGTACGAGGGTGACGCCTCGCGCAAGCGCAGCCTCGTCGACCACGGCTTCCGGCTGCCCTCGGCCATGGACAACCGCCCGCTGAAGTGGGAGGAGTTCCTCGAGCGCGTCGGGCAGACCGTCTACCTCTCGGCCACCCCCGGCCCCTACGAGCTGGCCAAGGCGAGCGGCGTCGTCGAGCAGATCATCCGCCCCACCGGCCTGATCGACCCCGAGATCATCCTCAAGCCCACCAAGGGCCAGATCGACGACCTGCTCCACGAGATCCGCACCCGCGCCGACAAGAACGAGCGCGTCCTGGTCACCACCCTCACCAAGAAGATGGCCGAAGACCTCACCGACTACCTCCTCGACAAGGGTGTGCGGGTGCGCTACCTGCACTCCGACATCGACACCCTGCGCCGGGTCGAGCTGCTGCGCGAGCTGCGCCTGGGCGAGTACGACGTGCTGGTCGGCATCAACCTGCTGCGCGAGGGCCTCGACCTGCCCGAGGTGTCGCTGGTCGCCATCCTCGACGCCGACAAGGAGGGCTTCCTGCGCAGCGCCCGCTCGCTCATCCAGACCATCGGCCGGGCCGCCCGCAACGTCTCCGGCCAGGTGCACATGTATGCCGACAAGGTCACCCCGTCGATGGCCGAGGCGGTCGAGGAGACCAGCCGGCGCCGCGAGAAGCAGATCGCCTACAACCTCGAGCGCGGTCTCGACCCCCAGCCGCTGCGCAAGAGGATCGCCGACATCACCGACATGCTCAACCGCGAGGACGCCGACACCGAGGAGCTGCTCGGCTCGGGTCGGGCTCGCTCGCGGGGCAAGAGCGACGGTGGCCGGGGCGGTCGTGGTGCGGCCGCCGCCGACATCTCGCTGGGCGCCCGTCGGGCCGAGCCGGTGGCGGCCAGCGACCTCGCCGGCCTGATCCAGGAGCTCACCGCCCAGATGCACCAGGCGGCCGGCGACCTGCACTTCGAGCTGGCGGCCCGCATCCGCGACGAGATCGGCGACCTGAAGAAGGAGCTGCGTCAGATGAGTGAGGCCACGAAGTGACCGACGAGCCGGATGCCGTGCCGTCCGGGCCACCGGGGTCGTCAGGGCCCTCGGGTCGCTGGGCCGCATACGCGCTGGCCAAGCCGGGCGCCTGGGCCGACCAGCCGTGGGAGGGCGACCACGTGACGAAGGTCGGCGAGAAGATCTTCTGCTTCCTTGGTGGGGAGTCGATCGGGGTCAAGTGCGGCACCCGTGCGGAGGCCGACGAGTGGCTCGCGGAGTATCCCGACGACGCCTCGGTGATGCCCTACATCGGCCGGCACGGGTGGAACACCCTGCGCGTCGGTGGAGCCATCCCCGACGACGCGTTGGCCGAGGCGGTCGACACCTCCTACGACCTCGTCGTCGCGGCGCTGCCGAAGCGACAGCGCCCGTCCGGCTGAGCGATGATGGACGGAAGCGCCCGGGCCCCTCGCTAGAGTTGCGCCGGTGACCTTTGCGATCCTGCCGACCGCCACCGAGTCCCTGAACCTCGACCCGTGGGTCTGGTGGGTGACCATCGGGGTCGCTGCCGCCATCCTCGCGTTCGACGTCTTCTGGATCGCCCGTAACCCCCACCGCCCCTCCAACCGCGAGACGGGCACTGCGCTGGCGGTCTACGTCGGGGCGGCGATCGTGTTCGGCCTGGCCATGTGGTACTTCGCGGGGGCCCAGCTGGCGGGGGAGTTCTTCGCCGGCTGGCTCACCGAGTACTCGCTCTCGGTCGACAACCTGTTCATCTTCATCCTGATCATGGCGAAGTTCGCGGTGCCCGAGAAGCTGCAACAGTTCGCGCTGATGGTCGGCATCGTCATCGCGATCATCCTGCGCGGCATCTTCATCTGGCTCGGCGCGGCCGCCATCGACAACTTCAGCTGGGTCTTCTACATCTTCGGTGCGTTCCTCCTCTACACCGCGTTCACGCTCGTCAAGACGGGCGAGAGCGACGACGACGAGTTCGAGGAGAACCGTTTCATGAAGTTCATGGAGGCCCGGTTCCCAGCCACCAAGGACTACACAGGCGTCAAGCTGTTCGTCGTCGAGAACGGCGCGCGCCTCGCCACTCCGCTGTTCTTCGTCATCCTCGCACTCGGCACCACCGACCTGCTCTTCGCCCTCGACTCCATCCCGGCGATCTACGGGCTGACCAGCGAGCCGTACATCGTGCTCACGGCCAACCTGTTCGCCCTGATGGGGCTGCGCCAGCTCTACTTCCTGCTCGGCGGGCTGCTCAAGAAGCTGGTCTACCTGAGCATCGGGCTGGCCGTGCTCCTCGCCTTCATCGGCGTCAAGCTGCTGCTGCACGCCCTGCACGAGAACAACCTGCCGTTCATCAACGGCGGCGAGAACGTGTCGGTCCCCGAGATCCCGATCTGGCTCTCCCTCGTCGCGATCGTGCTGATCCTGGGCACCACGACCGTGCTCAGCCTGATGAAGACCCGCCGCGACGAGCGCGACGCCCTCCGGTCCTGAGCCGGCGAGCCCGAGGCGTCAGGCGCCGGCCGACTCCGCCGGGTCCTTGCGTGCACCCAGTCCGAGCACCAGCGCCGACGCGGCCACGACCAGCCCCATGCCGAGGAGCTGGGTCGGCGACAGCCGCTGCCCCAGCACGATCAGGCCGGCCAGGGCCGCGGCCGCCGGTTCGAGGCTGAGCAGGATGCCGAAGACCTTGGCCGACAGCCGACGCAGCGCGAGCAGCTCGAGCGAGTAGGGCAGCACCGACGACATCACCGCGATGCCCAGGCCCTTGAGCAGGATCGGTGCGGTCCACTGCGGCACCGACCCGAGCCCCACCGGCAGGGTCACCGCCGTCGCGACGACCATGGCGAGTGCCAGGCCCTCGAGCCGGGGGAACAGCGCGCCGGTGCGGCCGGACAGCACGATGTACGCGGCCCAGAACGCTCCGGCCGCGAGCGCCAGGGCGATGCCGACCCACTCGAGCTCGTCCAGCGGGGTGCTCAGCGCCTGCGAGATGAGTACCACGCCCAGCCCCGCCGCGGCGACGGCCACGGCATCCACCCACCGGCGGGACAGCACGGCGGCGAGCGTGAGCGGCCCGATGAACTCGATCGTGACGGCCACCCCGATCGGCAGGTGCGCCAGCGAGCTGTAGAACGTGAAGTTCATCAGCCCCAGCGCGACGCCGAAAGCGGTCACGGTGCGCCAGGCCCGCGCCGAGTGGCCCCGCCAGCGAGGCCGCACGACGGCGAGCAGGATCGCCGTGGCGAACAGCAGCCGGATGACGACCGAGCCGCCGGCGCCGATCACCGGCACCAGGGTCGCCGCGAGCGCGCCACCGAACTGCACCGAGACGATGCCCGCCAGCACCAGGACCGGTGCGGGAACCCGGTCTGCGGCGGTCGTCACCGCGTCAGGCTAGCCACTCGGCATCCGCGGTCGGGGCAGCAGTCCACCCCGGGCGCGGGCCGCGCCCATCGCATCACCCGAGGAGGGCTCGATGGATCGAGGGGTCGAGACATGCCCGGGATCGTGATTTCTCACTGGCATGTCGCGACCGGTCGACTGGTGGCCGCCGGTGCTGGAGGCGGGAGGGGGTCACCAGCCGCGGTCGCGCCACTCCTGCAGGTGGGGGCGCTCGGCGCCGATCGTCGAGTCGTCACCGTGGCCGGGATAGAACCAGGTGTCGTCGTCGAACCGGTCGAAGACGCGCTCGACGACGTCGGAGTAGAGCGACTCGAAGCTCTGCCCGGGGTTCTTGGTGTTGCCCACGCCACCGGGGAAGAGCGAGTCGCCCGTGAAGAGGTGCGTGTAGCCGTCGGGGTCCGCCCACGACAGCGCCACCGAGCCGGGGGTGTGCCCGCGCAGGTGGATGACGTCGAGGGTCAGCTCGCCCACGGTCACCGTGTCGCCCTGGGCCAGCCGCACGTCAGGCGCCAGGGGGAGCGCGTCGGCGTCGTCGGCACCGGCGTACGTCGTGGCGCCGGTGGCGCGGGCGACCTCCTCGAGCGCCCGCACGTGGTCCCAGTGCTGGTGGGTGGTGACCAGGTGGTCGAGCCGGCCGGTGCCCTCGCGCACGAGCAGCTGGCACCGGTGCGCGTCGTCGGCGGCGTCGATGAGCAGCTGCTCGCCGGTGGCCATGCAGGTGATGAGGTAGACGTTGTTGTGCATCTCGCTGACCGACATCTTGCGGATGGTCGCGCGGTCGAGCCGGCGGAGGTCCGTCGGTCCTCCGGGGGTCACGTGCCCGGTGTAGCTCATCGTCGTCACAGTCCTTCGGGGAGTCGGGGGAGCGGGTCGCCGCTCAGGCCGTCGGTACTGCCGCGTCCGAGCCAGCCCAGCAGGGCGCCGCGATCGCCGACGACGGATGCCGTGCCGGCCCCGACCGTCCACTCGTCGCCGTCGGGGGCGCGCAGGGTGAGGTCGAGCGGGGGCTCGGCGGCGCGCAGCCGGCGCACCTCCTCGTCGAGGAGCAGCCGCTGCAGCTCGGGCTCGAGGTCACCGAACCCGAAGCCGCCCAGCAGGTCGACGTGGTGGAAGACCAGCTCGCGCAGCCGCATGAACGGGATGTTCTTGGCCTTGATGAGGAACTTCCCGGGAGTGCGCTCGAGGCGCAGCTCGGCCTGCTCGGGGGTGAGCCGCGCCAGCTCCGCGGCCAGCGCCCGGGCGGTGCGGTCGACGTCGTCGACCTGCTCGCTGAGCGGCCGGTCGGCCCCGGCCTCGATGTCCTGGTCCCGCGCCTGCGGGCTGGGGTACATCGTCTCGCCGGAGCCGTCGACGGCGGAGCGCACCAGCGCGGCCAGGCCGTCGGCGTTGCGGGCCACATGGGTGAGCACGTGCCCGCGGGTCCACCCCTCACACAGCGACGGGGCGTGGACGTCGTCGAGCGACCGGGCGGTGCGCAGGAAGGCCTCGGTCTGGTCGGCGACCGCGTCGAGGACGGCAGGAGAGGTCGGGTGCATGCCCAGACGCTACCGGGGCGTCCATGGATGAGGGTGTTGTCGGTGGCCCCACCTAGCATTGCGAGCGTGAGTCATGACCACCTCGTCGTCCGTGGTGCCCGAGAGCACAATCTCAAGGACATCAGCATCGAACTGCCCCGCGACAGCCTCGTCGTGTTCACCGGCCTGTCCGGGTCGGGCAAGTCCAGCCTGGCCTTCGACACCATCTTCGCCGAGGGCCAGCGCCGCTACGTCGAGTCGCTGTCGGCCTACGCCCGGCAGTTCCTGGGGCAGATGGACAAGCCCGACGTCGACTTCATCGAGGGCCTGTCACCGGCCGTCTCCATCGACCAGAAGTCGACCAACCGCAACCCGCGGTCCACCGTCGGCACCATCACCGAGGTCTACGACTACCTCCGCCTGCTCTTCGCCCGCGCCGGCCGCCCGCACTGCCCGGTGTGCGGCGAGCCGATCACCCGGCAGAGCCCGCAGCAGATCGTCGACCGGCTGCTCGAGCTGCCCGAGCGCACCCGCTTCCAGGTGCTCGCCCCCGTGGTGCGCGCCCGCAAGGGCGAGTACGTCGACCTGTTCGCCGAGCTGCAGTCCAAGGGGTTCGCCCGGGCCCGCGTCGACGGCCAGGTCGTCGCGCTCACCGAGCCGCCGAAGCTCGAGAAGCAGGTCAAGCACACCATCGACGTCGTCGTCGACCGGCTGGTCGCCAAGGGGGCCGACGACCCGTCGTCCAAGCGGCGGCTCACCGACTCGGTCGAGACCGCGCTGGGCCTGGCCGGCGGCGTGCTCGTCGTCGAGTTCGTCGACCTCGACGAGGGCCACCCCGACCGCGAGCGCCGGTTCTCCGAGAAGATGGCCTGCCCCAACGACCACCCGCTGTCGATGGACGAGGTCGAGCCGCGCTCCTTCTCGTTCAACAGCCCGTTCGGCGCCTGCCCCGAGTGCACCGGCATCGGCACCGAGCTCGAGGTCGACCCCGACCTCATCGTCCCAGACGAAGACCTCAGCCTCGCCGAGGGCGCCATCGCGCCGTGGGCCAGCGGCTCCGGGGCCGCCGACTACTTCCAGCGCGTCATGGCCGCCCTCGCAGACGACCTCAAGTTCTCGATCGACACGCCGTGGCGGGCGCTGCCGCAGCGGGCCAAGGACGCCCTGCTGTACGGCAAGAACCACAAGGTGCACGTGCGCTACCGCAACCGGTTCGGCCGCGAGCGGTCCTACTCCACCGGGTTCGAGGGCGCCGTCGAGTTCGTCAAGCGGCGGCACGCCGAGACCGACTCCGACTGGAGCCGCGAGCGCTACGAGGGCTACATGCGCGAGGTGCCCTGCCCGGTCTGCAAGGGCGCCCGGCTCAAGCCCGAGTCCCTCGCGGTGCTCATCGGCGGCCGGTCCATCGCCGAGGTCTCCCGGCTCGCCATCGCCGATGCCGCGCGCTTCTTCGACGACGTCGACTTCACCGTGCGTGAGCGCCAGATCGCCGAGCGGGTCATCAAGGAGATCAACGCCCGGCTCGGCTTCCTGCTCGACGTCGGCCTCGACTACCTCAGCCTCGACCGCCCCGCCGGCACCCTGTCCGGCGGCGAAGCCCAGCGCATCCGGCTCGCCACCCAGATCGGGTCGGGCCTGGTCGGCGTGCTCTACGTGCTCGACGAGCCGAGCATCGGGCTGCACCAGCGCGACAACCACCGGCTGATCGAGACCCTCACCCGGCTGCGCGACCTCGGCAACACCCTCATCGTCGTCGAGCACGACGAAGACACCATCTCCACGGCCGACTGGGTCGTCGACATCGGCCCCGGCGCCGGCGAGCACGGGGGCCAGGTCGTGCACTCCGGCACCGTCGCCGACCTGCTCACCCACCCCGACTCGCTCACCGGCAAGTACCTCTCCGGGCGGCGCGAGATCCCCACGCCACAGGTGCGCCGCCCCCAGGAGAAGGGGCGCGAGGTCACGGTGGTGCAGGCCACCGAGCACAACCTCGACAAGGTCACGGTGTCGTTCCCGCTCGGCAACCTGGTCGCCATCACCGGCGTCTCGGGTTCGGGCAAGTCCACGCTGGTCAACGACATCCTCTACAACGTGCTCGCCAACAAGCTCAACGGCGCCCGGCACGTGCCCGGCCGGCACAAGACCGTCACGGGGCTCGAGCACCTCGACAAGGTCGTGCACGTCGACCAGGGCCCGATCGGCCGCACCCCACGGTCCAACCCGGCCACCTACACCGGCGTCTTCGACCACATCCGCAAGCTGTTCGCCACCACCACCGAGGCGAAGATGCGCGGCTACCAGCCGGGGCGGTTCTCGTTCAACGTCAAGGGTGGCCGCTGCGACGCGTGTTCCGGCGACGGCACGATCAAGATCGAGATGAACTTCCTGCCCGACGTCTACGTCCCGTGCGAGGTCTGCCACGGCGCCCGTTACAACCGCGAGACGCTCGAGGTGCACTTCAAGGGCAAGACCATCGCCGACGTGCTCGACATGCCGATCGAGGAGGCCGCCGACTTCTTCTCGGCGGTGCCCGCCATCGCCCGGCACATGCGCACCCTCAACGACGTCGGGCTCGGCTACGTGCGGCTCGGCCAGCCGGCGCCCACCCTCTCCGGTGGTGAGGCACAGCGCGTCAAGCTGGCCACCGAGCTGCAGAAGCGGTCCACCGGGCGCACCGTCTACGTGCTCGACGAGCCCACCACGGGCCTGCACTTCGAGGACATCCGCAAGCTGCTCGGGGTGCTGCAGGGCCTGGTCGACAAGGGCAACACGGTGCTGGTCATCGAGCACAACCTCGAC
Source organism: uncultured Actinomycetota bacterium (assembly GCA_963834965.1). GTDB lineage: Bacteria > Actinomycetota > Actinomycetes > Actinomycetales > Dermatophilaceae > Fodinibacter. The sequence goes on along the minus strand of CAWIEI010000006.1, from coordinate 41,859 downwards.
GTCATCAAGAGCGCCGACTGGCTCGTCGACCTCGGCCCCGAGGGCGGCAATGGCGGTGGCCGGGTCATCGCCGAGGGCACGCCCGAGCACGTCGCCACGCTCGAGCACTCGCACACCGGTCGGTTCCTCGCGCCGGTGCTCGCCAAGACGGCTCGCACCACGACCCGGGCCACCGGCGCGGCCCGCAAGTCGCCCGCGAAGAAGGTTCCGGCCACCAAGGCCACCGTGAACAGGGCCGCGGCGGCGCGGTCGGCCGCCCCCGCGAAGACCACCACGGCCAGGACGACGAAGTCGACGGCAACCGCGACGAAGGCGACGGCAGCCAAGGCTCCGACCCGACGCACTGCCACGAAACGCGCCGCGAGCTGAACCCAGCGTGAAACGGGACCGGCCCCGGATGCCGCCTCACGGTATCCGGGGCCTGCTCACGTCCAGGTCGATCCTCAGTCTTCGCCGAGGTATGCCTTGCGGACGTCGTCGCTGGCCAGCAGCTCCTGGCCGGTGCCACTGAGCACGATGTTGCCGACCTCGAGCACGTAGCCCTTGGTGGCCCGCCTCAGCGCGGCCTGGGCGTTCTGCTCGACGAGCAGGATCGTGGTGCCCTGCTGCTGCAGGGTGGTCACCGTCGTCATGATCCGCTTCATCATCAGCGGCGACAGGCCCATCGACGGCTCGTCGAGCATGAGCAGCTTGGGGCGGCTCATCATCGCCCGCCCCATGGCGAGCATCTGCTGCTCGCCGCCCGAGAAGGTGCCGGCCGGCTGCGCGCGGCGCTCCTCGAGGATCGGGAACAGCGCGAACGCCGCGTCGAGGTCGGAGTTGATGCTCTTGTCCTTGCGGGAGAAGGCGCCCAGCCGCAGGTTCTCCTCGACGGTGAGCCGCGGGAAGATCCGCCGGCCCTCGGGGGAGTGCGCCAGCCCGAGCTGCACGATGTCGTGCGCCGCGACCGTGGTGAGGTCCTTGCCCTGGAAGGTGATCGACCCACTCACCGGGCGCAGCAGGCCGGAGATGGTGCGCAGCGTCGTCGTCTTGCCGGCGCCGTTGGTGCCGATCAGGGTGACGACCTCACCCTCGTTGACGTCGAAGCTGATGCCCTTGACGGCCTTGATCTTGCCGTAGGACACCACGAGGTCCTTGACCTCCAGCATGGCGCTCATGCGCTCTCCTCGTCCTCGTCTTCGTCGTCGCCGCCGATGTAGGCCTCGATGACCCGGTGGTCGGACTGCACCTCGCCCGGGGTGCCCTCGACGAGCAGCGACCCGCGCACCAGGCAGAGCACCCGGTCGCAGAGGTTGAAGATGAAGCGCATGTCGTGCTCGATGACCACCACCGCGAGCCCACTGTCCCTGATCTTGAAGATCAGGTTCATCGTCTCCTCGGTCTCCTTCGGGTTCATGCCGGCCGTGGGCTCGTCGAGGAGCAGGATCTGCGGGTCCGTGGCCAGCGCACGGGCGATCTCGAGCCGACGCTGGTCGCCGTAGGGCATGTTGCGCGCCAGCAGCTCGGTCGACTTCCCCAGGCCCACGTAGTCGAGCAGCTCCTGGGCCCGCTCGCGGGTCGCAGCCTCCTCGCGCTTGAACTTCGGCCCGCGCAGGATGGTGGTGAGCGCCATCGACGAGGTGCGGCAGTACCGGCCGACCATGACGTTCTCGAGCGCGGTCATGTTCGCGAACAGCCGGATGTTCTGGAAGGTGCGAGCCATGCCGGCGCGCACCACCGCCAGGGGCTTCGGGGGGAGGGTCTCGCCGTTGAGCGTCACTCGCCCCTCGGTCGGGATGTACATGCCGGTGAGGCAGTTGAAGAAGGTCGTCTTGCCGGCGCCGTTGGGGCCGATCAACCCGACGATCTCGCCCTCGTGCACCTTCATGCTCACGGTATCGACGGCCGTGAGACCGCCGAACCGCATCGTGACGCCGCTGGCCTCGAGGACCAGCTGGTTCGACGCCTCGGGCGCCGCGGCCTGGGGCTCGGTGACGGTCATTTCGCCTCCTGGAGGTGCTCGGCTTGGAGCAGCTCGACGAGCTCGGTGTCTTCTTCGTGGAACTCCAGCTGCCTGCGCTTGCTCGGCACCAGGCCCTCGGGGCGGAAACGCATCATGACGACGAGCAGCAGGCCGAACATGAGCAGCCGGTAGTCGTTGACCTCGCGCAGCTTCTCAGGGAGCAGCTTGAGGATCGTGGCACCGACGAGGACACCGACGACGGTGCCCATACCACCGAGCACGACGGCCGCGAGAAGGAACGCCGACTCGAGGAAGATGAACTGGTCCGGGCTCACCGAGGTGTCCTGGTGGGCCTTGATCGTGCCGGCGAGGCCGGCGAGGAACGCGCCGACGGCGAAGGCGAGGATCTTGAGCCCGAAGACGTTGACGCCCATCGCCTCGGCCGCGCGCTCGTCCTCGCGGATGGCGACCCAGCCACGTCCGATCCGGCTGTCGTTGAGCCGGGTGAACACCAGCATGACGAACATCAACAGCAGCAGGAGCATGAAGTAGTAGTTGCTGAACCGGCCGAGGGGAATGCCGGCCACCGTGTGCACCGCGCCGAAGTCGAACCCGAACAGGTTGAGGTCGGGGATCGCCGGGATGCCGTTGGGCCCGTTGGTCAGCTTGGGGCCGTTGTTGCCGTCGAGGTTGAACATCGTCAGCCGGAAGATCTCGCCGAAGCCGAGCGTCACGATCGCCAGGTAGTCCCCGGACACCCGCAGTGTCGGAGTACCGATGATCAGGCCGAAGACCGCCGCGGTGCTCGCCCCGAGCAGCATGACCACCACGAACGGCGGGTGCCAGCCGACGGTGGAGAACGCCGAGTTGGACAGCATCGCCCCGACGTAGGCACCGGTGCCGAGGAAGGCGATGTAGCCCAGGTCGAGCAGGCCGGCGAGGCCGACCACGATGTTCAGGCCCAGCGCCGTGGCGGCGAAGATGAGGATCTGCGTCGCGATCGACATGTTGGCGTCCGAGCCGTCCTGGGTGAACGGGAACAGGAATGCCACGAGGAAGGCGGCCAGCAGGAGTGGGCGCCGGTTGTTGGCCCCGATGAAGCCGAGGTAGCCGCCGAAGCCGGTGCCGAGCAGTCCGCCGACCATGCCGATGAGGGCGACGAGGAACGACGCGAAGATCACGCCGTCCTGGATGTTCAACGTGTAGGCGACCGTGAACAGGAGGACGGCCATGAGCACGACGATGATGACGATCTCGAGGGTGCTGCTCAGCCGTGGCCAGGTGCGCACGTTGATCTCGACGTCGGGAGACAGGGTGCCGCCCAGGGTGATCAGCGCGGCGCCGACGAGGGCCACCCAGCCGCCCTCGTTGAGGTTGATCAGGCCACCGGTCTGGTAGGCGATCGACGCGAGCACCCAGAACAGGAACACCAGTGCGGTGATGCCGAGGATGCGTAGGCCACGGGCCGGGCTCAGCCACGGGGGCCGCCGTAGGAGCACCACCCCCAGGACGACCGCGAGGATTCCGAACATCATGGCGTAGAGCTGGATTCCGGCGGGGTAGAAGCGGATCGAGATGTCACCGAGGACACGGTTGTCGTAGGACCACGACAGCAGCCCGCTGATGATCATCAGGGCCCCGCCGGCGATGGCCATCGGGGGGCACTTGGCGGCGTGCTTGGTGCGCGCCGCGTCCGAGAAACGGAGCTTCTTCATGCCCGGTCCACCACCTTCGCGCCGAGGATGCCCTGTGGTCGGAAGACCAGGACGAGGATGAGGAGGCCGAACGCCCAGACGTCCTTCCACGGGCTGCCGCCGAAGGTGCCCGGGATGAACTGCACGGCCATCGCCTCGACGATGCCCAGGGTCAGGCCACCGACGACGGCGCCCCAGACGTTTCCGATGCCACCGAGCACGGCGGCGGTGAACGCCTTCAGGCCGGCCAGGAAGCCCATCCGGAAGTTGATGTTGGTGACCGCGAGGCCCTGCGCGACACCCGCGACCGCGGCGAGCGTGGCGCCGACGGCGAACGCGACCACGATGATCCGGTCGACGTTGATGCCCATCAGGCGCGCGGTGTCGGGGTCCTGCGAGACGGCCTGCATGCCGCGACCGGTCTTGGTGCGGTTGACGAAGTACCACAGGCCGGCCGCCGACATCAGCAGGCAGCCGATGGTGAACAGGGCCGAGCGCTGGATCGTCACACCGCCCACCTGGAAGGCCGGGCCGGTGACCACGGCGATCTGCGGGAACGGCACGCGCTGCTTGGCGTCCGGGAAGTCGAAGAAGGGCACCTTGCCGTAGAAGAGTCGCACGGCCTCCTGGAGGAAGACCGAGATGCCGATCGCCGTGATGAGCGGGGCGAGCCGCGGCGCGTGCCGCAGCGGACGGTAGGCGATGCGCTCCATGAGGACCGCGATGGTGACCGAGGCGAGGATCGCACCGATGATCATGAAGGGCAGCACCCACAGGGAGGTGTTGCCCTGGAAGAAGATCAACCAGGTCGAGAGGGCTCCGAACGCACCGATCATGAAGATCTCGCCATGGGCGAAGTTGATCAGCTGGACGATGCCGTAGACGACCGTGTAGCCGACCGCGATCAGGGCGTAGAGCGATCCCAGGGTCAGCCCGTTGACGAGCTGCTGGGCGAAGGCGTCCACCACGACCTCCTAGTTGACGGTGGTAAGGCTGGGGGGAGCGTAGCGGCTACGCCGCGCTGTGTCCCACACCACACGGCATCCGCCGTGCAGCGTTGCGATGAGACGGGAGGGCGACGGTGCGCCGCAGCGAAACGGCGGGGGTGGTCCTGCCGGACCACCCCCGCCGTCGTCGTACGGGTGCTACCTGACCGTGGTCAGTTGGACTCGAAGGCCGCGGTGTTGATCGCCGCCCACTTGCCGTCCTTGACCTGGTACACGGTCAGGACCTTGGACGTGGTGTCGCCGTACTCGTCGAACGCAACCTTGCCGGTGACCCCGTCGAAGGCGACCTTCGCCATCGCGTCGATGGTGGGCTGGCGGGCCGACTCCACCGAGGAGGCGCTGGCGAGCGAGGTCTTCAGCGCGTTGATGATGGCGTTGGCGGCGTCGAACGCGTAGGCGCCGTAGGCCTCGTAGGGCTCCTGGTAGCCGGCGGCCTTGTAGGCCTCGACGAACGCGGTGGCCGAGGGGAGCGTGTCGGTCGGGGCGCCGACCGAGGTGGCGAGGTCGCCGTTGGACGTCGCACCGGCGAGCTTGATGTACTCACCGGAGAAGATGCCGTCGCCACCCATGAGGGGGACGTTGAGCCCGGCAGCCTTCATCTGCTGCGAGAACGGACCGGCCTGCGGGTACTCGCCGCCGTAGTACACGGCCTTGGGGTTCGAGGGCTTGATCTTGCTGATGACGGCGTCGTACTTGTCGTCGTCGGGGTTGATCGTCTCGGCCGCGGTGATCTTGCCACCGAGCTTCGTGTACTCCTGGGTGAAGGCGTTGACCAGGCCCTGGCCGTAGGTCTTCTTGTCGTTGACCGTCGCGACCTCCTTGATGCCCGCCTTCTCGAACAGGTAGCGCGCCGCGAAGGGGCCCTGGATCGAGTCGGTGGTGCAGGTGCGGAAGTAGTTCGGGTAGGTGCGGCTCGGCGCGGTGGCGAAGTCGGCGCCCTGGGTGAGCGACGGGTTCGTGTTGGCCGGCGAGACCATGGTGATCTTCGCGGAGGCCAGCACGGGCTGGACGCTCTGCGCGACGCTGGAGTTCAGCGTGCCGACGACACCGACGACCTCGGGGTCGGACGCGAGCTTCGTCGCGGCGTTCTTGCCGACGTCCGGGGTGGCCTGGTCGTCCTCAGGGGCGATCTCGATGGTCCAGCCGGGGATGGTCTTGTTCTGGTTGGCCTGCTTGATGGCGAGGTCGACCGAGTTCTTGATGCCCAGGCCGAGCGCGGCCAGGTCGCCGGACAGGGGCGAGATGACGCCGATCTTGACGGTCTTGTTGGCGGCGCCAGAACCGGACGCACTGCTGCCACTGTCGCCGCGCGTGCCACAACCGGCGAGCGCGAGCGAAGCCACGAGCAGCGAGGCGCCAACGGCAACCACGGAACGCTGAGGCACGTTTCCTCCTGAGTAGTACGACAAAGTGAGCAGGTGTGCTCGTGCCCACACCGACGCGGGCATGGCGCACTGTAACCACAGGTCGCGGGAGCCGCCCAGCATTGCCCGCAGAGTGGTGCCGACTTGTTACCTGGCCCAGCGTGCCCCCGGAGCAGCCCGCCCGGCCGGTCGGCTGTCCGAAGGTCCCATGGCCGCGACACAGGAAAGTATGGGGATACTCGTCGCGCACAGCCCGCACCGCGGCACCCACGACAGCGAGGACCACGATGAGCACCGAGCACTCCACCGACCCGTCGGCCCTCACGACCACCGACCCGACCGCCTCCACGCCGGCCTGTTCGTGCTGGTCGCGGCGCGAGAGCCTGATGGTGGCAGGGGTGGCGGTGGCCGGAACCGCGATGCTCACCGCGTGCGCCTCGAGCACGGGGGATGCCGTCGCGAGCGCCGCCGGTTCCGCCGCGTCCGGGGCTGCGTCGGCCGCCGGCGACGCCATCGCCGCGGCCGACATCCCGGTCGGCGGCGGGAAGGTGTTCGACAAGCTTCAGGTCGTCGTCACCCAGCCGACGGCCGGTGACTTCAAGGCCTTCTCGGCCATCTGCACCCATCAGGGCTGCACCGTGAGCGACGTGTCGAACGGCGTCATCATCTGCCCGTGCCACGGCTCGACCTTCGACATCGCGACCGGTGCGGTGGTGCAGGGGCCTGCAAACCAGGGCCTGCCGACCAAGAGCGTGTCGGTCGGTGCCGACGGCATCAAGGTCACCTGACGGACCCCGGTCGTAGGGTTGCCGGGTGGCTGATCCGTCGACCTACCGTCCTGCGCCGGGCGAGATCCCGACCGATCCGGGCGTCTACCGGTTCCGCGACCGCGACGGCCGGGTCATCTACGTCGGCAAGGCCAAGAACCTGCGCCAGCGGCTGTCCTCCTACTTCCAGGACGTCTCGGCGCTGCACCACCGTACGGCGACCATGGTGCGCACGGGGGCAAGCGTCGAGTGGACCGTCGTCACGACCGAGGTCGAGGCCCTCCAGCTCGAGTACGCGTGGATCAAGGAGTTCGACCCGCGCTTCAACGTCAGGTACCGCGACGACAAGTCCTACCCCTACCTGGCGGTCACCCTGGGCGAGGAGTACCCGCGGGCGCAGGTGATGCGCGGGGCCAAGCGCAAGGGCACCCGCTACTTCGGGCCCTACGCCCACGCCTGGGCGATCCGCGAGACCCTCGACCTCGCGCTGCGCGTCTTCCCGGTGCGCACCTGCTCCGCCGGGGTGTTCAAGCGGGCCAGCCAGGTGGGCCGCCCGTGCCTGCTGGGCTATATCGACAAGTGCAGCGCCCCGTGCGTCGGCCGGGTCGACGCCGCGCGCCACCGCGAGATCGCCGAGGACTTCTGCGACTTCATGGCCGGCGAGACCGGGCGGTTCGTCACCCGCCTCACCAAGGAGATGAGGGGAGCCGCCGCCGAGCTCGACTTCGAGCGGGCCGCCCGCCTGCGCGACGACATCGGGGCGCTCGAGCGGGTGCTCGAGAAGTCGGCCGTCGTGCTTCCCGACGCCACCGACGCCGACGTGTTCGCCCTGGCCGAGGACGAGCTCGAGGTCGCGGTGCAGCTCTTCCACGTGCGCGGCGGGCGGGTGCGCGGCCAGCGGGGCTGGGTGGCCGAGCGCGACGCCGAGACCACCCCTGAGGTCGTCGAGCACCTGCTCCAGCAGGTCTACGGCAGCGAGGCCGGAGACGCCGTGCCGCGCGAGGTGCTCGTGCCGGTGCTGCCCGACGACGCCGAGGCCCTCTCGCTGTGGCTGTCCACCCTGCGCGGCAGCCGGGTCGACCTGCGGGTGCCGCGCCGCGGCGACAAGCGCACCCTGATGGAGACCGTCGCCCGCAACGCCACCCAGAGCCTGGCCCGGCACAAGGTGACCCGGGCCGGCGACCTCACCACCCGCAGCCAGGCACTGCAGCAGCTTCAGGACACGCTCGAGCTCGACGAGGCCCCGCTGCGCATCGAGTGCTTCGACATCAGCCACGTGCAGGGCACTTCGGTCGTGGGGTCGATGGTCGTCTTCGAGGACGGCCTGCCCCGCAAGTCGGAGTACCGCCGGTTCATCGTGCGCGGCGACGAGACCGGTGCCACCGACGACACCGCCGCGATGCACGAGGTGCTCACCCGCCGGTTCCGCCGGGGGCGCGCGGAGGAGGCCGACCTCGCGGAGGCCGAGGGCGCCCAGGCCGAGGCCGTGGATGCCGGTGAGCCGGCCCCCGAGGTCGGGTCGCGGCCCGCGCGGTTCGCCTACCGGCCCAACCTGGTCGTGGTCGACGGCGGGCTGCCGCAGGTCAACGCCGCGGCCCGGGCGCTGGAGGAGGTCGGGGTCGTCGACGTCGCGGTGGTCGGGCTCGCCAAGCGGCTCGAGGAGGTCTGGGTGCCGGGGGAGGAGTACCCCGTGGTGCTGCCCCGCACCAGCGAGGGCCTCTACCTCCTGCAGCGGCTGCGCGACGAGGCGCACCGGTTCGCGATCACCTTCCACCGGCAGCGGCGCTCCAAGGCGATGACCACCAGCCGGCTCGACGGCATCCCAGGCCTGGGCGAGAAGCGCCGCAAGGCGCTGCTCAAGGCGTTCGGGTCGGTCAAGCGCATCCGGGCTGCCTCGGTCGACGAGCTGGCGGCCGTCCCCGGCATAGGGCCTGCGCTGGCAGCGGTGGTTGCGGCACAGTTGGGGGCGGGCGCCGACGGCATGCCGGCGGTCAACCTCGCCACCGGCGAGGTGGTCGACGACGAAGGGGCAGACCGTGGCGATCGAGCGGGCCGTGGCTGACGACGAGTTTGGGGGCGGCGACCACACGCCGGTGCCGCGCTCCACCGACTTCGTCATCGTCACGGGGATGAGCGGGGCGGGTCGCTCGACGGCGGCCAACGTCATCGAGGACCGCGGCTGGTACGTCGTCGACAACCTGCCGCCGCAGCTGCTCGCGGCGATGGCCGACCTGGCGAGCGAGGTGCGCGACTCGGGCGTGAGCGACCTGCAGATCGCCGCCGTGGTCGACGTGCGGGCCCGGGCCTTCCGCTCCGAGCTGCAGGCCGGGCTCGCCGCGCTGGGCGACGCGGGCTGGCACCCGCACCTGATCTTCCTCGACGCCACCGACGAGGCCCTGGTCCGCCGGTTCGAGAGCGTGCGGCGGCCGCACCCGCTGCAGGGCGAGGGCCGGCTGCTCGACGGCATCCAGACGGAGCGCGAGATGCTGCGCGACCTGCGGGCCGACGCCCAGGTCGTCATCGACACCTCCGGCCTCAACGTGCACCAGCTCGGGCGCAAGCTCACCCCGCTGCTCGGCGGCGCCGAGGGGCCCAGCGTGCGGCTGGCGCTGATGTCGTTCGGCTTCAAGTACGGCGTGCCGCTCGACGCCGACTTCGTCTTCGACATGCGCTTCCTGCCCAACCCGTTCTGGGTGCCCGAGCTCAAGGCGCTCACCGGGGCCGACGCGCCGGTGGCCGACTGGGTCATGGGCCAGCCGGGGGCCGCCGAGTTCCTCGACCGCGTCGTCGCGCTGATGGAGCCGGTCACCGATGGCTACCTGCGCGAAGGTCGGCGCTACGCCACCATCGCGATCGGCTGCACCGGGGGCAAGCACCGCTCGGTGGCGATGACCCAGGCCGTCGCCGCCCGGCTCACGACCGAGCAGGTGGCCAGCTTCGTCGTGCACCGCGACCTGGGGCGCGAGTGACCGGGCCGGTCGTCGCCGCGCTGGGTGGTGGCCACGGCCTGGCAGCCACGCTCACCGCCCTGCGCTACGTCACCGACGAGATCACCGCCATCGTCACGGTCGCCGACGACGGCGGCTCCTCGGGCCGGCTGCGCGACGAGTTCGGCGTGCTGCCCCCCGGCGACCTGCGGATGGCCCTGGCCGCCCTGTGCAGTGAGAGCGAGTGGGGCCAGACCTGGCGTGACGTGCTGCAGCACCGGTTCGCGGGCGACGGGCCCCTCGGCGGCCACAACCTGGGCAACCTGCTCATCGTCGCCCTCTGGGAGCTGCACGACGACCCGGTCGCCGGGCTCGACCTCGTGGGGCGGCTGCTGCAGGCACAGGGCCGGGTGCTGCCGATGGCGGCGGTGCCGCTCACCATCGAGGCCGACGTCAGCGGGCTCGACCCCGACCAGCCGGATGCCGTGCACGTCGTGCGCGGGCAGGCGCAGGTGGCGGTGACCCCGGGTGAGGTGGGCGCCGTGCGCCTCGTGCCGGCGGACCCGCCGGCCTACCCGGAGTCGGTGGCCGCCATCCGCGGCGCCGACTGGGTGGTGCTGGGGCCCGGCTCATGGTTCACCTCGGTGATGCCGCACGTGCTCGTGCCCGAGCTGTCCGAGGCCCTGGGGGTCACCCGGGCTCGGCGGCTGCTCGTGCTCAACCTGGACCCCGGCACGGGTGAGACGGCCGGCTTCAGTGCCGGGCGCCTCTTGGAGAGTTTCGTCACTCTCGCACCCCACCTGAGGCTCGATGCCGTGCTCGCCGACCCCGCCGTCGTCGACGACGAAACGGTTCTGGCAGAACAGTGCCTGCGGCTCGGCGCGCAGCTGTTCGTCACGCCGGTGGGCCGTCGCGACCGGCCCGGCGAGCACGACCCGCTGCGCTACGCCGCGGCGCTGCGGGACATTGTCACCACCCCGAGACCGGTCCGCTGACGCGTGGCAGGATGACGGCCATGGCTATGACGGCGAGGGTGAAGGACGAGCTGAGCCGGCACGTGGTGACCAAGCCGTGCTGCCGCAAGTCCGAGGTCGCCGCGACGCTGAGGTTCGCCGGGGGGCTGCACATCATCGGGGGTCGCATCGTCGTCGAGGCCGAGCTCGACACCGCCAACGCCGCCCGGCGCCTGCGTCGTGAGCTCACCGAGGTCTACGGCCACACCCCCGAGGTGCTCGTGCTCGCGGCCGGCGGGCTGCGCAAGGGCAGCCGCTACGTCGTGCGGGTGGTGCAGGACGGCGAGTCGCTGGCCCGCCAGACCGGCCTGATCGACAGCCGGGGCCGCCCGGTGCGGGGGCTGCCGCCCAAGGTGGTCAGCGGTTCGGTGTGCGACGCCGAGGCCGCCTGGCGCGGAGCCTTCCTCGCGCACGGCTCGCTCACCGAGCCCGGCCGCTCCTCCGCCCTCGAGGTCACCTGCCCCGGCCCCGAGGCGGCGCTCGCCCTGGTCGGGGCGGCCCGCCGGATGGGCATCTCGGCCAAGGCCCGCGAGGTGCGGGGGGTCGACCGGGTCGTCATCCGCGACGGCGACGCCATCGGCGTGATGCTCACCCGGCTCGGCGCCCACGACGCCGTGCTCGCCTGGGAGGAGCGTCGCATCCGCCGCGAGGTGCGCGCCACCGCCAACCGGCTGGCCAACTTCGACGACGCCAACCTGCGCCGTTCGGCCCGCGCCGCAGTGGCCGCCGGGGCGCGCGTGGAGCGGGCGCTGGAGATCCTCGGCGACGACATCCCCGACCACCTGCGCGAGGCCGGCGAGCTGCGCCTGCAGCACAAGGAGGCCTCGCTCGAGGAGCTCGGCCAGCTGGCCCAGCCGCCGATGACCAAGGACGCCGTGGCGGGCCGCATCCGCCGCCTGCTCGCGATGGCCGACAAGCGCGCCCAGGACGACGGCATCCCCAATACGGAGGCCGTGCTCACGCCGGACATGCTCGACACCTGACCTCGGGGGGCTCCACCCCCGGAATCCCCGAACGACCTCTGGAGCCGCTCCTTATGGCCTCCTGGAGCAGAACGCTGACCTGCGGTGCGGCACTGCGGAAGCGGTTACTCGCCCGTACCTCGGACGGTGTCGGGAGCCCCTGCGGACAGGTCTAGGGTGGAGGTGACCCAAGGTGCCGCTGACCTGCGGCACGCCGCAATGAGTGGAAGGCAGCACACACCGTGACCGTTCGCGTAGGGATCAACGGCTTCGGCCGCATCGGCCGCAACTTCTTCCGGGCCGTCCAGGCGTCCGGTGCCGACGTGGAGATCGTCGCCGCCAATGACCTGATGGACAACAAGAGCATCGCGCACCTGCTGAAGTACGACTCGGTGCTCGGCGTGCTCGCCGACGACGTCTCCGCCACCGACGACGCCATCACCGTCGGCGGCCAGACCATCAAGATCTTCGCCGAGCGCAACCCCGCCGACATCCCCTGGGGCGACGTCGGCGCCGACATCGTCATCGAGTCGACCGGCTTCTTCACCGACGCCACCAAGGCGCACGCCCACATCGACGGCGGCGCCAAGAAGGTCATCATCTCGGCCCCGGCGTCCAACGACGACGGCACGTTCGTCATGGGTGTCAACCACCAGGACTACGACCCGGCCACCCAGCACGTCATCTCCAACGCGTCGTGCACCACGAACTGCCTCGCGCCGATGGCCAAGCCGCTGTCCGACGAGCTCGGCATCGTCAAGGGCCTGATGACCACGATCCACGCCTACACCTCCGACCAGAACCTGCTCGACGGCCCGCACCGCGACATGCGTCGCGCCCGCGCCGCGGCCCTGAACATCATCCCGACCAGCACCGGCGCCGCGAAGGCCATCGGCCTGGTCATGCCCGAGCTCAAGGGCAAGCTCGACGGCTACGCCCTGCGCGTGCCGGTGCCCACCGGCTCGGCCACCGACCTCACCTTCGAGGCCGGGCGCGACACCACGGTCGAGGAGGTCAACGCCATCGTCAAGGCCGCGGCCGAGGGCCCGCTCAAGGGCTTCCTGAAGTACACCGAGGACCCCATCGTGTCGTCCGACATCGTCACCGACCCGAGCTCGTGCATCTTCGACTCCGGCCTGACCAAGGTCATCGGCAACCAGGTCAAGGTCGTCGGCTGGTACGACAACGAGTGGGGCTACTCCAACCGCCTCATCGACCTCGTCGAGCTCGTCGGCAAGAGCCTCTGAAGCGAACGGGACCGACTCGACCATGGGTGACCTCGCCTCCCTGGGCGACCTGCGCGGCAAGCGCGTGCTCGTCCGCTCCGACCTCAACGTGCCGCTCGCCGGCACGACGATCACGGACGACGGACGCATCCGGGCGTCGGTCCCGACCATCTCGAGCCTCGCGGAGGCGGGCGCACGCGTCATCGTGTGCGCCCACCTCGGCCGGCCCAAGGGCGCTCCCGAGGAGCGCTACTCACTGGCCCCGGTCGTCGGGCGGCTCTGCGAGCTGCTCGGCCGCCCGGTGACCTTCGCGAGCGACACCGTGGGCGAGAGCGCCCAGGCCGCCGTGGCCGCGATGTCCGACGGTGACGTCGTGCTGCTCGAGAACCTCCGGTTCAACCCGGGCGAGACGGCCAAGTCCGACGAGGACCGCGCCGAGTTCGCCGACGCCCTCGCGGGCCTGGCCGACGCCTACGTCTCCGACGGGTTCGGCGTCGTGCACCGCAAGCAGGCGTCGGTCTACGACGTCGCGACCCGGCTGCCGGCCGCGATGGGCGGCCTGGTCGCCACCGAGGTCGAGGTGCTCAAGCGCCTCACCGTCGACCCCGAGCGCCCGTATGCCGTGGTGCTCGGTGGTGCCAAGGTCGCCGACAAGCTCGCCGTCATCGACAACCTGATGAGCACCGCCGACCGGCTGCTCATCGGCGGCGGCATGCTCTTCACCTTCCTCGCGGCCCAGGGCCACGAGATCGGCACCAGCCTGTTCGACGCCGAGAGCGTCGAGGCCTGCAAGGGCTACCTCGAGCGCGCGAAAGAGAGCGGCGTCGAGATCGTGCTGCCCGTCGACATCGTGTGCGGCCGGGAGTTCTCAGCCGACACCGAGACCGTCACCGTCGCGGCCGACGCCATCCCTGCCGACATGATGGGCCTCGACATCGGCCCGAAGTCGGCGCAGCTCTACGCCGAGAAGCTCGCCGACACCCGCACGGTCTTCTGGAACGGGCCGATGGGCGCCTTCGAGATGGCGCCGTTCGCCGCCGGCACCCGCCGGCTGGCGCAGGCGCTCGTCGAGGTCACCGAGAAGGGCGCCCTGACCGTGGTCGGCGGCGGCGACTCCGCCGCCGCGGTGCGCCAGCTTGGCTTCCGCGACGACCAGTTCGGCCACATCTCCACCGGTGGCGGCGCGTCCTTGGAGTACCTCGAGGGCAAGGAACTGCCCGGTATCGCCATCCTCACGAAGGAGCACTGACCGCATGACCGTCGGCCGCACCCCCCTCATGGCGGGGAACTGGAAGATGAACCTGGACCACCTCCAGGCCACCCACCTCGTTCAGAAGCTCGACTGGACCCTCAAGGACGGCAAGCACGACTTCGGTGCCGTCGAGGTGGCGGTGCTGCCGCCGTTCACCGACATCCGCAGCGTGCAGACGCTCATCGACGGTGACCGCCTGGAGCTCAAGCACGGCGCCCAGGACCTCTCGGTGCACGACGCCGGCGCCTACACCGGCGAGATCAGCGGTGCCTTCCTGGCCAAGCTCGGCTGCACGTACGTCACGGTCGGCCACAGCGAGCGGCGCGAGTACCACGCCGAGGGCGACGAGGTCGTGGGCGCCAAGGTGCAGGCCGCCTTCCGGCACGGCATCACCCCGATCTTCTGCTGCGGCGAGGGCCTCGACATCCGCCAGGCCGGCACCCACGTCGAGCACGTGCTCGCCCAGGTCGAGGCCGGCCTGAAGGACGTGCCCGTCGAGCAGGCCCGCACCGTCGTCGTCGCCTACGAGCCGATCTGGGCGATCGGCACCGGTGAGGTCGCCACGCCCGAGGACGCCCAGGAGGTCTGCGCCGCCATCCGCACCAAGCTCGCCGAGCTCTACAGCGGCGACGTCGCCGACGGCATCCGGGTGCTCTACGGGGGCTCGGTCAAGTCGGGCAACGTCGCGGCCATCATGGCCAAGGAGGACGTCGACGGCGCGCTCGTCGGTGGGGCGTCGATCGACCCGGTCGAGTTCGCCGCGATCTGCCGGTTCCGCGACCACCTGCAGACCTCCTGACCCACCCGCCCGGGGGCCTACCACGGCCGGCGCCGCCAAAGGTTATCCTTGAGCGGTTGCCCCCGACCCACCCGAAGGACTGCTCGTGCAAGCGGTACAAATCGGCCTTGAGATCCTCCTGGTCATCACCGGCCTGTTCCTGACCCTGCTGATCCTGCTGCACAAGGGCAAGGGCGGTGGCCTGTCCGACATGTTCGGCGGTGGCATGTCCAGCTCGCTGGGTGGCAGCTCGGTCGCCGAGCGCAACCTCGACCGCATCACCGTCGGCGTCGCGCTCGTGTGGTTCACGGTCGTCGTGGGCCTCGGCGTCCTCGCTCGCTTCGCCTGACAGGAATAGGTAGACATGGCTGGTGGTAACGCGATCCGTGGGTCGCGAGTCGGTGCGGGCCCGATGGGCGAGGCCGAGCGCGGCGAGGTGGCCCCGCGGGTGCACATCTCGTTCTGGTGCTCCAACGGGCACGAGACCAGGCCGAGCTTCTCCGAGGAGCCCGGCCTGGCGATCCCCGAGCAGTGGGACTGCCCGCGCTGCGGCCTGCCGGCCGGCCGCGACCGGGAGAACCCCCCGGCGGCACCACGGGTGGAGCCCTACAAGACCCACCTCGCCTACGTGAAGGAGCGCCGCTCCGACGAGGACGGTGAGGCGATCCTCGACGAGGCGCTGCAGACCCTGCGCGATCGCGGCCTGATCCAGTAGAAGGGGCCCGCTCCGTCGCGCGTCCGCTCGGCTTCTCCTGCCCGACGGGTGCCGAAGGCGCGCTCAGCCGCGCGTCTGGCCCGCTTCGCGTCGGCATCCGGACGGCTAGGTGCAACGGCGCGCCTGACCGACCGCCAAGCGACTTCACGGCCGCCAAGCGACTTCCCGGCCGCCGCTGATCAGCGACCTTCCAGCTGGGACCGATCCGCGACGGGTTGATGCTGGCAAGATCGCTGCTCAGCAGCCGGCCGTCGGTACGTCCGAGAGGTACTGGACGGGGTGGAAGGTGGCCTCCGGGCGACGTCCTCCCGGGCCGACGGTGACCGTGAGACGTCTCGGTGCGCGGTGGCGGCTCAGGCCGCGCCGGTCGGCTTCGTTCGTGAACTCGGCGGTGCCGAGCTGCCTACGGCCAGGTAGGCAGCAGCGACCGACCGGCGAGGTCGGGTGGCGTCAGCTGCGGCCGACCTGCGCCAGGTGGCCGACGACGCCGGGGATCCAGCCACGCTCGCGTCCCAGCCAGCGGGTGGCCACCAGCATCCGGGTCACCACCGGCACGCCCCGGCGCGGGGGCTCCACCGCCAGGTCGGTGCCGAACGGGTCGGTCGCCAACACCCACCGGTAGCCACCGGCGGCCACGAGGTGGTCGCCGATGGCGGTGCCGAGCACCTCGACGACCGCAGACGAGTCGCCGTCGACCGACGCCTCGAGGGCACGGTCGTAGGCGGCGGCGATGCTGTCGAGGTCGGCCGGGTCGATGCCGTGCCCGGCGTAGCCGGCGCGGGCCGCCTCGAGCCTCGCCTCCTCATCGGCAGTGAGCCGGCGGATGCCGATCTCCTCCACGGCATCGATGCCGTCGAGATCGTCGCCGTCACCGGCGCCGCTGACGGCATCCGGGTCGTCGTCGGGCGCAGGGGTGGAGTCGTCGCGGCCGCGCAGCTTGTCGAGGAAGCCCATGGCGTTCAGCGCTCCAGGTCGGCGGCGGCGTCGGCGTCGACCAGCCACAGGGTGCGGTCGACACCGTGCACATGAGCGGCCGGGGTGGTCTCGAACGGGGCGCCGGTGACGCCGCGCCGCACGGCATCCGCCTTGTCGGCGCCGCTGACGAGGAACCACACCTCGCGCGAGCGCTCGAGGCACTCGCGGGTCAGCGACACCCGAGTCGGCGGCGGCTTGGGGGAGTCGTGCACGGCCACCGCGGGCGACCCGACCTCCTTCGTCGTCGGGTGGTGGGGGAACAGGGAGGCGACGTGCCCGTCAGGCCCCACCCCGAGGACCATGACGTCGAACAGCTCAGCACCGGCGGCGTGCAGGGCGTCGCTGTAGGCCCGGGCGCTCTCCTCCGCGGAGTCGGTGTCGTCGGGACCGAGCACCCGGTGCACCTTGGCCTGGTCGAGCCCGAGGCCGGCGAGCCCGGCAGCGTCGTTCTGGGTGTCGTTGCGCTCGGCGTCGCCCGCCGGCAGCCAGCGCTCGTCACCCCACCAGACGTGCACCTGCGACCAGTCGACGGCGTCGCGGGCCGGCACGGCACACACCGACTCGATGATCTGCGAGCCCATCGAGCCACCGGTCATCGACACGTGGGCCACGCCGCGCGCCGACTGGGCGTCGACGATGGCCACGACGAGCCGGGCTGCGGCCGCATCCGCAAGGGCCTGTCGCCCGCGGTGCACGACCACGGTGGCTGTGGGTTCGCTCATGAGCGGCGCTCCTTCACCTCGGCGAGCTGCTTGACGGCGGCCTGCTTGACCGCGCCCGCGTCGCCCGTGTTGTCGGGCATCGGCATGGCCTCGACCATCTGGCTGCTGGCGCTGGCCCGGGCGGCCTTGCGCAGCCGTTTCGCGGTGCGCTCGGCCTCGGCGACCGAGGGGGCCCGGCCGGCGCGGGTCGCCTCGGTGGCGGTCTGCCGCGACACGGTGCACGCCCGAAGGCCGGTCACCAGGGCGTCCTCGTAGACCTCGTCGGGGTCCAGTCGGCGCAGCTCGTCGGCCAGGCACTCGGCGTCCGAGCGGTGGGGGAGCGCCAGGGTGCGCACCGGCTGGCCGGGCTGGGACAGCGTGGCCGTGTTGCCCTCGAGCGGGCGCACCAGGTCGACGGTGCCGCTCGCCCGTTCCAGCCGCACCGAGATGATGCCGCTGCGGTTGCGGGCGCGGGCGATCATCACCGGACAGCGCAGCCGCACGGCCAGCCAGCCGGCGAGCAGGTCGCCGGACGGTGAGTCCGGGGCGGCCACGACCGTGACGCTCGTGACCGGCTCGTAGGGCGGCTGGTCCAGCGCCGCGGCGAGCAGGCCGCGCCACAAGGTGATGCGTGACCACGCCAGGTCGGTGTCACCGTCGGCGTAGCCCGCAGCGAGTCGACGCAGCACCGTTCGGGGGGCCCGGCTGGACTGGGCGGAATCGGTCACCCGGCGCTGCGCCATCGCCCCGACCGGGTCGGCCGAGGGTGTGGCCGGCCCGTGGGTGGGCCACCACGCGACGATGGGGGAGTCCGCGAGCAGCAGCGGCGTGATGACGGCGCGGCCGTGGCTCGCCAGCTTGCCGTAGAGGCGCAGCACCACGACCTCGGACGCCCCCGCGTCGCCGCCGAGCCGGATCTGGGCGTCGAGCCGGGCGGCACCGCGCTTGTTGCCGGCCACCACGACGATGATCCGGCAGGGGTGCTGGCGGCTGGCCCGGTTGGCCGTCTCGATCGACGAGTCGGCGTCGGACTCGTCGACGACCACGAGCAGGGTGAGCACGCGCGACAGGGCCATCGAGCCGGTGTCGGCGCGCAGGCGCACCAGCTTCTTGGCGACGTCGGCCGTGGTGGTGCTGGGCAGGTCGACGATCACCGGGGTCCCCAATCAGTATCGGAGACGGGGCCCACGCTCTGCGTGGGCGGAACGAGCGCGGGTCCCACGCTCCGCGTGGGCGAACATATTGGGGTGGTGGTCACGGCAGCCTCCACTCGCGTCCGTCACGACGCATCATCGCGTCGGCGCTGTCGGGTCCCCAGCCACCCGAGGCGTACTGCTCGGGGGCCTTGCCCTTCTTCTCCCAGAACTTCTCGATCGGGTCGAGGATCTGCCAGGACAGCTCGACCTCCTCGTGCCGCGGGAACAGCGGCGGCTCGCCGAGCAGCACATCGAGGATGAGCCGCTCGTACGCCTCCGGCGAGGACTCGGTGAACGCCCGCCCGTAGCCGAAGTCCATCGTGACGTCGCGCACCTCCATCTGCGCCCCGGGCACCTTCGCGCCGAACCGCAGGGTGACGCCCTCGTCGGGCTGCACCCTGATGACGACGGCGTTCTGGCCGAGCTCCTCCGTGGCGGTGTTCGAGAACGGCAGGTGCGGGGCCTTCTTGAACATCACCGCGATCTCGGTGACCCGCTTGCCGAGCCGCTTGCCGGTGCGCAGGTAGAACGGCACCCCCGCCCAGCGGCGGGTGTCGACGTCGAGGCGCACCGCGGCATAGGTCTCGGTGCGCGAGCCGCTGGCCACGCCGTCTTCGTCGAGGTAGCCGCCCACCTCCTCGCCGCCCTGCCAGCCGGCGGCATACTGCCCGCGCGAGGTGCCGGCCGCGAGGTCGGCGGGCAGCCGCACCGCCGAGAGCACCTTCTCCTTCTCTGCGCGCAGGCCCTGGGCGTCGAAGGAGACCGGCTCCTCCATCGCGGTGAGGGCCAGCAGCTGGAGGAGGTGGTTCTGGATGACGTCGCGCGCGGCGCCGATGCCGTCGTAGTAGCCCGCGCGGCCACCGATGCCGATGTCCTCGGCCATGGTGATCTGCACGTGGTCGACGTAGTTGGCGTTCCAGACCGGCTCGAACATCTGGTTGGCGAAGCGCAGTGCCAGCAGGTTCTGCACGGTCTCCTTGCCCAGGTAGTGGTCGATGCGGAACACCGAGTCGGCCGGGAAGACGTTCTCGACGATGGCGTTGAGCTCGCGGGCCGACTTCAGGTCGTGGCCGAACGGCTTCTCGATGACCACGCGCCGCCACGAGCCCGGGCTGCGGGTCGAGAGACCGGAGCGCTCGAGCTGCTGGCAGACCGTGGCGAACGCGGACGGTGGGATGGACAGGTAGAACGCGTGGTTGCCGCCGGTGCCGCGCTGCTCGTCGAGCTCGGCGACGACCTGACCGAGCAGGTCGAAGGAGGCGTCGTCGTCGAAGGAGCCGGGCACGAACCGGATGCCCTCGGACAGCGTGCGCCACACCTCCTCGCGGAACGGCGTGCGGGAGCGCTCGCGCACCGACTGGTAGACGATCTTGCCGAAGTCCTGGTCGGCCCAGTCGCGGCGGGCGAACCCGACCAGCGAGAAGCCGGGCGGCAGCAGCCCACGGTTGGCCAGGTCGTAGATGGCCGGCATCAGCTTCTTGCGGGCGAGGTCACCCGTGACCCCGAAGAGCACCATGGAACAGGGGCCGGCGATGCGGGGCAGCCGCTTGTCGCGGGGGTCGCGCAGTGGGTTGTTGCCCGCGGCGACTCGCGCCGGGCTCACTCGCGGCCCCGGCCGAGCGCGGCGCGCACCTGGGCCAGCCCTGGGTCGTGCGCGGTGAGGTGCAGCCGCAGCACGGGGCGGCCGTGGTCGGCGAGCACCGTGGCGTCGCCCCCGGCCTGCGACGCGATGAACTGACCCAAGGTGAAGTCGCGCCCCGGCACGGCGAGGTCCTGTGCGGGTGCCGTGGTGACCTGCACGTAGACGCCGGTCGGTGGCCCGCCCTTGTGGTACTGCCCGGTGGAGTGCAGGAAGCGCGGGCCCCAGCCGAACGTGGCGGGGCGGCCGGTGCGGTCGAACAGGTCGCGCGCGACGTGCTCGAGGTCGGCGTCGGCCTCGCGGTCGAGGTACGCCATCACCGCGACGTAGCCGTGCTCGTCGTCGAGCTGCCCGAGCAGTGCGTCGACCGCGCCCTCGACGGTGGAGGCGTCGCCGAGCCAGTCGCCGCCCAGCGCCCGCACCTCGACGGCGCCGTCGGCGAAGGCGGGGTCCGCACCGGCGCCGATGCCGGCGTCGAGCAGCTCGCGGGCCGCGGCCTTGGCGCTCTCGACGTCGGGCTGGTCGAACGGGTTGATGCCGAGCAGCCGGCCGGCGACCGCCGTGGCGGCCTCCCAGAGCATCAGCTGCGCACCGAGCGGGCCGGCGACGGTCACCTCGGACGCCCGGTGGCCGGCATCCGCAGTCGCGTCGTCGGCGTCGGTGGCCACGAGGCGCACGACCGTGCCGTCGTCGTAGAGGTGGGCCGGAGCGACGCCGATGGCGACGACGGGCAGGATGCCGGTGCCGTCCTTGCCGGTGGACTCGGCGATGAGCTGCTCGGCCCACGCGCCGAAGCCGACGTTCTCGGTGCCGTCGTCGACGAGTACCAGCTTGTCGCGCAGCGGCTCGGTGCCGGCAATGGCGGCGCCGAGGCGCAGCGCCGGGTTGGCGTCGTCGTCGGCGGCCAGCAGGTCGGCCACGGCCTCGGCGTCGTCGAGCAGCGCCTCGACGTCGGTCCCGGCCAGCCCGCTCGGCACCAGGCCGAAGGCGGTGAGGGCGGAGTAGCGGCCACCGACGTCGGGGTCGGCGTTGACCACCCGGAAGCCGGCGCCGCGCGCCTCGCTGTCGAGCGGGCTGCCGGGGTCGGTGACGATGACCACGCGGCTGGTGGGGTCGATGCCGGCGTCGGTGAAGGCCTGCACGAACACCCGCCGCTGGCTGTCGGTCTCGACGGTGGAGCCCGACTTGCTCGACACGACCACGACGGTGCGGTCGAGGTCGGTGAGGGCCCCGCGCACGACATCGGGGTCCGAGGAGTCGAGCACCACGATCGGCACGCCGGCCGTGGCGCAGATGACCTCGGGCGCCAGCGAGGAGCCGCCCATGCCACAGAGCACCACCCGGTCGTAACCGGTGGCGGCGAGCTCGTCGCGCATGGCTGCGATCTCACCGACGAGGTGGCGCGAGCTGCGGGGGAGGCCGGTCCAGGAGAGCCGCTTGGCGGACTCGGCCTCGGCGGCCTCACCCCACAGCGTGTGGTCCTTGGCGAACAGCCGGCTCGCGACCCGGTCGGCGACGAGCTCGGGCACGTGCTTCGCGACGGCGTCGGCCGCCGCCCCGGTGGCCGCGACCGCGAGAGTGCTCACGCCGTGGCCTTCTCGAGCTCGCGGGTGACCCCGCCGAGCAGCTCTCCCCAGGCCTTCTCGAACTTGTCGACGCCCTCGCGCTCGAGCTGGGCGGTGACCTCGGCGTACGAGATGCCGAGCCGCTCGAGGCTGTCGAGCACCTCGGCCGCCTCGGCATAGAACGGCGTCACGGTGTCGCCAATGACCTCGCCGTGGTCGGCGGTGGCGTCGAGCGTCTTCTCGGGCATCGTGTTGACGGTGCCCGGCGCGACGAGCTCGGTGACGTACATCGTGTCGGCGTACGCGGGGTCCTTGACCCCCGTCGAGGCCCACAGCGGGCGCTGCTCGTGGGCGCCGGCATCCTTGAGCGACTGCCAGCGCGGGGTCGAGAAGACCTCCTCGTAGGCCTGGTAGGCGAGCCGGGCGTTGGCGACGCCGGCCTTGCCGCGCAGCGCCTTGGCCTCGTCGGTGCCGAGCGCGTCGAGCCGCTTGTCGATCTCGCTGTCGACCCGCGAGACGAAGAACGACGCGACCGAGTGGATGCCGGACAGGTCGGCCTCGCTCTCGCGCGCCTTCTCGAGCCCGGCGAGGAAGGCGTTCATCACGGCGCGGTAGCGGTCGAGGGCGAAGATCAGCGTGACGTTGACCGAGATGCCGGCCCCCATCACCTCGGTGATGGCGGGCAGGCCCTCGACGGTCGCGGGGATCTTGATGAGCACGTTCGGGCGGTCGACCGCCTTCGCGAGCTGCTTGGCCTCGGCGATGGTACCGGCGGTGTCGTGGGCGAGCCGCGGGTCGACCTCGATCGACACCCGGCCGTCCTGGCCGCCGGTGGCCTCGTAGACCGGCAGGAAGACGTCGCAGGCGTCGCGGACGTCCTGCGTCGTGAGGGCGAAAACGGCCTCGTCGACGGTCTTTCCGGCATCCGCCAGCTCGCTGACCTGGGCGTCGTAGGCGTGCCCCTCGGACAGGGCGGCCTGGAAGATCGAGGGGTTGGTGGTGACCCCGACGACTCCCTTGGTGTCGATGAGCTGCTGCAGGTTGCCCGTGGTGAGGCGCTCCCGAGACAGGTCGTCGAGCCAGATCGAGACGCCGTTGGCGGCGAGGTCCTTCAGTGCGGTGCTGGTCATGGTGCTCACTTCCCCGCCGAGACCTTGCGGCTCGGCGCACGTGTGGTGCCGACATCGGTGCCGGTGTCCTTGCGGGCTCGCGGTGCGGTGTCGTTGACGGCGGGCACCTGTCCCGCCCCGCGCGCCGCCTTGAGGGAGTCCTTGGCGGCCTTGACGACGGCCTCGGGCGTGAACCCGAACTCGCGGAACAGGGTTGCGGCATCGGCTGAGGCACCGAAGTGCTCGATGCTGATGCAGCGACCCGAGTCACCGACCAGGTCGTGCCACCCCATCGCCACCCCTGCTTCGACGCTGACGCGGGCGCGGACCGTGGGCGGAAGGACCTTGTTCTGGTAGGAGCGCGGCTGCTCCTCGAACCATTCCCGGCACGGCATGGACACCACGCGGGTGCCGATGCCGGCCTTCTCCAGGCGCAGCCGCGCCTCGAGCGCGAGCGACACCTCGGAGCCGGTGGCGATGATCACCACATCGGGCGTGCCGGACGCCGCGTCGATGAGCACGTAGGCGCCCTTGGCGACGCCGGTCGCCTTGGCGTGCTCGGTGCGGTCGACGATCGGCAGCGGCTGGCGGGACAGCGCCAGGCCTGCCGGGTGGCCGCGGCGCAGGATCTCGGCCCACGCCTGCGCGGTCTCGTTGGCGTCGGCGGGGCGCACCACGGCCAGGCCGGGCATGGCGCGCAGGGCGGCGAGGTGCTCGATCGGCTGATGCGTCGGGCCGTCCTCGCCGAGACCGATGGAGTCGTGCGTCCACACGTACGTCACCGGGATCTGCTGGATGGCGGCCAGCCGCACCGCGGGGCGCATGTAGTCGGAGAACACCAGGAAGGTGCCGCCGTAGGGGCGGGTCATGCCCTCGAGGGCGATGCCGTTGAGGATCATGCCCATGGCGTTCTCGCGGATGCCGAAGTGCAGGGTGCGCCCGTAGGGGCCGCCCTTCCACTCCTCGGTCTGCTTGCCCTTGGGGATGAAGGAGTCGGCTCCGGCCATCGTCGTGTTGTTGGACTCGGCGAGGTCGGCCGAGCCGCCCCACAGCTCGGGCAGCTCGTCGGCCAGCGCCCCGAGCACCTTGCCGGATGCCGCACGCGTCGCCAGCCCCTTGGGATCGGCGGGGAAGTCGGGCAGGGCCTTCTCGAAGCCGTCCGGCAGGCGGGCGTCGACCAGGCGGTCGAGGAGCGCGGCCCGCTCGGTGTTGGCCTTGCGCCATGCGGCATACCGCTTGTTCCACGCCTGGTGAGCGGCCTTGCCGCGCTTCTTCACCTCACGCGTGTGGGCGAGCACGGCCTTGTCGACCTCGAAGGTCTTTGTCGGGTCGAAGCCGAGCAGCTCCTTGGTGGCGGCGACCTCGTCGGCCCCGAGCGCCGAGCCGTGCGACTTGCCGGTGCCGCGGGCCGTGGGGGCGGGCCAGGCGATGACGGTGTGCAGGCGCACCAGGGTGGGCTTGTTGCGCGAGGTCTTGCTCTTCTCCAGGGCCGCGAACAGGGTGTCGACGTCCTCGGTGTAGTCGGCGGTGCCGGCCGGGTTGCTCGACCGGCGCCAGTCGATGTCGACGACGTCCCAGCCGTAGGCCTCGTAGCGCTTGGCGACGTCCTCGCTGAACGAGATGTCGGTGTCGTCCTCGATCGAGATCTGGTTGGCGTCGTAGACGACGGTGAGGTTGCCGAGCTCCTGGTGGCCGGCGAGCGAGGACGCCTCGGACGCCACGCCCTCCATCAGGTCACCATCGGAGGCGAGCACCCACACGTGGTGGTCGAACACGCTCTGCCCGGGCTTGGTGTCGGGGTCGAGCAGGCCGCGCTGGCGGCGCTGCGCCATCGCCATGCCCACCGCGGAGGCCAGCCCCGAGCCGAGCGGGCCGGTGGTGATCTCGACACCCTTGGTGTGGTGCACCTCGGGGTGCCCGGGGGTGAGGGAGCCCCAGGTGCGCAGCGCCTTGAGGTCCTTCAGCTCCAGGCCGTAGCCGCTCAGGAAGAGCTGGATGTACTGGGTGAGCGAGGAGTGCCCGCAGGACAGCACGAACCGGTCGCGACCGAGCCAGGTCGGGTCGGAGGGGTCGTGCGTCATGACGTTCTGGTAGATCAGGTAGGCGACCGGCGCCAGGCTCATCGCGGTGCCGGGGTGGCCGTTGCCGGCCTTCTGCACGGCGTCGGCGGCCAGCACGCGCACGGTGTCGACCGCTCGCACGTCGAGGTCGGTCCACTTCGCCTTCTTCGCGACAGGCCGGGAGATGTCCGGGCTCCGTCCCTGGGTCGCCGTGGTGGTGCGCCTGCTCGTGGTTGTCGTGCTCACTGGGGCCTCTCTCGCGGGGGGTCGTGCACACGGTGGGGACGGGTCCGCCGTCCACCCTAGTGTCTGGACTACCCCGCGCTGGGGCTCCGCCAACCCGGTGAAGGCTAGAATCGCCGAGCACCTGACCGGCCGACCCGAAGGACGACGTGGCCACCACCTCGATCACGACCGACACCACGGTCTCGCGGCTCGACCGACGCCGCACGGTGGCGAACTACCTCGCCCTCACCAAGCCCCGGATCATCGAGCTGCTGCTCGTCACGACCGTGCCGGTCATGTTCCTCGCGCACAGCGGGGTGCCCTCTCTGTGGCTGGTGCTCGCGACCCTGGTCGGCGGCACGCTGAGCGCCGGCGCGGCGAACACCTTCAACTCCGTGTACGACCGCGACATCGACCGGCTGATGCACCGCACCAGCAACCGGCCGATGGTCACCGGTGAGATCAGCCCGCGCAACGCCCTGGTCTTCGCCGCCGTGCTCACCGTCGTGTCGACGGTGTGGTTCGCCCTCGTCGTCAACGTGCTCTCCGCCGCGCTGTCGGTCGCCGCGATCGTGCTCTACGCCGTGGGCTACACGGTGCTGCTCAAGCGACGCACCTCGCAGAACATCGTCTGGGGTGGTCTCGCAGGATGCATGCCGACACTGATCGGCTGGTCCGCGGTCACCGGCACGGTGCAGTGGCCGGCCGTCGTCCTCTTCTTCCTCATCTTCTTCTGGACGCCGCCGCACTACTGGCCACTGTCGATGGCCTTCCGCGACGACTACTCCGCCGCCGGCGTTCCGATGCTTCCCGTGGAGCAGGGGCCCGTGGCGGTCGGTCGACAGATCGTCCTCTACTCGTGGGTGATGGTCGCGACCTCGCTGGTGCTCGTGCCGGTGGCGTCGATGGGCTGGGTCTACGCCGTCACCGCCGTGCTCGCCGGCGGGCTGTTCCTGCTCGAGGCGCACCGCCTGTTCCGGGCGGCGAAGGCCGGTGCGGTCGGCCCCGCGCTCAAGCCGATGCGGCTGTTCCACTACTCGATCACCTACGTGACGGTGGTCTTCCTCGCGGTCGCGGTCGACCCGCTGCTCCACGTCGCCATCGGCTGATCCGGCAGGTTCCGGATCCGGCCGTACGGGCCGAACAGTGGGGCGAAGGCGGATGCCGTGTAGAGGGCGGCCATCGCGGTGACCGTCTCGCGCACCCCGACGTGGGTGCCGAGCCAGCCCGCGGCCAGGCCGGCCAGCGGCATGGTGCCGAAGTTGACCAGTGACGACGTCGAGGTCGTCCGGGCGAGCACCTCGGGCGGGGTGTAGCGCATCCGGAAGGTGCCGCGCAGCACGTTCGCGGCCACGACCCCGGTGCCGACCAGGGCCAGGCCGAGCGGCACGAGGACCACCCGCGGGCCCGGCTGGGCCAGGGCGATGAGCAGCGCCGGTGGGCCGGCGGCGACCTGCAGCACGACCATGGCGCGGGCGTCGCCCAGGCGGCCCGAGGCCCGGCGCGCGATGCCGGCGCCGACCAACCCGCCCACGCTGCCGGCCGCGAGCACGGCGCCGACCCGGCTGGGGTCGAGATCGAGGTCGCGCACGAGGAACAGCACGAGCAGCGTGTAGTAGCCGGTGAGGGCGAAGTTCGCGATGCCACCCTGCAGGGTGAAGAAGCGCAGGAACGGGTCGTGGAACACCACGCGGATGCCGGTCGCGACCTCACGGCGCAGCGGCTCACGGTGCGTCGGCGCGGGTGGCTGCGGCACCAGCGTGCGCCGGTCCATCCGGTGCAGGCAGAGCGCTGAGACCACAAAGGACAGGAGGTCGACGAGCACCGCGTAGGCGGCCGAGAAGACGGCGACGAGCAGCCCGCCGACGCCCGGCCCGAGCACCTGCATCGCCGACTCGGTGCCGACGACCCGGGCGTTGGCCTGCGCGCGGTCGGGCTCGGCGACGATGCGGGGCACGAGCGGGAGGTAGGCCGTGCGCAGGAACACCGCGGCGCCACCGACCCCCAGGGTCGCGAGCACCAGGTGGGGGAGGGTGAGCAGCCCGAGCGCCCACGCCAGCGGCACCGAGCCGATGGTCGCGGCGGCCCCGAGGTCGGCGGCGATCATCACGCGGCGCGCGTCGCTACGGTCGACCCACGCGCCGGCCGGCAGGCCGATGAGCAGCCAGGGCAGCCAGGCCGCTGCGGTGAGCAGGCCCAACCAGCCCGGCCCGGCGTCGAACACCGTGACGGCGACCAGCGGGACCACCACCGAGGTGGTCATCGAGCCGAGCACCGACACCCCCTCGCCCACCCACAGCAGCCGGAAGTTGCGGTTGCCCGCGATCGGGGGAGCGACCGGCGGCGACGTCGTTGCGGCGGTCACGGCTGGCTCGGGAAGCCGCGGGCGAACACGAGCACCGGCTCGCGATGCACGCCGTCGTCGGGCACCGCGCGGTTGCCCCACCGCACGAGGAGGTCGACGACCTCGCGGGACAGCTCGGCGAGCTCGTCGGGGCTCAGCCGCAGCCAGTTCTGGGTCGCGAACGCCACGTCGTCCCACTCGGGGGCGGACTCGGCATTGACGAGCCAGTCGCGCACGCGCTCCTGCTGGCGTCGCAGGTTCAGGGCCTCGGCCTCCTCGGCCGCGGTGATGGCAGCCTGGTCGGTGAGCTCGCGGCGGCTCCACCGGGTGCCGGTGGTCACCAGGCGCCACCAGCGCTCGCGCTTGTCGCGGGCCAGCTCGGGGGCCTCCTCGACCAGCCCGGCGGCGGCCAGCACCTTGAGGTGGTGGCTCGCGTTGCCGACCGCCTGCCCGGTGCGCAGGGCGAGCATGGATGCCGTCGACGGGCCGTCGACCTTGAGCGCATCCATGATCCGCGAGCGGAAGGGGTGGGCCAGCGCGGCCAGCGGTGCGACATCCCGCAACGTGCGCACCTCGGGTCGGGTCATGCGCTCCACGCTAACCCCACAACAACCATTGCACAAATGTTCTTGTGTGTATATCTCGGCGGCGTCAGGGCCACTGCGCCGGGTCAGGGCCGTCCTCGGTCCTGACCCGGCGAGAACCTCCAGAGCCCGCGATGCCGCAGGGCGAGCGCCGCGGAGCCCTGAGGTGGGCCGGGAATGAGGTACCTCAGACCCCGCGGATGCGCTGGAGATACGCACGACGCCCGATGTGGGGCGCCACCTCAGCCGACGAATCTTGAGGACGTCGGGATCGACCGGTCCGGGCACCGAACTCCTCGAGGAGCACATCGTGAACACCTACATCGACTCCACCGTCCGCGCCGAGATCGACCGCCGCCTCGAGCTGGCCGGTGTCGACCCGAGCGACCGGCACGCGTACCACCGCTTCGAGGTCTCGGGTCGCCCCCTCGGCATCCACCCCGTGGCGGCGTTCTTCGCGCGCCTCGTGGGTGGGTCGGCCCCCAGCCTGGCCGGGCGGCGCACCCGGAGCGCCGTGGCCGCCGGCCGCCCGCGCCACCCGTGAGCGCGCAGGTGTGGGCGACCGGTGCCATGATCGGCACCGTGCCGCCGAGAACCACGACCGACCTGGTCGGTCGCCACGAGGAGGTCTCCCGCATCCTCGACGCCCTGGGCTGGGCCGACAGCGGCGGCGGGGCCGTCCTCCTCGGCGGCGACGCCGGCATCGGCAAGACGGCTGTGGTCGGCCACCTCACCAGGCTCGCCGTCGGCCGGCGCACGCTCGTCGGGCACTGTGTCGGCGAAGGGGGCACCAGCCTCCCCTACCTGCCCTTCGTCGAGATGTTCGCGGCCCTCGACGGCCGCGAGCGCGAGCTCGTCGACGAGCTGGTCGCCGACCACCCCGGGCTGGTGCCCCTGGTCCCGCGCCTGGCGTCCGGGGCCCGCGAGGATGCCGTGCGCGCTGACCTCGTCGAGGCCGTGCACGGCGCCCTCGCGGACCTCGGACGCCACGGCCCGCTGCTGGTCGTCATCGAGGACCTGCACTGGGCCGACGAGTCGACCCGCGACCTGCTCACCCTGCTCTTCACGCGTGGGCTCCCCGACGGGGTGGCCCTGCTCGCCACCTACCGCAGCGACGACGTGCACCGGCGGCACCCGCTCGCCGGCGCCCTCGCCGTGTGGTCGCGGCTGCCGGGACTCACCCGGGTCGACCTGGGACCGCTGCCCGACTCCGACCTGCGCCGCGTGGTGCGTCGCGCGGGTACGGGCCTCGACGACGACACCGTCGAGCTGGTCGCCCGGCGCGCCGAGGGCAACGCGTTCTTCGCCGAGGAGCTGGCCACGGCGGCCGGCGACCGCGGGGCCGACCCCGCCGACCTCGCCCGACTGCTGCTCACCCGGGTCGACCGGCTCGACGACACCGCCCAGGCCGTCGTGCGGGTCGCCGCCGTCATCGGCCGCCGGGTGCCGCACGCGCTGCTCGAGAAGGTGGCCCGGGTCGATGCCGTGACTCTCGCACGTGCGCTGCGGGCTGCTGTCGAGCACCACGTCCTGGAGCCGTGGGGGGAGCAGGGATACGAGTTCCGCCACGCGCTGCTGGCCGAGGCGGTCAGCGACGACCTGCTGCCCGCCGAGCGTCTCCAGCTGCACCGCGCCTGCGTCGAGGCGCTGCGCGCCGACCCGGGCCTGGGCACCTCCGCCGACCTCGCGCGGCACGCCCTCGCGGCCGGTGACCGGGCCGCGGCCCTGCAGGCCTCGGTGCTCGCCGGTGACGCCGCGCAGCGGATGGGAGGACCGGCCGAGGCGCTCGCCCACTACGAGATGGCACTCACGCTGGCCGACATCTCGCCGCCCCGAGCCGACCGGGCGGGCGACCCCGGTGGTGGCGCCGACCCGGCATCCGCGCACGTGCTCACGCTGCGCGCGGCTGCCGCAGCGAACGGCAGCGGACGCACCGGCCGGGCGATGGCCCTGCTCCGGGCTCGGCTCGAGACCGACCTGCCCACAGACCACGAGCGGGCCGAGCTGCTCGGAGCCCTCGCCTTCGCCGCCCGGCTCACCGAGGAGCGCATCGACACGCTCGCCCTCACCGACCAGGCCCTGCGGCTGCTGGCCCCCGGCGCCCCGGTGGGCCTGCGGGTGGGGCTGCTCGCCCGACGCGCCGAGGCACTGATGGACAGCGGTGCCTCGGCCGAGGCGCTCGAGGTCGCCGACGAGGCCATGGCGCTGGCCGTGGAGCACGACCTGGCCGTCGACCGCACCGACCTCACCTCGATCCTCGCCCGGCTCAGCGAGACCTCCGGCGACCCGCACGAGTCGATCCGCCGGCTCGAGGGTGCGGTGGCGGCCTGGACCCGTGAGCCCGACCTCGCCCTCCTGCGCGCCATGGACATCCTGGCCTCGGTGCACTTCCGCCAGGGCGATCACGAGGCGGCGCTGGCGGCCTTCGAGCGCACCCTCGCCGAGGCCCGGCGAGCCGGCCTGGAGTGGTCGATGTACGGGGTCGACGCCCGGGCCATGGTGGTGACCACCGCCTACGAGATGGGGGAGTGGGACCGCGCCGCGCGGGCCGCCCAGCACGACACCGAAACCGGGATGCCGGCCTGGGCGGCCGCGAGCATCGACGCCGCCGCCGGCGGGCTGCTCGCGGCACGGGGGCAGCTGAGCGCCACCGAGCTGCTCGCCTCGACCCGCCCGTGGTGGGTCGACGACGGGCGCACGGCGGTGCAGTCCGGCATCGCCGCGGTCGACCTGCTCGGCACGGAGGGCGACGTAGCGCGGATGCTGGCCGTGCACGACGAGGTCGTCGACTTCCTGCGCGGCCTCTGGGGCCGGGGACAGGTGGCGGTCGAGGTGCGGCTGGCCGCCCTCGCGACGGGCCACCTCGCCACGGCGTTGCGTTCCCACCCGCCGGCCGCTCGCCATGAGCTCCTGGCCCGGGTCGACCGGCTGTGGCAGCAGGCGCAGCAGGTGTGGGGCGAGGGTTCGCTGCTCCACCCGCCGCTGCTCGAGGGCCGGGCCTGGCAGGTGCGGGCGCAGGCCGAGTACCAGCGGGCCCGCTGGGCGGGCGGCGACGACGTGGCCCTCGACGAGCTCGTGCACCACTGGCGCGAGGTGGTCGACCTGTTCGAGCAGTACGGCGAGCGCTACGAGGCGGCGCGCGGCCGGTGGCGCCTCGCCGAGGTGCTCGTCGCCGCCGGGAACCCGAGCGCCGCCGACGAGCTGCGCCTCGCCCGCGAGTCGGCGCAGGCGCTCGGCGCCCGGCTCCTGCTCGCGGCGCTCGAGCAGCTGGCCCCGCGCGAGGGCCGGGCCCCCAGCGCGCTGACCGCCCGCGAGGCCGAGGTGCTGGGCCTGCTCGCGCAGGGCCGGTCCAACGGCGAGATCGGCCGGGCCCTGTTCATCAGCACCAAGACGGCCAGCGTGCACGTGTCCAACATCCTGGCCAAGCTCGGCGCGGCATCGCGCGGTGAGGCCGTCGCGGTCGCGCGAGCCTCAGGCCTGCTCGAGCACTGAGCGGGGCGAGTCGACCGGCGTCGTCGCGGAGCCATCCCGTCGCCGCAGGGCGAGGATGCCGTGGGTCAGGCTCACCACGAGCAGGCTGGCCCCGAGCATGTGCGCGATGACCAGTGCCTCGGGCAGGTTCGTGAAGTACTGCACGTAGCCGATCAGCCCCTGGCCCAGGGCCACCGCCAGCACGACCAGCCAGGCCCGTGCCGGGCCGCGCTCGTCGTCGACCGCGGTCAGCCGGGCGGCCAGCCAGGTGGCGACGACCAGGCCGATGAAGATCATCACCAGGTCGGCGTGCAGCCACGAGACGGTGCGCGGGTCGAACCCGAACCGATTGGGGTCCTTGGCATCGCCCGAGTGCGGGCCGGAGCCCGTCACCACCGTGCCGAGCGCCAGCACCGCGCCGCCGACCACCACGGTGACCCAGGCGAGGCGGGTCACCAGCGGCGCGACGAGCGGCCGCGGTGCACCGGCCGACTCGTGCCGCGCGAACCAGAGGTAGGACGACACGGCCACCAGGCCCATCGACACCAGGAAGTGAGCGGCCACGATGCCCGGGTTCAGCCCGAGCAGCACGGTGACCCCGCCGAGCAGCGCCTGGCCCAGCACGCCGGCCAGCACCAGGGCGGCACCGACCTTCATCGCGCGGCGCGGCGCCCATCGCCAGACGGCCAGCACGGTCGCGGCCGCGAGCACGAGGAGCACGCCGGTGAGGGTGCGGTTGCCGAACTCGATGTACTTGTGGAAGCCCTCGGCCTGCTCGACGGTGGGCGTGATCGAGCCGTAGGTGCACTCCGGCCACGTGGGGCACCCGAGGCCACTGCCCGTCACCCGCACCAGGCCGCCGGTGACGACGATGCCGACCTCCGCCACCAGGTTGGCCAGGAGGACCGGGGCCAGCCACCGGGAGCCGGTGCGCGGAGCCGCCTGGGGCGCGGGGGAGGTGGTGCTCGTGCTCGTCACGCCACAAGGTTACGGCGGTGCCGCACCTCGGCCGGAACCGGTGGGTCAGTCGCCCCAGCGGAAGAACCGGCGCGCCAGGGCGCCACCGGCCAGGCCCCACACCGCCAGCACCGCCCACTGCGCCCACGGCCACCCGCCCGCGACGACGGCCGTGCGCATGGAGTCGCCGAGCGCGCCGGATGGCAGCAGAGCGGCCACGGTGCCGAGCGCCCCGGGCAGCAGGTCGGTGGGGAACAGCACCCCGAGCCCGAGCAGCAGCACCCAGACCAGGTTGGCGATCGCCAGCACGGCCTCGGCCCGCACCGTGCCGGCGAGCAGCAACGCCAGGGCCACGAAGGCGGCGCTGCCCAGCAGCAGCGTGACCAGCATCGGCAGGATGCCGCCCGCCTCCGGCCGCGCCCCCAGCGCAACTCCCAGCGCGCCCAGCACGACGACCTGCACCGCGAGCACTGACAGCACGGCCAGGCACTTGGCGGCGAGCAGGCCACCACGCCCGAGCGGGGTGGTACCGAGCAGACGCAGCACCCCCGCGCGCCGGTCGAACCCGGTCGAGATCGCCTGACCGGTGAAGGCGGTCGAGACGACGGCCAGTGCCAGGGCGCCGGCGAGGGCGACGTCGGCGCGGGGGTCGGGCCCGAGGTCGGGCACCGAGGCCAGGGCCAGCCCGACCAGGGCCAGCGCGGGCAGCACCACCGACACGAGCAGCTGCTCGCCGTTCGCGAGGAGGGCCCGTGTCTCGAAGGATGCGCGGGCGAGCACCCGCTGCCGAGCCGGAGCAGCGGTCGAGGGGCGGTCGGGAGCCTGCGCGCTCACCGTGCCGCCCCCGTGGTCAGGGAGAAGTAGACGTCCTCCAGCGAGCGCCCGCCGCGCACCTCGTCGAGAGTGCCGTCGGCCACGACCCGCCCGGCCGCCATGATGACGACCCGGTCGGCCAGCCGCTCGGCCTCCTCGAAGGAGTGCGTGGTCACCACCACGCAGGCGCCATGGGCCGCCTCGGCCCGCACCAGGTCCCAGACCTCGAGCCGGGCGTGCGGGTCGAGCCCGGCGGTCGGTTCGTCGAGGAAGAGCACCTCGGCGTGGGGGAGCAGCGCCGCCGCGAGCGCCACCCGCTGGCGCTGGCCACCCGACATCCGGCGCACCGTGGTGCCGGCGAACGCGCCGATGCCGAGCCGGTCGACCAGCTCGTCGAGCGGCGCGGGCGCGGCGTACAGCGCGGCCAGGTGCCGCAGCAGCGGCAGCGGTCGGCTGGTGGTCGGCAGCCCACCCTCCTGAAGCATCACCCCGACCCGGGCCCGGTGGTCGGGACCCGCGCGCCACGGGTCGCGCCCGAGCACCTGCACGGATCCGGCATCCGGGCGTTGCAGGCCCTCGAGGCACTCGACGGTGGTGGTCTTGCCGGCGCCGTTGGGGCCGAGCAGCGCAGTGACCGTGCCGGCCGTGGCCGACCACGACGCACCGTCGACGGCGGTGGTCGTCGCGAACGACCTGCGCAGCTCGCGCACCACCACTGCTCCGGTCACGGCTCGACATCCTAGGCTGGCGCCCATGCCCCGCATCGACAGGGAGGCCGCGCCCGCCACGCTGGTGGCCGCCGCGCCCGCCGCCCTCGCCCTCCTGCTCCGCCGCCCGCGGACGGCGGCCCTGCTGGGCCTCCTCCCGGTCGCGGTGGCCGCCTTCTTCCGCGACCCCGAGCGCACTCCTGACTCCGCCGCCGTGCCGGTCGACGACGTGCTGTCCCCGGCCGACGGCAAGGTGATGCACGCGGGCCCTGCGGTCGATGGGCTCGCCCCCGCGGGGGAGTGGCAGCAGGTCAGCGTCTTCCTGTCGGCGTTCGACGTGCACATCAACCGCGCCCCCTACGGCGGTCGGGTCGTCGAGGTCGAGCAGCGCCCCGGCACGTGGCTCGCCGCGTACAAGCACGAGAGCGCCCACCTCAACGAGCGCAGCGACATCACCGTCGAGCGGCAGGTGGGCGACGAGCTGCGCCGGGTGCACTTCCGCCAGATCGTCGGCCTGATGGCCCGCCGGGTGGTCACCCGGGTGTCCGAGGCCGACGAGCTCAGCACCGGCCAGCGGGTGGGGCTGATGAAGTTCGGCTCGCGAATGGACGTGTTCGTCCCGCCGGAGTGCGACCTGCTCGTCTCCACGGGCGACCGGGTCGTGGCCGGCGAGACCGTGATCGCCCGGTGGGCGCGCCCGGTCCGG
This sequence comes from uncultured Actinomycetota bacterium, assembly GCA_963834965.1. GTDB lineage: Bacteria > Actinomycetota > Actinomycetes > Actinomycetales > Dermatophilaceae > Fodinibacter. The sequence goes on along the minus strand of CAWIEI010000006.1, from coordinate 7,160 downwards.
GTGACCGGGTGACCAGCCCGGCGGCGCCCGGGCGCCGCCGCATCCTCGACCGCTGGCGGCTGGTGTCGCCCACGGGGGCGCAGGTCGTCTCGCTGCGCCAGCTGCCCAAGCGCGAACGCGCACGGCTGCTCGCCCCCAGCGCCTTCACCACGCTGAACATGATCAGCGGCCTGTCCTCGGTGATGCTCGCCTTCGACGGGCACTTCACCCTGGCCGCCGCGCTCATCGCGGTGTCGATCGTGCTCGACATCGCCGACGGCTTCGTGGCCCGGCTGATCGGGGCGACCTCGCCGTTCGGCCTCCAGCTCGACTCGCTCGCCGACCTGATCTCGTTCGGGCTGGCTCCGGCGATCCTGGTGCACACCTGGGCGCTCGACCAGTGGCCGATTCTGTCGTGGCTCGCGGCGTTCTTCTGGCTGGCCTGCGCGGCGTTCCGGCTGGCCCGGTTCAACGTCACCATCGACCCGCTGGCCGACAAGCGCTACTTCGTCGGCCTGCCCTCGCCCGGCGCCGCCGCGGTGGTCATGGCGACCATCCTGGCGCTGGACTCGCCGCACTTCGGCCCCGTCACCGGCCCCTGGCAGGCCTGGTTCCCCCTGCTGGTCTCCGTCGTGCCGGCCCTGCTCATGGTGATGACGGTGCGGTTCCGCTCGTTCCGCTCCCTGCTGTCCCCACGCAACCGCACCGCCCGCCTCACGACAGCGGCCGCCGGGCTGGTCATCGTCGTCGGGCTGGTGCTCGCGCCGGGGCTCACCCTCCTCGTCGTCGCCTACGGCTACGTGCTCACCGCGCCGCTCGGCGTGCTCACCGCACCGCTGCGCGAGCGGTGGCTGGGGCCGGAGTCGGTCGCACCGCCACGGCGCCGGATGCCGTCGGTCTTCCTCCCGCTCGTCGACGAGGAGGCCGACGACGAGGCGGACGACGAGGGTGCAGACGGCCCCTGCGACGAGGCCGTCGACGCCCCCGTCGAGCGCGGCGTCGAGGGTTAGGTCACCCTTCCTTGGACAGGATCCCGGCAATTACCTAACATGGGTGTGTGGTTAATACCGATGCGAACGTCCTGGAGTCGCGCACCCGCGACCGGGTGCTGCGCGTCGTCAGCCAGGAGGGCCCGGTCAGCATCACCACCCTCGTCGACCGGCTCGGCCTCACCGAGACCGCCGTCCGCCGCCAGGTCGACGCGCTGCACGCCGAGGGGCTGGTCGAGTCCCGCGAGGCCACCGGCCCGCGCCGACGCGGTCGCCCGGCCAAGTCCTGGGTGCTCACCGAGCACGGCCACCGCGCCCTCGTCAGCGACTACGACCACCTCGCCGGGGAGGCCCTGCGTTTCCTGAGCGACACCGTCGGCGCCGACGCCGTGCACCAGTTCGCCGAGCACCGGGTCGCCTCCCTCGAACAGCGCTACGCCGACCGCCTCGAGGCCGCCGGCGACGACACCGCCGCGCGAGCCGGCGCACTCGTCGACGCGCTCAACGCCGACGGCTACGCGGCATCCGCCCGCCCGGTGGGCACGGCAGGCCCGGGCCGGCTGACCGGCATCCAGCTCTGCCAGGGACACTGCCCGGTGCAGCACGTCGCGGCCGAGTTCCCCCAGTTCTGCGAGGCCGAGACCGAGGCGTTCTCGCGCCTGCTCGGCGTCCACGTCCAGCGCCTGGCCACCCTGGCCCACGGCGACCACGTCTGCACCACCTTCGTCCCCACACCGACCACCGAGAGGCCCTCGTCATGACGAGCAGCATCGAAGAGCTCAACCCCGGTCTGAAGGACCTCGGCACCTACGCGTTCGGTTGGGCCGACAGCGACACGGCCGGTGAGACCGCGCGCCGTGGGCTCAACGACGAGGTCGTCAGCGACATCTCAGCGCGCAAGAGCGAGCCGCAGTGGATGCTCGACCTGCGCCTGAAGTCGCTGCGCCTGTTCGGCAAGAAGCCGATGCCCACCTGGGGCTCCGACCTCTCGGGCATCGACTTCCAGAACATCAAGTACTTCGTGAAGTCCACCGAGAAGCAGGCCACCTCGTGGGAGGACCTGCCCGAGGACATCAAGAACACCTACGACCGGCTCGGCATCCCCGAGGCCGAGAAGCAGCGCCTCGTCGCCGGCGTCGCCGCGCAGTACGAGTCCGAGGTCGTCTACCACCAGATCCGCGAGGACCTCGAGGAGAAGGGCGTCATCTTCGTCGACACCGACACCGGTCTGCGCGAGCACGAGGACCTCTTCCGCGAGTACTTCACCTCGGTGATCCCGGCCGGCGACAACAAGTTCGCGGCGCTCAACACCGCCGTGTGGTCGGGCGGCTCGTTCATCTACGTGCCGCCAGGCGTGCACGTCGACATCCCGCTGCAGGCCTACTTCCGGATCAACACCGAGAACATGGGCCAGTTCGAGCGCACCCTGATCATCGCCGACGAGGGCTCCTCCGTGCACTACGTCGAGGGCTGCACCGCGCCGATCTACAAGAGCGACTCGCTGCACTCGGCCGTCGTCGAGATCATCGTCAAGAAGAACGCCCGGGTGCGCTACACGACCATCCAGAACTGGTCGAACAACGTCTACAACCTCGTCACCAAGCGCGCCACCTGCGCCGAGGGCGCCACGATGGAGTGGATCGACGGCAACATCGGCTCCAAGGTCACGATGAAGTACCCCGCCGTCTTCCTGCTCGGTGAGTACGCCCGTGGCGAGACGCTGTCCATCGCCTTCGCGGGCGAGGGCCAGCACCAGGACGCCGGCTCCAAAATGGTGCACGCCGCCCCCAACACGAGCAGCCAGATCATCAGCAAGTCGGTCGCCCGCGGTGGCGGCCGCACGTCCTACCGCGGCCTGGTCCAGATCATGGAGGGCGCACACGGCTCGAAGAGCTCGGTCGTCTGCGACGCCCTGCTCGTCGACACGATCAGCCGCTCCGACACCTACCCCTACGTCGACATCCGCGAGGACGACGTGCAGATGGGCCACGAGGCCACCGTCTCCAAGGTCTCCGAGGACCAGATGTTCTACCTGATGTCCCGAGGCATGTCCGAGGAGGAGGCGATGGCGATGATCGTGCGCGGCTTCGTCGAGCCCATCGCCAAGGAGCTCCCGATGGAGTACGCCCTCGAGCTGAACCGCCTCATCGAGCTGCAGATGGAAGGAGCAGTGGGCTGAATGAGCCTGCTCACCCCCCAGCGCCCCACCCCGGGCGCCCACACCGACAGCGCCGCGACGATGGTCCCGAACCAGTCGCGCGCCGAGCGCACGACGTCGTATGCCGTCGGCGACTTCCCGCTGCCCACCGGGCGCGAGGAGGAGTGGCGGTTCACGCCGGTCGACCGACTCGGGGCGCTCTTTCACGACGAGGCCACCGGTGCACGCCTGGAGCGCAGCGAGTCGCTCCCCGACGGCGTCACGCTCGGCACGGTATCCGTCGAGCAGTGGCGCGCCAGCGGCGCACCGGCCCCCAGTGACCGCGCCGCCGCCGTCGCCGCCGCCCACAGCGGTGGCGTCGCCGTGCTTGACATCCCGGCCGACGCCGAGCTCGACGAGCCGGTGCGTATCCGGCTCACCGGCACCACCCACGAGGTCGTGCACGGCCACCTGCTGGTGCGGGTCGGCCGGTTCGCCCGCGCCACCGTCGTGCTCGAGCACACCGGCACCTCCCAGTACAGCGAGGTCGTCTCGGTCGTCGCCGGCGACGGCGCCCAGGTCACCCTGGTCACCGTGCAGGAATGGGACGACGACGCCCACCACCTTGCACAGCACGACCTGGTCATCGGGCGCGACGCCACCGTGCGGCACATCGCCGTCACCATCGGCGGCGGCATCGTGCGGTTCAACACCAACGCGTCCTACTCCGGCCCGGGCGGCTCGTTCGAGGGCCTCGGTGTCTACTTCGCGGATGCCGGGCAGCACCTCGAGCACCGCCTCTTCGTCGACCACGCGGCGCCGCACTGCCGCAGCAACGTCGAGTACAAGGGCGCCCTGCAGGGCGACACCGCGCACACCGTGTGGGTCGGCGATGTTCTGATCCGCGCCAGCGCCGAGGGCACTGATACTTATGAGCTCAACCGCAACCTGGTGCTCACCGAGGGGGCGCGCGCCGACTCGGTGCCCAACCTCGAGATCGAGACCGGTGAGATCAAGGGTGCCGGGCACGCCTCTGCCACAGGCCGGTTCGACGACCAGCAGCTGTTCTACCTGATGGCGCGCGGCATCCCCGAAGACGAGGCGCGCCGCCTCGTCGTGCGCGGGTTCTTCGCCAGTGTCGTCGGGCGCATCGGCGTGCCCGAGGTGCAGGAGCGCCTGATGGACTCCATCGAGCGTGAGCTCGCCGGTGGTGTCGCCGAGCCCGAGCCCGCCGGAGGTGCCGCGTGAGCGAACAGCTGACCGACACCGACTTCGTGCGGGTCTGCCGGCTCGACGAGCTTCCGGCGGTGGGCGCCGCCCTGGCCGAGATCGAGGGCCGCCGGGTCTCCATCGTGCACACCGCCGACGGTGACGTGCACTGCGTCGACGACACCTGCACGCACGCGAACGTCTCGCTGTCCGAGGGCGAGCTCGACGGCTGCACCCTCGAGTGCTGGCTGCACGGCTCGCGCTTCGACCTGCGCACCGGTGAGCCCACCGGCCCGCCGGCCATCGTCCCCATCGCCGTCCACACCGTCCGCATCGAGGGTGACGACGTCTACGTCGCCCTGTCCGAGGAGAGCTGAGCCACATGTCCACCCTTGAGATCAAGGACCTCCACGTCTCCGTCGACACCGAGGAGGGCGCCAAGGAGATCCTCCGCGGCGTCACCCTGACGATCCGCTCCGGCGAGACCCACGCCATCATGGGACCCAACGGGTCGGGCAAGTCGACGCTGGCCTACTCGGTCGCCGGTCACCCGAAGTACACCGTCACCTCCGGCTCGGTCACCCTCGACGGCGAGGACGTGCTCGCGATGAAGGTCGACGAGCGGGCCCGCGCCGGCCTCTTCCTCGCCATGCAGTACCCCGTCGAGGTGCCCGGCGTCACCGTCTCCAACTTCCTGCGCACCGCCAAGACCGCCATCGACGGCGAGGCCCCCAAGCTGCGCACCTGGGTCAAGGACATGAAGGGCGCCATGGGCCAGCTGCGCATGGACCCCGCGTTCGCCGAGCGCAACGTCAACGAGGGTTTCTCCGGCGGCGAGAAGAAGCGCCACGAGATCCTCCAGATGGAGCTGCTGCGGCCCAAGTTCGCCGTGCTCGACGAGACCGACTCCGGGCTCGACGTCGACGCGCTGCGCGTCGTCTCCGAGGGCGTCAACCGCGCCAAGGAGGCCACCGGCGCCGGCGTGCTGCTCATCACGCACTACACGCGCATCCTGCGCTACATCGAGCCCGACTTCGTGCACGTCTTCGTCGACGGCCGGATCGCCGAGGAGGGTGGCAAGGAGCTCGCCGACCGCCTCGAGGCCGAGGGCTACGACCGCTTCCTCCCCGCCGCCGTCCAGACCGTCGAGGCCTGAGTTGGCTGCCGCCCCCCTTCCCGACGAGGAGCTGGCCCGCCTGCGGGCCGACTTCCCGATCCTGACGCGCACCGTGCGCGGGGGGCACCCGCTGGTCTACCTCGACTCGGGTGCCACCTCGCACAAGCCGCGCCAGGTGCTCGACGCCGAGCGCCGGTTCTACGAGCACACCAACGCCGCGGTGCACCGTGGCGCGCACCAGCTCTCCGAGGAGGGCACCGACGCCTACGAGTCGGCGCGCGCGACCATCGCGGCGTTCATCGGGGCGCGGGCCGACGAGGTCGTCTTCACCCGCAACGCCACCGAGGCCATCAACCTGGTGGCCTATGCCTTCACCAACGGCACGCACGGCGGTGGCGGCGGCCACGGCGACCGGTTCACCCTGCGCCCGGGCGACGAGGTGCTCGTCACCGAGATGGAGCACCACGCCAACCTCATCCCGTGGCAGGAGGCCTGCCGCCGCACCGGCGCCACCCTGCGCTGGGTGCCGGTCACGCCCGACGGGCGGCTCGACCTCACCGACCTCGACACGCTGCTCACCGAGCGCACCAAGGTGTTCGCGTTCACCCACGTGTCCAACGTGCTCGGCACCCTCAACCCCGTGCAGCAGCTCACCGAGCGCGCGCACGCCGTCGGTGCGCTCGTCGTGCTCGACGCCTGCCAGTCGGTGCCGCACCTGCCGGTCGCCGTCGATGACCTCGGCGTCGACTTCCTCGCGTTCTCGGGGCACAAGATGTTCGGCCCGCTCGGCATCGGCGTCCTGTGGGCCCGCCCCGAGCTGCTCGACGAGATGCCGGTGTTCCTCACCGGCGGCTCGATGATCGAGACGGTCACCATGGAGGGCTCCACCTACGCCCCGGCGCCGCAGAAGTTCGAGGCCGGCGTGCCGGTGGCGGCCCAGGCGGTCGGCCTGGCCGCCGCCTGCGACTACCTCACGGCGCTCGGGCTCGACCGGGTGCACGCCCACGAGCAGGCCCTCACCCGGCAGCTGCTCGAGGGACTGGCGCTGCGCCCGTGGGTGCGGGTGCTCGGGCCCGACGACCTGCGCGAGCGCGGGGGAGCGGTGGCCTTCGTCGTCGACGGCGTGCACGCCCACGACGTCGGGCAGGTGCTCGACGACAGCGGCGTGGCCGTGCGGGTCGGCCACCACTGTGCGTGGCCGCTGCACCGGGCGCTCAAGGCCCAGGCCAGCACCCGCGCCAGCTTCGCTGCCTACACCACGCCCGCCGAGGTCGACGCCCTCCTCGAGGCGCTCGACCGGGTTCCGGCGATGTTCGGGCTCGAGGTGGCGGTCTGATGGACCTCTACCAGGAGCTCATCCTCGAGCACTACAAGCGCCCCGTGCGCGCTGGCCTGCGCGACCCGTTCGAGGCCGAGGTGCACCACGTCAACCCCACCTGCGGCGACGAGGTCACCCTGCGCGTGCACGTCACCGGCACCGGTGACGACGCCGTGGTCGAAGACGTGTCCTACGACGCGATGGGCTGCTCGATCAGCGTGGCCTCGGCGTCGATCCTCGCCGAGGAGATCACCGGCGAGTCCGTCGCCCACGCGCGCGAGACCGTCGAGGCGATGCGCTCGATGCTCACCAGCAAGGGTGAGGACCCCGGCGACGAGGAGCAGATCGGCGACGGCGTCGCCCTCTCCGGTGTCGCGAAGTACCCCGCCCGCGTGAAGTGCGCCCTCCTGT
>CAWIEI010000005.1:0-103371 GCA_963834965.1 uncultured Actinomycetota bacterium | reverse complement strand
ACCGGCGAAGAACCGCAGCTGGTCGACCATCGGCGGGATCTCCTCGCTCGCAGTGAGCGCCTGGATCTTGCCGGTGTTCTCGGACTCGAGCGCGATGAGCTCGTCGGCGTGCGACTCGATCGCGTCGGCGATCTTCAGCAGCGCCTGCTGGCGCTCGCTGGGCGTGGTGCGGCCCCACTCCTGGAACGCGGTCGCTGCGGCACCGTAGGCGGCGTCGACGTCGGCCGCACTGCTCACCGGAGCCGTGGCGACGACGGAACCCGTGGCCGGGTTGACGATGTCGGTGGTGGAATCGGTACGCCCGTCGACGTACTCGCCGGCGATGAAGTTGCGCAGGGTTCGGGCATCGCTCATGTGCGTGGCTCCCAGGGGTGGCAGGCGGACGGCATTGCGGGGGAACTCTAAACCCCGGTCCCGCGAAATCACTAGAGTTTCGGCTGTGAAAATGATGAAAAGTTACACAATGAGACGCCTGAACCAACGGATTCCGTCATCGAAAGACTTGCGCAACGCAGGAATCAGCGTCACGATGGCGCGGTGACCCGCAGCACACCCCCTTCCCGCAGCCCGCGCTCGGCCTCCGAGACCCGGCTCGACGACGTCGCCAAGCGCATCATCGAGCTGCTCCAGGAGGACGGCCGACAGTCCTACGCCGCCATCGCCAAGGCCGTCGGCCTGTCCGAGGCCGCCGTGCGCCAGCGCGTGCAGCGCCTGCTCGACGCCGAGGTCATGCAGATCGTCGCGGTGACCGACCCGATCCAGGTGGGCTTCTCGCGGCAGGCGATGATCGGCATCCGGGCCGAGGGCGACCTCATCGCGCTCGGTGAGGCGCTGTCCGAGATGACCGAGGTCGACTACGTCGTGACCACGGCCGGCAGCTTCGACATCCTGGCCGAGGTCGTCTGCGAGGACGACGACCACCTGCTCGACCTGCTGACCAACCAGATCCGCACCCTCCCGGGCGTCCGGTCCACCGAGACCTTCGTCTACCTGAAGCTGAACAAGCAGCACTACAACTGGGGTACCCGATGAGCACCTACCCGTCCGACGTCTGGGAGCCGAGCTCCGACCGCCACACCGCCACCGGAGCCCTGTACTCCGACGCCGCGCGCGACCACCTGTGGATGCACTTCACCCGGCACTCGACCTTCGAGGAGACCGGGCTCGGCCACAGTGTGCCGATCATCACCCGAGGCAAGGGGTGGACGATCTGGGACGACCGTGGCAACGAGTACATCGACGGCCTCGCCGGCCTGTTCGTCAACAACGTCGGTCACGGCCGCACCGAGATCGCCGAGGCGATGGCCAAGCAGGCCTCCGAGCTGGCCTTCTTCCCGTTGTGGTCCTACGCGCACCCCCGGGCCATCGAGCTCGCCGAGCGGCTCGCGCACAACGCCCCGGGCGACCTGAACCGGGTCTTCTTCACCACCGGTGGCGGCGAGGCGGTCGAGACCGCCTGGAAGCTGGCCAAGCAGTACTTCAAGCTGACCGGCAAGCCGACCAAGCACAAGGTGATCTCCCGCTCGGTCGCCTACCACGGCACCCCCCAGGGCGCCCTGTCGATCACCGGCATCCCCGACGCCAAGGTGCCGTTCGAGCCGCTCGTGCCCGGCGGGCACAAGGTGCCCAACACCAACATCTACCGCGCCCCCGAGCACCTGCGCGACGACGAGAAGGCGTTCGGGCGCTGGGCCGCCGACCGCATCGCGGAGGCCATCGAGTTCGAGGGCCCCGACTCGGTCGCGGCGGTCTTCCTCGAGCCGGTGCAGAACTCCGGCGGCTGCTTCCCCCCGCCGGCCGGCTACTTCGAGCGGGTCCGCGAGATCTGCGACCAGTACGACGTGCTGCTCGTGTCCGACGAGACGATCTGCGCCTTCGGCCGGATCGGGTCGATGTTCGCCTGCCAGGACTTCGGCTACCAGCCCGACATCATCACCACCGCCAAGGGCATCACCAGCGGCTACGCCCCGCTCGGCCTGATGATCGCCAGCGACCGGCTGTTCGAGCCGTTCCGCCACGGCACCACCTACTTCCCGCACGGCTACACCTGGGGCGGGCACCCCGTCTCGTGCGCCGCGGCGATGGCCAACCTCGACATCTTCGACCGCGAGGGCCTCAACGACCGGGTCAAGGAGAACGCACCGGTCTTCAAGGCCACCCTCGACAAGCTGCTCGACCTGCCGCTCGTCGGTGACGTGCGCGGGGCCGGCTACTTCTACGGCATCGAGCTGGTCAAGGACAAGCAGACCCGCGAGACCTTCGACGACGCCGAGAGCGAGCGCCTGCTGCGCGGGTTCCTCTCCAAGGCGCTGTTCGACGCGGGCCTGTACTGCCGCGCCGACGACCGCGGCGACCCCGTCGTGCAGCTCGCTCCCCCGCTGACCATGGGTCCTGAGCAGTTCGACGAGATCGAGCGCCGGCTGCGCTCGGTGCTCACCGAGGCCGAGAACCACCTCTGAGGTGAGCCAGGCCGCCCTCGACGGGTCGACCGGGCCGCTGTGGTGGGACTCCCCCACCCCGCCGGCCCCGCCCGCCGACCACCCGGCATCCGACCTGCCGCAGACCGCGGACGTCGTCGTGGTCGGCAGTGGCTACACCGGGCTGTGGACCGCCTACTACCTCCTGCGCGACAGCCCCGGGCGCGAGGTGCTCGTGCTCGAGGCGAAGCACGTCGGCTTCGGGGCGAGCGGCCGCAACGGCGGCTGGGTGTCGGCGCTGTGGCCGGTCGGGGCCGACACGCTCGAGCGGCAGTACGGCCGCACCGCGACCCTCGCCCAGCTCGCCGCGCTGCGCGACACCGTCGACGAGGTGGGCCGGGTCGACGCCGAGGAGGGCCTGGGCTCGGGGTTCGTCAAGGGCGGCGCGCTGGTGGTGGCCCGCACCGCGGCCCAGGAGGTGCGGGCCCGGGTCTCCGCCGCGCACGCGGCCGCGTGGGGTGACGGCACCACCTGGCTGGATGCCGCCGCCGCCCGAGAGCGCCTCGACGTCGCCGGCGCCCGCGGCGCCACCTTCAACCCCAACTGCGCCCGGGTGCAGCCCCGCCGGCTCGTCGACGGGCTGGCGCAGGCCGTGCGCCGGCTCGGTGGCCGCATCGTCGAGGGCGCCCACGTGGCCCGGGTCCGCGACCGGGTCGTGGTGCTCACCGACGACCGCCGGATCTCCGCCGCCACCGTCGTCGTCGCCACCGAGGGCTGGACGGGAACGCTGTCCGGGTTGGCTCGGCGGGTCGAACCGGTCTACTCGCTGATGGTCGCCACCGAGCCCATCGACGACGAGCGCTGGGCCCGGATCGGGCTCTCCGGGCGGGAGGTGTTCGCCGACCACGGCCACGTCGTCATCTACGGGCAGCGCACCGACGACGGCCGGATCGCCTTCGGCGGCCGCGGTGCGCCGTACCACTGGGGCAGCGAGGTGCGGCCCGAGTTCGACGAGGAGCCCACGGTCTTCGCCGCCCTGCGCACGACCCTGCGTGACCTGCTCCCCCAGCTCGACGGCATCTCCTTCACGCACGCGTGGGGCGGCCCGCTGGGGATCGCGCGTGACTGGCACCCCTCGGTCAGCTGGGACCCGGTCACCCGGGTCGGCCGGGCGGGTGGCTACGTCGGTGACGGCGTGGCAGCAAGCAACCTGGCCGGGCGCACCCTGGCCGACCTCGTCGTCGGCCGCGACACCGCGCTCACCGCCCTGCCCTGGGTCGGCCACCGCTCACCGCGCTGGGAGCCCGAGCCGCTGCGCTGGCTGGGCATCAACGCCGGCCTGCGGCTGGCCACGCTCGCCGACCGCGAGGAGGAGGCGACCGGTCGCCCGGCCCGGCTCGGGGCCCTGCTCGACCGGCTCACCGCGCACTAGGTCCGGCCACTGCGCGAGATCGAGAGCCTCCCCGAGCCGCACGCCGGGCTGGCCCAGCGCGGCTACGACGCCACCCCCGACGCCCGGGCCCACCGGTGGTCGTGCACGGGCGGCCGACCGCGGGCGTGCTGGGCGGTCACGCCCTGGCGCGCGGCACCGCGCGGTGCACCGGTGCAGCGCTGCCGGTGGTCGTGCTCGTCGTGGTGCGGCACTGGGCGCGGGTGGTGCCGGTGTGGCCGGCCCTCACGGCACTGGCGGCAGGGCGGGCGATGGCCGGGCACCTGCCCCTGGTCGACTCGGTCGAGGAGGCCGCCGAGGTGGTGCTCGCCGCACCGTAGTGAGGTGGATGAGGGAGTGACGGACGGACGCGTCACAGCGATCTCTTCGGACCTGCCGGGCACCCACGCGCGCGGCATCCCTGACACGATGCGCGGGTGAGCATCGAGGACATCGCCGGGGAGCTGTACGGGCTCGCCCCCGAGGAGTTCACCGCGGCGCGCAACGCCCGGGCCAAGGAGGCCACGGCGGCCGGCGACGCCGAGCTGGCCACCCGGGTGCAGTCGCTGCGCAAGCCGACCGCGGGTGCCTGGCTGCTCGACCGGCTGGTGCGACAGCACCCGGGCCTCGTGCAGCAGGTGCTCGACCTCGGCGGGCAGCTGCGGGCGGCCCAGGGGACCCTGGGGGCCGACGAGCTGCGGGCCCTGGACGGCCAGCGCCGGCAGCTGACCCGGGCCGTGGCCGAGCAGGCAGCCGGGCTGGGGCGCGACGCCGGGCGGCGGGTCACCGCGGCGACCACGGCGGAGGTGGAGGAGACCCTGCGCTCGGCGATGGTCGACGCCGTGGCCGGAGCGGCCCTGGCCACCGGGCTGCTCACCGACACCTTCAGCTCGACCGGCCTGGCGCCGGTGGACCTGTCGCGGGTGGCAGCACTGCCGCCGGACGACGCGACGGCATCCACACCTCCCGTACCGGCCGGCGGCGGTGCCGACGAGGCCGCTGATGCCGCCCACCGACGCCGGGTGGCCGACGCCGAAGGCGCTGTGGCAGAGGCGGAGTCGGCCCTCGCAGCGGCAGGTGAGGCACGTGAGCAGGCGGCCCAGGATGCCGTCGACGCGCAGGAGCAGCGCAAACGGCTCGAAGCGGAGCGGGAGGAGGTGAGGCGGCGGCTGCACGCCCTCGACGCCCAGGTGGCCACCGCCGCCGAGGCAGCGGAGACCGCAGCGCGGGTGCAGCAGGCCGCGAAGCGCGAGGAGGCCTCGGCGGCGAGGGCCGCGGCCCGGCTGCGCGAACGGCTCGATGAGCTGCTGGGGTGACCCTCAGCGGGGGGTGAGCAGGACGATGCCGAGGCACATCTCGTCGGTGGTGCCCTCGCCCCAGGCGACGTAGCGGTCCTTGGTGCCCTTGAACGCGGGCAGCTGGTCGCGCAGCCCCTGGTCGTGGGTGCAGGTGACCGTGATCGTGTCGCCGGGGCCGACGTCGAGGGGCTTCTTCAGCGGGATGCTGGCCTGGTCGTCGAAGTTCCAGACCGGGATGTCGAGCACCCGCTTGGCGTCGGGCGTGCCCTTGTTGACGTCGACGGTGATCGCCCGGCCCAGCAGGTGCATGTGACCGGCCACCGCCCGGATGGTGCCCTTGCTGCGGATCGGGCGGGTGCAGCTCTGCACGGGGTTCGCCTCGACCGGCCCGCACAGCAGGTGCAGCAGGTCGGCGGTGGCGGGGTCCTCACCGAAGCGCTTGCGCACGTCGGCGACCGCGAGCGTGCGGTTGCACAGGCCGGCGGCGCTCTCGCGGCAGGGCAGCTCGACCGGCGCCGGGAGCAGCATCGTCTGCAGCGCCTGCTTGGAGCTGCCCTTCGCGTCGGACAGCCGCAGCCGCACCGTGCTGCGGTCTGGCCCGTTCCCGGCGAGCAGGTTGTAGTGCATCTGAACCACGAGCTGGGTGCCGGCCTTGAGCGGGATGCCGATGTCGTCGGCCAGCACCCGCTCGCCGCCGCCGGGTGCCCAGGCACCGACCCAGTCGGCGTTGTCGAGGCCGCCGGCCACGCCCGCGATGCCCGCCCCGCCGAAGCAGGTGTAGCCGTCGCCGGGGTCCTGCGCGTCGAGCGCCTGGGCCGTCGCGACATCCTGCGGCTCGACCTTCGACACGATGACGTGGTGCACGATCGCCGCGTTGTCGGGGGCGATCTGCACCCCGCTGACCAGCTGGTCGGTGGCAAGCTTCGGGTCGATCAGGAAGCACCGGTAGTCGTCGGTGCCCGTGCCGTGCGGCGCCTTGGGGGTGTAGGCGGAGGGCAGTCGGAGGCTCTCGAAGCGCTCGCCCGCCCGCAGGGGGACCTCCTTGGCTGCGGCCCTGGCGGCGGATGCCGTGGCCGCCGACGGGGACGCCGTGTGGGAGGTGGCGTGGGTGTGGGAGGTGGCGTGGGTGTCGGCGCTGCGCAGGCTGCTGGGGAGGTCGGCCTCGCTCCCGCACCCGGCGAGGAGCAGGGTGAGGGCGGCGGTTCCCGCGAGCAGGCTACGTCGCACCACCGAAGTGTAGGTGTGCTACGCGGTGGCCGCTGCCAGCTGACCGCAGGCGCCGTCGATGTCGGACCCTCGGGTGTCGCGCACCGTGGTCGGGATGCCGTGCGCCCGCAGCCGCTCGACGAACTGCTGCTCGACCCCGCGGCGCGACGCGGTCCACTTCGAGCCCGGTGTCGGGTTGAGCGGGATCGGGTTGACGTGCACCCAGCCCCGGCCCCGCGCGACCAGCTTCTGGCCGAGCAGGTCGGCGCGCCAGGCCTGGTCGTTGATGTCGCGGATCAGGGCGTACTCGATGCTGACCCGGCGGCCGGTGGCCTCGTAGTAGCGGTGGGCGGCGTCGATCGCCTCGTCGACCTTCCAGCGGGTGTTGATCGGCACCAGCTCGTCACGCAGCTCGTCGTCGGGGGCGTGCAGCGACAGCGCCAGGGTGACCGGGATGCCCTCCTGGGTCAGCCGGTCGATGCCGGGCACCAGGCCGACGGTCGACATGGTGATGCCGCGCGCCGAGATGCCCAGCCCGGAGGGCGGCGGCTCGGTGAGTCGGCGGATCGCGCCGATCGCGGCGGTGTAGTTGGCCAGGGCCTCCCCCATCCCCATGAAGACCACGTTGCTGACCCGGCTGGGCCCCGACCCGGCATCCTCGCTGCCGTCGGCCTCGTCACCGAGCCCGGCACCGTGCTCGCCACCACCGATGGCAGGCAGCTCACCGCGGCGCAGCAGCCGGGCGGCCCCCACGACCTGCTCGACGATCTCGGCCGTCGACATGTTGCGGGTCAGCCCCTCCTGGCCGGTGGCGCAGAACGGGCAGTTCATGCCGCAGCCGGCCTGGCTGGAGATGCACACCGTGACCCGGTTCGGGTAGCGCATCAGCACCGACTCGACCAGCGCTCCATCGAAGAGCCGCCACACCTGCTTGACGGTGGCGCCCCGGTCGGCGGTGAGGTGGCGCACCGGGGTGAGCAGCTGCGGGAGCAGGTCGGCCACCAGGTCGTCGCGCACGGCCTTGGGCAGGTCGGTCATCTCCTCGGGCCGGTCGACCAGCCGCTCGAAGTAGTGGGTCGAGAGCTGGCCGGCCCGGTAGGCGGGGTGCCCCAGCGCGACCGCAGCCTCGCGCCGCTCGGGCAAGGTGAGGTCGGCGAGGTGGCGCGGCGGCTTGCCGCGGCGCGGGGCCGTGAAGGTGAGCTGGCCGGGCGCGGGTCGCGGAGCAGGGGTCTCAGACATGGTTCACCGATTCTCTCAGGTCGGTGTGGGCGACCTGACACCTCAAGTGCCCACCAGTTGTTCGCGTTCCGCGGCGGCGCCCACGTGCCAGCCCCTACCGTGGGAACGTCGCGCTTCGCAGGGAAGCGGGACGCAGTGGATGAGGTGCCGATGCGCGTTTTCGAGCGGTTCTGGAGGTCACGGCTGCACGCTGCACCCGTCTCGGCACCGCTCGCCACCACCCGCACCGCACCCGGGCCGACCCACGTGGTTCCCGATGCCGACGACGACCACGAGGACCAGTACGAGGCATCGGTTCGCACCCACCTGCGGCGCCTCTCGCAGGCTGCCGACGCCTACGTGGGCGCCCTGTCAACCGCCGAGTTCGACGCCGCCCTGACCTCACGGCTCGTCGCGGCCGAGCAGCTGCGGTCGACCGGGCTGGGGTTCACCTACGCGGCACCCTTTGCCCCGCACATCTGCGAGGTGCTCAGCCTCGACCTGCCCACGACCGTCGTCACGCTGGCCGACTCTCGCATCGAGGCGACGGGGCGGTGCGTGCCCAGCCTGCTGGGCACCGGCCGCGCCAACCTGGTGCGGCTGCTCGGCTCGACCGAGGTCGACGTGCAGCAGGTCCGCGAGGGCGGCGCCGGCGTGTACGCCGTGCTGGGCGACTCTCCCTACACCGCCAGCTTCGCGCGCTGCCTCGACGACGCCGCCAAGCGCTGGCTGCCCGGCGTCGACGGCCGCCACGGTTTCGTCTTCGCCGTGCCCCACCGGCACGCGGTGGTCCTCCAGGGGTGCGCATCCGCGGTTGACGTGCACGACGCGCTCGAGCTGGTGCCCGCCCACGCCCAGCGGCTGCACGACGAGGCCGCCAGCCCGGTGTCGAGGCACACCTACCACTGGGTCGACGGGCAGGTCACCTGCCTGACCCGGGAGGCGGAGAACGGCACGCTGCGGGTGCAGCCGACCGAGCTGCTGGAGCAGGTGCTCGGCCTGCGCCGCCAGGCCGGCTGACACGAGATCACGACAGCGGCACGAACCACATCAGCAGCGCCCAGGCGACGGGGGCGACGATGACGAGCGAGTCGAGGCGGTCCATCAGGCCGCCATGCCCGGGCAGCAGCGCCCCCATGTCCTTGATGCCGAGGTCGCGCTTGATGCTGGACTCGATGAGGTCGCCCAGGGTCGCGCCGGCCGCCGTGGCGACCCCCAGCAGGGCACCCTGCCACCACTGGCCACCCAGCACGAGCGGCAGCGAGATGGCGCCCACGGCGGCACAGGTGCCGACCGAGCCCGCGAAGCCCTCCCACGACTTCTTCGGGCTCAGCGACGGCGCCATCGGGTGCCGGCCGAACATGACCCCCACGGCATACCCGCCGATGTCGGAGAACACGGTGACCAGGATGAACACGACGATGCGCTGCCGGCCGTCGTCGGGCGCCGAGAGCATCATCGACGCGAAACCGCCGAGGAAGACCGGGTAGAACGCGATGAGGGCCGAGGCGCTCAGGTCGCGTGCGGCCCCGGCCAGCCCGTCGGCCACCCGCCAGACGAGCAGCCCCACGATGGTCAGGCCGAAGGTGACGACCAGCGCCTCGGCCCCGCGCAGGTACGCCGAGACCAGCATGCCGACTGCGCCGAGCAGCAGCGGCACCAGCGGCACCACCATGCCGCGGGTCGCGATGGCGCGACGCAGCTCCCAGGCGCCGTACGACACCGCGACGACGATGACCACGAGGAACGCCGCCGGGCTGATGATCAGCGTGCCGACGACCAGACCGGCCAGGAGCAGCCCGACGCCCACCGCCGCTCGCAGGTCGCGACCGGCCTTGGGAGGTGCCGGTTCGGGCGCGACGGCGGCCACGGCATCCTCGAGCGGGTCGGGGGTGCCGGGCAGGCCGTCGGCGGTGTCGGCTGGGGCGTCGGTCATGGTCGTTAAGGCGCTCAGGCGTCGAGGGGCTCAGCAGTTGAACGGCTCAGACGTCGAGGAGCTCGGCCTCCTTGTGCTTGAGCAGGTCGTCGATCAGGTCGACGTGCTTCTTGGTGACCGTCTCGAGCTCCTTCTCGGCGCGCGAGCCATCGTCCTCGCCGACGTCGCCATCCTTGACCAGCTTCTCGAGCGTGGTCTTGGCGTGGCGGCGGATGTTGCGCACCGAGATCTTGGCGTCCTCGGCCTGGGTGTGCGCCATCTTCACGTACTCGCGGCGCCGCTCCTCGGTGAGCACCGGCATCACGCAGCGGATGATCGACCCGTCGTTGCTCGGGTTGATGCCGAGGTCGGCCTGCTGGATGGCCTTCTCGATGGCGTGCATCGAGGACTTGTCGAACGGGCTGATGATGATCGTGCGCGCCTCGGGGTTCTGGAACGACGCGAGCTGCTGCAGCGGGGTGGGCGCGCCGTAGTAGTCGACGAGGATCTTCTGGAACATCCCCGGGTGGGCCCGCCCGGTGCGGATGCCGGCGAAGCCCTCCTTGGCGACCTCGACGGCCTTCTCCATCTTCTCCTCGGCGTCGAACAGGGTCTCGTCGATCATCGGGGTGGCTCTCCTTCACATCTGCCACGCGGCGGGCGGGGCGGTCGGGTCCAGTGTGTCAAACGGCGCGGCGCGGCGTGCCGGGTGCGCGGGCCTCAGCCGGCGGAGACCAGCGTGCCGATGCGCTCCCCGAGCAGCGCCCGGGTGATGTTGCCGTCGCCTTCCATGCCGAAGACCACCATCGGCAGGTGGTTGTCCATGCACAGGCTGAAGGCCGCCGCGTCGACGACCCGCAGGCCGCTGCGCAGGGCGTCCTCGAAGCTGACCCGCTCGAGCTTGCGGGCCTCGGGGTTGGTGCGCGGGTCGGAGTCGTACACCCCGTCGACGCCGTTCTTGCTCATCAGCACCACGTCGCACTTGCACTCCAGCGCGCGCTGGGCGCTGACCGTGTCGGTGGAGAAGTACGGCATCCCGGCGCCGGCGCCGAAGATGACGACCCGGCCCTTCTCGAGGTGCCGGATGGCGCGCCGCGGGATGTACGGCTCGGCCACCTGACCCATCGTGATGGCGCTCTGCACCCGGGTGTCGATGCCCTCCTTCTCGAGGAAGTCCTGCAGCGCCAGGCAGTTCATGACCGTGCCGAGCATGCCGATGTAGTCGGCCCGCGAGCGGTCCATGCCCTTCTGCTGCAGCTCGGCGCCGCGGAAGAAGTTGCCGCCGCCCACGACGACCGCCACCTCGATGCCCTCGCGCACGGCCGCGGCGATCTGGCGGGCGATGTCGCGCACGACGTCGGGGTCGACACCCACCTTGCCGCCGCCGAATACCTCACCGGAGAGCTTGAGCAGTACGCGCCGGGCCGAGGGACGGGGCTCGGCGGTCGGTGCCGCCTCGGGCAGGGCGTGCGTGGTCACGGGGCCTCCTCGGCGGTGGTGCGCAGCGGTCGCCCGATCCTTTCACAGGCGGGCGCGCGGGCCGAACTGCTGCGTCATCCGGATGCCGGCCGCGCCGGGTGCGTGGGGCGGGTCGGACCAAGCCTGGCTGGGTGCGACGATGACCGCTATGGAACAGGAGCGCGAGGTCCTCGGCTGGGCCGACTTCGACCGGGCTGTGTGGGACCTCGCGGAGCGGGTGGCCGCCGACGGTGTGCCCGACATGATCCTGTCGATCGCTCGCGGCGGCCTGCTGATCGGGGGCGCCCTGGGCTACGCGCTCGGGGTCAAGAACACGTACACGATGAACGTCGAGTTCTACACCGGCGTCGACCAGCGCCTCGAGGTGCCGCGCATCCTGCCGCCCGCCCCCGACTTCGTCGACCTGCACGACGCGCTGGTGCTGGTGGCCGACGACGTCGCCGACACCGGCCTGACGCTGGCCTCGGTGCACGACTTCTGCGCCGGCAAGGTCGGCACGGTGCGCACGGCGACGATCTACGCCAAGCCGCGCTCGGTCGTGCGGCCCGATTACGTGTGGCGCGACACCGACCGTTGGATCACCTTCCCGTGGAGCGACCGGCCGCCGGTCACCGGCCGCGGCGTCCTGGACGGGTGAGTGGTCTGACGCTTCATGGGGCCGCGCGAGCCACTCTGCCCCGCGGGGCGGTGCGCGATTGTCCACAAGCACCTGTCTCACCGGCTTTCGTCCACAGGGGCAGGTGAGGCGCCGGTTTGCTGTCAGTGGACATCTGTACGATTATTCCATGGCAGGAGGAACCGCACCGATCGACCTGAGCGCCGCACCGAGTGCGCAGCCTGTGTCGGTCGCTGACGTGCGGGAGTGGATCTCGGCGATGGATGTCGGCCGGTTGAGCGACCGTGAGCGGCTCGACCTCGTGGCCGACCTCGAGCGCGTCAAGCACACCGCGGCGGCAACCCAGGCGCGGGCGACCCATGCGCTGCGCCAGTCGCGTGAGGTGGCTCACCCGCAGGATGCCGTGCGCTCGGTCGGCTCGGAGGTCGCCCTCGCGCGTCGCCAGTCCCCGACTGTCGCTGACCGGTTCGTCGGCGTGGCTCACGCCCTCGTCGACGAGATGCCGTTGACGATGCAGGCGCTCGACGCGGGGCTGTGCTCCGAGCGGCACGCCGAGGTCATGGTCCAGGCGACGAGCGTCCTGACCCTCGAGCACCGGGCCGAGGTCGACCGACGGGTCGGCCCCCTGCTCGGGCGGCTGGGCGTGCGTGGAGCAGAGCGCGCTGCCCGGCGGGTCGCGCAGGAGCTCGACGTCGCGGCGGTGCTGAAGCGGATGCAGGATGCCGTGCGGTCCCGGCGCGTCACGACCCGCCCGGCCCCCGACGGCATGGCGTACCTCACCGTCCTCGGGCCGATGGTCGAGGTGGTCGGTGCCGCGGCGGCCCTGCGCGCTCGGGGTCGGTCGGTGGTGTCCGGCCAGTGCCCCGAGGAGGACCCTGCAGGCCGTGGGATCGGTGCCGTCGAGGCCGACACGGCGTTGCAGCTGTTGTCCGGCCGCGCCGCGGGGCAGGTGCAACCGGTCGAGGTCCACCTCGTCATGACCGACCGCTCGCTGCTGGGCACCGGAGACCCCGACCGGTCGGTGATGGAGCCCGCCCGGGTACCCGGCCACGGGTCGATCCCGGCTCCGGTCGCTCGCGCATGGGTGCGGGGCCAACCACCGAGCGGCAGTACCGGCAGCACCGGCAGCACTGGCCGCGGTGAGGGCTCCGGCGCCGGGAACGATGGCGGCACGGCCGACAGCAGCGGCGGCAACGGTAGCAGCACGGCTCGCGGCGGCAACGGTGGCGGCACGGCCGGCGGCAACGAGCACGGCACGGCCGGCGGCACGGCTCGCGGCGGCAACGGTGGCGGCACGGCCGGCGGCAACGAGCACGGCGCGGCCGGCGGCACGGCCGGCGGCAACGGTGCGGGCAAGGATGACTCCCGGGCGGACCGCGCGGCGTTGGTGTGGTTGCGCCGGCTCTACACCAGCCCCGACGGGCGCGACCTGGTGGCAATGGACTCGCGTCGACGCCACTTCACTGGGCTGCTCCGCCGAATGCTGGTGCTGCGCGACGACGTCTGCCGCACCCCGTGGTGCGAGGCACCGATCGCGCACGCCGACCACACCGTCCCCGCCCGTGACCAGGGCGCCACCAGCTTCGCGCAGGGTGGCGGCAGGTGCGCCCGCTGCAACTACGGCAAGGAAGCACGTGGCTGGGCGGCTGCTGCTCCGAACGAGCACGAGATCCGGCTCACGACACCGCTCGGGCACTCGTACGTGTCGCGCCCGCCCCCGCTGCTCGGGTGGGGCGCCACGCCGCCGCAGCCGAACCCGGTGCCGCAGCCGAACCCACTGCCGCAGCCGAACCCGGAGTCCGCACCTTCATCGGCGGCCACCACGGGGCGCGCCCCTGCGAGGTCGAACGCTCCGACCGCCCCTGCGAGGTCGAACGCTGCGACGCCGCCCCGCTCACACCCCCACCGGGTGCCAGCGCACCGTGACCCCGACCGGGCTCGACGGCGCGAACTGTCTCGAGCCAGGTTGCGGCTGAATCGCGTTCGTGGCACCCAGCACCTCGAGCAAATCCTGAGCCGACTGCTCCTCTAGGCCGCTGTCTCACCGGGCCCCCGTCTCATCGCAGCCGCCTTCTCATGGGAGCCGCTTCCGGTGCTGAGGAGAACGCCAAGCAGCCCCGAGTCGGGTGCAGACGCACCGGATGCCGCCCGCTCGGGTGAGCGGACGGCATCCGGGTGGTGCGTGGTGCGGCGGGTGGTCAGCTCCCGACGCGGAAGCGCACGAAGCCCTTGGCCTCGGCGCCGGCCTCCTGCAGCACCTTGGAGACGGTCTTCTTCGGCTCCTTGGCGAACGGCTGCTCGAGCAGGACGTTCTCCTTGAAGTAGCCGTTGACCCGGCCCTCGACGATGCGCGGGAGGGCAGCCTCGGGCTTGCCCTCCTCCTTGGCGGTGGCCTCGGCGACGCGACGCTCGTTCTCGACCGTCTCGGCGTCGACCTCCTCGCGGGAGAGCACGCTCGGGCTGAACGCGGCGATGTGCATCGCGACGTCCTTGGCCGTCTGCTCGTCGCCGCCGGCGGTCGCCACCAGCACGCCGATCTGCGGGGGCAGGTCGGGGCTGGTCTTGTGCAGGTACGACACGACGTGCTCGCCCTCGAGGCGGGCCACGTGCTTGACCTCGATCTTCTCGCCGATGGTGGCGTTGGCCTCGTCGAGCAGCTCCTTGACGGACTTGCCGTCGGCGAGCGTCGACGCGAGCAGCGCCTCGGCGTCGGCCGACTTTGTGGCGACCGCCTGGGTGAGGACCTGGTCGGCCAGGGCGCCGAAGCGCTCACCCTTGGCGACGAAGTCGGTCTCGCACAGGACCTCGACGAGGGTGCCCTCGCCGGCGCCGGCCTGGGCGGTGACCAAGCCGTTGGAGGCCGTGCGGCCCTCGCGCTTGGTCACGCCCTTGAGACCCTTGACGCGCAGGATCTCCTCGGCCGCGGTCATGTCGCCGTCGGCCTCGTCGAGGGCGCGCTTGACGTCCATCATGCCGGCGGCGGTCTTCTCGCGGAGCGCCTTGATGTCAGCGGCGGTGTAGTTCGCCATGAGGTGTTATCGCTCTTTCGTGCTCGGTTCGGATGTGACGCGGTGCGGTCAGGCCTGCTCGGGAGCAGCCTGCACCGGGGCGGCCTGCTCGGCCTCGGACGGCCTCGACGACCGGGGTGTCGAGCACCTCGGCGACGGGGGTCTCGAGGGTCTCCTCGGCGGCGACCTCCGCAGTCTCGGTGACCTCGGCGACCTCCGCAGCGGGGGCCTCCTCGACCGGGGCCGGCGCGGCCTCGGCGACGGGGGCGTCCTCGGCGATGGCCTCGGCGACCTCGGGGGCCGGGGTCTCGACGACCTCGACCTCGACGGCCTCGGCAGCCTCGACCGCGGGGGCAGCGGCGGTCTCGCCGGCCTCCGGGGCCACGGCCTGCGCGGTCTGGGCGGCGTCGCCACCGAGCAGCTCGCGCTCCCAGTCGGCCAGCGGCTCGTCGGCGGCGACGTCGTCACCGGCCGCGGGGCCACCGGCGCGGGCGATCAGGCCCTCGGCGACGGCATCCGCGATGACGCGGGTGAGCAGGGTGACCGAGCGGATCGCGTCGTCGTTGCCCGGGATCTTGTAGTCGACCTCGTCGGGGTCGCAGTTGGTGTCGAGGATCGCGATGACGGGCAGCCCGAGCTTGCGGGCCTCGTCGACCGCGAGGTGCTCCTTCTTGGTGTCGACGATCCAGACGGCCGAGGGGACGCGGCCCATGGTGCGGATGCCGCCCAGGGTGCGCTCGAGCTTGTCCTTCTCGCGCTTGAAGATGAGCAGCTCCTTCTTCGTGAAGCCGGAGCCGGCCACGTCGTCGAAGTCGAGCTCCTCGAGCTCCTTGAGGCGGGTGAGCCGCTTGGAGATCGTCTGGAAGTTGGTGAGCATGCCACCGAGCCAGCGGTGGTTGACGTACGGCATGCCGACGCGGGTCGCCTGCTCGGCGATCGGCTCCTGGGCCTGGCGCTTGGTGCCGACGAACAGGATGGTGCCGCCGTGGGCGACGGTCTCCTTGACGAACTCGTACGCGTTGTTGATGTAGGTCACCGACTGCTGCAGGTCGATGATGTAGATGCCGTTGCGCTCGGTCATGATGAAGCGCTTCATCTTGGGGTTCCAGCGACGGGTCTGGTGCCCGAAGTGGACGCCGCTCTCGAGGAGCTGGCGCATGGTGACGACGGCCATCGTCGTTCTCCTTGCTCTGTGGTTGTCAGTTCCGTCGGTGGCGCTCCCCTCCTCCTGGAGGGTCGTCATCCACCTGCCTGGTGCCCGGCCACACCCCGGACGGACGCTCCCGAGGAGGCGATCCGCCACTGCCGTGGTGTGCCCTGCGCCGCCCCGAGGGGGTCGCAGAGAAGGACACGCGAATTCGACCGGCCCTGAGACCGGTCGTGGGTCCATTCTACGGAGGAGCGGCCCCGGGCACCTAATCCACGAAACTCCGCCCGGATGCCGGGTGGCCGCCTCCCGCCGGCCCCTCACCAACGGGCAGGTGGCGGGGTGGGAGACCGAGGCGACCACCCGGCATCCACGGGGTAGGTTCTCGACCTCGTGGGCCGCATCCTCGACGTCGTCGCACCGCCCCGGATGGGGGTGGGGTTCCGGTGGCTGCTGGCGTCGTCGTGGACCTCGAACCTGGGCGACGGCATCGGGCTCGCCGCCGGCCCCCTGCTGGTCGCGTCGCAGACCCGCAACCCCGTCCTGGTCGCGATGGCGGCCCTGCTGCAGCGGCTGCCCTGGCTGCTGTTCGGGCTGTGGGCCGGCGCGATCGCCGACCGGGTCGACCGGCGCCTGCTCGTCGTCGTCGCGGACCTGCTGCGGGCCCTGGTGGTGGCCCTGCTCTGCGTCACGATCGTTACCGGACGGGTGAACGTGAGCGTCGTGCTCGTGACGACGTTCCTCTTCGGGGTGGCCGAGGTCTTCGCCGACAGTGCCAGCGGCACCCTGCTGCCGATGCTGGTGCCCCGGGCCGACCTCGGCATCGGCAACGCCCGGCTGCAGGCGGGGTTCCTCACCACCAACCAGCTCGTCGGGCCGCCGGTGGGCGCGTTCCTCTTCGCGGTGGGCACGGTGTGGCCGTTCACGGTGCAGGTGCTCTGCGTGGCGCTCGGGGCGCTGCTCGTGGCGCGCATCGCCACCCCACCGGGGGCGCCACGCGACCTCGAGGGCACCCACGTGCGCCGCGACATCGCCGACGGGCTGCGTTGGATCCGGCGCAACCCACCGGTGCGCACGCTGGCACTGGTCATCCTGGCGTTCAACGTGACGTGGGGCGCCGCCTGGTCGGTGCTGGTGCTCTGGTCGCAGGACGTGCTGGGGATGGGGCCGGTCGGCTACGGGCTGCTCACCACGGCGGTGGCCGTCGGCGGGCTGGTCAGCACCAGCTCGTACGACGTCATCGAGCGGCGCGTGCCACTGGCCATGGTGATGCGGGCCTGCCTGCTGCTCGAGGTGCTGACCCACCTCGCCCTGGCGCTGACCAGGACCGAGTGGGTGGCGTTCGCGATCATGGTCGTCTTCGGGGCCTACGCCTTCGTCTGGGGGACGGTGTCGCAGACGGTGCGGATGCGGGCCGTGCCGATGGAGTTCCAGGGGCGGGTGGGGTCGGTCTACGTGGTGGGACTGTTCCTCGGGCTCGTCGTCGGGCAGGCCCTCGGTGGGGTGATCGCCGACCAGTGGGGGCTCACCGCGCCGTTCTGGTTCGCGTTCTTCGGGTCCGGGCTCACCCTGGCGGCCGTCTGGCGGCAGCTCGCCGCCATCGCGCACGTCGGTGAGCCGACGGGGTAGCCGGGGCACGGCATCCGGGCTCGTGGGGGTGCGACGGCAATAGCCTGCGGGCATGACCTCCTCCCCCGCCCCCGCCGGCCGATCGCTGGGCCACCCCGCCCTGGCGCCGTTCGGGACGACGATCTTCGCGACGATGTCGGCGCTGGCCGCCGAGCACGACGCGATCAACCTCGGCCAGGGGTTCCCCGACACCGACGGGCCGCCGGAGGTGCTCGAGGCCGCGGTGGCGGCGATCCGGGGCGGGCGCAACCAGTACCCGCCGGGGGCCGGTGTGCCCGAGCTGCTCGACGCGATCGCGGTGCACCAGAAGCGGTTCTACGGCATCGAGGTCGACCCGCGCACCGAGGTGCTGGTGACCGTGGGCGCCACCGAGGCCATCGCGGCGACCGTGCTGGCCCTGGTGCAGCCGGGTGACGAGGTGGTGACCTTCGAGCCGTACTACGACTCGTACGCCGCGACGATCGCGCTGGCCGGTGGGGTGCGGCGCACGTCGGTGCTGCGCTTCCCGGACTTCGCGGTCGACGAGGCGTCGCTGCGGGCGGCCTTCTCGTCGCGCACCCGCATGGTGCTGCTCAACACTCCGCACAACCCGACCGGCAAGGTGTTCACCCGGGCCGAGCTCGAGCTGGTGTGTGAGCTGGCGCGTGAGTACGACGCGTGGGTGGTCACCGACGAGGTGTACGAGCACCTGGTCTTCGAGGGGGCCGAGCACGTGCCGGTGTCGACCCTGCCCGGGATGCGCTCTCGGACCTTGACGATCTCCTCGGCGGGCAAGACCTTCTCCACAACCGGGTGGAAGGTCGGGTGGGTGTCTGGGCCGGCCGAGGCTGTGGCGGCCGTACGGGCGGTGAAGCAGTTCCTCACGTATGTCGGGTCGGGGCCGTTCCAGCCGGCCGTGGCCGCCGGGCTCGCGCTGCCGGATGCCGTGTACGCCGGGTTGGCGTCGTCGCTCGAGGCCAAGCGGGACCGACTCGTGGAGGGGCTGGGGCGCGCTGGCATGTCGGTGTCGGTGCCGCGTGGCACCTACTTCGTGATCGCGGATGCCGCACCGCTGGGAGCCGTCGACGCGCTCGCCTTCTGCCTCGAGCTGCCCGCCCGGGCGGGGGTGGTCGGGGTGCCGGTGTCGGTGTTCCACGACGATGCGGATGCCGCGCGCACGCTCGTGCGGTTCGCGTTCTGCAAGCGCGACGACGTGCTCGACGAGGCCTGCCGCCGCCTGGCGGCCCTGCGGGTCTGAGGGGCCGGGGCATTTGTCCACAGGGTCGTGCCGCGCGGTGCCTCGTCCACAGGTTCGGCTCGGCGGTGTTGCCGAGGTGCGGCCGCGGCGACGCTGGGCACATGGTCCAGATCTCACTCTCCCCGCTGGTCATCGCCTCGGCGGCCGTCCTGCTGGTCACCTCGGTGACGCCGTCCGGACGCGCCGTCCTCCCTTCCGCGGCCGCGGCGGACGCCGCCGGCGCCGGCGCCTCGGCCGGCCCCGCGTCGACCCCTGCCGCGACCCGGCCCGCTGGCTCCGATGCCGCGGGCGGGGTTGCCGGCGTCGACACGACCGTGCACGCTCCCGCTCGCACCGGTGCCGCAGTCCGTGAGGGCCCCGGTGCCCAAAGCTTTCGTGCCAGTGGTGCCGGTGGTTCAGGGACGGACCCCGCCCGTGATGCAGGTGGGCCCACGAACTCAGCCATCGGCGACCGGGCACGGTGGCGGTGGCCGGTGCTGCCGAGGCCACCCGTGCTGCGTCCGTTCCGGGCACCGGTGAGCGCCTACGGCGCGGGGCACCGTGGGCTGGATCTCGCGGTGGCCGACGGCACACCGGTGCTCGCCGTCGAGGACGGGGTGGTGACCCACGCGGGGCGCGTTGCCGGGCGGGGCACCGTCACGGTGGCGCACCGGGGCCGGCTGAGCAGCACCTACGAACCGGTCGACGCGACCGCGCCGGTCGGTGCGGTCGTCATGCGCGGGCAGGTGATCGGGGTGCTGCACGTGCGAGACGGTGCGGCGCACTGCGGCGCCCGCACCTGCCTGC
Organism: uncultured Actinomycetota bacterium; assembly: GCA_963834965.1. GTDB lineage: Bacteria > Actinomycetota > Actinomycetes > Actinomycetales > Dermatophilaceae > Fodinibacter. Next base: position 83,986 of record CAWIEI010000005.1, on the reverse strand, counting down.
ACCTGGGCGCACGCCGGGGCGCCGCCTACCTCGACCCCTACCCCCTGTTGGCCGGCGGACGGGTGGCCCTGCTCCCCCTCGGGAAGTGACATCGCCTCACCCGGGCCGTGACGCCGCCGACCTCTTCGCACGGGGTGCCGCCGCGGCCGCCCGGACTCCGCCGCAACCGGAGGAGCGGAACCAGATCAGGCCCGGGGGTGCGCCTGCGCGAAGGACTGTTTGAGCCGGTCGACGGAGACGTGGGTGTAGATCTGCGTGGTCGCCAGGGAGGCGTGGCCGAGGAGCTCCTGCACCATCCGCAGGTCGGCGCCCCCCTCGAGCAGGTGCGTGGCAGCGCTGTGCCGCAGGCCGTGCGGCCCGAGGTCCGGGGCGTCAGCGACGTGCTGGAGCAGCGCATGCACGACGGCGCGGATCTGGCGCTGGTCGGCCCGGCGCCCGCGCCGGCCGAGCAGCAGGGCCGGTCCGCTGCCGGCCGAGACCAACCTGGGTCGCCCGTCGTCGAGCCAGGCGATGACCGCACCCCGGGCCGGCATCCCGAACGGTACCCGGCGCTCCTTGTCGCCCTTGCCGACCACCCGCAGCACGTTCGCGGAAAGGTCGACGTCGTCGACGTCGAGGCCGACGAGCTCGCCGACCCGCACACCCGTGGCGTACAGCAGCTCCAGAGCGGCACGGTCGCGCAGGTGCACGGGGTCGTCGTCGTCCGCGGCCAGCGCCGCCACGTCGAGCAGGGCGGCGGCGGAGCGCTGGGCGAGCACGGGCGGCAACGTGCGGTGGCGGCTGGGCGCGCTGAGCCGCAACGAGGGGTCGGTGGGGATCCGACCGGTGCGCTCCAGCCAGCCGAAGAAGGTGCGCAGCGACGCCGACGTGCGTGCGATCGTCGCCCGCGCGGCTCCGCGGCGCGACAGCACGCCCAGCCACGCCCGAAGGTCGGCGAGGGTGACCGAGCGCAGGCCTTCGTCGTCGTCCGCCCCGACCTGGTCGAGGAACACACTCACGTCGCGCAGGTAGGCGCGCACGGTGTGGGGCGACCTGCCCCGTTCGGAACGCAGGTGGCGCTCGAAGGCGGGCAGCACGTCGGAAGGGCCGCCGGTCATCATGGGCCCACGGTGTCACCACCCGTCGCCAGTGCACGACGACACGCCCGATGCCATCGCACGAGGCGCCCAGCTCACTCGGTCGGCTCAACCGTGCTCGACCGGGTCTTGCGCCACCTCCCCGCCTGTTTCGTCACCAGCCCCTCGGCCTCGAGCACCGCCAGGATGCCGACCAGCCGGCGTGGCTCCACCCCGCAGGCGGAGGCCAGGCGGTCGAGCGGCGCGCCGCCGCGCAGGGGAACCGCCGACCACACCTGGTACGACTCCGGGTCGAGGTCATCACCCGGCGCGCACGGACCGGACGGGACGTGGTCGGGCAACAGGTCGTCGCCGATCCGAGCAGCCAGCTCGGCGGCCTCCGCGGCGTCGGTGACGAGTACGGCGTCGGTCTGCCGCAGCAGGGCGTGGCACCCGGCCGACGTCATGCTCGTGACGGGGCCGGGCACGGCACCGACCGGCAGGTGGTGCTCACTGGCCGCCTTGGCCGTGGTGAGCGACCCGGAGCGCAGGTTCGCCTCGACCACGAGGGTGGCCCGCGCCAGCGTGGCGATGATCCGGTTGCGGGCCAGGAACCGCGAGCGGTAGGGAGCGCAGCCCACGGGCACCTCGCTGACCACCGCCCCTCCGGTGGCCACGATCTGCTCGAGCATCGCGCGATGTGCGGTGGGATAGGCCCGGTCGGCACCACACGCCAGCACCGCGACGGTGGGCCCGTCGGCGGCCAGGGCCGCCCGGTGGGCCGCCGAGTCGATGCCGTAGGCAGCACCGCTCACCACGGTGAACCCGCGGGCAGCAAGGCCGTCGGCGATGTCGGCCGCGACCCGCAGGCCGTACTCGGTGGCCGCCCGTGACCCGACGACGGCGACACTGCGCTCGACGAGCTCACCGAGGTCGGGGTGCCCGCGCACGAACAGGCAGTAGGGAGGCTGGCGCAGCCGGTCGAGGCCGACCGGCCACTCGGCGTCGCCCGGCACGATGACGCGCACTTGCGAGTGCCGGGCCGCGCGGGCCATCGCGTCGAGGTCGAGCTCGGGCAGCCGGACCTCCCACCCGTTGCGGGAGCGGTGCTGACCGGCGCGCAGCCGCACCAGCGCCTCGACCGCCCCGCCCTGCGCCAGCAGCCGGGTCGCATCCGCGTCGCAGGGCTCGGTGATGAACGCCCAGGCGACCCGCGCCCACCGCTCGTCGAGCTCGAGCCTGCTGGTCGACCGCCTCGCAGCCCCGAAACCACCCATGTCGCTCATGCCGCCACCAGCTCGCCGCTGCGCAGCGCCAGCCCGGTGGACACCTCGTCGCGGCCGGGCACCTCGAGCCCGGCCAGGTCGGCCGCCGACCACGCGACCCGCAGCACCCGGTCGTAGCCGCGCAGGGTCAGCCGACCCTGCTCGAGGCTTCGGTCGAGCACCGCCGTGGTCGACAGCGGAAGCCGGAACGGTGCCCGCCGCAGCACGTGCCCGGGCACCAGCCCGTTGGTGGGCCACCCGTGCTCGGCCCACCGGGCCCGCTGCGCCTCCCGGGCCGCCGCGACCCGGGCGGCGACCGTGGCGCTCGACTCCCCGGTGGCGTCACCGAAGGCTGCCCGATGCACCGGCGGCACGTGCACCTGCAGGTCGACCCGGTCGAGCAGCGGGCCGGAGAGCCGTCCGGCATACGCCCGGATCTCCATCGGCTTGCAGGAGCAGTCGAGCCCCTTGCCGTACGACCGGCCGCACGGGCACGGGTTGGCAGCCAGCACGAGCAGGAACCGCGCCGGGTACCGCACCACCTGGCGGGCGCGCGCGATGACCACCTCGCCCGACTCGAGCGGCTGGCGCAGGGTCTGCAGCACCGAGCCCTTGAACTCCGGTGCCTCGTCCAGGAAGAGCACCCCGTGATGAGCGCGGGAGATGGCCCCGGGCAGCGCCACCCCTGACCCACCGCCGGTCACCGCCGCCATCGACGCGCTGTGGTGCGGTGCCACGAACGGCGGGGTGCGGTCGAGCTCGACGACCTCCCCGACCTGACCGGTGAGCGAGCGGATCGCATGGGTCTCGAGGGCCTGCTCGCGGCTGAGCGGAGGCAGCACCGTGACGAGCCGCTCCGCGAGCATCGTCTTGCCGACCCCTGGCGGGCCCGACATCAGGAGGTGGTGGCCACCCGTGGCCGCCAGCTCGAGGGCGAGCCGCGCCTCGGGCTGCCCGACGACGTCGGCGAGGTCGGGGCCCGGCCGCGTCTCGAGCACCCCGGGGACCGGTGCCGCCGCCGGTGGCAGGGGCGTGCCGTGCTCGGCCGCCCGGTACCAGTCGACGACATCGCGCAGGCTGCCGGCCCCGTGCACCGCCACCCCGGCGACGAGCTGCGCCTCGCCGGCGTTCTCGACCGGCACGACCACGTGCCGGGCCCCGGACCGCACCGCGGCCAGCACGGCGGGTAGCACCCCGTGCACCCCCCGGACCCGCCCGTCGAGGGCCAGCTCGCCCAGGTGGACGACGTCGGCGGCGAGGCCACCCTTGATCGCGCCGCCCGCGGACAGCACCGCGACCGCGATGGCCAGGTCGAAGCACGCGCCTCGCTTCGGGATGGACGCGGGCGAGAGGTTCACGGTGACCCGGTTCGGAGAGACGGCGAAGCCGCTGTTCGCCGCCGCGGACCGCACCCGGTCGGGCGACTGGGCGCACGCGGCGTCCGGCATGCCGCCGACGGAGAAGTGCGGGAGGCCCTGCGAGATGTGGGCCTCTACGTCGACCACCGTGCCGTCGAGACCCGACAGCGCCACCGAGCGGGTGCGCCCGAGCCCTTGGCTCACGACCCGACCCCGACCACGTGCCGCAGCACCGCCGGCCGACCGGGCGGGCACAGGATGCCCACCACGTCGACGCGGACCTGCGCCACCCGGGCACCCTCACCGTGGCCCGCGAGGTACGCCGCCGCCAGCCGACGAAGCCGCTTGGCCTTGGCGAAGGTGACTGCCTCGACCGGCTCGCCGAACCCGGAGGACCGGCGGGTCTTGACCTCGCAGATGACCAGGCAGTCGCCGTCGAGCGCGACGACGTCGACCTCGCCGTGCTCGCACCGCCAGTTGCGGTCGAGAACCTTCATCCCCTGCTCGCGCAGGTAGCGAACCGCGAGCGCCTCGCCGTAGCGGCCGAGCGCAGCGCTCGGGCGCAGGGCAGGAGGCGGGTGCGGCACCCGGCCGCGGGTGGCCGGCTGAGACTTCTCGGGAGGGTCGGTGCTCGTCATGACCGGAGCCAACCGCCCCGGCCCGCCGAGCGCGAGCCCCACGCCGGAGCCTGTGGACGACGCGCGGCTGGCGCCCCGGCTGTGGACGCCGATCCGTGCTCCGCCGCAGCGTTCGGCCGGTCACGGACCGACGCCCGTCACGGCATCCGGGTCAGAACTCGCCCTTGGGCAGCTCGAGCTCGCTCTTGGCCAGCTCCTCGACGTTGACGTCCTTGAAGGTGACGACCCGTACCGTCTTGGCGAAGCGGGCCGGGCGGTAGATGTCCCACACCCAGGCGTCGTGCATGGTGACGTCGAAGAACACCTCCCCGCCGTCGGAGCGCACCTTGACGTCGACGCTGTTGCACAGGTAGAACCGCCGCTCGGTCTCGACGACGTGGCTGAACAGCCCCACCACGTCGCGGTACTCGCGGTAGAGCGCCAGCTCCGCCTCGCTCTCGTACTTCTCGAGGTCCTCCGAGCTCATCGCTCTCCCACTCGCGTCAGGTCGGTCGTCCGGCTCTCGGCCACGTCGTCATTGTCGTCCATCGTTCCCGGCAGCCGCCACGAGCGGCGGTGCAGCTCGCAGGGGCCCAGACGCCGCAGCGCGTCCATGTGCTCCGGCGCGGCATACCCCTTGTTCTCGACCCAGCCGTACCCGGCGTACGCGTCGTCGCCGCCGAGGTCGACCATGATCCGGTCGCGCTGCACCTTCGCGAGCACGCTGGCGGCGGCGACCGACGAGCACTTCAGGTCGGCCTTGATCATCGTGGTTACCGGCGGGGTCTCGACGCGGTCCTCGTGGGCGAAGGCGAGCAGGCCGACGTCCTGCGGTGAGGTGAGCCAGTCGTGGTTGCCGTCGAGGATGACCAGGTCGGGCCGGATGCCGGCCGCCGCCACGGCCTCCAGCGCGCGGCACCCGGCCAGGCGCAGGGCCGCGATGATGCCGATCGCGTCGATCTCGTCGGCGCTCGCGTGCCCGACGGCGTGGGCCAGCGCCCAGCGCTCGATGCGCGGCACCATCCGCTCGCGGGCGTGCGGCGCGAGCAGCTTGGAGTCCTTCACACCCTGGGGCGCCGAACGGCAGGTCTCGTCGATGACGACGACGCCGACGGTGACGGGGCCGGCGAGTGCGCCGCGGCCGACCTCGTCCATCCCCGCCAGCACCCGGTGGCCGTCGCGCTGCAGGGCCCGCTCGACCCGCAGGCTCGGCCGGCGCGCCGGTGCAGGGCTCACGGCCCGGCCGCCGCTTCGGGGACGGCGGCGAAGGTCTCCGCGTGGTCGGACAGCCAACCGGCGCGGTCGAGCGGCCAGACGATGGCCACGGCCCGACCGGTGATGTCGTCGATCGGCACCGAGCCCTCCTTGCCGGAGCCGCTGGGGTCGTGGAAGCGCGAGTCCTCGGAGTCGGAGCGGTGGTCGCCCATGACCCAGACGTGCCCGGGCGGCACGGTGATGTCGAAGTTCATCTCGCTGGGCGCGTCGCCGGGCTTGAGGTAGGGCTCGCGGATCGCGACGCCGTTGATCATCAGCTTGCGGTCGGCCGAGCAGCACACCACGTGGTCGCCGGGCAGGCCGATGACCCGCTTGATGAGGTGGTCCTCGGACTCGGCCGGCAGCAGCCCGACGAAGACCAGGCCGTCGTGGATCGCCCCCGTGAGCCCGGCGCGCTGCACGGGCGGCAGCGCCTCGAGCCAGCCCCCGGGGTCCTGGAAGACGACGACGTCGCCGTGCTTGAGGTCGATCGGGCCCGGCGTCAGCTTCGACACGATGACCCGGTCACCGACGAGCAGGGTGTCCTCCATCGACCCCGAGGGGATGAAGAACGCCTGTAGCAGCCAAGTCTTGACGATGAAGGACAGCACCAGCGCCATGGCGACCACGACGACGACCTCGCGGACCGCCGACGTCACCATCCGCAGCGGACCCTGCGGCTCCTGGTCCTCGGGAGCGAGGTGCCGTGCCTCGTCGTCGCGTCCCGCGTCGTCAGGGCCCTCGTCGTCGCGTCCCCCGGCCACCGGGTCGGTCTCGGGGGCGCTCACCGGCCGGCCTCGGCGCCGGCGGACACCGTGCCGAACCTGCTCAGCGGCCAGAACCGCAGCCCCACCGTGCCCACGAGCGCGCCCCGCGGCACGGTGGTCGCGACGGGCTCGGTGAGGGTGACGGCATCCGCGGTGGAGGAGCCGACCACGGCGGCCTGGCTCTGCGCACCGATGTCGACCCCGAGCGCGTCGGCCACGGAGGACAGCACGCGCCCCACCAGCCCGTCGGCGACCGGGGTGGAGCGGTCGACGGCGGCCGTGGCCGTGGTGTCGACGACGACCAGGTCACCGGGGCCGGCGGCCGGACTCACCTTCCACACGAGCACACGGTCTCCTGGTTCGAGCGTCGGGGCGAGGGCAGCGGTTGGGACGAAGAACGACTGGAGCACGAACGCCTGCACCAGGGCGGTGACGACGATCGCGGCCCCGAGGAGCAGCACGAGCCGGGGACGACGCGACCCGGCCTCGGCCACGGAGGTGGCGGGTGCCGGGTCGGCGTCTGGACGGGCCGTCACCCCGTCTCAGCGCGCGACCGGGGTGTCGCGCTTCTCCTTGATCTTGGCGGCCTTGCCGCGCAGGTCGCGCAGGTAGTAGAGCTTCGCGCGGCGCACGTCACCACGGGTGACCAGCTCGATGTGGTCGATGATCGGCGTGTGGAGCGGGAAGGTGCGCTCGACACCGACGCCGAAGGAGACCTTGCGGACGGTGAAGGTCTCGCCGACGCCGCCGCCGTGGCGACGGATGACGACGCCCTGGAAGACCTGGATGCGCGAGCGGGTGCCCTCGACGACCTTGACGTGGACCTTGACGTTGTCGCCGGCGCGGAACGCCGGGATGTCGGTCTTGATCGACGCGCGGTCGAGCTCGTCGAAACGCTGCATGACGGATGTCGCTTTCTCGCGGCCTGCCACAGGTCACCCGCGGGTGTTCGGTGTTGCGGAGTTCGATGGTTGCGTCCGTCGGGCCGCATGCCGGTCGGGACGAGTCCTTGGGGCACTCCCCCTGTGGCGGGGGCCGTCGAGTCGACGGGACGCAGCTCCCCAGTCTGCCAGAGGTGGAGTCGACCGGCGAAATCACCGGATGCCGCCGGACGGCATACGGTGTGCCCGTGACGATCGACCCGGGCCTGCCCGTCGCCCTCGCCGTGGTGCTGCTGCTCACCCTCACCGTCACGATGTACCTCGTGGGGCGGCTGCCGCAGCCCGGCTCGACGCTGTTCGCCGCCGCCCGGGCCATCGTGCAGCTGAGCATCGCCGCCCTGGTCATCGCCGCCGTCATCAAGTCGCTCGCGTTGTCGCTGCTGCTCCTGACCTTCATGTTCGTCGTCGCCGTGGTCACCACGGTGCGCCGCGTCGAGGCGCCGAAGGCCTGGCCGTGGGCGACCCTGGCCATGCTCGCCGGGCTCCTCCCGGTGGTGCTCATCATCCTGCTGACCCGCACCGTGCCCCTGACCGGCATCGCGCTGGTGCCCGTGGTCGGCATCCTCGCGGGCAACACGATGAACGGGCACACGCTCACCTGCCGCCGGGCGTTCGCGGCGCTGCGCGAGGAGAAGGGCCAGTACGAGGCCGCCCTCTCGCTGGGCCTGACCCGGTCGCAGGCCGTCGGCGAGGTGGTGCACCGCCGGGTGCCCGAGGCGCTCATCCCCGGCCTGGACCAGGTGCGCACGGCCGGCGTCGTCACGCTGCCGGGGGCCTTCATCGGGGTGCTGCTCGGCGGGGGCTCGCCCGCACAGGCCGCGGCCGCCCAGGTGCTCGTGCTGATGGGCATCATGGCGGCTCAGACGACCACCGCCGTGGTCGCGGAGCGGCTGATCGGCGAGGCGCTGCTGCTTCCGGCCGACCTCAAGGCGTCGCTGCAGCCCTGATGGCATCAGGTCGCGAGCTGGTGCACCCTCTCGAGCAGGTGCGACCGCTCCTCGGGGCTCAGGGCCACCTCGAGCGTGGTGAGCCACTCCGCCACCTCGCCGGGCCGCAGGGGCCGGTGCTCCGTCGGCTGCCCCGGGGTGCGGACGGTGAGCGAGTCGTGGGTCACCGTGACGTGCCGGCCGGGGAGGTGCTTGCCGAGCACGAAGCCGGTGGTGAAGTGCGAGCTCGGGTAGGTGCTGGTGAAGTGGTGCCCGATGACGACGTCGACCGGCATCACCTCCAGCTCGTCGGTGGTGTGCCCGACCTCCCAGCCGCCCTCGCGCCACCGGTCCAGGGCCCACCCGCCCGAGGTGAGCCGCACCCGGTGGCGCCACCCGGCTGGGTGCTCGTCGTGCGCACCGTCCTCCAACGGGATGGGGCGCAGCACGCTCATCCCGAACCCGGGGTCGCACAGCAGGCGCCGGCCCTCGAGCGCCACCTCGACCACCATGTGGGTGCGCCCCTGCTGGGCGCCCGAGCGCGGGTCGCCCACCCGGCCCAGGTGCCGCCGCACCCGGTAGCCGAGCCGTTCCAGCGCCGCGGCGAAGATCGTGCTGTGCTCGAAGCAGTAGCCGCCCCGGCCGCGGCCGACGAACTTCTCCTGGACGGCGTCGAGCGATACGCCCGGGTGCCGGCCGAGCAGCACGTCGATGTTGTCGAACGTGAACGTGCGCACGTGGGCCTCGTGCAGCTCGGCGAGCGCCGCCGGGCTGGGCGCGTGCGCCGGCACGCCCAGGCGGTTCAGGTACCCCTCCAGGTCGAGCGAGTCGACCTTCCACGCATCCGCCGGCATCGCCCCAGTCAAGCGCACGAGGCGCTCAGCGACGTCGCTTGGTGAGGTCGACCGCCCCGGGGTAGCTGGGCTCGCCCGGTACCAGCCGGTAGCCGGCGCGCTTGTAGAACCGCTGGTTGCCCTCCTCGAGGATGCCGGTCGTCAGCCAGTAGGCGGTCACCGCCGACGGCGCCGGCGACTCCCCCAGCGCCAGCAGCTCGCGGCCCAGACCGCGGCCCTGGAGGTCGGGCGCCACCATCAGCCGGCCCACCTCCCAGTGCGTGGGGTCGACGGGCCGCACCCGCCCGCGCACCGACCCGACCAGCCGCCCGGGCGAGCCGTCGGCGGACCGGACGCGCGCGGCGTACGTGGTCCACTCCCCCAGCCCGGCGACGACGTCGTCGAGCTCCTCGACCAGCGGCGGCACGACCCAACGACCCTGCGCCGCAAGCCCTTCGCGCACCCAGCACGCGCGCTGCAGCACCAGCAGCTCGGCGGCATCGGCGGGGGGCGCGACCCGCACGTCGAGGTCGGCCAGCGCGCCGGCGGCGGCGGAGGTCGGAAGCAGGTCGGGGCGCCGGGATGCCGTGCGCTCCAGCCGCTGCTGGTGGCGCCACGCGGCGATGGCGCCGTGGTCGCCCGAGAGCAGCACGGGCGGCACCTCGCGCACCGTGCCGGCATCGTCCCAGGAGGCCGGGCGGGTGTAGACGGGGTACTCGAGCAGGCCGTCCTCGTGCGACTCCTCGACGAGCGACGCGGCGTTGCCGACCACTCCGGGCAGCAGCCGGCCGACCGCCTCGACCATCGCCAGCACCGCCACCTCACCGCCGTTGAGCACGTAGTCGCCGAGCGAGACGACCGTCACCGGCATCCGGTCGGAGGCGTGCTCGTAGACCCGTTCGTCGATGCCCTCGTAGCGCCCGCACGCGAACGCCAGCCACGGCTCGTCGGCGAGCGAGCGCGCCAGCGCCTGGCTGAACGGCACCCCACCCGGGCCGGGCACGATGAGGTGGGGCACGGCGGCCTCCCCGGTGGGTCCCGAGGCCACGACGGCATCCAGCGCCTGCCCCCACGGCCCCGGTGTCATCACCATGCCGGCGCCCCCGCCGAACGGGCTGTCGTCGACGGTGCGGTGCCGGTCGTGGGCGAAGTCGCGCAGGTCGTGCACCCGCACGTCGAGGATGCCGTCGCGCCGCGCCTTGCCGATCAGCGACAGGTCCAGCGGAGCGAGGTAGTCGGGGAAGATCGTGACGACGTCGACGCGCACGGGGGGTCAGAGCCCCAGGTCGAGCAGCCCGGGTGGCGCGTCGACGACGACCCGGCCGCCCTCGAGGTCGACATCGGGCACCAGCGCCGTCACGAACGGCACCTGCGCCTCGCGGCCGTCGGGCAGCAGGATGACGAGCCGGTCCTGGGCGGCGCCGAGCTCCAGCCCACCCACCTCGCCGAGCACGGTGCCGGCCGGGTCGACGACGGCCAGCCCGCGCAGCTGCTCCTCGGTGAAGACGTCGTCCTCGTCGTCGGCGGGCAGCACGTCGGCGGCATCGACCACCAGCCGGGTGCCGCGCAGCGACTCGGCACCGGTGCGGTCGGGGATCTCCGCGAACGCCACGAGCCAGACCCCGTTGTGCACCCGGGTGGAGCGCACGGTGAGCGCGCGCGGCACGCCGGTGCCCGGCGCGGCCTCGGTGTCGATGACCGAGCCGACGGCCAGCCGCCGCTCCGGCTCGTCGGTGTGCAGCTGCACGGTCACTTCACCGAGCAGCCCGTGCGGCTTGCCGATCCGGGCGACGACGGTGCTCGGGCTCACGAGTCCACTCGGGTCAGCGGACCCGGTCGGTGTCGACGATGTCGATGCGGATCTGGCGACCACCGGACAGCGCACCCATCACGGTGCGCAGCGCGCTGGCGGTGCGGCCGGAACGACCGATGACGCGGCCGAGGTCGTCGGGGTGCACGCGCACCTCGAGCACCTCACCGCGGCGCAGGTCCTTGCGGCGCACCTGCACCTCGTCCTTGTGGTCGACGATGCTGGTCACGAGGTGCTCGAGAGCCTCCTCGAGCACGGTCAGGCCTGCTCGCCGTCGGAGGCCTGCGCCGCGGGGGCCTCGGCCGGGGCGGGGGCGGCCGGGGTCTCGGCCACGGCGTCGGCAGCGGGCGCCTCGGCGGCCGGCTCGGCCTTCTTGGCGGTGCGCTTCCTCGGCGTGGTGGCGCCGGTGCCGTCGTCGCCGGTCTTGCCGGCGGCGGCCAGGGCAGCCTCGTAGAGGTCCTTCTTGGAGGTCTTGGGGGCCTTGACCCGCAGGGTGCCCTCGGTGCCGGGCTCGCCCTTGTACTTCTGCCAGTCACCGGTGATCTTCAGCAGCGCGGCGACGGCCTCGGTCGGCTGGGCGCCGTTGCTGAGCCAGTACTGCGCACGGTCGCTGTCGATCTGGATGACCGAGGGCTCCTCGGTGGGGTGGTACTTGCCGATCTCCTCGATGGCCCGGCCATCGCGCTTGGTGCGCGAGTCCATGACGACGACGCGGTAGAACGGTGCACGGATCTTGCCCATGCGCTTCAGTCGGATCTTGACGGCCACGGTGGTGGTCACTCCACTTCATCTGGTGAGCACGGCGAGACCGAGCACTTTTCGCTCGGGGTGCCGGATGCTCCGGTGTAGGCGTCCGGTCCGGCGGGCACGAGGTGCTCCGACCGGACGGGTACAGCCGACCATTGTGCCAGACCTACGGCCGGTGCCCCGACCACGGCGGCCGGGCCCGGCATCCGCACGACTGCGTCAGCGGTTGCGCCAGGCGTCCGGCGCGTCGGCCTTGGCGCGCACCGAAGGGGGCAGGTCGCCGGCGAGCACCTCGGCCAGGCTGGTGTCGTCGAGCACCTCGCGCAGCGCGACCCGCACGGCCACCCACACGGTCGGCAGGTGCTGGGCGACGCCCTCGTAGCTCGTCTCGTGCGGTCGCAGCCCGCGCACCTCGGCGAGCGGGCCGTCGACCGCGCGGAAGACGTCACCGAGGGAGACCCCGGATGCCGGCCGTGCCAGGGTGTACCCACCCCGAGCCCCGCGGGTGCTCACCACGAGGTCGGCGGCGCGCAGGTCGGCCACGATCGCCTCGAGGAACTTGCGGGGCAGGTCCTGGGCTCGCGCCAGCGCGTCGACGCTCACCGGGCCCGAGTCCTCGTGCTGGGCGCGGGCGAGGATCAGCATCGCCCGCACGGCGTAGTCCGTGCGCGCAGAGATGTCCACGCCCGCATCCTCTCGCAGTCGGCCCGTGGCCGACCACATTGTCGGTAAGCGCGCGCCGAGCGCTACCCGACGGCCACCGGCTCGACGGGATCGCCCGGCTCGGCCGACACGGTCGGCTCGGCCAGCCGCGCTGCCGTGGCGTACAGGGTCTCCCCCGCCACGAAGTGCTGACGGTCTGCCTCGGCGCGGGTCACCTGGGCGGCGAACCGGTCTCCGGAGACCGCCCGCAGCTCGACGCGCACCTCGAAGCCGAGCCGCACCACCCGTTCGATGGCGGCCTCGACGACCCCGGTCGAGCCGGGGGTGCGGGCGTCGATCGCCTGCGCGACCACCAGGTCGCGCTCGAGCACGATGTCGTGCGGTCGAACGAGCTGCCCACCGAGCCGCGCTACGGACCCGAGGAAGGACATGACGAAGTCGTTGGCCGGGTGCTCGTAGAGCTCCACGGGGTCACCGACCTGCTCGATGTGCCCCTTGTTCAGCACGGCGATGCGGTCGGCGACGTCGAGGGCCTCCTCCTGGTCGTGGGTGACCAGAACGGTGGTGACGTGCACCTCCTCGTGCAGGCGGCGCAGCCACTGCCGCAGGTCGGCGCGCACCTTCGCGTCGAGCGCACCGAAGGGCTCGTCGAGGAGCAGCACCTGGGGGTCGACCGCGAGGGCCCGGGCGAGCGCCATCCGCTGCCGCTGCCCACCCGAGAGCTGCGCGGGGTAGCGGTGCTGGAACACCTCGAGACCGACGATCTCGAGCAGCTCGTCGACCTTTCGGGCGACCTCGGCCTTGGGCCGCTTGCGGATCCTCGGGCCGAAGGCGATGTTGTCGCGCACCGTCATGTGCTTGAAGGCGGCGTAGTGCTGGAAGACGAAGCCGATGCCGCGCTTCTGCGGCGGCTCGCGGGTGACGTCCACGCCGCGGATCGTGACGATGCCGGAGTCCAGCCCCTCGAGGCCGGCGATGGCCCGCAGCAACGTCGACTTGCCAGACCCGCTGGGGCCGAGCAGCGCGGTGAGGGACCCCGAGGGGATCTCGAGGCTCACGTCGTCGAGCGCGGCGAAGTCGCCGTAGTTCTTGCGGGCGTTCGTCACGGTGATCATCGGGTGCTCCTCTTGCGGTCGAGCAAGGTCATCAGCAGCAGGGTCGCGATCGCCAGGCCCATGAGCACGGTGGCCGCGGCGTACGCGCCGTAGGTGTTGTGGTCGTCGAGGTAGCGCGAGTGCACGAGCAGGGTCAGCGTCTGCGACACCCCGGGGAAGCCGGAGGACACCATGATCACGGCGCCGAACTCGCCCAGTGAGCGGGCCACGGTGAGCACGACCCCGTAGGTGAGGCCCCAGCGGATGGCCGGGACGGTGATCCGCCAGAAGGTCTGCCAGCCGGAGGCGCCGAGGGTGGAGGCAGCCTGCTCCTGGTCGGTGCCGATCTCGTGCAGCACCGGCTCGACCTCGCGGACCACGAAGGGCAGGGTGACGAACAGCGTGGCGAGCACCATGCCGGGCAGCCCGAAGATGACCTTGATGCCGGTGCTGTTCTCCAGCCCGCCGAACCACCCGGACGCACCCCAGAGCATGATCAGTGACACGCCGACCACGATCGGCGACACTGCGAACGGCAGGTCGACCACGGCCTGGATGAGCCCGCGGCCGGGGATGCGCCAGCGCACCAGCCCGATCGCGGTGACCACACCGAACACGACGTTGAGCGGCACGACGATCGCCACGATGAGCAGGCTGAGGTTGAGCGCCGAGATGGCCGCCGGGGTGCGGATCGACTCGAGGAAGGTCGCCAGGCCCGGCTCGAACGTGCGGTACAGGATGACCAGGATCGGCAGGGCCAGCAGGCCGAGCACGTAGGCGAGCGCCAGGACGCGCAGGGTGAGCCGGGAGCGGCGGGTCGTCGTCATGAGCTCTGCTCCTCTCGACGCTGCGCGCGGCTGCCCCAGAGCCGGAGCACGAACAGGGCGAGGAAGGAGATGGCCAGCAGCACGACGGACACCGCGGCAGCGTTGGCCGGCCGGTCGATCTCGACCTGCTGCTGGATGTACTGCGACACCACCTGGGTCTCGCGCGGGATGTTCCCGCCGATCAGCACGACCGAGCCGTACTCCCCGATCGCTCGGGCGAAGGCCAGGCCGGCTCCGCTGAGGATGGCCGGGGCGAGGGTGGGCAGCACGACGAGCCGGAACACGGTCGCGTTCGACGCGCCTAGGGATGCCGCGGCCTGCTCGACGTCACGGTCGAGCTCGATCAGCACCGGCTGCACCGATCTGACCACGAAGGGCAGCGTGACGAAGGCCAGCGCGACGGCCAGGCCCCAGCGAGTCGCGTTGAGGTGCACGCCGATCGGGCTGTTCGGGCCGTAGAGCGCGAGTAGCACGATGCTCGCGACGATGGTCGGCAGCGCGAACGGTAGGTCGATGAGCGCGTTGACGTACTTCTTCCCGGGGAACTCGTCACGCACGAGCACCCACGCCACCAGGGTGCCCATGACGGCGTTGAGCAGGGCAACCCCGGTCGACACCAGGAGCGTGGTCCAGATGGCCGCCAGCGCGGCCGGCGACGTCACGGCATCCCAGAAGCCGGCAAACCCGTCGTCGAGGGAGCGCACGGTCAGGGCCGCCAGCGGCAGCAGGATGATGACGCTGAGCCACAGGCCCACCACACCGACGCCGAGGGCGCGCCCGGGCGCGAGCCGGGGCCGGCCCCCTTCCCGGATGGCAGGGGTGCCGCCCCGGTGCTCAGATGGCGAGGTTGCCTCGAGCAGGTCCTCGCGCTGTCGGATGGTGGTCGTCATGGCTCCTACTGGGTGGCCGCGTCGTAGATCTTGGCGATGTCGCCGACGTCCTTCTTGAACAGGGTGGAGTCGACCTGCTTCCAGCCACCGAGGTCGTCGATGGTCCAGAGCTTCTGGGGCTGCGGGAACTGGTCGGTGTACTTCGCCGCGACTGTCGGGTCGACCGGGCGGAAGCCCGCCTGCGCCCACAGCTCCTGGGCCGCCGGCGTGTACAGGTAGTCGTTGAACGCCTTGGCCTTCGCGGCGCCCCTGCCCTTGGTGACGACGGCGGTGGGGTTCTCGATTGTGAAGGTCTGCGGCGGCGTCACGTGCTCGACCGGGTCGCCCTTGCGCTCGATGAACAGTGCCTCGTTCTCGTAGCCGAGCAGCACGTCGCCCGTGCCCTGGAGGAAGGCCTCGGTGGCCTCACGGCCCGACTTCGGCTGGATCTTGACGTGGTCCTTGACCAGCGAGCTGATGTAGGCCAGGCCGGCCGCCTTGTCCTGACCGCCGTTGCTCTTAGCAGCGTAGGGCGCGAGCAGGTTCCACTTGGCCGAGCCCGAGCTGAACGGGTTGGGCGTGACCACCTCGATGCCCGGGGTGAGCAGGTCGTCCCAGTCCTTGATGCCCTTGGGGTTGCCCTTGCGCACCACGATGGTGACGACCGAGCCGAAGGGGATGCCCTTGTACTGGTTGGCGTTCCAGCTCGGGTCGACCAGACCGGCATCCACGAGTCGGGTGACGTCGGGCTCGACCGAGAAGTTGACGAAGTCGGCCTCCGCGCCGGCCGCGACCTTGCGCGACTGGTCACCGGAGGCGCCGTAGCTCTGCTGGAACTGCACGCCCTTGCCGGCGGCGGTGGCCTGGAAGGCCGGGATCAGCTTGTCGTAGCCCGGCTTCGGTACGGAGTACGCGTAGAGGTTGACGGTGCTGGCGCCGGTCGCGGGCTCCGCGGCGGCGGCGGCCCCGACCGCGTCGCTCGATCCGCCGCCGGCGCAGGCGCTGAGCACCATCGAGGCGCTCAGCGCTGCTGCGGCCAGGGCAAGACGGGGTCTGAACATGTGAGTGGTCACCTTCTGCGCAGTGGTTCGTCCTCGCGACGCTTTCCTATGAGAAAGATAGGATATTAGGCGCCTCTGCGCCATGTCCTATCTCACAGATAGGACATTCCGGCACGACCACTTATCGGTCAAATAACCATTGCTTATGTCTCGCGATGTGGGCAGCCGCCGGGATGCCGCTACGCGACGGGTCGGCCGCGCAGCACGACGAGCGACGGAGCGGCCAGCGCCGCGAGGTCCTCGCGCGGGTCGTCGGCGTAGACGACCAGGTCGGCCTCCTCGCCCTCCTCCAGCCCGGGCCAGCCGAGCCACGACCGGGCACCCCAGCACGCGGCATCCAGCGTCTCGCCGGTCGTGAAGCCGGCGTGCGCGAGGTGCGCCACCTCGGTGGCGACCAGCCCGTGCGGGAGCGAGCCACCGGCATCCGTGCCGACGTAGACCGGGATGCCGGCGTCGCGCGCGTCGGCGATCGTCGCGTACCGCCGCTCCCACAGGTCGATCATGTGCCGGTGGTAGTCGGGGAACTTCTCGCGGGCCGGCTCGGCGATCTGCGGGAAGGTGTCGATGTTGACGAGGGTCGGCACGATGGCGATGCCCTGGGCCGCGAACGAGGCCACCGTGTCGGGCTGCAGGCCACAGGCGTGCTCGACGCAGTCGGTCCCCGCAGCAGCGAGGTCGCTCAGCGACTCCTCGCCGAAGCAGTGCGCGGTCACCCGGGCGCCCTCCTCGTGGGCCGCCGCGACGGCCTCGGCGAGCACGTCGGCCGGCCAGCACGGTGACAGGTCGCCGGTGTCGCGGTCGATCCAGTCGCCGACCAGCTTGACCCAGCCGTCGCCGGCGCGGGCCTCGAGCCGCACCTGCTCGACGAGCTGCTCCGGCTCGACCTCCCAGGCGAAGTTGCGGATGTAGCGCCGGGTGCGAGCGATGTGCCGGCCGGCCCGCACCAGCCGGGGCAGGTCGTCGCGGCCCTGCACCCAGCGGGTGTCGGCGGGCGACCCGGCGTCGCGCAGCAGCAGCGCCCCGGCGGCGCGGTCGGCCACGGCCTGCGCCTCTGCCGTCGCGTCGTCCACGGCCCCCTGGGGGCCGAGCCCGATGTGGCTGTGCGCATCGACCAGGCCGGGCAGCACCCAGCCGGGCACGGTCGTGACGTCATGGTCGCCGGCGGGCGCGGCGTACGTGATGCGGCCACCGACCACCCACGCCTGCGGGCGCACGTCGTCGGGGCCGACGAGGACGGGACCGGTGAGGTGCAGCACCTGAGCCATGGCCCGACCCTAGTGGTGCAGGCTGCCGGCGCGTGCTCAGTTCGCGGCGCGGCCGAGGGTATAGCGCATGTCCTGCCAGATGACGGCCCGGCCGGTGTCGTCGCGGGCGTCCTGCAGGATCTCGGCTGCCCGCGCCTCCAGCCCGTCGCGCTCGTCGGCCGGCACCATCGCCCACATCGCCCGCTGGCCGGTGCTCATCGAGAAGGTCTTCCAGCCCTCGACGTCGCCCCACGGCACGTCCAGCCGCCGGGTCATCGTGCGCACGTCGGTGGCCCCGGCCTCGCGCAGCAGCGCCTCCATGCCGGCGTCGCTCGAGAAGGGCGCGTCGGGGCCGACCACCTTGGGGTCGAGCATCCCCGGCGGCAGCCACGGCCGGAACAGCGCGTCGAGCCGGTCCCACACGGGGTCGGAGTCGCCGAAGGTGGTGAGGCCGATGCGGCCCCCTGGCGCGAGCAGACCCACCCACCGGCTCAGCGCCGCACCAGGGTCGGGCAGGAAGAACAGCACCAGCGACGAGGCGATGACGTCGTAGGAGGCCGCCGCCAGGTCGGGGTCGGCGGCGTCCATCACGGCAGTGTTCACGGCGAGCCCTTCGGCCGCCATCAGAGAACGGGTGTGCTCGACCATCGCGGGGCTCAGGTCGACCGCGTCGAGGCTGCCCGAGGGGAGCACCTCGCGCGCCAGCAGGGCCGTCACCGCGCCGCGGCCACACCCGATGTCGAGCCCCCGATGGCCCCGCTGCGGGTCGAGTGCGTCGACGAGGCCGTGCGCCGCCGGCGCGAAGAACGGGACCCCGCTCTGGTCGTAGTCGTCGGCGACGGTGTCGAAGATGGCGCGCACCCGCGCGACGGGGTCGGGCGCAGGAGTGGTCATTGCCCGAGTATGGCGGTGTCAGTCGGCGGTTAGCAGGCGGAGCACCCGGCGCAGCGTCTCGGTGACCACCTCGGGCGCCTCGGAGTGCACCCAGTGACCAACCCCGTTGACCACCACCGGACGAGCCTTCGGAAAGAGCGCGCGCATCTGCGCGGTGTCGGCGTCCTTGACGTAGCTCGAGTCGCCGCCGACCAGCCACACCACCGGCCCGTCGTATGCGGGGACGCCGAGCTCGGGGAAATCGGCGATCTGCGAGCCGGTGCCGCGGGCGGCGTCGCGGGCGAGCAGCTCGAGGTTGGCCTGCCACGACCAGGTGGTGCCATGCCGACGCAGGTTCTGCAGCAGGAAGCCGCGCACCCCCGGGTCGGGCTCGACGGCGGCGAAGCGCGCCTCGGCGTCGGCGCGGCCGGTCAGCTCGGCCAAGGGCAGCGCCCGCATCGCCTCGATGTAGTGCACGAAGCGGTCGAGGTCGCCGTAGTCCTTGGGCGCGATGTCGACGACGACCAGGCTGCGCACCAGCCCGGGGTGGGTCAGCGCGGTGACCATGGCGACCTTGCCGCCCAGCGAATGGCCCACGAGCACCCAGGCCTCCCCCGGCGCCGCAGCCTCGAGCGTGGCGGCCACCGCGGCGGCATACGCCTGGTAGGTGAACTCGTCCGACCACGGCGAGCGGCCGTGGTCGGGCAGGTCGACGAGCAGGCAACGCGCCCGGGTGCCGTCGGGCCCGGCGAGCCCCTTGGCGATCTGGGTCCAGTTGCGCCCCTGCCCGAACAGGCCGTGCAGGAAGGCGACCCGCGGCCCGGCGGTGCCGACCGGCATCGTGTGCAGGCCGCGGCCGTGCGCCGGGATCACTGCCCCAGGAACTTGTCGAAGCCCTTGGGCAGGCTCGCCGGGTCGATGGCGGCGGGGTCGAGGCCTGCGGGCGTGCCCGCGCCCCCGGCGCCACCGAACGCGCCACCGCCCGGGGTGGATGCCGGCCGCGCACCCGCCGCACGCTCCTCTGCCGCCCGCTTGGCCGGGTTGCCCGACTTGGACTTGCGGCGCTGGGGGGCCTGCTGGCGGCCCCGCTTGCCCGGGCCCGAACCGCCACCGGGCAGGCCCGGCATCCCGGGCATGCCGCCGCCCTTGGCCATCTGCTTCATCATCTTCTGCGCCTCGCCGAAGCGCTCGAGCAGCTGGTTGACCTCGGAGGTGCTGGTGCCCGAGCCCTTGGCGATGCGCGCGCGGCGTGAACCGTTGATCAGCTTGGGGTGGTTGCGCTCGAAGGGGGTCATCGAGAAGACCATCGCCTCGACCCGGTCGAACTCCTTCTCGTCGAAGGCGTCGAGCTGGGCGCGCATCTGGCCCATGCCCGGCATCATGCCCAGGATCGACTTCAGCGAGCCCATCTTCTTGATGGCCGCCATCTGCTGGAGGAAGTCGTCGAAGGTGAAGTCCTCGGCCGCGAGGAACTTGCGCTCCATCTCGCTGGCCTGGTCGCGGTCGAAGGCCTTCTCGGCCTGCTCGATGAGGGTGAGCACGTCACCCATGTCGAGGATGCGCGACGCCATCCGGTCGGGGTGGAAGACCTCGAAGTCCTTCACGCCCTCGCCGGTGCTGGCGAACATGATGGGGCGCCCGGTGACCGACGCGACCGACAGGGCGGCGCCACCGCGGGCGTCGCCGTCGAGCTTGGTGAGCACGACGCCGGTGACGTCGACGCCCTCCTGGAAGGCGTGGGCGGTCTCGACGGCGGCCTGGCCGATCATCGCGTCGATGACGAACAGCACCTCGTCGGGCGAGATCGCCGCGCGGATGTCGGCGGCCTGCTGCATGAGGTTCTCGTCGATCGCGAGGCGGCCGGCGGTGTCGACGATGACGACGTCGTGCTGTGCACGGCGGGCCTGCTCGAGGCCGGCGCGCGAGACCGCCACCGGGTCGCCGTGGCTGCGGGTGCCCTCACCGGTCTCGGTGACGACGTCGTGGCCGAAGACGTTGCCGCGCTCGGGTGCGAACACCGGCACGCCCGCCCGCTCGCCCACCACCTCGAGCTGGGTGACGGCGTTGGGGCGCTGGAGGTCGGCGGCGACGAGCAGCGGGGTGTGGCCCTGCCCCTTGAGCCAGAACGCGAGCTTGCCGGCGAGGGTGGTCTTACCGGAGCCCTGCAGGCCGGCCAGCATGATGACGGTCGGCGGTTGCTTCGCGAAGCGGATGCCGCGCGTCTCACCACCGAGGATGCCGACGAGCTCCTCGTTGACGATCTTGACGACCTGCTGCGCGGGGTTCAGCGCCTCGCTGACCTCGGCCCCGAGCGCCCGCTCGCGCACGACGGAGGTGAACTCCTTGACGACCGGCAGGGCGACGTCGGCGTCGAGCAGCGCCAAGCGGATGTCACGAACCGTCTTGTTGACGTCGGACTCCGAGAGCCTCCCCTTGGTGCGGAGGTTCTTGAAGGTCTCGGTCAGGCGGTCGGAGAGGCTGTTGAACACCGGTCAAGGCTAACGGCAGTCGGGCTACACACCGTCGCAGGTGTCGATCACCAGGCTCACGGCCTGGGCCACCCGGGCCGGCGGCAGCGGCAGGCCGTCACCGCCGGTGAGGTAGAAGGTGTCGAGCGTCTGACCCGCGTAGGTCGCGATGTGCGCCGAGCGCACCGAGATGCCGGCCCGCGCGAGGGCCGCGCCGAGCTCGTGCAGCATCCCGGGTCGGTCCTGGGCGCGCACCTCGAGCACCGTGGCGTCGCTGCTGGCACCGGGGACGACCAGGGCGCGCGCCTGACCGGGGGTTCCGATCGACGCCTGCCCCGAGGGCCGGGCCACGTGGGCGCGGCGGCGGTCGAGGGTCGACAACGGGCCGCGGTCACCGCGGCCGAGGCGGGCCAGCCCCCGCTCGATGCGCATCGGGTCGGGCACGGCACCGCTCGGCGACTCGACGTGCCACTCGTTGACCGCGATGCCGTCGACGGTGCGCAGGATGGCGGTGCGGACGGTGTGTCCCTCGGCGGCGAGCAGCCCGGCCGTGTCGGCGAACAGGCCCACCCGGTCGAGGTCGGTGATGTCGAGCCGGTGGGAGCCGCCGGTGGCGATGACCCTGACGTTGGGCTCACCGGACCGCACCGCGGCCAGCAGCGCGGGGTCGAGGCGGTCGATGGACTCGACCTCGGTGGCGTCGACGTCGGTGTCCACGCCGACCGGGCTCGGGCCGTCGAGGCGCGCCCGCACGGCGACGGCGAGCTGGTCGAGCAGCGTGGCGCGCCAGTCGGTCCAGGCCGCCGGCCCGGCGGCCGACGCATCCGCCTCGGTGAGGGCCAGCAGCATCTCGAAGACCTCCCGGTCTCCCTCCACGGCTGCGATGGCGGCGTCGACCGTCGCGGGATCCTGGTGGTCGCGACGGGTGGCGAGCTCGATGAGGGTCAGGTGCTCCCGCACCAGGGTCACCAGCACCTCGACGTCCCGGGGCGAGAAGCCCCAGCGGGTGACGATGCCGCGCGTCAGCTCGGCGCCGGCCTGGGAGTGGTCGTGCGCGCCGCGCACCTTGCCGATGTCGTGCAGCAGGGCGGCCACGAGGAGCAGGTCGGGCCGCGAGACCCGGCGGACGAGGCCGGCGGCGAGCACCACGGTCTCGACGAGGTGGCGGTCGACGGTGTGCCGGTGCACCGCGCTGCGCTGGGGGCGCGACCGCACGGCCGACCACTCGGGAAGCCAGGTGTCGACGATGCCGACCTGGTCCAGCCCCTCCCAGACGGTGACCAGTCCGGGGCCGGAGGCGAGCAGGTCGCCGAACAGGTCGCGCAGCGTCCCCGGCCAGGGGTTTGAGGGCGCGGGTGCGTGCTTCGCGAGGTTCTCGAGGGTCGCCGGCGAGATGGGCAGCCCGGCGCGGGCGGCCACGACGCCGGCGCGCATCGGCATCCCCTCGTCGGTCTCGGCCAGGCGGGTCGAGCCGAGCACCACCTCGCCGTCGCTCGCGAACAGCCCGTGGCCCAGCGGGGTCATCTGCGGGCGGCGCGGGCCGACCCGCAGGGTGCGCGCGCGCTGCGACTGGCCGGCCCGGCGCAGGGTGCCGTCGAGGGCGTAGGAGATGTACCGTCCCGCAGACGAGACGGCGGTGAGCAGGTCGTCGGCGTCGTCGTGGCCGAGCAGGGCCGCGACCGCGTCGTGGTCCTCCCGGCCCAGCCGGTCGCGGCCGCGGCCGGTCACGACGTGCACGGCATCGCGCACGTCGAGGAGGAGGCCGTGCGCGGCATCCACCCCGCCGTGCGGGCGGTCGGCGAGCCACGCCTCGGCCATCGCCGAGAGCACGGTCATGTCACGCAGGCCGCCGTGCGCCTCCTTGAGCTCGGGCTCGATGGACTGGGCCAGGTCGCCCTGGCGCAGGTGGCGGGATACGACGGCCTCCACGAGCTGCGGCAGGCGCTTGCGGGCGTTGCCGCGCCAGTCGTGGGCGACGGTGGAGCGGGCGGCGGCCACGAGCTGCTCGTCGCCGGCGATCGGGGCGAGGTCGAGCAGCCCGACGGCTGCGGTGAGGTCGGCGGCCGCCACCTGGCGGCACTGGGTGACGGTGCGGACGCTGTGGTCCAGGCGCACCCCGGCATCCCAGATGGGGTACCAGATGCGGTCGGCGAGCGCGGTGAGCTCCTTCGCGGGGAGCGAGCGCTCGGAGTGGAGCAGGACGAGGTCGTAGTCGCTGAGCGGCCCGGCGTCACCGCGGCCGATGCTGCCGACCGCGGCCAGCGCGATCCCCTCGATCTGCGTGCCACCGGTCGCGGCCTGCCACACCTCGGCGAGCCAGCTGCGGTTGAACGCGGAGAGGGCGGCCCGGCGGGCCGGGCCGGCACCCGCGACGGCGAAGTCGCGGGTGCCGGCCAGGTCGAGCCGGCGCGAGCCGATCCCACTCGACGGGGTGGTCATGCTCAGATGGCCTCGACGCCGCGCTCCCCGGTGCGGACCCGGGCGACGTCCTCGACGGGAACGACCCAGATCTTGCCGTCACCGATTCGGCCGGTCTGTGCGGCCTTGAGGATGACGTCGACGACCGAGGTGGCGTCCATGTCGTCGACCAGCACCTCGACGCGGCTCTTCGGCACGAAGTCGACGGTGTACTCGGCACCGCGGTAGACCTCGCTGTGACCGCGCTGGCGGCCGTAGCCGTGCGCCTCGCTGATCGTCATGCCCTGGATGCCGAAGGCCTCGAGGGCCTCCTTCACCTCGTCGAGCTGGTGGGGCTTGATGATGGCGGTGACGAGCTTCATGACTGGGCTCCTTCGAGGTTCTTGGAGTCGGTGGACGAGGAGTGCGCGCCGCCGAAGGTGGGGCCACCCATCCGGGCGCCGACGGACACCAGGTCGTACGCGGTCTCGGCGTGCTCGCCCTGGTCGATGCCGGTGACCTCGACCTCCTCGGGGATCCTCCAGCCCATGGTGGCCTTCAGGGCCATCGCGATGACGAACGTGACGACACCGGAGATCACGATGGTGCACAGGGCGATGAGGATCTGGATGACGAGCTGGTCGATGCCGCCACCGTAGAACAGGCCGGTCGCGGTGGCGAGCAGGCCGGCACCGATGGTGCCCCAGACGCCGGCGACCAGGTGCACGCCGACGACGTCGAGCGAGTCGTCGTAGCCGAACCTGAACTTCAGGCCGACGGCGAGGGCCGAGAGGCCACCGGCGACGACACCGAGGATGATCGAACCGAGCGGGCTGAGCGCGCCACAGGCCGGGGTGATGGCGACCAGGCCGGCGACCACACCGGACGCCGCACCGACCGAGGTGGCGTGGCCGTCACGGATCTTCTCGACGACGAGCCAGCCGATCATCGCCGCGCAGGTGGCCGTGGTGGTGTTGACCCAGACCAGGGCGGCGGTGCCGTCGGGTGCGAGCTCGGAGCCCGCGTTGAAGCCGAACCAGCCGAACCACAGCAGGCCCGCGCCGATCATGGTGAGCGGCACGTTGTGCGGGCGCATCGCGATCTTCCCGAAGCCGACCCGCTGGCCGACGATGAGGGCGAGCACCAGGCCCGCCATACCGGCGTTGATGTGCACCACGGTGCCACCGGCGAAGTCGATCGGCACCACGTTGGCGGTGCCGTCGGTCGACCCGAAGATCCACGAGGACAGGCTGGTCGCGTTGGCGGACAGCAGGCCGCCGCCCCAGACCATGTGCGCGATCGGGAAGTAGGAGAAGGTGACCCACAGCCCGCTGAAGACCAGCCAGGTCGAGAACTTCACCCGGTCGGCGATGGCGCCGCTGATCAGCGCGACGGTGATGACGGCGAAGGTCAGCTGGAAGGCCACGAACGCGAGCTCGGGGATGTTCCCGTAGCCCTCGTAGCTGAACGGGTTGATCACCGAGTCGGTCGTGCCGCTCAGGCCGAAGTACTGGAACGGGTTGGCGATGATGCCGGCGATGTTCTCGGTGCCGAACGACATCGAGTAGCCGTAGAGGACATAGATGATCCCGACGACGCCCATGGCGCTGAACGACATCATCATCATGTTGAGGACCGACTTGGTGCGCGTCATGCCGCCGTAGAACAGCGCCAGCGCGGGAGTGGTCATAACCAGGACGAGGGAGGCGCAGAGGATGACGAACGCCGTGGACGCGTAGTCGATCTGGTCTGCTGCCGCCGCGAGGGGCATCAGTGGTGTGCTCATGGCGACAACGGTGACGGCACGGGGTTTCGCGACCCGCGCCCTTGTGTTTCCGTCGTGTTGCATCGCGGCGCCGGGTGTAAGCATCGGGTTTCCGAACCGCGCCGGTCCCGGATGCTGAGACCCGCTGCCCGTGCAGCGAGGGGGGTGAGCCGGCTCAGGCCGGCTCGGCGGTCTCCAGGGCCTGCGGCTGGTGGATGCAGGCGGAGTCCTCGCCGAGTGGGTCGCCCGTCGAGGCGTAGGCCCGGGCCCGCGACCCACCGCACAGGTCGGCGTACTCGCAGGCGCCGCACCGGCCGGTGAACTCCGCGGCACGGATGGCCTTCAGGGTGGGGTGGTCGCGGTAGATGTCGGCGATCGGCTGTTCGCGCACCGAGCCCAGGCCGAGCGGGAGGAACCCGGCCGGATACACCTCGCCGTCGTAGGCGACGAACAGGATGCCCTTGCCGTCGCGGGTGGCGGCGGTGTGGGCCGAGCCGCGGTCGAGGCCCTCGCCCACGAGCTCGGCGAGCCGCCCGGACAGCTCGGCGTAGAGCGCGGTGTCCGGGGTGGGGCCGCCTGCGCGGCGCTCGTGCACCACGCGCCGGAAGAACGGCGCCTCGACGGTACGCACGACGAAGCCGTGGTGCGAGGCGTCGAACAGGAAGTGGCACACGTCCTCGTGCTGCTGTGGGGTGATCGCGCCGGTGGCCTCACCGCGCCCGACGTGAACGAGGAAGAAGACCTCCCACATGTCGACGCCGTAGTCCTTGACGATCTTGGCGACGTCGGGCATCTCGTGCACGTTGCCACTCATCACCGTGGTGTTGATCTGCAGCTTGATACCGGCGTCCTTGATGGCCTTGATGGCGGGCAGCGTCTCCTCGAAGTGCCCGGGGATGCCGCGGATGCCGTCGTGCGTCTCGGAGCTCGAGCCGTCGAGCGAGAGGCTGACGGCCTTGACCCCGGACGTCGCCATCCGCTCGATCGACTCGGGCGTCAGCATCGGGGTCACGGACGGCGACAGGCAGACCGGCACCCCGAGCTCGGTGGCGTGGGAGACGAGCTCGAACACGTCGTCACGCAGCAGGCAGTCGCCGCCGGTGAGCACCAGGATCGGGTAGGGGCGGCCGAACCCCGCGACCTGGTCGATGAGTTCCAGGCCCTCCTGGTGGCTCAGCTCGCCCGGCAGGGGGGCCGCAGTGGCCGACGCGCGGCAGTGCCGGCAGGCGAGCAGGCACGACCGGGTGATCTCCCAGAAGACCAGCATCGGTCG
This sequence comes from uncultured Actinomycetota bacterium, assembly GCA_963834965.1. Taxonomy (GTDB): domain Bacteria; phylum Actinomycetota; class Actinomycetes; order Actinomycetales; family Dermatophilaceae; genus Fodinibacter. The sequence goes on along the minus strand of CAWIEI010000005.1, from coordinate 57,879 downwards.
GGCGGCGAAGTCGACGCGCGGCGTCGGGATGCCGGCGGGGTGGCTCATGGGGTCGCTCCTTGCAGGGACGGGTGGGGGCTGGGGCCCGGGTGGTCACACCCGGGGTGCTCAGGCAGGTCGACCGTGTCGAGCGCGCGGTCGGCGGCGACGGCGGTGGCGGTGGTGCGGGCACCCGCGACGCAGGCGGCCAGGCCCGAGCCGCGGTAGGCGGCGCCGGTGAGGTGGATGCCGTCCGGTACCAGCGCGTCGAGCCGCTCGAGCCGGTCGGCGTGGCCGACGGTGTACTGCGGGATGCCGCGGTGCCAGCGCTGCACCAGCAGCTCGGTGGGCGTGGCGGTGAGCCCCATGATGCGGGCCAGGTCGGCGCGCACCGCGGCGACCAGCTCGGCGTCATCCATCGTGGTCCACCGGTTGTCGCCGTCGCGCCCGACCATGCAGCGCAGCAGGACGGTGTCGTCGTCGGCGAGGTGCGCCCATTTGCTCGTGAGCCAGGTGCAGCCGACGAGCAGGGCGCCCTCGACGGGCGGCACCAGGAAGCCGGTGCCAGTGAGCTCGCCGACCTCGGCCTTGGGCAGGGCCAGGGTCACGGTCGCCACGTCGACGTACTCGATGCCGCGCAGCTCGTCGGCGAGCTCGGGCGCGGCCGGCGCCAGCAGCTCGGCGACGGCGTGGGCCGGGGCGGCCAGCACGACGGTGTTCGCGACGACGTCGACCTCAGGCGTCTCGACCCGCCACCCGTAGGCGGTGCGGTGCAGCCCGGTGGCGGGGGCGCCGGCGAGCACGCGCTGTGGGCCCAGCACCTCGACGAGCGCGGCGATCACGCGGCCCAGCCCGCCGCGCACCGACACGAGCGGGGGCGCCGGAGGCGTGGTCGGTGCGGGTGTACTGCGGCGGCGCTGTCGCAGGGCGAGCATCAGCGAGCGCTGCGAGCCCGCGATCGCGAGCACTTCGGGGACGGTGCTGCGGGCACTGAGCCGGTCGACCGAGCCGGCGTGCACGCCGCCGAGCAGCGGCTGCACCAGGCGCTCGACCACCTCGTCGCCGAGGCGGGGACGCAGCACCTCCGCCACCGTGGGGTCGGCGCCGAGGTCCGTGCGGGGGCGCACGATGTCGAGGCCGGCGCGAGCGATGCCCACCGGCGACAGCAGGCGCGAGCGCAGCATCGGCCGCATCCGGTCGGGGATGCCGAACGCCCCGAAGCGCGGGATCGGGTGCATCCGGCCACGCGACCAGATGCAGGCTCCGCCTGGCAGCGGGGCGACGACCTCGTCGGCCAGGCCGAGGCTGGCGACGAGGTCGGCCAGGTCGGCGCCGCGGCTGAGGAACGCGTCGGGGCCCGTGTCGACCGGCATCCCCGCCAGGTCCTGGGTCGAGACCTTGCCCCCCAGCCGCTCGTCGGCCTCCAGCACCATGGCGTCCACCCCGTGCTCGGCCGCCAGCCAGTACGCGGTCGACAACCCCGAGACACCGCCACCCACGACGGCCACCTCAACCTCGACAGTGCGCCTTCCAGCCACGTCATTGACCTTTCCACAACCGACCAGCCGGGTCGACCTCAGAAGGCCCCAGCAGGCTGTGATCCCGCAGACACCCGAAAGCAACTTCTCAGAAAGGCATTACCTGCTTCGAGGGCCAGCTGCCGAGCAGCCCCTCACCCGGCCGCCTGTCGGACGCCGTGCCGCGGCTGGCCAGGAGCACGCGGAACCCGACGCGGGCTACCGCGTGGTACGTGGAGTGATCGATGCACTTACCAGGCGGTAGCCGATGCCACGTTGCGCGAACTGGACGAACCGATGTCGGCAACCGAATGCCGTGGGCTCGGGTCGTTGCTCCGGGCTCGGGTCCGTACTCCCGTTGCGCGCCGGTGCAGCGGCACTAATCCGGAGCAGCGACACACATCCGGAGCACAGGCCCGAGCCGGCCACCGCGCAGCGGTCACCGCCAGCGGACGGCGAGAGCGTCCCCCGAGTGACCTATTGGTCGATGAAGGGACGCCAGGAGCGGGATTCGAGCGGCGGGGCAGCGGCTCTCAGTCGAGGATGGCGTCGACGAAGGCCTCGGGATCGAAGGGCGCGAGGTCGTCCGGCCCCTCACCGAGCCCGACCAGCTTCACGGGCACGCCCAGCTCGCGCTGCACGGCCACGACGATGCCGCCCTTGGCCGTGCCGTCGAGCTTGGTGAGCACGATGCCGGTGATGCCCACGACCTGCCCGAACACCTCGGCCTGGCGCATGCCGTTCTGGCCCGTCGTGGCGTCGAGCACGAGCAGCACCTCGTCGACGGGGCTCTGCTTCTCGATGACCCGCTTGACCTTGCCGAGCTCGTCCATCAGCCCGACCTTGTTCTGCAGCCGGCCGGCGGTGTCGATGAGCACGACGTCGGCCTCCATCTCGGCGGCCGCCTTCACGGCGTCGAAGGCCACCGCGGCGGGGTCGGCGCCGTCGCGGTCGGAGCGCACGGTGGGCACCCCGACGCGCTCGCCCCAGGTCTGCAGCTGGTCGGCGGCGGCGGCCCGGAAGGTGTCGGCGGCGCCGAGCACGACGTCCTTGTCCTCGGCGACCAGCACCCGGGCCAGCTTGCCCACGGTGGTGGTCTTGCCGGTGCCGTTGACCCCGACCACGAGCACGCAGGCCGGGCGGCCGTCGACGCGCGAGGACACGATGGAGCGGTCCATCGACGGGTCGACGAGGGCGAGCAGCTCGGCCCGCAGCCAGCCCCTCACGGTGGCCTCGTCGGTGCTGCCCTCGACGGCCACCTTGGTGCGCAGGGCGTCGACCAGGTCGGTGGTGGCGGCGACCCCGAGGTCGGCAGCCAGGAGGGTGTCCTCGACCTCCTCCCACGCGGCCTCGTCGAGCTTTCCGCTGGACAGCAGCGCCAGCAGGCCCTTGCCCAGGGCGGTGTTCGAGCGGGCCAGCCGGGCGCGCAGGCGGCGCAGCCGGCCGGCCGGTGCCTCGGGGCGCTCGACGGTGGGGACCGGGGGCGCCTGGACCACCGGCGGCAGGTCGGCCTCGACGTCGACGTCGGCCGGCGACTCGATGGTGCCGATGGCCCCCTCGAGGGGTTCGTCGACGTCGACCGCGTGACCACCGGGGGCCGCCGTCGGCGGCGCCTCCGGTAGGTCCTTGGTCGTGCTCCCGCCGCCACGGCCGCGCATCAGGCCGAGGGCGATGCCGCCGACGATGACGATGATGCCGATGGCGACGGCGAGGTACTCCCACAGGGTGTCGATAGCGCTCACCGGGACATCCTCGCAGCCGTCCGACACCCGCCCAAACCGGCGCGGACGGCACCCGGTCGGCGGACCGCGTGGTCAGAAGATGCGCACGCGGTCCTCCGGCGCGACCCACATGCCGTCGCCCTCGCCCACCCCGAACGCCTCGTGGAACTCGGTGAGGTTGCGGGCGGCGTTGGCCCGCAGGTCCATGGGGCTGTGCGGGTCGAGGGCCAGCAGGCGCTCGGCCTCGGCTCGCCGTGACAGCCCGCGCCAGACCTGCGCCCAACCGAGGAAGAAGCGCTGCTCGCCGGTGCGGTCGTCGAGCACGGGGGCGGGCTCGTCGCCGAGCGAGATGCGGTAGGCGGAGTAGCCGATGGTGAGGCCGCCCAGGTCGCCGATGTTCTCGCCGACGGTGAGCGCGCCGTTGACCTTGTGGCCGGGGGCGTCGCGGGTCTCGAGCTGGTCGAACTGGGCGATGAGCGCGTCGGCGCGGGCCTGGAAGGCCGCCCGGTCGTCGTCGGTCCACCAGTTGCGCAGCGTGCCGGTGCCGTCGAACTGCGAGCCCTGGTCGTCGAAGCCGTGGCCGACCTCGTGCCCGATGACCGCCCCGATGCCGCCGTAGTTGACCGCGTCGTCGGCCTCGACGTCGAAGAAGGGTGGCTGCAGGATGGCCGCCGGGAAGACGATCTCGTTCAGGCCCGGGTTGTAGTAGGCGTTGACGGTCTGCGGGGTCATGAACCACTCGTCGCGGTCGACCGGGCCGCCGAGCTTGGCGAGCTGGCGGTCGACCTCGAACGCGACGGCGCGGCGCACGTTGCCCAGCAGGTCGCCCGGCACGATCTCGAGTGCCGAGTAGTCGCGCCAGCGGTCGGGGTAGCCGATCTTGGGGGTGAACTGGCCGAGCTTGGCCAGGGCCTCGCGGCGGGTGTCGTCACCCATCCAGGGCACCTGCGACAGGCTGCGCCGGAACGCCTCGACGAGGTTGTCGACGAGCTCGACCATGCGCTCCTTGGCGTGCGGGGGGAAGTGCCGCTCGACGTAGAGCTGTCCGACGGCCTCACCCAGGGCCTCCTCGACCAGGCCGACCCCGCGCTTCCAGCGCTCGCGCATCTGCGGCACGCCCGAGAGGGTGCGGCCGTAGAAGTCGAAGTTCTCCTCGACGAGGGCGGTCGACAAGTAGGGCGCGTGGGCGTGCACGACGTGCCAGGCCAGCCAGTCGCGCCAGGCCTCGACGGGCTCCTCCGCCAGCGCCGCAGCCATCGAGCGCACGTGGTCGGGCTGGCGCACGACGACGGCCCGGAAGGCACCCGGACCGGCGCCGAGCCCCCCGAGGTAGCGCACCCAGTCGATGCCGGGGCCCATCTCGGTGAGGCCCTCGAGGTCGACCAGGGTGTAGGTCTTGACCGGATCGCGGTTGGTCACCTTGTCCCAGTGCCCGGCGGCCAGCCGGGTCTCGAGCGCCATGACGCGCCCCGCAGCACCCGCGGGGTCGGGCCAGCCGGCGAGGGTCAGCATCCGCTCGACGTGCGCCACGTAGGCGGTGCGCTTGTCGGCGTGGGCATCGTCGCGGTAGTACGACTCGTCGGGCAGCCCCAGCCCGGCCTGCTCGAGGTAGACCACGTAGCGGCTCGGGTCGCGGTCGTCGGTGTTGACGAACGGGATGACGCCGCCGTTGACGCCGGCGCGGCCGAAGGTGCCGGTCAGGGCGACGACGTCACCGGCATCCGTCACCGCGGCGACCCGGGCGAGGTCGTCGGCCAGCGGGGAGACGCCCAGCGCCTCGACGGCCTGCTCGTCCATGAAGCTCGCGTAGAGGTCGCCGACCTTGGCCGCCACCGTGCCCGGCTCGGGAGCCCCCGCCGCGACCTCCTCGATGATGGCGCGCACGTGCTCCTCGGCGGTCTCGCGCAGCACGTCGAAGGTGCCGTAGCGACCGCGGTCCTCCGGGATCGTGGTGGCCGCGAGCCACCGGCCGTTGACGTGGGCGAACAGGTCGTCCTGCGGTCGCACGTCGAGGTCGATGGCGGCCTGGTCGATACCGGACTTCACGGCACGCAGCTCCTCTGCTGTGGGGAGCGCCCATCGAACCACACCGGTCCGACACCGGTGGGCGCAAGCTCAGGCGCGCGTGCCCACGGGCTCGTCGGAGCGAGCGGTCCCCGGCTCGTCGGAGTCGTCGGCCCCGGACGTCGTGGAGCGGCCCGGCAGCAGCTGGCGGTCGCGGATCGAGCCGAGGAACTCCTCGCCCCGCTCGGTGAGCACCTCGCGACCGGCCCGGCGTGCCGGCACCGCGACGAGCGCCATCACGACGAGGGCGAGCGCGACGCAGACGAGCATTCCGAGCACGAGTGGGACCATGGTCAAAGGCTCGCATCGCCGTGTGCGGCAGACCAAATCGACACCCCCACACGGCCCGAACTAGGGTGGCCGCGTGACGACCGGCGCCCCCGCGACGGACGGGGCGACGACCCGTCGCCGCCGTCGCCTTCCGATGTTCGCCGAGATCGTCATCGCGCTGGTCGTGGTCGCGCTGGTTCAGGGCTTCCTGGTCAAGCCGTTCGGGGTGCCCTCGGAGTCGATGGAGCAGACCCTCAACATCGGCGACCGCATCCTGGTCAACCGGCTCTACTCGGACATCGCCCGGGGCGACGTCGTCGTGTTCGGGCACGGGAACACCTGGGCGGAGCAGCAGTTGCCGACGGCCGACAACCCGCTCGTGCGGGCGGTGCGCGCCGTCGGCGACGTCGCCGGCATCGGGCCGAGCAACACGTCGTACACCGTCAAGCGGGTCATCGGCCTGCCCCGGCAGACGGTCGCCTGCTGCAGCACGCAGGGGGCGGTGCTCGTCAACGGCAAGCCGCTCCACGAGCCCTACGTCTACGAGGACCTCCCGTTCACCCCCGGCACGCTCGACTGCTCGAGCACACCCCGCTCGACGCGGTGCTTCCCCGAGATCACCGTGCCCGAGGGCAACCTGCTGGTGATGGGCGACCACCGCTCGCAGTCGGCCGACTCGGTCATCAACTGCCGCGGGGCGACGGAGGGCCCGGAGTGCGCGCAGTTCGTGCCGCTGGGCCGGGTCGTCGGGCCGGTCGTGCTGCGGTTCTGGCCGCTCTCCGACGCGGGTGGCATCGCCCACTGAGCCGAGGTGCTGCGCCGTGCGCCGGATGCCGTGTGCTCAGGCGGTTGCGGCGACGTCGCGGATGCGTTGCGAGACAACGGTGGTGACCCCGTCGCCGCGCATCGACACGCCGTAGAGGGCGTCGGCGACCTCCATGGTGCGCTTCTGGTGGGTGATGACGATGAGCTGGCTGGAGTCGCGCAGCTCCTCGAACAGGGTGATCAGCCGGCCCAGGTTGGTGTCGTCGAGCGCAGCCTCGACCTCGTCCATGATGTAGAACGGGCTCGGCCGGGCCTTGAAGATCGCCACGAGCAGCGCCACGGCGACGAGCGAGCGCTCGCCACCGGAGAGCAGCGAGAGCCGCTTGACCTTCTTGCCCGGCGGTCGCGCCTCGACCTCGATGCCGGTGGTCAGCATGTCGTCGGGGTCGGTGAGCACCAGCCGCCCCTCGCCCCCCGGGAAGAGCCGCTCGAAGACCCGCTCGAACTGCTCGCGGGTGTCGTGGAAGGCCTCGGTGAAGACCTCCTCGACCCGCTCGTCGATCTCCTTGACGATGTCGAGCAGGTCGCGCTTGGAGCGCTTGAGGTCCTCGAGCTGGGTGGTGAGGAAGGTGTGCCGCTCCTCGAGCGCCGCGAACTCCTCGAGCGCGAGGGGGTTGACCCGGCCCAGCGCCTGCAGCCCCCGCTCGGCCTTGCGCAGCCGCTTCTCCTGCTCCTCGCGCACGTAGGCCACCGGCTCGGGCACGGCATCGGGGTCCTCCCCCGGGCCGGCCACGTGCGGCACCTCGCGGTGCGGCCCGAACTCGTCGACGAGCACCTCGGGGTCGATGCCGAGCTCCTCGACCGCCTTGGCCTGCAGCTGCTCGATGCGGGCGACCTGCCGGGCGCGCGCCATCTCGTCGCGGTGCGCGGTGTCGGTGAGGTCGCGCAGCTCGTCCTGCACGCCGACCATCTCGGCACGCAGTGCCACGGCGGCGCGGTCGCGCTCGAGCCGGTCGGCCTCGGCGGCGTCGCGCAGGGTGGTGGCGAGCGCCAGGGCGGCCGCCACCTTGTCGACGGCGTAGCCGGCGGCCTCGTGCACGGCCGCGGCCACGGTGGCCTCGCGCCGGCGGCGTTCGCGTCGCTCGCGCAGCCGCTCGCGGGCGGCCAGCTCGTTGCGGGCGGCCCCCTCGAGCGAGTCGGCCCGGCCCTTGAGCGCGCGGGCCCGCTCCTCGCGGGTGCGCAGGGTGAGCCGCAGCTCGGTCTCGGCGGTGCGGGCCCGGCTGGCGGCCAGCTCGAGGCGGTCGCGCTCGTCGGTGGAGGGGTCCTCGCCCTCCTCGGCCGGGGCGGCCTCGGCCTCGGCCAGCCGCGCCGACAGCCCCTCGAGCTCGGTGCGGTCGCGCTCGAGCGCGAGGCGCGCCTCGGTGATCGCACGCTCGGTGCGGTCGGCCTCGGCCGTCGCCTGGCGCATCGCGGCGCCCAGGCCGCCGAGCTGCTCGGCGACGGCCGCCATCCGGGCGTCGGACTCGTGCAGCGCGTCGAGCGCGCCCTCGACCTCGGCGGCGACCTGACGCGCCCGCTCGCGGGCGGCCCCGAGCGCGAACCGGGCGCGCTCGGCGCGGGCGGTGGCGGCATCCAGGGTGGCGCGGGTCTCGTCGGCGGCGGCCTGCAGCTCGAGCAGGCTCTCGCCGGCGCTGCTGCCGCCGCGGGCCCAGCCGGGGCCGAAGACGTCGCCGTCGGCGGTGACCGCGGTGATGCCCTCACCGCGGGAGACCAGGGCCACCGCGTGGGCGGCGGTCGGCACCAACGCCACCCGCTCGAGCAGCTGCTCGACGGCGGGGCGCACCGAGTCGGGGGCGCGCACGACGTCGCGAGCCCACACGGCCGAGCCGTCGAGGCCCGGCCAGCTGCGGGGGTCGCTCGGGGATGCCGTGTCGCCGACGAGCAGGGCGGCGCGCCCCCCGTCGGAGTCGCGCAGCGACGCGATGGCGCGGGCGGCGTGGTCGGCGCTCGGCACGGCGAGGGCCTCGCTGGCCCAGCCCAGCGCCGCGGCGACGGCGGCCTCGTGGCCCCCGGTGACCTGCAGCAGCGCGGCGACGGTGCCGACCACCGCGTGGTCGGCATCGGCCGCGGCCAGGAGGGTGGCGGCGCCGTCCTTGCGGCGCAGGCTCAGCTCGAGCGCCTCGATCCGGGCGGTCGCCGAGGAGCGGTCGCGCTCGGCCTCGCGCTCGGCGGTGACGAGCCGCTCGATCTCGGCCTCGGCCTCGGCGAGCCGGGCCGCGACGCCCTCGTAGGCGTCGTCGAGGCCCTCCTCGCCCTCCTCCTCGACGGCGACCCCGCCCTCGAGGCGGGAGAACTCCTGCTCGGCGCGGGCAGCCCGGGCGCGGGCCGCGGCGACCAGCTCGGAGAGCCGGCCGATCTCGGCTTCCCCGGCCTCGATCCGGCTGCGGCGGGCCCCCACCTGGCCGGCGAGCTTGGCCAGCCCCTCACGGCGGTCGGCCGCGGCCCGGGCGAGCCGGGCCAGCCGGCCCTGCTCCGCGGCGTACGCGGCCTCGGCCTCCTCACGGGCGGCCACGGCGGCGGAGAGCTCGGCGGTGGCGGTGGCCACCTCGGCGAGCAGCGCGGCCTCGGCCTCGCGCGCCTGCGCGGCCTGTGCGCGCAGCTCGTCGGGGTCGCGGCCGGAGGTGGCCTCGTGCTCCTCGTCCTGCGAGAGCAGCCGAACCCGCTCGGCGGCCACCGACCCGGTGGACTCGAGCCGGTCGCGCAGGCTCTGCAGGCGCACGAACCGGTCGTGCGCGCGGGTGAGCTCGGGGGCGGCTTCGGCAGAACGGCGGTCGACGTCGGACAGCCGCTGGCGCACGTCGGTCAGAGCGTCTTCCACGGCGGTGCGGCGCTCGATGAGCGCGGTCTCGTCGGCGACCTCCTGCTCGAGCACCCCGGTGAGCTGCACGAGGTCGTCGGCGAGCAGGCGCAGCCGGGCGTCGCGCGCGTCGGCCTGGATGACGGCCGCACGGCGGGCGGCCTCGGCCTGACGCCCCAGCGGGCCGAGCTGGCGGCGGATCTCACCGGTGAGGTCCTGCACGCGGGTGAGGTTGGCCTCCATGGTCTCGAGCTTGCGCAGCGCCCGCTCCTTGCGGCGGCGGTGCTTGAGGACGCCGGCGGCCTCCTCGATGAAGCCGCGGCGCTCCTCGGGGGTGGCCCGCAGCACGGTGTCGAGCTGGCCCTGGCCGACGATGACGTGCATCTCGCGGCCCAGGCCGCTGTCGGAGAGCAGCTCCTGCACGTCGAGCAGCCGGCACGAGGTGCCGTTGATGGCGTACTCCGACCCGCCGCCGCGGAACATCGTGCGGGTGATGGTGACCTCGGTGTAGTCGATCGGCAGGGCGCCGTCGGTGTTGTCGATGGTCAGGCTCACCTCGGCCCGGCCGAGCGGCGGGCGGCCGGCCGTGCCGGCGAAGATGACGTCCTCCATCTTGCCGCCGCGCAGGCTCTTGGCGCCCTGCTCCCCCATCACCCAGGCCAGCGCGTCGACCACGTTGGACTTGCCCGAGCCGTTGGGCCCGACGACGCAGGTGATGCCGGGCTCCAGGCGCATCGTCGTCGCCGAGGCGAAGGACTTGAACCCCTTCAGGGTCAGCGTCTTGAGGTACACGGTGGCGTCAGCGCTCTCGTCGGTGGTCCGGGGAGGGTCGGGGCTCCGCCCCGGGTCGGATGCCGCCCGACTCTACCCGCGGCGCGCGGCCCGCCCGGGACGCCGGCGGGCGTCGGTGGTGCCTGTGACCCCTGTGGCCGATGTGGCTGGTGGGATCCGTCGATGACTCGCAGGTAGGTGCTCCCGCCGACGGGCAGTCGTGAGTGTCATGCAGCAGGCTGCGAATGGGCATGACCCAGCGGATGCCGTGTGTCCGTCCGGCGGCGCGCCTCCGCAGAGGCCGCCGATCGTGTCGATGTCCGGTCGGCCCCTGCCCCCAGTCGACCGGTCACGACACGCCAGTGAGAAACGCGAATCCCGCGCATGTCTCGACCCCTCGATCCGTCCCTCTGGCAGCGCTCAGCCGCGGCTACCGGTGCCGCCGCCGGCGATCCGCTCGTGGTGGTGGATGACCTCGGCGATGATGAAGTTCAGGAACGCCTCGGCGAACTGTGGGTCCAGGCCTGCCTCGTCGGCCAGCGCCCGCAGGTGGGCCACCTGGGCGACCTCGCGCGCGGGGTCCGCGGGCGGCATCCCCCGCTGGGCCTTGAGCTCGCCCACGGCCTGGGTGCACTTGAAGCGCTCGGCGAGCAGGTGGATGAGCGCCGCGTCGATGTTGTCGATGCTCGACCGCAGCCGCGCGAGGTCCGCGGGGACGTCGTCGATGTCGCTCACCCGCTCATCGTAGGAACCCGCTGCCGCACCGTCTTCGCCCGTCCACCCCCCGGATGCCGGCGAGCGTCAGCGCTCGAGGAAGCCGGTGCTGCCGCGGCCCTCGCCCCACAGCGGCGCCGACACCGACTCGACCCGCCCCGGCCGTCGGGTGGTGGAGGGCTGCTCGGCGAGCAGGTCAAACAGGCGCAGCACGGCCTGCGGCGACCCCTCGGCGACCACCTCGACCCGCCCGTCGTCGGTGTTGCGGGCGTGCCCGGCCAGGCCCAGCTCGAGCGCGCGGGCCCGGGTCCACCACCGGAAACCCACGCCCTGCACCCGACCCCGCACGAACACCGTCATCCGCCGCACGTCGTCGGCTCCGCCTGCCCCAGCCACGCGCCGATCGTAGTGGGCGGCCACGCCCCACGAGCGCGCCTCCGTCACGGTGTCACCACCAGCCCCTACCGTTACCACATGAGCATGGTGCAGGCTCGCGGCGCTGCCGCACCTCCCGCGCCCGGGGACTCCCCGCAGGCCGGCGACCGGCAGGTGTCCGGCGGCGCGCCCGGCGGCACCGGCCGGCTGGCCGGCCTCGACGGGCTGCGCGCGCTGGCCATCATGGCGGTCCTGGTCTTCCACCTCGACCCGACCTGGCTGCCCGGCGGCTTCCTCGGTGTCGACGTCTTCTTCGTCGTCTCCGGCTTCCTCATCACCACCCTGCTGGTGCGCGAGCGGGTCGCCACGGGCCGTCTCGACCTGCCCGGCTTCTGGTCGCGCCGCGCGCGGCGGTTGCTCCCCGCGCTGCTGGTCTGCGTGCCGGCCGCGGTGCTGCTGGCCCGGCTCAGCGAGGGCGACCTGCTCGTCGGCATCGGGCGCCAGGTCCTCGGCGCGGCCACCTTCACCTCGAACTGGCTCGAGATCCACGCGGGCACCGACTACTTCGCGGCCACCTCACCGCAGCTGCTGATGAACCTGTGGTCGCTGGCCGTCGAGGAGCAGTTCTACCTGCTCTGGCCGCTGGCCGTGCTGGGGCTCTTCGTCATCACCCGACGCACGGAGCTGCGCGCCGCCACGGCGCTCGGCCTGGCCCTGCTGTCCGCCGGCCTGATGGCCCTGCACCTGGACCCCGAGAGCCCCACCCGCGTCTACTACGGCACCGACACCCACGTCATGGGCCTGATGCTCGGCGCCGCGCTGGCCTTCGCCTACGCCGCGCCCCATCGCGCCTGGACCACCTCGACCTGGTGGGGCGAGCACCGCCGCCAGGTCGCCGCGGTCGCGCTGGTCACGCTGCTCGGGCTGATGGTGCTGGCCGGCGAGGACTCCGCGCTCACCTTCCGCGGCGGCATCCTGCTGGCGTCGGTGGCCACCACCGCCTTGGTGCTCGTCGTCGTCGAGCGGCCCGGCCGGCTGCGGGCCGTGCTCGAGCTGCCACCGGCCCGCTGGGTCGGCGCCCGCAGCTACGGCATCTACCTCTGGCACTGGCCGGTGTTCCTCGTCATCGGCTCCGACCTTCCGGTGCTCCCCGGTGGGCCCACCTACCTGCTCACCCGGGTGTGGTGCGTGGTGGTCACCTTCGTGATCGCCGACCTGTCCTACCGCTTCATCGAGACCCCGGTGCGGCGGCACGGCTTCGCCGGCTCGGCCCGGGTGGCCACCGCGCGGCTGCGCCGGTGGGGCACCCGCAGCGCCCGCATCGTGTGGTCGGTGGTGCTGGTGCTCGTGGTGGCCCTGGTGGCCGTGCTGCTCACCGCTCCCGACCGCACCTCGACCGAGGAGCTCATCTCGGCCAACGAGGCCGAGCTGGTCGGCGCGGCGCCCTCCCCCGCGGCGAGCACCCGGGCGACGGCGAAGAACACCGTCCCCACCGCCGTCGCGGCGCTCTGGACGATGCCCGCAGGCAGCGAGATCGACGCGTTCGGCGACTCGATGATGGTCGGGTCCATCCACGCCCTGCGCTACTACCTGCCCAAGATCCGGGTCGACGCCAGGTCCAACCGCAAGTGGCACGAGGCGCCCGCCCTCGTCGGGGCGCGGGGCGGCACGCTGCGCCGCGCCGTGGTGCTGGCCTTCGGCACCAACGCCGGCACCGACGAGGCGTCGATCCGCCGCACCCTGGCCGCGATCGGCCCCAACCGGATGGTCGTCATCGTCACCGAGCACGGGCGCTTCGCGCGCGTCCAGGAGGACAACGCGAAGCTGCGCGAGATCGTCAAGGACCTGCCCAACGTGCGGCTCGCCGAGTGGGATGCCGCGCTGGCCGGCACCAGCGGGCAGCTCCAGCCCGACGGCATCCACCCGAGCCTGAAGGGCGCGCACCTCTACTCCAAGACGGTGCGCCAGGCCTTCGCCGACCTGTCACAGGCGCACACCGGCGTCCCGGTGAAGCTCAAGACCCTGCCGATCCCCTGACTCCGCGCGGTCGCGGCTGGCAGCGCGGGCAGGAGAACGACGAGCGGTTCATGAAGTGCTCGCGCCGGATGGGCGTGCCGCACCGGCGGCAGGGCCGGCCCGCCTGGCCGTAGGCCGCCAGCGAGCGGTCGAAGTAGCCCGAGGCGCCGTTGACGTTCACGTAGAGCGCGTCGAAGCTGGTGCCGCCCTGGCCCAGGGCCTCGCGCATCACCTCGGCGGCGGCGTCGAGCACGGCGCCGATGCGCGGCTTGGTGAGCGCACTGGCGACCCGCTCGCCGTGCACCTGTGCGCGCCAGAGCGCCTCGTCGGCGTAGATGTTGCCGATGCCCGACGCCACGGTCTGGTCGAGCAGCACCCGCTTGATGGCGCTGTCCTTGCCCTTGACCCGGCGCACGACCGCGGCCCGGTCGTAGGCCGGCTCGAGCAGGTCGGGCGCGATGTGCGCGATCGTGGTCGGGATGCCGTGCGCGTCGAGGTCGGCGAGCGCGAGCCCGCCGAAGGTGCGCTGGTCGACGAAGCGCAGCTCCGGGCCGTCGTCGGCGAAGCGGAACCGGGCGTGCAGGTGCTTCTCGTCGGGCGCCGCGGCATCCTCGACGAGCAGCTGGCCGCTCATCCCGAGGTGCAGGATGAGCCCCACCCCGTCACCGAGGTCGAGCCAGAGGTACTTCCCCCGGCGGCGCACGGCCGCGACCCGCCGGCCGGCGAGCCGGTCGGTGAGGTCCTGCGGGCCGGCGACGTGGCGGCGGGCCACCCGGGAGCCGCGCAGCTCGACGTCGGCGACGGTGCGGTCGAGCACGTGCTCGGCGAGGCCGCGGCGGACGACCTCGACCTCGGGCAGCTCAGGCACGGTCCTCGTCGGTCGGGGCCTCCTCGGGGCCGACGACCGGCCCCTCGTGCGCGTCGCGGATGGCGGTCCACGCCAGCGCGGCGGCCTCCTGCTCGGCGACCTTCTTGGTGCGGCCCGAGCCGCTGCCGAGCACGGTGGCGCCCACCATCACCTTCGCCTCGAACCACTTGGCGTGCTCGGGGCCGTCCTCGGTGACGCTGTACTCGGGCGCGCCCAGCCCGTGGCGGGAGGTGATCTCCTGCAGGCTCGTCTTCCAGTCCAGGCCGGCGCCCAGGGTGGCCGACTCGGCCAGCAGCGGGTCGACGAGGTGGTGCACGAGCTCGGCGGCGGCCTCGATGCCGGCCGACTGGTAGACCGCGCCGATGACCGCCTCGACCGTGTCGGCGAGGATGGAGTCCTTGTCGCGCCCGCCGGTCGACTCCTCGCCCCGGCCGAGGTAGACGTAGTCGCCCAGGCCCAGCGTGCGGCCGACCTCGGCGAGGGCCCGCATGTTGACCACGGCCGCCCGCAGCTTGGCGAGCTGGCCCTCACTGGTGTCGGGGTGCGTGGTGTAGAGCGTGGTCGTGACGACCAGGCCCAGCACCGAGTCACCGAGGAACTCCAGCCGCTCGTTGTGCGGCAGCCCCCCGGCTTCGTACGCGTAGGACCGGTGCGTCAGGGCACGACCGAGCACCGCTGCGTCGACCGGGCCGCCGGTCACCTCGGTGAGGTGGTCGAGCAGCTCGCTGACGGGTCGCAGCGGTGTGAGTGCACCGGCCGAGGCCGACCCCTTCCCCATCGGGGCGGGGTCAGCCCTGGTGCTCGGTGCGCTCGGCGACGCCGTAGTGGCGCCCCTTGTAGGTGCCACACGAGGGGCACGCGACGTGCGGCTGGGTGAGCGACTTGCACTGGGGGCAGGTCGTCGTGGCGACCGCGGTCGCCTTCCAGTTGGCGCGGCGCGAGCGGGTGTTGGAGCGCGACATCTTCCGCTTCGGAACGGCCACGTCAGGTCCTCTTCTCTGTCGGCGTGGGCGGCTGTTCGGCCAGGGCCGTGAGGGCCGCCCATCGGGGGTCGATCAGGTCGTGCTGATGCTCCGGGTCCTCCGCGAGCGGCATGCCGCACTCGGAGCACAGCCCGGGGCAGTCGGGCCGGCACACCGGCTGGAACGGCAGCGCTGGCACCACCGTGTCCCGAAGAACCGGCTCGAGGTCGATGAGACCGTCCTCGATCCGGAGCTCCTCGTCCGCGTCCTCGTCCCCCACCTCGTGGTGGTGGACGTGCCGCTCGGCGTAGACGAACAGCTCCTGGAAGGTCCCGTCGACCGCGAGGGCGACAGGATCCAGGCACCGCACGCAGGCGCCGGTCGCCGTGCCACGGACCGAACCGGTGACGAGCACTCCCTCGACGACGGACTCCAGGCGCAGGTCGAGGGTGAGGGGCTGGCCCTCCTCGACGCGCATGACCTCCGTGCCGAAGTCGCTCGGCGCCCCGACCTCACGTGTCAGCTCGGTCATCGTCCCGGGTCGCCGGCCGACGAGCTTGGTGTCGAGCACCATCGGGGACCGGGGGTCGAGTCGAGTCATGAGCCTTGGGTGGGGTCGGGGTGGTTCGGCCACGTCACACGGACGCAGACCGAGGGTCAAGGTTACCGGTCGTCGGCGATCCACCCAAACCGAGCGGCTGGGTCACCGGGCGAGGGCGTTCTCGACGGCGCCGGCCACCTGCGGGGCGAGCGTCGCGGCGTACGTCGCGGTCACGTGGTCGCCGGCGCGGTGCACCGCCACGTGCCCGATGACGACGGGGCACCGCTCCCCCGGGCAGATGAGCGAGGTCAGGTCGAGCAGGCGCACGTCGGCGCCCTTCGCGGATGCCGCGGCGACCGCGTCGCGCTGCACGGCCAGCCCGCTGCCGGCGACGGCGGATGCCGTGTCGAACGAGCAGCGGGTGAGCTCGCGCGGGTGCCGGGCGGCACACACGTCGAGGTCATCGGGTGAGCGCGGGCTGTCGCCGACGACGACGACGGGCACCCCGGCATCCGCGAGGGTCGACCAGCGTGAGGCGTAGCCGTCGACGAGGGGCTGGCGCGCGGTGGCGGTGCCATTGCCGGTGCCGGTGCCGGTCCAGGCGCTGGCGGCGACGCCCGAGGTGACCACGACGTCTGGTGGGTCGGCGCGCAGCGCGTCCATGACCGCGGCGTTCCACGCGTCGCACTGCGGGTAGGCGGCGCCCGCCTGGGCCGCTAGGGCGTCGGAGAAGGCGCACGACGACTTGCCGTAGGTGACGACCCGCCACCCACGGGTCGTGGCCGCCTGCTCGAGGGCCGGGAGCCACTGCATCGCCTTGGAGTCGCCGACGAGTGCAACGGTGGTGCTCCCCTTCGGGTCACCGAAGGTGCAGGCGACCGGTGTGGTGGCCTCGACAGGCACCTGGCAGTGGTCGACGTCGGCCTTCGGGCGGTCCTCACCCGAAACGAGCGGGTCGGGTGTGACCCAGCCGGGGTCATCGACGGCCGTGAAGGGCCGGCCAGGCTGCAGCGTCGCCGCGCCGAGCTGCGACAGCGGCGGCAGGGCGCCGCCGGGCGGCGCGGTGGTGAAGGGCGAGCGCAGCATGAACAGGGGCAGGGCGGCGAGGACGCCCACGCACGACAGGGCCAGGCCGGCGACGAGCAGGGCTCGGGGCCGGTCGCGCAGCCACGGCCCGTGGTGGATCGGGGACTCGAGGAACCGCCACGAGAGCCACGCCGGCAGCACCGAGGCGAGGGCCAGCACCACGAGCCCCCACGCCGGCAGGGTGACGCCGAGGTCGTCGGCGACCCAGCCGCCCAGGATGATGACCGGCCAGTGCCAGAGGTAGATCGAGTACGACAGGGCGCCCACCCAGACCATCGGCGCGGTGCCCAGGACGCGAACCGGGCCCTGCGGGGCGCCCTCCCAGCCCACCCAGAGCAGCACGGCGGTGGGCACGGTGGGAAGCAGCGCCCAGGCACCCGGCCAGTCGATGTCCTGCGGCAGCCAGAGCGCCACGGCGAGCAGCGCCACGAGCGCGGCCCAGCCCAGCGCCGCCGAGCCCCTGGCGGGCGCGGTGGGCCGGGGCCGGCCGGCCAGTGCGACGGCGAGCAGCGCCCCGATGCCGAGCTCCCAGACCCGGGTCGTGGTGGTGAAGAAGGCGGGGCGCGGCGAGGTGTGCGAGAACCAGACCGACCACAGGAACGACGACCCGACCAGGATGCCGAGGGCGAGCGCCACGGCGCGGCGGCTCGGTCGGCGCACCACCAGGGCCAGCCCGATCAGGAGCAGCGGCCAGATGACGTAGAACTGCTCCTCGACGGCCAGGCTCCAGAAGTGCTGCACCGGCGAGGGCAGCACGTCGGACGCCAGGTAGTCCGTCTCCCGGCGCGCGAACACCCAGTTGACGACGTACATGGCGGCCGCCGCGACGTCGACGCCGATGTCGCGTCGTCGCAGGCCCGGCACGACAAACCACGACACGGCCGAGATCGACACGAGCACCAACACCGCGGCCGGCAGCAGGCGGCGGATGCGGCGCCCCACGAACCGGGTCCACGAGATCGACCCGCTGCGGTCGAGCTCGGCGACGAGCAGCCCGGTGATCAGGAACCCGGAGATGACGAAGAAGATGTCGACGCCCACGAAGCCACCGCGCACCGGAAGTCCCGCGTGGTAGGCGAGCACCGTGAGGATGGCGACCGCCCGCAGGCCCTCGATGTCCGGGCGGAACCCGGCCTTGGAACCCTTGGCGCCCTGTGGCGCGCTCGACGCGGCCGTGCCGGACGGCATCCGGTCGGGTCGTTCGCGCGCGGGCGCGGCGTCAGCGGTCGGCACTCAACCGGGCGAGCAGGGCGTCGCGCACCTCGTCGGGCACGAGCCCGGTCACGTCGCCGCCCCAGCGCGCGACCTCCTTCACCAGCGAGCTCGAGACGTGCTCGAAGGCCGGGTCGCCGGGCAGGAACAGCGTCTCGATGCCGGTGAGGTGCCGGTTCATCAGGGCCATCGGCCACTCGTAGGTGACGTCGGAGGGGCCGCGCACGCCCTTGACGACCACGTCGGCCTCGAGCTCGCGGCACACGTCGACGAGCAGCCGTTGGGCGAACGCCTCGACGCGAACCCGGTCGGCCAGGCCCCGTGCGGCGAGCGCCCGCTCGACGAAGCCGATCCTCTCCTCGACGCTGAACGTGCCGGCCTTGGCCGGGTTGTGCAGCACGACGGCGACCACCTCGTCGTGCAGCGCGGCGGCGCGCTCGATGACGTCGAGGTGGCCGTTGGTCACCGGGTCGTAGGAGCCGGGGCACACGGCGCGGCGGGGACGAGGGGTCACGGGCACCACCGTACCGACGCGGCCCATGAGGTCGGCTCAGTCCTGCTTGGCGGCCTCGTCGAGCAGCGCGGCGACCTGCTCCGGTGAGGCACAGCCCTGCTCGAGCAGCTCGTTGCGGCGGGCCAGCCAGGCGGTTCCCAGCCGCTCGCGCTCCTCCACGGACACGTCCTCGCGGGCCGGGTTGAGGATCGTCTGCTCCTCCTCGTTGGAGTGGTGGTTGACCACCGTCGCGAGGTCCTCGAGGGCGTCGTCGTACTCCTCGCCGTGCTCCTCCTCGTGCTCGGTGATCGCGCGGTCCTGGCGCAGCAGGTCCTCGAAGAGCCGGTGGTCCTGCAGGATGCGCTCCAGCACGTCGCCGCTCGTCGGTCGGGGGATGTCGATCGCGGTGGTCGTCGTGTCGCTCATCGGGCCATCCTCACCGAGAACCGGTGGCCGCCGGTGGCTCCGGCTCAGGCCGGTTCTCAGTCGCGGGTGGCGTACCAGATCGTGGTCTCGCCGTACTTCTTCGGCTTGGTCGCCAGGGCGATGCCGTCGGGCCAGCTGGGCTCGGGGCTGCGGGTGGAGCGCTCGACGACGAGCAGCCCCCGGGGGGCCAGCCAGCCGGCGCGCAGGCGGTCGAGCACCTGCGCGAGGGCGGTGTCGTCGAGGTCGTACGGCGGGTCGACGAAGACGAGGTCGCTGGGCTCGTCGGGCGCGGGGTCGGGAAACAGATGTGCGGCAACGGTGCTGCGCACAACGTGGGTACCGGGCAGCTTCAGCTCGCGGGCGTTGCCGGCGATGACGTCGGCCGCGCGACGGTCGGACTCCACCAGCACCACCCGGGCCGCACCGCGGGAAGCGGCCTCGAGGCCGAGCGCGCCGGACCCGGCGTACAGGTCGAGAACGCGGGCGCCGCGCACGGCATCGCGGGCGTCGAGGGCCGAGAACACCGCCTCGCGCACCCGGTCACTGGTGGGTCGGGTGCCCGAGCCGGGCGGGGTGCGCAGCGTGCGGCCACCGGCGGTGCCGGCGATGACCCGGGTCATCAGCCACGCTCCAGGTAGGCGGCCTGCTCGGCATCGACCCGGGCCTGCACGGCGGCGGCGAGGTGGGGATGCTGCGTGAGCTCCGGGTCGTCGGCCACCAGCGCGAAGGCGTCGTCGCGGGCCTGCTCGATGACCTCCTCGTCGTCGAGGATGTGCAGGAACTCGAGCTGGGTGCGCCGACCGTGCTGTGCCGCGCCGAGGATGTCGCCCTCGCGGCGCTGGGAGAGGTCGAGCCGGGCCAGGGCGAACCCGTCGGTCGTGGCCGCGACGGCGTTCAGCCGGGTCGTCGCGGCCTCCGCGTCGGTGCCGGTGACGAGCAGGCAGAGGCCCGGATGTCCGCCGCGGCCGATCCGCCCGCGCAGCTGGTGCAGCTGCGAGACGCCGAACCGGTCGGCATCCATGACGACCATGACGCTGGCGTTGGGCACGTCGACGCCCACCTCGACCACGGTGGTCGACACCAGGACGTCGAGCTGGCCGCGCTGGAAGCGGGCCATCACGGCATCCTTCTCGTCGCTGGGCAACCGCCCGTGCAGCACCTCGAGGGACAGCCCGGCCAGGGCCGGCTGCTGCGCGAGGTCGGCGTGCACGGCGTAGACACTCTTGAGCGGCCGGGGCGGTGCGGCGGGCGGGTCGCCATCGTCGGCGTCGTCGGGCACCACCTCGGCCCGCAGGTCGGTGCCCTCGTCGGCACCGTCGTCGTCGCCGATGCGCGGGCACACGACGTAGACCTGTCGCCCGGCGGCGACCTCCTCGGCCACCCGGGCCCAGGTGCGCGCCATCCAGCCCGGCCGGTCCTCGGGCACGACGTGGGTGGTGATCGGTGCGCGCCCGGCGGGCAGCTCGCGCAGGGTCGAGGTCTCGAGATCGCCGAACACCGTCATCGCGACGGTGCGCGGGATGGGCGTGGCCGTCATGACCAGCACGTGCGGCGGCACGGCGCCCTTGCCGCGCAGGGCGTCACGCTGCTCGACGCCGAAGCGGTGCTGCTCGTCGACGACGACGAGGCCGAGGTCGACAAAGTCGACGTTCTCCTGGAGCAGGGCGTGCGTGCCCACGACGATGCCGGCCTCGCCGGTGACGATGTCGAGCAGGGTGCGCCGGCGCTCGGCGGTGGACTGGCTGCCGGTGAGCAGCGCGACCCGGGTGCCGTGCTCGGCGCCCCCGAGCAGCCCGCCCTCGGCGAGGTCTCCGAGCATCGCGGTGATGGTGCGGTGGTGCTGCGCGGCGAGCACCTCGGTGGGGGCCAACAGCGCGGCCTGCCCGCCGGAGTCGACCGCGGCGAGCATGGCGCGCAGGGCGACGACCGTCTTGCCCGACCCCACCTCACCCTGCAGCAGCCGGTGCATCGGCACGTCGCGGGCCATCTCGGCGGCAATGGTCGCGCCGATCTCGGTCTGCCCGGCGGTGAGGGTGAACGGCAGCCGGGCGTCGAACGCCTCGAGCAGGCCACCGGCCCGGGCCGCGCGCGGCGTCGTGGACTGCCCGGATGCCGTGCGCCGCCGCTGCGCGAGCGTCACCTGGAGGACGAACGCCTCCTCGTACCGCAGCCGCCGCTTGGCGGTCTCGACCTCGGCCATCGTGTCGGGAGTGTGGATGCCGCGCAGCGCGTCGGTGCGCGACACCAGCCTCCGTCGGGCACGCACGTCGGCCGGGAGGGCGTCGGGCACGTCGTCGAGCACGTCGAGCACCCGGCGCACGCTCTCGGTGACGGTCCAGGTGTGCAGCTTGCCGACCGAGCGGTAGATCGGGATGAGGGCCTTGCGGTCGCCGGCGTCGAAGTCGTCGAGCATCGTGTAGCCGGGGTGGGTCAGCTGCAGGCGGTGGTTGTACATCCCGACGGTGCCCGCGAAGATGCCGCGGGCCTTGGGCACGAGGGCCTTCTCGTGGCCGTACGCCTTGAAGAAGGTGAGGTCGATGTCGTGCCGGCCGTCGGTGATGACGACGTTGAGCATCCTTCCCTTGCGCTTGACCATCGGCCGGGTGGTCGCGCTCTTGACCTCGGCCACGCCGACGAGGAACTTGCCGACCTCGGCGGTGCCCAGGTCGGCATCCCGGGTGCGGTAGCGCCGCGGCCAGAACGCGAGCAGCTCACCGACGGTGGTGATGCCGCGGGCCTGCTCGAACTGCTTGGCCGCGGCGGCGATGATGCGGTCGAGCTTGCTCGACTCGGTGGCCACGTCAGGTCACCCCCACTCACTCCACCCCGACCAGGAGGGGGTAGACCGGCTGGCCGCCGTCGATGACGACCACCTCGAGCTCAGGACGGTCGCGCTCGAGGGCGGCCGCGACCCCGTCGCCCAGCCCGGGGTCGGCCTCGGCGCCGAGCACCAGGGTGACCAGCTCACCGCCCGCCGAGAGCAGCCGGTCGAGCACGTCGCGCGCCGCCACCACCACGTCGGTGCCCAGGAAGGCGACGTCGCCGTCGACGATGCCGAGCACGTCGCCCGGGTGGCACACCCCGGCCCAGGTCAGCGCCTCCTTGGTCGCCACCGACACCGCGCCGTGCCGGGTGGCGACGGCGGCACCGGTCATGGCGACCACGTTGCTGTGCACCGAGCGCCCGGGGTCGAGCACGGCGAGCGCCGCCAGGGCCTGCACGGTGGTGCGCGCCGGCACCACGTGCACGTCGATGCCCGAGCCGGCCGCTGCCTGGGCGGCGATCTCGGCGGCCATGAAGGTGTCACGGTCGCCCGGGAGCAGCACCACGGCGCTCGACCCGGTCGACTCCACCGCCTGCAGCAGCTGCCCCGCCGAGGCCCGACGGCCCGGCCCGGAGGCCACCACGACGGCGCCCGCCTCGCGCAGCAGCGACCCGATGCCCGGGCCGGCGGCGCACGCGACGACGGCCAGCGGCGCCGGGTGGTCACGGGTGTCGACCTGGCTGGCGAAGTGGGTGATCCGGATCCGCTCGGGCCGCCCAGCGGCCACTCCCGCCTCGACGGCCGCACCGGGGTCGTCGACGTGCACATGCACGTTCCACAGGTCGGGCCCGCCGACGACGAGCAGCGAGTCCCCGAGCCCGTCGAGGGTCGACCGCAGGGTCTCGACCGCCCCGGCGGTGGTGGCCGTCAGCAGGTACATCACCTCGTAGGCGGGCCCCTCGCCATGCGCCTCGTTCGCGAGGTCGAGCGGGTCGTGCCCCGGCAGGGCGGCGGAGGTGGGCAGCGGGCGGGCGGCCACGGCATCCGCCGGGCGCCACTCGGCGCGGCGGTTCAGGGGCGGGCCGGCCGAGAGCAGGCCGTCGTCGGTGGCCGACCAGCGCCCGGTGACCACGCGGTGGAACGACTCGAGCATGAGCACGCAGCCGGCACCGCCGGCGTCGACGACCCCGGCGTGGGCGAGCGCCTCGAGCTGGTCGGGGGTGCGGGCCAGCGCCTCCTGGGCGGCGTCGACGGCGGCCTCGCACACGTCGGCGAGCGAACCCCCGGCCTCGGCGGCGTCGACCGCGGCGGCGGCACCGGCATCCGCGACGGTGAGGATGGTGCCCTCCTGCGGGTGTGCCACGCAGGCCCGGGCCGCGGCGGCCCCGGCGGCGAACGCGTCGGCAAGCAGCAGGGCGTCGACCACCTCGGCCCGGCGCTCGATGACGGCGTCGCACAGGCCGCCGACCAGCTGGCTGACGATGACGCCGGAGTTGCCGCGGGCCGAGAGCAGGATGGCTCGCTTGAGGGTGCGGCACTCCTGCACCAGGGTGGCGTCGCCGAGGATGCCGGCGTTCTCGTGCGACGCGACGACCTCGTCGATGGCGGCGTCGAAGGTGAGGTAGAGGTTGGTGCCCGTGTCGCCGTCGGGCACCGGGAACACGTTCAGGCCGTCGATCTCGGTGCGGCGGGCCGCGAGGGCCGCACGCGTCAGCAGCGCCCAGTGGCGGGCGTCGGCGGCGGTGAACACGGCGGGCACGGCCTCACCCTAACGACCTGCACCGTCGCAGCCCGGGACCGTTTTGGTCCCCCGGGCGCGCCTCGGCTACGCTTGTCCGGTTGCGCGCCTGCCGTCTGCGGGCCGCCGAGACCCACTCTTCACTCACTTCAGGAGATTCACCGTGGCTGCCAACTGCGACGTCTGCGGCAAGGGACCCGGCTTCGGGCACAGCATCTCGCACTCGCACCGTCGCACCAAGCGTCGCTGGAACCCCAACATCCAGCGCGTCAAGGCGCTCGTCGGCGACGCCGGTGTCACCCCGAAGCGGCTCAACGTCTGCACCTCCTGCCTCAAGGCGGGCAAGGTCAAGCGCTGACCCCCTGACGCACCCAGCAGCGGGCGGCTCCCCAGTGGGGAGCCGCCCGCTGCGTTGTGTGCGGATGCCGGTCAGCCGGCGAAGTGGTCCCAGCCGCGCGCGTCGGGCACGGTGCCGTCAACGGTGACCCGGATGCCGTCACCCGCGTCCGCCAGGACCCGGCCGATCACGTGCCACGGCTCGGGGATGCCGTCGCCGGCGTCGGGCAGGGAGCTCGCGTCGGCGAACACCCCCACCAGCGAGTGCTCCTCCCCTCCGGCGAGCACCTGGTGCAGCGCCTCGACCTCGCCGAGCGCCAGGGTGAGCGGCCCGGCGACGAAGCGGTCGTGCAGCACCGACCCGTCGAGGTCGACCCGCACCCCGCTGGCCGCGGCCACTCGGCCGAGGTCGGTGACCAGCCCGTCGGAGACGTCGATGAGCGCGTGTGCCCCGGCCGCCGCGGCCCGCGGCCCGGCCCGCCACGGTGGCACCGGCGCGCGGTGGTGCCGCATCAGGGCACGCACCGCGCGGGTCCGCTCGCCGAGGGGGCCGGCGCGCCCCGGACCACCGGCATCCGGCGGGGGTACGTGGTCGGGGTCGCCCTCGCCCAGCTCGTACAGGGCCAGCCCGCCCCCGGACCAGCCGAGCGAGCCGCACACCGCGACGACGTCGCCGGACCGGGCCCCCGAGCGCAGCACCGGCGCCAGGCCGCGCAGGTCGCCCAGGGCGGTGACGGAGACGACGACCACCCCGGGCGGCGCCGACGACAGGTCGCCGCCCACCACCGGCGCCCCCGCCTGCTCGGCGAGCGCAGCGATGCCGCGCGCGAGGTCCACCGCCCACTGCACCTCGAGGTCGGGGTCGGCGACGAGCGATACGAGCAGCGCGGTCGGTTCGGCCCCCATCGCGGCGACGTCGGCGAGGTTCTGGGCTGCCACCTTGACCCCCACGTCGTGCCCGCTCGACCACTCGTCACGCCAGTCGCGGCCACGCACCATCGAGTCGGTGGTGGCCACCACCGTCCCCCCGGGGGTGCCCACGACCGCCGCGTCGTCACCCGGCCCCACCGGCACCGACCCCCACCCGGGTGGGCGGGCGGCTGCGTACACCGGGAAGACCCGGGCGAGCAGCTCGCTCTCGCTGACGTCGCGCAGCCGCACTGGACCAACCCTTCGAAAGACGTGGGGACTCCCGGCACGGTAGCGTCTGACCCGCGTGCCGGTCTCGACGGGCGCGCTCCCGACCCCAGGGGCACCCATGCCCCGACGACTCACGAAGAGGTGGCACTGCAGTGGTACAGGCCTACATCCTGATCCAGACCGACGTCGGCCGCGCCGCGTCGGTGGCCTCGGCCATCGCGGGGCTCGAAGGAGTCGCCATGGCCGAGGACGTCACCGGCCCCTACGACGTCATCGCCCGCGTGGAGGCCCAGACCGTCGACGAGCTCGGCAAGCTCGTCATCGCCAAGATCCAGGACGTCGAGGGCATCACCCGCACCCTCACCTGCACGGTGGTGCACGTCTGAGCCGGCGAAGCACCCTCTCGACGGCGGCTACGCTCGGCGCGGCCGCCGTCGTGCTGTCCGCCTGCTCGTCGAACGCCGTCGAGGTCGCCGTGCCGTCGGCCGCCACGGAGCCGGCCTGCCTGTCGGCGACGCTCCTGTGGCCCTCCTCCGTGTCGGGGATGCCGCGCCGCGACACCGACCCCGACTCCCCGGGGGTCGCGGCCTGGGGCGACCCGGCCATCATCGCCCGCTGCGGGGTCGCCGCGCTCGGACCCACCGACACCGAGTGCCTCGAGGTCAACGGGGTGGGCTGGATCCCGACAGCGCTCAGCGACGGCACCCGGTTCACGTCGTTCGGCACCGACCCGGCGGTCGAGGTGCTGGTGCCGAAGAAGTACGCGCCCGAGTCGCTGCTGCTGCCGGTGTTCGCGCCGGTCGCCAAGGCCCTGCCGGGCAACGGCCTCGCCTGCCGGTAGTCAGCGCAGGCCGGTGCGGCGTTCCAGCGCCAGCGCGATCAGCTCGTCGATGAGGTCGGGGTAGCTCATCCCGGTCGCGGCCCACATCCGCGGGTACATCGACTGCGGCGTGAACCCCGGCATCGTGTTGACCTCGTTGACCAGCACGTCACCAGCGTCGGTGAGGAAGAAGTCGACCCGGGCCAGCCCCTCGCAGCCGGCCGCGTCGAACGCCTGCGCCGCCATCGACCGGATCCGCCCGGCCACTGCCGCGGGCACGTCGGCGGGGGTCTCGAGCCGCACGTCGCCGGCCGCGAGGTACTTTGCCTCGTAGTCGTAGAACTCGTGGTTCCGCACGACGATGCACTCGCCGAGCTCGCTGGTGCGGGTGGGGTCGGTACCGCGCCCCTCGAGCACCCCGCACTCGATCTCGCGCCCGAACACGGCAGCCTCGACGACGACCTTTGGGTCGTGCTCGCGGGCCGCCTCGATGGCCGCCTCGAGCGCCGCAGGTTCCGAGACCTTGGTGATGCCCATGCTCGACCCGGCCCGGGCAGGCTTGACGAACACCGGCCAGGACAGGGCGTGCACGGCATCCATCGCGGCGGCCTTGTCGCGGCGCCACTCCTTGTCGGTGATCACGGCGTACGGCCCGACCGGCAGCCCGGCCGAGGCGAGCAGCACCTTCATCACGTGCTTGTCCATCATCACCGCGGATGCCGTGACCCCCGACCCGACGTACCTCACGTCGGCCAGGTCGAGCAGGCCCTGGATGGTGCCGTCCTCCCCGAACGGCCCGTGCAACAGCGGGAAGACGACGTCGACCTCGCCGAGGGTGCGCGGCGGCGAGCCCGCCTCCTGCACGACGAGGGTGCGGTCGGTGGCGCTGGTCGGCACGATGACGCTGGCCGCGTCGGTGTCGACCTCGGGCACGTGGCCCGGGGCGAGGCGCAGCGCCTCGGGGTCGTCGGGCACGAGCACCCAGTGGCCGTCCTTGGCAATGCCCACCGGCACGACGTCGTAACGGTCGCGGTCGAGCGCCTCGAGCACGCTGGCGGCCGTCGCGCACGACACCGCGTGCTCGGACGAACGGCCCCCGAACACCAGGGCCACCCTGGTGCGGCCGGTGTCGGAACCGTCAGGGGTCGGGTCGGGGCGGGGCTCGTCGGTGCGCATCGCCCGCGAGCCTAGCCGCTGGCCGGGGGGCGCCCGGGCACCGGCGCCCGACCGGACACGACGGCATCCGCCGCGGCTCCCGACATACCCTGAGCCACGTGACGCCAACACCGCACGACCCGGATGCCGCCCGGCTCTCCCCCGCCACGCGCGTCGTCGCGCTCGGCCGCGAGGAGGTCGTCGCCGGCGGCCAGGTGGGGGCCCCACTAGTGCTCACCTCGACCTACCACGCCGACGGCGACGTGGTCTATGCCCGCTCGGGCAACCCGACCTGGTCGGCGTTCGAGACCGCGCTCGGCGACCTCGAGGGCGGCGACGCCCTGGTGCTGTCGTCCGGCATGGGCGCCGTGGCCGCGGCCCTGTCGCTGCTCCCCCACGGCGGTCGGGTGGTCGCGCCGGATGCCGCCTACAACGGGGTCGTGGCCACCCTCGGGATCCGCGAGGCGGAGGGGTCCGCCCGGGTGCGCCGCGTCGACGTCGCCGACACCGCGGCCGTGCTGACCGCCCTCGAGGGCGCCGACCTGCTCTGGCTCGAGTCGCCCACCAACCCCCTGCTCGAAGTCTCCGACCTGCCCGCCCTGCTGTCCGCCGCCCGTGAGCGAGGCGTGCTCTCGGTCGTCGACAACACCTTCGCGACGCCCCTGCTGCAACGCCCGCTCGAGCTCGGCGCCGACGTCGTCGTGCACTCGGTGACCAAGTACCTGTCCGGCCACAGCGACGTCGTCCTCGGTGCCGTCGTCACCCCACCGACGGATGCCGGCCGTGCCCACCACGAGCGGATGCTGCGGCACCGCACGCTGCACGGGGCCATCGCCGGCCCGATGGAGGTGTGGCTCGCGCTGCGCGGGCTGCGCACGCTGCACCTGCGGGTCGAGCGGGCCGGGGCCAACGCCCTCGACCTCGCCGAGCGCCTGCGCACGCATCCGGCGGTCGAGCGGGTACGGCATCCGGGCTTCGGCGGCATCGTCTCGATCGAGGTCGCGGGCGGCGCGCAGGCGGCCGAGCGGGTGTGCGCGGCCACCCGGGTCTGGGTGCACGCCACCAGCCTCGGTGGGGTCGAGAGCCAGCTCGAGCGGCGCCGCCGCATCCCGAGCGAGCCGCTGCGGGTGCCGGAGAACCTGGTGCGGCTCTCGGTCGGCATCGAGGACGTCGACGACCTCTGGTGCGACCTGCGCCAGGCCCTCGACCAGGCCTGAGCTACGCGGTCTCGGCCTTGCGGGGGCGGGACAGCAGGGCCGCGACGACCTCCGGTGCGGTGCGGTCGTGCTGGATCATCGCGTCGACCTGCTCGATGATCGGCACGTCGACGCCGGTGTTGCGGGCCAGGTCGAGGATCGAGGTGCACGACTTCACGCCCTCGGCGGTCTGCTTGGTGACCGCGATGACCTCCGAGACGGCCATCCCCTGGCCCAGGCGCACCCCGAAGGAGTGGTTGCGCGACAGCGGCGACATGCACGTGGCGATCAGGTCACCGACCCCGGCGAGCCCCGCGAAGGTGACCGCGTCGCCGCCCAGCGCCGTGCCGAGCCGCATCGTCTCGGCCAGCCCGCGGGTGATGATCGACGCCTTGGAGTTGTCGCCCATCCCGAGCCCCTCTGCCATGCCCACGGCCAGCGCGATGACGTTCTTGACGGCGCCACAGATCTCGGTGCCCACGACGTCGGATGCCGTGTAGGGGCGGAAGTAGGGCGCGGCGCAGGCACCGGCCACGAGCTCGGCCATCTCCTCGCTCGCGCACGCCACGACCGAGGCCGCCGGCTGCTTGACGGCGATCTCACGGGCGAGGTTCGGCCCCGACACGATGACGATGCGCTCGGTCTCGACCCCACCGACCTCGGCGATGACCTCGCTCATCCGCTTGGTCGTGCCCAGCTCGACGCCCTTCATCAGCGACACCACCGCCGCGGACGCCGGCAGCGCCGAGCCCCACGCGCTCAGGTTGGCGCGCAGGGTCTGCGAGGGCACGGCGAGCACGACGATGTCGGCCCCGTGCGCCGCCTCGGCCGGTTCGGTCGTGGCCCGGATCGTGGCGGGCAGGCGCAGCTCAGGCAGGTACTCGCGGTTGACCCCGTCGTTGATCTGGTCGACCACCTCCTGGCGACGACCCCACATCGTGACGTCGGTGCCGGCATCCGCGAGCACGCAGGCGAACGCCGTGCCCCAGCTTCCGGTGCCGTAGACCGCTGCGCTCGTCATGAGGCCTCCTCCAGGGGGCGGGGCTTGCCGATGGGCGTGATGCCGTGCGAGCGGGGGTCGAAGCGCACCACGGGCGCCTTCTCGCCGCGCAGCACCTCGAGCTCGGCGGTGATGGCGGCCATGATCCTCGCGGTGGCCTCGTGCAGCACCTCGGTGGTGAGCTCGCGGCCGTACAGGTCGTCGAGCGGGACCGGGGCGCCGGCGCGCACCTGGATGGTGGTGCGGGGCAGCAGGTGCAGCCGCTTCGAGTAGGGGGCGAGCATCTTCTGCGCACCCCAGGTGGCCACCGGGATCACCGGGCACCGCGTCTCGAGCGCGACCCGCGCCGCCCCGGTCTTGCCGCGCATCGGCCACAGGTCGGGGTCGCGGGTCAGGGTGCCCTCGGGGTAGATCGCCACCGCCTTACCGGCCCGCACCGCCTCCACGGCGGCCCGGTAGGCGTCGGCCGCGCGGCCCGTCTCCCGGTAGACCGGGATCTGGTCGGCGTGCCGCACGATGGCCCCGACGATCGGCGCCCGGAACACCTCGACCTTGCCGAGGTAGCGCGGCGAGTGCCCGTTGTCGACGAGGAAGTGCCCGAAGGCCAGCGGCTCGGCGTAGCAGTAGTGGTTGGGGCACACGACGTAGCCACCCTGCGTCGGCAGGTTCTCGGCTCCCGACCACTGCCGCCTGGTGAACAGCATGTACAGGGGCCGGGCGATGAGGATCGCGAGACGGTAGGCGAAGGGCCGGGAGTGGTCCGAGGGGGTCGTCACGCGCTGCCTTCCGAGGGGACGGGTCAAGCGCATTGTGGTCCGCCCACCGGGCGATGTCGAGCATGGCGGGGTCGTGTTGGCAGGATCGGGGAATGCACGCACCCGGGCCCGGCTGGGCGGTCGTCGTCCCGGTCAAGGGTGGGCCGCTGGCCAAGAGCCGGCTCGGCCTGCCCCGCGAGGCCCGTGCCGCGCTGGCCGACGCGTTCGCCCAGGACACCGTGGCCGCGGTCGCTGGCGGGATGCCGGGTGCGCCGGTACTCGTGGTCACCGCCGACCCCGACGTGGCCCGGTGGGTCGCCGACGCCGGGCACGTCGTGGTCACCGACCCCGGGGCAGGGCTCGACGCGGCGGTCGCCGCCGGGGTGGATGCCGCCCGCGCCCGGGGAGCGCGCGCGGTGGCCGTCGTGCTGGGCGACCACCCGGCGCTGCGCCCGCACGAGGTGCGGGCCGCGCTGGCCGCGGCGGGTGCGCACCCGGCATCCGTGGTGCCCGATGCCGACGCCCGGGGGACTGCGTTGCTGACCCTGCCGGCGACCGGCGTGGTGCGCACGGCCTTCGGCGCGGGCAGCGCCGCCGCGCACGAGCGGCTGGGCTTCGTGCGGCTCGACCTCGACCTCCCGGGGCTGCGGGTCGACGTCGACGACGCGGCCTCGCTGTCCGCCGCGGTCGGCCTCGGTCTCGGAACCAGCAGCCGCACCGCCCTCGCGCACGCTAGCCTTCCGGGCGTGCAGGCATCCATCCACCGCATCGAACCCGACGGCTCCGGCTCCGCCCTGCTCGACGACGGCGTCGAGGTGAGCGTGCCGGCCGGGGCCGCTGTCGCCAGCGGGCTGCTGCACCTGCGCGTCGGCCAGCGGGTCAGCGTCGAGCTCGACCCCGGCGGGCGGGTGGCCACCCGGGTGTGGGTCGTTGGCATCGGCCCCGGCGAGGACATCCGCTGACCTGGCTCTTGCCTCGCACTTCGTGCGACTTGGGCGCGGTTTTCGCGCCTGGAGCCAGCCGAAACCGCACCCAAGTCGCACGAAGTGGCGAGTAGTCAGTCGAGCTTGTAGGAGGCGCCGAGGGCGTCGAGCTTCTCGGAGAACCGCTCGTAGCCGCGGTAGATGAAGTCGATGCCGTGCACCGTCGAGCGCCCCTGGGCGGCCAGCGCGGCGATGAGGTAGCTGAAGCCACCGCGCAGGTCGGGCACGGTGATCTCGGCGGCCTTCAGTTCCGTCGGCCCCGAGATGACCGCCGAGTGCTGGAAGTTGGCCCGGCCGAACCGGCACGGTGACCCGCCCAGGCACTCGCGGTAGGTCTGGATGTGCGCCCCGGAGTCGAGCAGCGCGTCGGTGAAGCCCAACCGGTTCTCGTAGACCGTCTCGTGCACGATCGACAGCCCGGTGGTCTGGGTCAGCGCCACGACCAGCGGCTGCTGCCAGTCGGTCATGAAGCCCGGGTGCACGTCGGTCTCGAGGGCGATGGCGCGCAGCGCGCCCCCCGGGTGCCAGAACCGGATGCCCTCGTCGTCGACGTCGAAGGCCCCGCCGATGCGCCGGAACACGTTGAGGAACGGCACCATCGGCAGCTGCTGGGCCCCGCGCACGTAGATGTCGCCGTTCGTGGCCAGCGCGGCGCAGGCCCACGACCCCGCCTCGATCCGGTCGGGGATGGCCAGGTGGTTGAAGCCGCCGAGCCGGGCGACGCCCTCGATGGTGATGACCCGGTCGGTCTGCACCGAGATGATCGCGCCCATCTTCTGCAGGATGGCGATGAGGTCCATGATCTCGGGCTCGATGGCCGCGTTGCGCAGCGTGGTGATGCCGCGGGCGCGCACGGCGGTCAGCAGCACCTGCTCGGTGGCGCCCACACTGGGGTACGGCAGGTGCACGTCGGCACCGTGCAGCCCGTGCGGCGCCGTGAGCCGCAGGCCGTCCTTGCGCTTCTCGATGACCGCGCCGAACTCGCGCAGCACGTCGAGGTGGTAGTTGATCGGCCGCTCGCCGATGCGGCACCCGCCGAGGTCGGGGATGAAGGCCTCGCCGAGCCGGTGCAGCAGCGGGCCGCAGAGCAGCACCGGCACCCGCGAGGAGCCGGCGTGGGTGTCGATGTCGGCGATGTGCGCCTGCTCGACGTTGGTGGGGTCCATCACCAGCTCGCCGTCGCGGTCGGTGGAGTCGATCAGCACGCCGTGCAGCTCGAGCAGCCCGCTGACCACCTGCACGTCGCTGATCTCGGGCACCCCGCGCAACCGGCACGGCTCCTCGGCGAGCACGACGGCCACCATCGCCTTGGAGACCAGGTTCTTGGCCCCCCTGACCTCGATGTCGCCGACGAGCGGGGAGCCGCCATCGACGACGAGGGTGGAGGTCATGGGTCCAGCCAAACACAGACGCCGCGCCGCGGCGACGGCTGGGCCGTCACCGCCGCGCGGCGTCGTCGGATGATCGGCGGGCTACTTCTTCGCCGTGGCCTTCTTGGCCGGCGCCTTCTTGGCGGGAGCCTTCTTCGCGGCGGTCTTGGCCGGGGCCTTGGCCGCAGTCTTGGTCGCCGCCTTCGTGGCGGGAGCCTTCTTCGTGGCGGTCTTGGCCGGGGCTGCCTTCGCGGGAGCCTTCTTCGCCGCCGCCTTCGCCGGAGCCTTCTTCGCCGGAGCGGCCTTCGCCGGAGCCTTCTTCGCCGCCGCCTTCGCCGGGGCGGCCTTCGCCGGAGCCTTCTTCGCTGCCGTCTTGGCCGGGGCGGCCTTCGCGGGAGCCTTCTTCGCCGCCGCCTTGGCCGGGGCCGCCTTCGCCGGAGCCTTCTTCGCCGTGCCGGTGGCCTTGCGGGCCGTCGCGGTGGTGGTCGAGGCGACCTTCTTGGCGGCGGTCTTGGCCGTGCCGCTGGCGGCGGCTGCGGTGCGGGCGGCGGCCTTCACCGGCGCCGCGGCGGCTGCGGCCGCCGCCCCGGCGGCGGCGCCGGCAGCACCAGCGGCGGCTCGACCCGTGGCGGGCGCGTTCTTCGACAGGGTGCTCGGCTTCTTGACGTACGCCTTGAACGAGGTGCCGGCGCGGAAGCGCGGGGCCTTCGACTTCGGGATGCGCACCGAGGTGCCGGTGTGCGGGTTGCGCCCGGTGCGTGCCGCGCGCTCGACGCGGTCGAACGTGCCGAAGCCCGTGATGGACACCTTCCCGCCACGCACGACCTCACGGACGATGGTGTCGAGCACCGCTTCCAGCGCGTCGTTGGCGGCCCTGCGGCTGCCCAGTCGCTTCTCCAGCTCCCTGACGAGATCTGCCTTGTTCACGTGGACCACTCCAAGTCGGGACGGCGCCGGGGTAACGCCCGACGGCGGTGTCACGGCCGGCGGTTGCCCGGCCTGAGTCGACGTTATGCCTGCTCAGGCAGAGAGTCCACCATCAAAGCGGCGTGTTATCCGTTGTGCGACAACGGGTTCGCGGGGGTCCGAAACGCCTTTCGTCGCAACATCAGTCACAGCAGTAACACGGATGCCGGCTTCGTGCGGTGCGTTACGGCATTCAACCGCGTTGTGCGGCAGCAGTTTTGCTCACGCAGTGACGGTGGGCTTCCAGCTCGGGCGCTCCGCCTCGTAGGCCGTGATGTCGGCCTCGTGCCGCAGGGTGAGGCTGATGTCGTCGAGGCCCTCGAGCAGCCGCCATCGGGTGTAGTCGTCGACCTCGAAGCTCGCGACGATGTCGCCGGCAGTGACGGTGCGCGACACCAGGTCGACCGTCACCGACGTGCCCGGGTGGTTCTCGAGCAGCTTCCAGAGCAGTTCGACATCGTCCTGGCTGCACTGCGCGGTGAGCAGCCCCTGCTTGCCGCTGTTGCCGCGGAAGATGTCGGCGAAGCGCGACGAGATGACAACGCGGAAGCCGTAGTTCATCAGCGCCCACACCGCGTGCTCGCGCGACGAGCCGGTGCCGAAGTCGGGGCCGGCCACGAGCACCGACCCGGCCGAGAAGTTCGGGTCGTTCAGCACGAACGTCTCGTCACCCCGCCACGCGGCGAACAGGCCGTCCTCGAAGCCGGTTCGAGTGACCCGCTTGAGGTAGACCGCTGGGATGATCTGGTCGGTGTCGACGTTGCTGCGGCGCAACGGCACCCCGATGCCGCTGTGGGTCGTGAAGGTGTCCATCAGTGGCTCCCCTCGCTCACGGGCTCGAGATCGGTTGGGCTGGAGAGGGTGCCGCGCACGGCGGTGGCGGCGGCGACCAGCGGGCTGACCAGGTGAGTACGGCCGCCCTTGCCCTGGCGACCCTCGAAGTTGCGGTTCGACGTCGACGCACTGCGCTCCCCCGGCGCCAGCTGGTCGGGGTTCATGCCCAGGCACATCGAGCAGCCGGCCAGGCGCCACTCGGCACCGGCCGCGGTGAACACCTCGTCGAGCCCCTCGCTCTCGGCCTGCAGGCGAACCCGTGCCGAGCCGGGCACCACGAGCATCCGCACGCCCTCGGCGACGTGGCGGCCCTGGATCACCTCGGCGGCGGCGCGCAGGTCCTCGATCCGCCCGTTGGTGCACGAGCCGAGGAAGACCGTGTCGACGTGCACGTCGCGCAGGGGGGTGCCGGCCTGCAGCCCCATGTACTCCAGGGCGCGGCGGGCGTTGGCCTTGTCGTTCTCGTCGGGCATCAGCTCGGGGTCGGGCACGGCCGTGCCGAGCGGTGCACCCTGCCCGGGGTTGGTGCCCCAGGTGACGAATGGTGTGAGGGTGTCGGCGTCGAGCACGACCTCCTCGTCGAACTCGGCGTCGTCGTCGGTGCGCAGGTGGCTCCAGGCCTCGACCGCGGCATCCCACTCGGAGCCGGCCGGGGCATGGTCACGACCGCGCAGGTACTCGTAGGTGGTCTCGTCGGGGGCGATCATGCCGGCCCGGGCGCCGGCTTCGATCGACATGTTGCACACCGTCATCCGAGCCTCCATCGACAGCGCGCGGATGGCGCTGCCGCGGTACTCCAGCACGTAGCCCTGTCCGCCACCGGTGCCGATCTTCGCGATGACCGCCAGCACGATGTCCTTGGCCGTGACGCCGTCGGCGAGCTCGCCCTCGACGGTGATCGCCATCGTCTTGAACGGCTTGAGCGGCAGGGTCTGGGTGGCAAGCACGTGCTCGACCTCGGAGGTGCCGATGCCGAACGCGAGCGCCCCGAAGGCCCCGTGCGTCGAGGTGTGGCTGTCGCCGCAGACGATCGTCATGCCGGGCTGGGTGAGCCCGAGCTGCGGGCCCACCACGTGCACGATGCCCTGCTCCTTGTCGCCCATCGGGTAGAGGGTGACGCCGAACTCCGAACAGTTGCGGCGCAGCGTCTCGACCTGCGTGCGGCTGGTGAGGTCGGTGATCGGCCCGGGCGTCGTGGGCACGTTGTGGTCCTCGGTGGCCAGCGTGAGGTCCGTGCGGCGCACCCCGCGGCCGGACAGCCGCAGCCCGTCGAAGGCCTGGGGGCTGGTGACCTCGTGCAGCAGGTGCAGGTCGATGTAGAGCAGGTCGGGCTCGCCCTCCCCGCGGCGTACCACGTGGGACTCCCACACCTTCTCGGCCAGAGTTCCGGCCATTGCTCCACCTCCACGACGTGACCGCCGGACGAGCGGTCGCACGGCACCTGCTTACAGACCGGCGCATGCCGGCGCCCTGCACTGTCTCCCGAGATTCGCACGGGCGAGTTGTCGATGGACGTGCGTCTCAGGCACTGAGACGTTAATATCAAGACATGGACAACACTAGTGGCGTCGGCGTTCTCGACAAGGCGGCGATCGTCCTCAGCGCGCTGGAAGCCGGCCCGTCGACCCTCGCCCAGCTCGTCACGGCGACCGGCCTGGCCCGCCCGACGGCGCACCGCCTCGCCGTCGCGCTCGAGCACCACCGCCTCGTGACGCGCGACCTGCAGGGGCGCTTCATCCTCGGCCCGCGGCTCGGCGAGCTCGCCGCCGCCGCCGGTGAGGACCGCCTGCTCGCCGCTGCCGGGCCGGTGCTCGGTGCCCTGCGCGACCACACCAACGAGAGCGCCCAGCTCTTCCGCCGCCAGGGCGAGCACCGGGTGTGCGTCTCGGCGGCCGAGCGTCCGGTGGGCCTGCGCGACTCGATCCCGGTCGGCGCGACGCTGTCCATGCGGGCCGGGTCCGCCGCGCAGGTGCTGCTCGCGTGGGAGGAGCCCGACCGCCTGCACCGCGGCCTGCAGGGCGCCGCCTTCACCGCGACAGCGCTGTCAGGGGTGCGCCGCCGGGGCTGGGCGCAGAGCGTCGGTGAGCGTGAGCCGGGCGTGGCGTCGGTTTCCGCACCGGTGCGCTCCCCCTCGGGCCGGGTCATCGCCGCCGTCTCGATCTCCGGGCCGATCGAACGGCTCTCCCGCCAGCCCGGCCGGCTGCACGCGGCCACGGTGATCGCCGGCGCGAACAAGCTCACCGAGGTGCTCGCCCGCCACGCGGCGCAGCAGGACGTCCAGAACAACGTCTGACCCGGCATCCCTCCGACTCAGTGCGGATCTCCCACCCCCGGGGCACGCGTCGTGCGCCCGCACCGCGGTGGGAGATCCGCAAGATGTCGGGCTGCACGCAACATGGATGTCACATGGCGCGTGCCCCGTTGCAACACCGCGGGAGCAGGGTGCCACCACACCCGGTTCCGCCCGCGCGAGGAGTCGCTCCATGTCCCTCAGCCCCGCCCAGCGCATCGCCCGTGACCGCACTCGCCTGCTCGGCTTCCCCCGGCCGGGGCGGCGGGCGATCGTCGTGGGCGGCGGGCCGATGGCCGCCCGGCGGGCCGCCGCACTGACCCGGGCGGCGACACCGGTCACGGTCTTCGCGCCCGCGCTGTGCGACGACGTGTTCGACCTGCTGGCCGAGCGCCTGGTGACCTGGGAGAACCGGTGGCCGGTCGCGGCCGACCTCACCGACGCGTGGCTGGTGCATGCAGCGACAGGCGACCACGAGATCGACTCGCGGGTCTGCGCCTGGGCGTCACTGCTGCGCGCCAGCGCCTGACCCTGGCCCCGCCCGCCGGGCCCGGTCAGGTCAGGTCAGGATGCCGCGCGCCTGCCCAGGCGGTCGCGCGCGTGCTCGCCGCGGCGCGAGACGGGGATGGTGCCGGCGATCGCCCCGAGGCCGAACGGCTTTCCGCCCGCGTAGACGCTCTCTGCGCCCCCCGGCTCGACAGCGTAGGTCTCGTGCCAGATGGTGACGGCCGTGGGGGCTGACCGCGCGACCCGGTAGAACTCGCTCCACGCCGGGCGGTGCTCGTGGTCGGGGGCCGACGCATAGGCGTAGAGGTCGTCGGTGCTGCGCCACCACTGGATCATCGTGGTGCCGGTGAGGTCGACGGTCGACCTGCTGCCGAGGTAGCCCAGCGACTCGGCCTCGCCCCGCTCGGCGGCCGCCTTGTTCTGCTCGAGCTCGAGGATCATCTTCGGCATCGCCCGCACGGCCTGGCCGACGACCTTCAGTCGCCACGGCTGGCGGATGCGCAGGCCGATGAGGAAGACGGCCAGCGGCCCGTCGTACGCGTGGGTGAGTCGCTCGACCATGGCCGGCTCCTTTGGATAGTGTTGGTATCTAGTAACCTGACCATACTGGACAGCAGCACTATCCAATGTCAAGAGGAAGGCTCGCATGCGCATCTCCGAGCTCTCCGCCGCCAGCGGCGTCCCCGTGCCCACGCTCAAGTACTACCTGCGCGAGGGGCTGCTGATGCCGGGCGAGGCGACCAGCCGCA
The DNA here is from genome assembly GCA_963834965.1 of uncultured Actinomycetota bacterium. Lineage (GTDB taxonomy): Bacteria > Actinomycetota > Actinomycetes > Actinomycetales > Dermatophilaceae > Fodinibacter. Next base: position 20,639 of record CAWIEI010000005.1, on the reverse strand, counting down.
CCCGGGCCGAGTACGGTCCGCAGCACGTCGAGCGGGTGCGCCTCGTGCGCGCCCTCGTCGAGCACGGCGGCGTCGGCATCGCTGGGGTGCGCTCGGTGCTCGAGGCGCTGGCCGCACCACCCCCCTCGCGCCACGACTTCCTCGGGGTGGCGCACTGGGCCCTGCCGACCAGCGGCGACGACGCGTCCCCCTCACCAGAGGTCACGGCGCTGCTCGCGAAGCTCGGCTGGCAGGTCTGGCCGGAGGCGCCGGCGGCGCGGGCGCTCGGGGTGGCCATCGCAGCGGCCCGCGACGCCGGGGTCCCGGTCGACGCGCCACGGCTGCACCGCTATGCCGAGGCGATGCGCGAGGTGGCCATCGTCGACGTGGAGCACGCCCTGGCGGCCGGCTCCCCCGAGGCAGCGATGCACGCCGTCGTCGTGGGCACGGTGATGGTCGACCCGGTGCTCGTGGCCCTGCGGCGCGTGGCCCAGGAGGCCGTGAGCGCGCAGCGGGCCTGAGCGGCACGGCATCCCGCCGCTGTACGGCCCCCTGAGCAGCTGCGTCCCGGACGCGACGAGAGCCCGGTCCTGGTGGACCGGGCCCTCGTCTCGAGGTAGCCCCGACGGGATTCGAACCCGCGCTACCGCCTTGAGAGGGCGGCGTGCTAGGCCACTACACAACGGGGCCGTGACCGGTTTCCTGCCGCTGCGACGCGGCGGGCAACGGAGAAGAACCTTACCGAACGGCGGCACTTTCTCCGAATCGCCCCCGGCCGGTCGGGCCGAGGGTGAGAGCTGGGGTACCAGGACTCGAACCTAGAACGGATGAACCAGAATCACCAGTGTTGCCAATTACACCATACCCCATGGGGTATACCTTCAGACTCTCCGCGAGGCGGCTGGTCATCGGGCGAACCGAGGACTGATCCTACCGGGCGGCCTCCCCCGCACCCAAATCGCGGATGCCGGGAGAGCGTTGGTCAGCGCAGCAGCCGCACCCTCGGGCGCGGGCCGGGTCAGAGGGTCGCGCGCAGCGCCCGCAGCCGGGTGAGCGTGGCCACCTTGCCCAGGATCTCCATCGACTCGAACAGTGGCGGTGAGACCCGCCTGCCGGAGACGGCGGTGCGCAGCGGCCCGAAGGCGAACCTGGGCTTGATGCCCAGACGCTCGACGAGCGCCTCACGCAGGGCGGCCTCGATGGCGGCGGCAGTGAAGGTCCCCTCGTTACCGAGCACGCCGGAGTGCTCGTCGGGCACCGCCTCGAGCGCGGTGACGGCCGCGTCGAGCACCGCACCGGCATCGTCGTTGAGCTGGGCGCGGGCGTCGTCAGCGAGCGTGACGGCGTCGTCGGCGACGTAGAACGGGCCGACCAGGTCGCTGGCCTCGGTGAGGTGCGCCATCCGGGTCTGGATGAGCGCGGTGACGGCCCGCAGCCGCGACAGCTCACCCAGCGAGGGGTTGGCACCGAGCACGCCGTCGGCCTGCAGGAACGGCAGCAGCCTCGAGGCGAGGTCGTCGACCGCCAGCCCGCGGATGTGCACCCCGTTGAGCCAGTCGAGCTTCTTGAGGTCGAAGATCGGGCCGACCGGGTTGACGTCGTTCCAGTCGAAGCGCTGCGAGAACTCCGCGAAGCCGAACACCTCGACGTCCTCGCCCTCGGCCCCCTCGGCCGGCGGGTAGGCCAGCAGCGCCAGGAAGTTGACCAGCGCCTCGGGCAGGTAGCCCTGCTCCTGGAACCAGGTCAACCGGGCGGCCGGGTTCTTGCGCTTGGAGATCTTGGACTTGTCGGTGTTGCGCAGCAGCGGCATGTGGGCGAACGCCGGCGCTGTCAGGCCGAGCCACTGGTAGAGCAGCACGTGCTTGGGGGTGGAGGAGATCCACTCCTCGCCGCGCACCACATGGGTGATGCCCATCTCGGCGTCGTCGACGACCACGGCCAGGTGGTAGGTCGGGAAGCCGTCGGCCTTGAGGATGACCTGGTCGTCGGGCCGCGGCGCCGACACCCGGCCGCGGATGAGGTCGTCGAACTCGAGCGGCGCGTCATCCGGGATGAGCATGCGCACCACGGGCGTCGGTGAGAAACCGGCGAGCGCCCGGCGCTCCTCCTCGGTCTTCCCGACGCAGAGCCGGTCGTAGCCGGTGGGAAGCTTGGCCTTCTGCTGGGCCTCGCGCATCTGCGCCAGGCGCTCGGTGGAGCACCAGCAGTGGTAGGCCCTGCCCTCGGCGAGCAGCCGCTCGACGTAAGGCCGGTAGGTGTCGAGCCGCTCGCTCTGCCGGTACGGGGCGCACGGGCCACCCACATCGGGGCCCTCGTCCCAGGTGAGCCCGAGCCAGCGCAGGGTGTCGAAGACCTGCTGCTCGGAGTCCTCGCGGAAGCGGGCCCGGTCGGTGTCCTCGATGCGCAGGATGAAGCGACCACCCTGCTGGCGCACGAACGCCAGGTTGAACAGCGACATGTAGGCCGTGCCGACGTGCGGGTCACCGGTGGGCGAGGGCGCCACCCGCAGGCGCACGGCGCCGGGCAGGCCGGCCGCAGCCTCCGGGCGGCTCGCGGTGCTCGGGGCGTCGGTCTGGTGGTGCTCGGTCTGGGGCTGCTCGGTTCGCTCACTCATGGTGGGCGACAGCCTAGTGACGCACGAAGGGGTTGCTGAGCACCCCGATGCCGTCCACCTCGACCTCGACCCGCTGGCCCGCCTCGACCAGGCCGACCCCGGCCGGCGTCCCGGTGAGGATGACGTCGCCGGGCAGCAGGGTGAACGCCTTGGAGGCGTGCGAGATCAGGGTGGCCACGTCGTGGACCATGTCGGAGGTCGGGCCGTCCTGCACCACCTCGCCGTCGACCTTGGTGGTGATGCGCTGGGCCGCGGGGTCGAGGTCGGTCTCGATCCACGGGCCGAGCGGGCAGAAGGTGTCGAAGCCCTTGGCGCGGGCCCACTGGCCGTCGCCCCGCTGCAGGTCGCGAGCCGTCACGTCGTTGGCCACGGTGTAGCCGAACACGGCGGCGAGGGCGTCGTGCGGCTCGAGGTCCTTGGACAGCCGGCCGATCACGACGGCGAGCTCACCCTCGTAGCCGACCTCGGAGGTCTGCGGCGGCATCACGACCGGGTCGCCGGGGCCGACGACCGCGGTGTTCGGCACGAGGAACATCATCGGCTCAGCCGGGGTGTTGCTGCCCATCTCCTTGGCGTGGTCGGCGTAGTTGCGGCCGATGCCGATCACCTTGCTGCGCGGGATGACCGGGGCCAGCAGCCGCACGTCGTCGACCTCGTGCACGGTGCCGGTGAGCTCGATCCGCTGGTAGAGCGGGTCTCCCGTGATCTCGGCGATCTTCTCGCCCGTACCGTCGACCAGCCCATAGGCCGGGTCGTCACCCGTCGTGAACCTCGCGATGCGCATGGGTTCCAGCCTAGGGCCGGGCTCAGAGCCGGGCGGCAACGACCCCGCTCATGACCGCGTACCCGGTGTCGTTGGCGTGGATGTCCCCGAGCTGACACATCCAGGTCCAGGCGCAGATGGTCGCGACGTTGGTCGGGACCGGCCCACCGAGCGCCGGTACGTCGACCGGCGTGGTGACCGTGCTGCGGAACGCGGTCGCCACGTCGGCGACCCGGGCCCCCACCGACGTGGCCGACCCGGCGATGACGGCGTTGAGCGAGGCCTGGAGCGCCACGGACTGCTGGGCCAGCGCCTGCCCGGCCGGGCCGGTGAGGTAGGCCGCGAGGAACGGGTTGTAGTAGTTGAGCACGATGATGCGCGCACCGGGCGCGGCCCGGTGCAGCCGGGCCAGCACCTTCGGCAGCAGCCGCTGCACGTCGCCGAGACCCTGCTGGATGCAGACCAGGTCGATGCCGAGCGGGCTGCGGCTGACACAGCGCTGCACGTCGTTGGCGCCGATGTCGATGGTGACCAGGCGCGTGGTGCGGCGGTGCTCGTGCAGGAACTCGACCGCCTGGGCCAGCTGGGTGCCCTCCTCGTAGGCGCACCGGCCGCCGCTCACCATCGTGACCACGGTCTCGCCGCTGCATGCGACGTTGACGAGCTTGGTCTTGGGAGTAGTGGTCCGCACGGCGTCGAGGACCCCGCCGACGTACCCGCCGGTCTTGTCGTCGCCCTGCCCGGGCTGGTAGCCGGCGGCCAGGGAGTCGCCGAGGGCGAGGTACCAGCCCATGGCGTGTTCGGACCCGTGGGAGGACCCACCGTGCGATGGCGCCGAGAAGCCGGCGGCAGGAGCAGTGGCGGATGCTGCGGGTGCCGACAGGCCCCCGATGGCGAGGACGGCGACGACGATGGCCCACCTGCGACGATGCATGCTCTTGCTCCCTTGCCGGGCGGCCCCGTTGCCGCGCCCGGCTGACTCTAGGTGGTGGACCCGACAAGGGGAAGGGCCGTCCAACCCGGCATCCGGGGCGCGGAGCACCGGGCGCCGCCCGCGCCCGGCAGCCTCACGACACGCCGGCCTTCTGGGCCGCCATCGCGAGAACCCGCGCCACCGTGGCGGCACCCTCGTCGGTGAGGTGGATGTCGGCCGCGGTGCAGATGTTGGTGAGGGTGCAGATCTGGGCGGCGTTCTTGGGCACCGTCCGGCCGTTGATTGTCGTGGGGGTGGTGTCGTTGGTCGAGAACGCCTCGTCGAGCCCGACGAAGGTGGTGCCGGTCGACTTCGCCGCCGACTCGATCGCGGCACTCAGCCCGGTGTAGGCCTTCGCCGCCGCGTCGACGCCCTTGACCGGCTGGTTCAGGGCCTTGGCCGCCAGCCACGGGTTGTAGTAGCCGAGGACCAGCACCGGCACGTCGGGCCCGGCCGCCGTGCGCAGCCGCTTCAGGATCGTCGGGAGGTTCTTCTTCACCGTCGCGACACCGGAGCTCACGCAGGCGGTGTCGACCTGCGCACCGCCCCGCACGCAGCGCAGCAGGTCGTTGCCGCCGATGTCGATGGTGACCAGCGCGGCGTGCCCGCCCTTCAGCAGCTTCTCGGCCTGCTCGAGCTGACTCCCGGCAGCGAAGTCGCACTTGCCGCCCTTGACGAGCGAGGACGTCGTCTCGCCGCTGCAGCCGAGGTTGTCCAGCTTCAGCTCGCCACCCTTGGCGCCGAGCCGCGCCGCGGTGAGCGCGGGGTAGGCGGTGTCGCGCAGCTCGGCGCCCCCGGGCTGGTAGCCGGCGGCCAGCGAGTCGCCCAGCGCCACGTAGAGCCCGCCGGACCCTGACGCGCTCGGCGACGGCGAGGCGGACGGTGAACCACCCGATGATGCCGTGGCGCGCGTCGCGCTCGGCGCGGCCGGCTGGGGGTCGCCGCCGCACGCGGTCATGGCGAGGGCCACCACGACTGCTGCGGCGGCGATTTTTTTTTTTTTTTTTTTTTTTTTTTTTTTTTTTTTTTTTTTTTTTTTTTTTTTTTTTTTTTTTTTTTTTTTTTTTTTTTTTTTTTTTTTTTTTTTTTTTTTTTTTTTTTTTTTTTTTTTTTTTTTTTTTGTTTTTTTTTGCTTTGTGTTTTTTTTTTTTTTTGTTCTTTGTTTTTTTTCCGGCAGCGAAGTCGCATTTGTCTCTTTTTTTGGACGTCGTCTCTTCAGGTTGTAGCTTACCCACTCTTGCACGGCCGCGCCGCGTGCGCGTGGAGGCTGTGTCGCGCAGCTCGGCGCCCCCGGGCTATCCTGCGGCCAGCGAGTCGCCCAGCGCCACGTAGAGCCTGCCGGACCCTGACACACTCGGCGACGGCTAGCGGACGGTAACCACCCGATGATACCGTGGCGCGCTTCGCACTCCGCGGCGGCTGAGAGTCACCACCGCACGCAGTCATCAGGCCACCACGCCCGGCATCGGGAGGGTCCTGCGCATGGGGGTGGCCTTCGGTGTCTGGAGGGGCGTCAGGGTGGTCAGGACGTCGACACCCCATCGTCCCTCACGACGAACGGGACCCGCCCCGAGGTTCCCATCCCGCCGCGCCGGATGCCGTGTGGCCGGGACCTCCCCCACCCCGAGCCGCACCCTCACTACCGTCGCCCCCGAGGCGGTTTCCCGCAGCAGGAGCGTGTCATGTCCCTCAGCCAGGCCGTCAGCCGCGTCCTCCTCAACAAGTACGCCACCTTCTCGGGGAGGGCACGCCGCAGCGAGTACTGGTGGTGGTACCTCTTCCTTTTTTTTTTTTTTTTTTTTTTTTTTTTTTTTTTTTTTTTTTTTTTTTTTTTTTTTTTTTTTTCTTCCCCTCCTCTGGTTCTACGTCACCGACAGCGACGCCGACAACCAGTACGGCCCCTACCCCAAGGACTGAGCGGTCGACCGGAGCCCCGGGGCGTGCGTCCCGGGGCTCCGTCGCGTCGGTACCGTGGTGCGGTGACCCTGCGCGCGCTCCCCCGGCCGGAGTGGGAGGCCCTGGCGGCCGCCCACGGGGCCCGCGTCGACGCCGCCACCGCTGCCCACCGGGGACGTCGCGCCGACGGCCGCACCCACCCGGTCGAGGACTTCCTGTTCCGTTACTACAACAACTCACCGGCGCGGCTGCGGCGCTGGCACCCTGGGGCCGGCGTGGTGCTCGAGGATGCCGCGCACCTCCCCCGCGCGACGTGGACCCACTACCGCGTGGCGGGCGACGCCGTGGTGCTCGACGACGAGGGCTTCCTCGCAACGCGTTCGCAAACCATCGACTTCGTGCGGAACCTGTTGTCCGCCACGGTCTCCCGGCCCGCTCAGCTGGGCTGCTTCGGCTTGCACGAGTGGGCCATGGTGCACGGCACTGCGGCCGGCGACGTGCGGCACGCGGGCTGGCCGTTGCGGCTGGGTAGTGCCGGCACCGACGCGGTGGTGGAGCGGCACGGCATCCGCTGCTCGCACTTCGACGCCTACCGGTTTTTCACCGAGTCGGCGCGTCCTCGAAACGCGGTGCGCCCCACCCGTGGCAGCCAGGTTGCGATGGAGCAGCCGGGCTGCCTGCACGCGGGGATGGACGTCTACAAGTGGGCGTTCAAGCTGACCCCGTTGGTGCCGAGCGAGCTCGTGGCCGACGCGTTCGACCTGGCCCGCGAGATCCGGGTGCTCGACATGCAGGCGTCGCCCTACGACCTGCGGGAGCTGGGGTACGAACCGATCGCGATCGAGACCGCCGAGGGGAAGGCGGCCTACCGGGCGCGCCAGCACGCGTTCGCCGAGCGCTCGAACGGCCTTCGTCACCGGCTGCTGCTCGTGCTCGATGCCGCCGTGAACCAGCCGTCGGTGAGCACCGGCACGACCGACGACGCGTCGACCTCGGCCGCGACGGCGACATCGGCAGCGAAGCCCTTCTCCACCAGCTCGACCCCGCTCGCGCACCCGCGCAGCTGAGCCACGGCATCGGCGCGCACCGCCTCGGATGCCGTGCGCGCCGCCTCCGCCTCCGGGCTCACCCGAGCAGTCGGTCGGGCGGCGACGAGCGCGGCGACGACGGCACCCGCACCCCAGAGGTCCTCGACGGCCGGGCGCAGGGAGGCGTCGTCACCCCACCGCTCCCCTGCAGCCACGACACCGACCGGCCCGTGTCGAGCCGCCAGCCACAGCCCCACGGCTGTGGCGTTGCGCAGCGAGGCTGCGACCACCACGACGCTGCCCTCCGGCAGTGCGGCGCAGATGGCCGAGCCGTTCGGCGACGGGAGCACCAGTCGTTCCACCGGTTCGGCGGCGAGGATGCTCGCAGGCGAGAGGCTGATCTCGCCCGAACCGGCGGCCGCCCGCCCGACGGCGCACACGGCATCCAGCTCAGCGGCCAGGGCGAGCGCCGAGTCGGTGCCCCACGGATGCGGCCGGACGGCGGTTCCGCGCTCGACGGCCACGGTGACCGACGTCGTGAACGACAGCACGTCGACGACCACCACGGCGCCCACTGCGCCGCCCACCAGCTCGCGGGCGCCCCGCAACCCCCACTCCAGGCGCACGGCATAGGGATGCTGGCTCCACGGCGACGACACGCCCACCGACGCTACCGGCCGACGTCGCTGAAGTGACCTATTGGTCGATGTGGGGACACCCGACCCATCACATGCCGTCCCCCGTGTGACCTATTGGTCGATCTGGCGACGCACCGGAAGCCAGCGGAGCTGGGGGTCAGCGGGGGGTGACGCCGGCGCGGACCAGGCCGTAGGTGACCGACTCGACGAGCGCGTCCCACGACGCCTCGAGGATGTTGGCGGCGACACCGATGGTGGTCCACGACGTGGTGCCGTCGGAGGTCTCGATGAGCACCCGGGTGACGGCATCGGTGCCGTGGGCGGCGTCCAGGATGCGCACCTTGTAGTCGATCAGCTCGAGGCCCCGGATCTCGGGGTAGAACTTCGCCAGCGCCGCGCGCAGCGCCTGGTCGAGCGCGTTGACCGGGCCGTTGCCCTCGCCGGTTCGCACGCCGCGCTCGCCGGCGGCGACGAGCTTGACGGTGGCTTCGGACAGCGCCTCGTCGTCGCCGCGGGCGTCGGTGATGACGCGCCACGACTCGACCTCGAAGAACTCGGGCAGCGAGCCGTCGAGCTCGCGGCGCAGCAGCAGCTCGAACGAGGCGTCGGCGGCGTCGAACGTGTAGCCACGCAGCTCGCGCTCCTTGACCGACCGCAGCACCCGGGCCAGCGTCGCGTTGTCCTGCTCGTTCGTGGAGTCGAGGTCGAACCCGAGCTCGCGCGACTTCAGCTCGATGGAGGCGCGACCGGCCATGTCGGACACCAGCATCCGCATGTCGTTGCCGACGGCTTTGGGGTCCATGTGCTGGTAGAGGTCGGGGTCGACCTTGATCGCGCTCGCGTGCAGGCCGGCCTTGTGCGCGAACGCGCTCGACCCCACGTAGGGCTGCCGCGAGTAGGCCGGCACGTTGGTGACCTCGGCGATGGCGTGGGCGATGCGGGTCGACTCCTGCAGCCGGTGCGGCTCGAGCAGCGGCAGGCCCTTCTTGAGCTGGAGGTTGGCGACGACGGTGAGCAGGTCGGCGTTGCCGGTGCGCTCGCCGTAGCCGTTGATGGTGCCCTGCACGTGGGTCGCGCCGGCGTCGACCGCGGCCATCGAGTTGGCGACGGCGCACCCGGTGTCGTTGTGGCAGTGGATGCCGACCCGCGCGCCGGTGGAGCGCACGACGTCGTCGACGACGTCGGCGACCTGGCTGGGCAGCATCCCGCCATTGGTGTCGCAGAGGGCCACCACCTCGGCACCGGCCTCGGTGGCGACCCGCACGGCCTCGATGGCGTAGTCGCGGTCGGTGGCGTAGCCGTCGAAGAAGTGCTCGGCGTCGAGGAAGACCCGCCGCCCTTCCCCCCGCAGGAAGGCCACGGTGTCGCGGATCATCTCGAGGTTCTCGGCGAGCGTGGTGCGCAGCGCGCGCTCGACGTGACCGGTGTGCGACTTGGCGACCAGGGTGATGACCTGGGCCTGGCTGTCGAGCAGCGCGCGCACCTGCGGGTCGCTGTCGGCCCGGCCGCCGACCCGCCGGGTCGCCCCGAACGCGGCGAGGGTGGCGTTGCGCAGCCGCAGGTCGGCCGCGGCGCGGGCGAAGAACTCGGTGTCCTTGGGGTTGGCGCCGGGCCAGCCGCCCTCGATGAAGCCGACCCCCAGCTCGTCGAGGTTCGCGGCGATGGCGAGCTTGTCCGCCACGGAGAGGTTGAGGCCCTCCTGCTGGGCGCCGTCGCGCAGCGTCGTGTCGTAGACGTGGATGTCGGTCATCGGAGCTCACTCGCACTAGGGATGCCGGTCGCCCGGCGTCTGTGCCCCGGCCCGTGAGGGCCGGGGCGGGACGTGTGCTGCTCCGCCCATTCTCGGGCCGGCGCTGCTGCCGCGCCCCCGGGGGTGTGGGGGATGCGACACTCGCTTCCCGGTGGCGCCGCGCCCGCGACGCTCCCGACAAGCAAAAGACCCCCCGGGTGCGGGAGGTCTGCGCGACGAGGAGGTCTCGTCGCGCTAGCCGATAATGATCGTGGTGGTGGCCACGTCACGGAACGTCACGACGCGAGCCTCCCACGGCACCGGCCCCGCGGCCTACCGTTCGTCCACATGCTGGCCACGGGAGCCGGCGCCGAGATCAGGCCGGGAGCAGGGATGCGGGTGACCACGGTGACCGACGAGCACCGGCCCACCTGCGACACCGCCCACGCGTGGAGCCCGTCGGCAGCCGTCGCAGTGGTGCGGGTGCGGACGGGCCGGGTCGAGCACCTCGTGCTGGGCGATGCGACCGTGGCGCTCGAGCGGGTCGACGGCCCACCGCTGGTGGCCACCGACCGCCGGGAGGTGGACATCAGTGAGTCGTACCTGCCGGCCCTGGCCGCCGCCCGCGACGAGGTTGAGCGCAGCCGGGTGCTCGCGGCACTGCGTGCCCTCCGCAACTCCCGTGGCGGCTTCTGGGTGGCGAAGGACGACCCGCGCGCGGCCGACGAGGCGGTCACCGGAACGACACCCGTGGACGACGTGCGCACGGCAGCGCTACCGCGGTGCGCACCCGGCGACCGTCGACCCCTGGTCGGTGACGGCCGTCATCTCCGCCGATACCTCCCGCATCACCCTCGGCACCACGGTCACCGGCCTGCTGGCTCGCGACCCGGTGAACCTCGCCCGCGAGGCCCTCACCCTGAGCGAGCTGACCGACACCGACGAGTGGAGCGACTTCACCGCCGAGGAGGTGGCCCGGCTGGCGGCGGTGGCGGCGGCGCGGTGGCGCGACGTGGTGGCTCGAGTTCGTGCACCCCGGTGCGGATGCCGAGATGCTCGCGTCGGTGCGCCGGGGACCGTTGCCCCGTGCCGAGGACCGGTGAGCGGGACGGCTCAGGTGTGGGTGGCGACCGGCGTGCCGATCGTGGCGAAGTCGTAGATCCACTTGGCCTCGGGCACCGGCAGGTTGATGCAGCCGTGCGAGCCCTGGGTGCCGGCGTAGCCGAACGACGAGCGCCACGGTGCACCGTGGAGCGCGAACCCGTTGTGGAAGTAAGAGATCCACGGCACGTCGGGGGTCTCGTACTTGGTGCCGTCGGCGTTGCTGCCGCGCATCGTCTGCTTCTGGAGCTTGAGGTAGACCTTGAAGGTGCCGACCACCGTCGGCTTCTTGTCGGACCCGTTGACCATCTTGATCGGGCCGTGCACGCGCTTGGCGCCGACCATGGCGGTCATCGTGTGCGTGCGCAGGTTGACGTCGACCCACTTCTGGCCGTTGGCCGCGTGGTAGGCGAGCCGCTCGGCGCCGGCCGCCATGGGGCGCTGCGTCCACGACGCAGGCACCGGGCGCTGCTCGAAGGTGCCGGTGTAGCTCGACCCGGACCGCAGCGCCGCGACGGCGGCCGTGGCCACGGCATCGGCGTTGGTGACGGCGACGCCGTCCTGCGCCGCGGTGACGACCTGCACCACCGAACCGGAGGCGTTGACGTTGCGCTCCCCGTCGGTGGGGGACTTCTCGACGTCCTTGACGACCTTGCTCACCCAGGACTGCACCTTGGCGGCATCCACGGCGGGGGCGCCCAGCGTGCCGTCGGCGAGCGGGATGGTGACCCACGAGGCCCTGGTCCGCTTCGACGCCGAGTGCGAGGTGGCGCCGTCGGAGACCGTGACGCTGTGGGCGACCAGGGCGTTCGCCTGGTCGGCGACGCGCTGCGCTGCGGCAGTGGTGACGGCCGGCACGGCGTCGACGAACTGCACCTTGGTGGTGGCGGACTTCAGGCCGTGGCCCGCTGTTGCGACGACGTCGTGGAAGCTGGCGGCCGAGAACGACTTGCCTTTCACTGCCGGCACCACGACGAACGACTTCTTGCTCGGTGAGAGCTTCACGCTGGCGTCGGAGCCGGCCCGACCCGCGCCGCTGATCAGCTCGTCGACGACCTTCTGGGTCTTGGCCGGGTCGAGGCGAAGCACCGCCGGCACGTCACGGGAGGAGACCAGCGAGGTGGCGTAGGACGACCACGACTGGTTGGCCTGGAACAGCGCGTCGACGGTTGACGGCACGTCGACCGCGTAGCCGAGGTCTGCCAGGTGGGCAGTGCGCGTGACCTCGCCGGTGTCGAGCGTGATGGTGACCTGGTCGGCGCGCTGCTGGACGGCCGCGGCGACCTCGTAGCGCGTCATCCCCGCCACGGAAACGCCGGCGAGCGTGCTGCCGGGCAGGGCCCGGTCCTGGTAGTGGGTCGCGTACGCCGTGCCGGCGCCGAGCAGCACCAACGGCACTGCCACGGCGGCAGTGGTCAGCACCTTCGTGCGAGCCCTCATGGTCTGCGGGAACCTTCTCGTCAGCTTCGTGGGCGCACGAATGTCGCGCCCACCTCCATGATGCGCCACCACTCCTCGTCCCGCGAAAACGACGCGGCTCGACCCGCCGGTGGCGCTCAGGCTCCGCTCAGGCGCTGGTGGGCAGGTCGTGGGCCCGCTGCAGCTCCCACCAGCCGTCCGGAGCGGGTGGGTCGGCCACATCGACCCGGTCGCCGACGCGCGGAACCGCCACCGGCACATCGGCGGACTCGGCCGCCACCAGCAGCCGCTCCACCGGCTCGGCCCACGGGTGCGGGGCCAGCACGAACGTGCACCAGTGGATCGGCATCAGCAGCCCGCCGCGCAGCAGCCGGGTCGCCTCGACGGCCTCCTCCGGGTTCAGGTGGATGTCGTGCCAGGCCGGGTCGTACGCGCCCACGGCCATCAGCGAGACGTCGAACGGCCCGTGCTCCGCGCCGAGCCGCGCGTAGCCCTCGAAGAAGCCGGTGTCACCGCTGAAGAACACCTTGCCCGCCCGGCCGGCGAGCACCCACGAGGCCCACAGGGTGCCGTCGCGGCGCAGCCCGCGCCCCGAGAAGTGCTGGGCCTCGACGGCCGTGACCTGCACGCCGCGCACCTCCAGCCCCTCCTCCCAGTCGCACTCGACGACGCGATCGGCCGGCACCGCCCAGGCGTCCAGGTGCGCGCCGACGCCGAGCGGCACGAGGAAGACCGCCTCGGTGAGCTCGACGAGCTGGCGGACGGTGTCCATGTCGAGGTGGTCGTAGTGGTCGTGCGAGATGACGACCGCGTCGATGTGGCCCAGCCCCGCGAGCGGCACCGGCACGGCGTGCAGCCGGCGCGGCCCGACGTGCTGGCTGGGTGAGCAGCGCTCGCTCCACACCGGGTCCATGAGTAGACGCACGCCGTCGAGCTCGACGAGGCACGAGGCGTGGCCGAACCAGGTGACGTGCACGCCCTCGGTGCGCGGCTCGTGAGTGGCGGTCACGACGGGGATCGGCAGGGCCGGATGCCGGGTGGCGGCGTTCTCGCGGAACCGGCGCAGCACGTCGCGCTGGCCCGACGGCATCGACGACGTGCCGCGGGAGGTGTTGTGGAAGGCGCCGGCCCGGTAGGCGGCCGAACGCTGCGCCCGCTCGAGGCGGGCGCCCGTGGGTCGGCCGCCCATGGCGGTGTTGACGCCCTTGCCGGCGGCGGCGAGCGCGCCGAGGGCACTGGCCGCGCCGGCGGCGATCGCGAGTCGGTTGAGCCTGGTCACGTGTCGATTGTCACCCGGACTGGTGGCCCTCGACGACCGCCGGGCGTGCAACGGTCGCCCGGTGAGACGCCGCGGCCGCCACGAGCGCCTCGAACAGCCGCCCGTCGTCCCCGGCCTCGGGGTGCCACTGCACCGCGAGCCGGAAGCGGGCCGAGGGGTCCTCCATCCCTTCCAGGGTGCCGTCGGCGTGCCAGGCCGAGAGCCGGTAGGCCGTGCCGTCGAGCGACGCCGGGCGCACGGCCTGGTGGTGGTAGGTCGGCACCTCGAGCGGCTCGGTGCCGAGCAGCGCGGCCAGCCGGGTGCCGGCCACCGGGGTCGCGTGGTGCGAGGTGTACTCCCCCGGCCGCGGGCAGTGGGCGTCGTGGCCGACGACGTCGGGCAGGTGCTGGTCGAGCACCCCACCTGCCTCCACCGCCATCACCTGCATGCCGCGGCAGACGCCCAGCACCGGAAGGTCGATGGCGGCCGAGAACCTCGCCAGGGCCAGCTCCCACGCGTCGCGGTCGGGTCGCGGCGCCTGCGAGGTCTGGTGCGGCGGGGCGCCGTAGCGGCCGGCCTCCACATCGGCGCCGCCCGCGATCACCAGGCCGTCGAGCCGCTCCAGCACCGCGCGCGCGAGGTCGTCGTCGGCATCCGGGCGTGGCGGCAGCACGACGGCGAGCGCACCGGCGCGCTCGAGCTGGTCGACGTAGCGGTGCGGCAGCACGACGCTGCGCTGCGCGGTCCACGGATGCCGGTCGACGTCCTCGACGTAGCAGGTGACGCCGATGACCGGGCGGCTGGCGCTGATGTCCCCCATCGGGCTCAGAGCGGGGTCACGTAGGCGCCGGAGATGCCCCCGTCGACGAGGAACGTCGAGGCGGTCATGAAGCTGGACTCGTCGGACGCGAGGAACAGCACGGCGTTCGCCATCTCCTCGGGTTCGCCGAACCGCCCCATCGGCACGTGCACGAGGCGGCGGGCCGCGCGCTCGGCGTCCTTGGCGAAGAGCTCCTTGAGCAGCGGGGTGTTCACCGGCCCCGGGCACAGGGCGTTGACCCGGATGCCGTCGCGCGCGAACTGCACGCCGAGCTCGCGGGTCATCGAGAGCACGCCGCCCTTGGACGCCGAGTAGGAGATCTGCGAGGTCGCCGCGCCCATCACCGCCACGAAGCTCGCCGTGTTGATGATCGAGCCCGACCTGTTCTCGAGCATGTAGGGCAGGGCCGCCTTGCAGCACAGGTAGACCGAGGTCAGGTTGACCTGCTGCACGCGCAGCCAGGCGTCGAGGTCGGTGTCGAGGATCGAGTCGTCGTCGGGCGGGCTGATGCCGGCGTTGTTGAAGGCGATGTCGAGCTTGCCGTACTTCTCGACCGCGGTCGCGAAGAGCCGGTCGACGTCGTCCTTGCTCGCGACGTCGGTGTGCACGTAGGCGCCGCCGACCTCCGCAGCCAGCGCCTCGCCGGCCTCGTCGTTGAGGTCGGCGACCACGACGGTCGCCCCCTCCTGCGCGAACCGCCGCACCGTCGCCAACCCGATCCCGGAGCAGCCGCCAGTGACGACCGCGACCTTGCCCTCGAGCCTGCCTGCCATCTGGATCTCCTATGCCTCGGTGCTGATGAAGACGTTCTTGACCTCGGTGAACGCGTCGAGGGCGTCGGGGCCCAGCTCGCGGCCGATGCCGCTCGCCTTGAAGCCGCCGAAGGGCGTCGCGTAGCGCACCGAGCTGTGGCTGTTGACCGACAGGTTCCCGGCCTCCACGGCCCGGGCCACCCGGATGGCGCGGCCCACGTCGCGCGTCCAGATCGACCCGGACAGCCCGTAGGCCGTGTCGTTCGCCTTGGCGACCGCGTCGGCCTCGTCGTCGAACGGCATCACGGCGACGACCGGCCCGAAGACCTCCTCGCGCCACACCCGGTCGTCGGTGCCGCTGGGCAGCACCACGGTCGGCGGGTACCACCAGCCGGCGCCCTCGGGGGCCGTGCCGCGGAACGCGACGTCGACGTGCGGGTGGCCGGCGTCCTGCGCCCCCTCGACGTAGCCGCGCACGGCATCGCGCTGGCCGGAGGACACCAGCGGGCCCATCTGGGTCGCCTCGTCGCGTGGGTCGCCGACGACGACCCCCTTCAGCGCCTGCTCGAACCGCTCCATGAAGGTGTCGAACACGCTGCGCTGCACCAGGATCCGGGTGCGCGCACAGCAGTCCTGGCCAGCGTTGTCGAGGAAGCTCATCGGCGCCGCGGCGGCGGCCGTCTCGAGGTCGGCATCGGCGAAGACGATGTTCGCCGATTTGCCGCCGAGCTCGAGGGTCACCCGCTTGAGCTGGTCGGCGGCCTTGCGCATGATCCCCTGGCCCACGGCCGTGGAGCCGGTGAAGCAGACCTTGCGCACGTCGGGGTGGGTGACGAACCGCTCCCCCACCACAGAGCCCTTGCCCGGCAGCACGGTGAACACGCCCTCGGGGATGCCTGCGTCGAGGGCCAGCTGCCCGATCAGCATCGCGGTGAGCGGCGTGAGCTCGGCGGGCTTGAGCACCACGGTGTTGCCGGCCGCCAGCGCCGGGGCCAGGCCCCAGCCCGCGATCGGCATCGGGAAGTTCCACGGCACGATGACCGAGACGACGCCGAGCGGCTCCTTGAAGGTGACGTCGAGCCCACCGGCCACCGGGATCTGCTTGCCGAAGAGGCGTTCCGGGGCGGCCGAGTAGTAGCGCAGCACGTTGACGACGTTGCCGACCTCCCACCGGGCGTTGCCGACGGTGTGGCCGGAGTTCGCGACCTCGAGCGCCGCCAGCTCGTCGGTGGAGGCCTCGACCGCGTCGGCGAACCGGCGCAGCAGCATTCCCCGGTCGGCCGGGGTCACCGCCCGCCAGGCGGGCCCGACCTCGACCGCTCGGGCGATGGCCGCGTCGGTCTCCTCGAGCCCGACCAGGTCGATGGTCGTGACGACCTGCTCGGTGGCCGGGTTGATGACGTCGTGGGCGTAGGTGGTGCTCATCTGCGTGTGGTCACAGCCTCTCGAAGCCGCGGACGCGTTCCCAGTCGGTGACCGCGGCGTTGAACGCCTTGATCTCGACGTCCGCGGCGTTGACGTAGTGGTCGACGACGTCGTCGCCGAAGGCCGCGCGGGCGATGGCGCTGCCCGCGAGGAGGTCTCGTGCCTCGGCCAGGGTGCCCGGCACGTGCTCGTAGTCGCCGGTGTAGGCGTTGCCCTCGCAGGCCGGTGGCAGCTCCAGGCCCTCGCGGATGCCGTGCAGGCCGCCCGCCATCATCGCCGCCACGGCGAGGTAGGGGTTGACGTCACCGCCGGGCAGGCGGTTCTCGACGCGCAGCCCTGACCCGTGGCCGACGACCCGGAGGGCGCAGGTGCGGTTGTCGCTGCCCCAGGCGACCGCGGTGGGGGCGAACGAGCCCGCGGCGAAACGCTTGTAGGAGTTGATGTTCGGTGCGTAGAAGTAGGTGAGCTCGCGCATCGTGGCCAGCAGCCCGGCCATGAACTGGTCGAACAACTCGCTGCGGCCGCCGTCGCGGTCGGAGTCGGCGAAGACGACCTCGCCGTCGGTGCCGCGTAGCGAGAGGTGGATGTGGCACGAGTTGCCCTCGCGCTCGTCGAACTTGGCCATGAACGTGAGCGACTGGCCGTGCCGGGCCGCGATCTCCTTGGCGCCGGTCTTGTAGACCGAGTGGTTGTCGCAGGTGCGCACCACCCCGTCGAAGAGGAAACCGATCTCGTGCTGGCCGAAGTTGCACTCGCCCTTGGCCGACTCCACGTTCATACCGGCCGCGTACATCTCGTTGCGGATCTCGCGCAGCACCGGCTCGACCTTACTGCCCCCCAGGATCGAGTAGTCGACGTTGTAGCGGTTCGCACCGGTCAGCCCGTGGTAGCGCTGGTCCCAGGCGCTGTCGTAGGACTCGTCGAAGAGGATGAACTCGAGCTCGGTGCCGGCGAAGGCCGCGTAACCGTCGGCCTCGGCCGCTGCGACCTGCTGCTTGAGGATGGTGCGCGGCGACTGGATGACGTCGCCGCTGCCGTCGAGCCAGGTGAGGTCGCTCTGGATCGTCACGGATGCCGGGTGCCCGGGGGTGCGCCGCAGCGTCGTGAGGTCCATCTCGAAGAACATGTCGCCGTAGCCGCGCTCCCACGACGACATCGCGTAGCCGTCGACGGTGTTCATGTCGACATCGACGGCGAGGAGGTAGTTGCACCCCTCGGTGCCGTTCTCGAGCACGTGGTCGATGAAGTACTGGCCGTGCAGCCGCTTGCCCTGCAGGCGCCCCTGCATGTCGGTGAAGGCGACGATGACGGTGTCGACCTCTCCCGCCAGCACGGCGGCGCGCAGCTGGTCGACGGTGAACGGCGGGGGTCCCCCCGGGTGGATCGAGCTCGGCATGGTGTCCCCTTCGTGTCGTTATCCGAGAAGTCCACGCAGGAGCGCTGACGTGGCGTCGCAGTGCTCCTCCATGGTCGTGCGGGCCGTGTCCGGGTCGCCGTCGAGGATGGCCGCGACAACCGCTTCGTGCTGCTCGTGCGAGTGCTCGATGTTGCTGCGCAGCACCGGGATCTGGCCGAGCATCTCGCTCAGCGCAGCCTGCGCGCGGGTGACCGCCTCGACCACCATCGGCGAGCCGGTGAGAGTCGCGATCGCCAGGTGCAGCCTGGAGTCGGCGATCCGGTGGGAGTCGGCGTCGGCCTCGCGCACGGCGCGGCACGACTCGGCGAGCCACTCGCGCTGGTCACCCGAGAGCCGGCGGGTGGCCGCCAGCCGGGCGGCTCCCGGCTCGACGACCCGCCGGAAGTCGAGCGCGTCCTCCAGGGCGGCACCGGTGCGCACCGGCGGCCCGTCGAGCACGGCGGGGTCACCGCATCGGGCGCGGCCGGCGTAGGTGACGACGGTGCCCCCACCGCGTCCCCGCCGGGTGGTGACCAGCCCGGAGTCGCGCAGTGCCGCGATGGCCTCGCGCAGGGTGTTGCGCGAGACCCCGAGCCGGTCGGCGAGCTCCCGCTCGGCGGGCAGCTGCTCCCCGGCGACGAACACGCCCAGCCGGATGGCGGTGGCGAGCTGCTCCACCGTGGTCTCGAAGACGTTGCCCACCGCCGGCCGCAGCACGGCATCCGGCAGCCGCGAGGGCTGCGGGGTCGACTGCTCCGGAGTCATGCGAGCGAGTATGCCGTGCAAATGGTCCTTGTGTGAACCTTTGATTCACGCGAGTCGGGTCAACCAGCCGTGGGTGTCGTCGGCACGGCCGTACTGGATGTCGAGCAGGGCGCCGCGGATGGTGGTGGTCACCTGTCCGCCGCCGTCGCCCGCGCTCGAGGGGGCCGACCCGCCCTCCCAGCGCAGCTCGCCCACCGGGGTGACGACGGCCGCCGTGCCGCATGCGAAGACCTCGCGGATCTCGCCGCTGGCCACGCCGTCCTTCCATTCCTCGATGGCCACCCGGCGCTCCTCGGGCTGCAGACCGAGCTCCTTGGCGAGCTCGAGGATCGAGTCGCGGGTGACGCCCTCGAGGATCGAGCCGGTGAGCTCGGGGGTGACCAGCCGGTTGTCGCGGGTGACGAAGAACAGGTTCATGCCACCCAGCTCCTCGATGTAGGTCTGGGTCGAGGAGTCGAGGAACACGGCCTGGTCGCAACCGTTCTCGATGCCCTCGAGCTGACCGGCCAGGGATGACGCGTAGTTGCCGCCGGTCTTGGCCGCGCCGGTGCCCCCCGCGCCGGCGCGGGCGTAGTGCTGCGAGATCCACAGGTTCACCGGCTTCAGGCCGCCGGCGAAGTAGGCCCCGGCCGGGGACGCGATGAGGCAGTACGTGACCTCGTTGGCCGGCCGCACCCCGAGGAACGCCTCGCTCGCGAACAGGAAGGGCCGCAGGTAGAGGCTGGTCTCGCCCGTGCCGGCCGGCGGCACCCAGGGCTCGTCGACCTCGACCAGGGCCCGCAGCGACGCCACGAAGTCGTCGGTGGGCAGCTCGGGGAGCGCGAGGCGTCGGGCGCTGCGCTGCATCCGCTCGGCGTTGGCCTCGGGCCGGAACGACCACACCGAGCCGTCCTCGTGCCGGTACGCCTTCAGCCCCTCGAAGACCTCCTGCGCGTAGTGCAGCACGGCGGCGCTCGGCATCAGCTGGATCGGGCCGTAGGGCTCGACCCGGCCGTCACCCCAGCCACCGGCCTTGGTCCACACCGCGCGCAGCATGTGGTCGGTGAAGAAGACGCCGAAGCCCGGGTTGGCGTGGATCGTGGCCCGTCGCTCGTCGCTCGCCGGCGTCGGGTTGCGGTGCAGGTCGAAGGTCAGGCTCATGGGACTCGTGGTCCTTTCCTCGGGGAGCGAGCGTGCTACCCGCGAAGGCTACCCGTGGAGGGTGGTGCGTCAGAGGCGGGCGGTGATGGCGTCGCCGACGGCGCTGGTCGAGCGCGGCGTGCTGCCCCGCTCGGCGAGGTCGGCCGCAACGGCCGCCTCCACCCGCTGCGCCTCGGCGGCGCGCCCGAGGTGCGCGAGCAGCATCCCGACCGACAGGATCGTGGCGGTCGGGTCGGCCTTGGCCTCGCCCGCGATGTCGGGCGCCGAGCCGTGCACCGGCTCGAACATGCTGGGGTAACGGCCCTCGGGGTTGATGTTGCCGCTCGCGGCGAGCCCGATGCCGCCGGCGACCGCAGCGGCGATATCGGTGATGATGTCGCCGAACAGGTTGTCGGTGACGATGACGTCGAAGCGGCCCGGGTCGGTGGTGAGGAAGATCGTCGCGGCATCCACGTGCTGGTAGGCGGTCTCGACGTCGGGGAACTCGACCGCGACCTCCTCCACCGTGCGCCGCCACAGGTGGCCCGCGTGGGTGAGCACGTTGTGCTTGTGCACCAGGGTCAGGTGCCGGCGCGGGCGGGCCTGGGCGCGGGCGAAGGCGTCGCGCACGACCCGCTCGACCCCGAAGCGGGTGTTGACGCTGACCTCGGTCGCGATCTCGTGCGGGGTGCCGGTGCGCAGCGAGCCGCCGTTGCCGACGTAGGGGCCCTCGGTGCCCTCGCGGACGACGACGAAGTCGATGCCGTTCGGCGCCACCCGCTCGACGGCCAGCGGGCTCTGCACCCCCGGGTAGAGCTTGGCCGGGCGCAGGTTGACGTAGTGCTCCATCGCGAAGCGCAGCGGGAGCAGCACCCCGCGCTCGAGCACGCCGCTCGGCACGCTCGGGTCGCCGATGGCGCCGAGCAGGATGGCGTCGTGCTGCTTCAGCTCGTCGAGCACCGAC
>CAWIEI010000004.1:0-150373 GCA_963834965.1 uncultured Actinomycetota bacterium | reverse complement strand
CGTCAAGTGGGCCACGAGCAAGGAGTACATCAAGCTCGTCGGTGAGAAGATCGGCTGGAGCAACGTCCCGCCGGGCTCGCGCACCTCGACCTACGACATCCCGCAGTACAAGGAGGCCGCTGCCGCCTACGCGCCGATCACCCTCGACGTGATGAGTGGCGTCAACCCGAAGCAGCCGGGCGTCAACCCGCAGCCGTGGGTCGGCATCCAGTACGTCTCGATCCCGGAGTTCCAGGACGTCGGCAACCAGTGCGCCCAGCTCGTTGCGGACTACATCGCCAACCGGTCCTCGGTCGACGACGCACTCTCCAAGTGCCAGGACATCGCGGCCAAGGGCGGCGCACCGCACAAGAGCTGAGCTTCTGCGCCCTCCCGGTGTGGGGGCCGGCCCGACCGGCTGGCCCCCACATCCACACCCTCGAAGTGGACGCGACCGTGACACGACCGGCCGGCCTCCCTCCGTCAGGGCCCGTCATTCCCGCTGCAGAGAAACCGGGGTAGGCAGAAAATGACCACCACCGCCACGAAAGTCGAAGCACCGCCGGTCGACCCGGCCAAGAAGAAGATCCGGCGAAAGCAAGCCTGGACCGCCCGCGGGCTCCTGATGCCCGCATTCATCTTTCTCCTCGTCCTGACCCAGATACCGTTCCTCTTCACCATCGGCTTCTCGATGATGAACTGGAACCTGTTGTACCCGGCCGAACGTGGGTTCACCGGCCTCGACAACTACAAGGCGGCCCTGACCTCGGGTGCCCTGTGGCCCTCGATCGTCGCCACCGTGCTGATCACCGCCTTCTCTGTGGTGCTCTCACTGCTGTTCGGGCTGCTGTTCGCCGTCCTGCTCGACCGCAACCTGCCCGGGCGCGCGATCGCCCGCACCCTGGTGATCACCCCGTTCCTGATCATGCCGGCGGCCGCGTCGCTGATCTGGAAGTACTCGATGTTCGACACCAACATCGGGATGCTCAACTGGGCCTTCGACCTGGTGGGCCTGCCGAAGGTGTCGTGGAGCACCGAGCACCCGATGGCGACCGTGGTCATCGTGCTGACCTGGATGTTCACCCCGTTCATGATGCTGATCCTGCTGGCCGGCCTGCAGGGCCAGTCGAAGGAGACGTTGGAGGCCGCCCAGGTCGACGGCGCCGGTGCCTGGCGCACCTTCACCTGGATCACCCTGCCGCACCTGCGGATGTACGTCGAGATCGGAACCCTGCTGGGCTCGGTCATCATCCTGCAGGTGTTCGACCCGATCGCGATCCTCACCAAGGGCACCGGCGGCACCAAGACGCTGGCCTACCTGCTCTACGAGCGGGCGTTCATCGGGCTCAACGTCGGTGAGGCCGCCGCCTACGGCGTGGTCACCGTGATCCTGACGATCATCGTCGCCACCATCGCACTCAAGACCACCTTCAAGGTCTTCATGGCTGGAGGAAGCCGATGAGCACCACCGTCAAGAACACGATCATCAACGTCCTCACCTGGCTGCTGGTCCTGGTCTTCTTCTTCCCGGTGTTCTGGATGTTCCTCAACGGCTTCAAGCCCGAGTCGGTGGCGTCGTCCATCCACCCCAAGCTGTTCTTCACCCCGACCCTGAACGGCTACCAGCTGGCCCTGGACCGCGGGATGGCGGCGTACATGCAGAACTCGTTCATGGCCTCGATCGCCGCGACCATCGGGTGCGTCGTGCTCGCCATCCCCGCCGCCTACGCGCTGAGCCTGCGCCCGATCAAGAACGTCGAGGGCACGCTGTCGTTCTTCATCTCCACCCGGTTCATGCCGGTGGCCGCCATCGTGCTGCCGATCTACATGATCCTGAAGAACCTCGGCGGGCTGGACAACATCTGGGTCCTGGCCGCCGTCTACCTGTCGATCAACCTGGCCATCACGGTCTGGATGATGCGCTCGTTCTTCCTCGAGGTACCCTTCGAGATCGTCGAGGCATCGCGGGTCGACGGCGCCGGGCTGTTCCGCGAGATCGTGCGGGTCGTGCTGCCGATCGTGTACCCCGGAGTCGCGGCGGCCGCGCTGATCGCCTTCATCTTCAGCTGGAACGAGTACTTCCTCGCCACCCTGCTGACCAGCAACGTCGCCCGCACGACGCCGCCGTTCCTCGGCAGCTTCGTCGACGGTCGCGGCCAGTTCCTCGCGGTGCTGTCCGCGGCGGCCACCCTGGCCGTCCTCCCGGTCATCGTGGCCGGCTGGATCGCCCAGAAGCAGCTCGTCCGCGGCCTGTCCATGGGCGCCGTCAAGTGACGCGCCCACCCCTCCCGAGACCAGGAGCATCCCGATGAGCGCGCCGTCGCGCAGCCTGCAGGACACCGTCGTCGTGGTCACCGGTGCCGGTGGCGGCATCGGCGGGGCCACCGTCCGCCTGGCGCTGGAGGCCGGGGCCAAGGTGGTGGCCGGCGACATCCGCGAGGATGCCGTGCGCCCCCTCCTCGACGAGTTCGGTGCCGACCGCGTCGCCCTCGCCACCGGCGACGTGCGCCTCGAGGAGACCGGCGATGCTCTCGTCGCCGCCGGTGTCGAGGCGTTCGGCCGGGTCGACTCGGTCGTCGCGAACGCCGGCATCGGCTTCTACGGCGGCCTGCTCGACGTCGACGCCGAGCAGATCGCACTGATGATCGACGTCAACCTCAAGGGCACCATCTGGCTCTCCCGGGCGGCGGTGCGGCAGTTCCGCGCCCAGGGCGACGGCGGCGACATCGTCGTCATCGGCTCGGTGGCCGGGCTGCTCATCGGTGGCGGCAAGGAGGCCGTGTACGCGGCCACCAAGGGGGCCCAGATCAACCTGGGCACCGCCATGGACAGAGAGCTGCGCAGTGAGGGCATCCGCACCACGGTGGTCGCACCGGCCGGGGTCAACACGGCGTTCGCGGCGGCCGACGGTCGCTTCGGCGACGGCGACCCCGAGCACGGTCCGTTCATGGAGCCCTCCGACATCGCCGGTGCAGTGCTCTACACCCTGTCCCAGCCGCGGCGCATGCGCACCGAGCTGTGGACGATGTGGAGCCTGTCCGAGCAGCACTGACCCGGGTCGCCGACCCGGTCCCGCCGGTCGGCGACCCGGGGCCCACCGACCGGCGGGACCGGGCCGGAGGGCGGCGCCCAGCGCTGAATGGGCCCAGCGCTGGGCGTCTCACCGGCCGTTCGCCCCGGTCGGCCGACCGCGACACCGGACCGGTCGGCCACATCGGCCCGTCCGCCTGCGTCGAATGCTGAAAGAGTGACCACATGCCGAATCGTCTGCTCGTCGCCGGGGTCGACACCTCGACCCAATCCTGCAAGGTCGTCGTCTGCGACGCCGAGACCGGGGAGGTGGTGCGCACCGGGCGTGCCCCTCACCCCGACGGCACCGAGGTCGACCCCCGCCACTGGTGGGCGGCGTGGCAGGAGGCGAGCGGCGGGGGCCTGCTCGACGGGGTGTCGGCCGTGGCGGTGGGAGGCCAGCAGCACGGCATGGTGCTGCTCGACGAGCACGGCGAGGTCGTGCGAGATGCGTTGCTGTGGAACGACACCCGCTCCGCGCAGGCGGCCGCCGACCTCGTCGGCGAGCTCGGTGCCCAGGCATGGGCCGACGCGACCGGCCTGGTTCCGGTTGCCGCGACCACGGTCAGCAAGCTGCGCTGGGTGCGGGATGCCGAGCCGGACAACCTCGCCCGGGCCCACACCTGCGTGCTCCCCCACGACTGGCTCACCGGCCGGATCCGCGCCGACGGCGCGACCGCGCCGGACGCCTGGACGACCGACGGCGGCGACGCCTCCGGCACCGGCTACTGGTCCGCGGGCACCCGCGACTACCGCACCGACCTGCTGCACCTCGCCACCGGCACCGACCTCGCCGTGCCGCGCGTGGCGACACCGGCCGAGGTCGTGGGCCACACGGCATCCGGGCTGGTGGTGGCTGCCGGCACCGGCGACAACATGGGCGCGGCGCTGGGCCTGGGCCTCGACCCGGGCGACGTCGTCGTCTCGCTGGGTACCAGCGGCACGGCGTTCGCGCGCAACTCGCGCGCGTCGGCCGACCCCACCGGGAGCGTGCAGTCGTTCGCCGACGCCGAGGGCGGGTTCCTCCCCCTGGTCTGCACGCTCAACGCGGCGCGCGTGCTCACCGCCGGCGCGGCGCTGCTCGGCACCGACCTCGCCGGGCTCGACCGGCTCGCGCTGGCCG
Source organism: uncultured Actinomycetota bacterium (assembly GCA_963834965.1). Lineage (GTDB taxonomy): Bacteria > Actinomycetota > Actinomycetes > Actinomycetales > Dermatophilaceae > Fodinibacter. The sequence continues at coordinate 146,202 of CAWIEI010000004.1, read as the reverse complement.
GCGAGCCGGGTGCCGGCGGCCTGACTTTGGTGCCGTACCTCGACGGCGAGCGCACCCCCAACCTGCCGTCGGCCACCGGGTCGCTGCACGGGCTCACCCGCTCGAACGCGACGCGCGAGAACCTGGCGCGGGCGGTGCTCGAGGGCATGCTGCTCAACCTCGCAGCCGCGGTGGATGCCGTGCGCGCCGTGGGGTGCCCGGTGCAGCGGGTGCTGCTCATCGGCGGTGCCGCGGCCTCGAGTGCCGTGCAGGAGACCGCGCCCGACCTGTTCGGGGTGCCGGTGGCGGTGCCGAGCCCCGGCGAGTACGTCGCCGTCGGCGCGGCCCGCCAGGCCGCCTGGGCCCTGTCCGGGGGCGACGCCCCGCCGCGTTGGGACGTCGACATCGACGTGACGGTCGAGCCGGGTGATCCCGGCGCGGGCGCCGAGGTCCGGGCACGCTACGACGCCGTGGTGGCGGCGGCCTACCCGTCGATGGTCGGCTGACCGGAGCGGCCGTGGTGGTTTTGGGGGCAGCGGCGCGATGAGGGCGGTGGTCTACGACGCGCCACGGCGGTTCCGCGTGCGGGAGGTGCCGACCCCCGTGCCCGGCCCGGGCGAAGTGCGGGTGCGCGTCATCCAGACCGGGGTCTGCGGCACCGACCTGCACCTTCACGACGGCCGGTTCATGGCGGTCTACCCGATGGTGCCCGGACACGAGGTGGTCGGGCTGGTCGACGCCCTCGGCGACGGGGTGGCGGGTGTCGAGGAGTTCGAAGGCGTGGCCGTGGGCGAGCGGGTGGCGGTCAACCCCAACGCGAGCTGCGGCCGTTGCGCCTACTGCCGCGAGGGGCGAGCGCTGCTGTGCGACGGGCTCACCGGCATCGGCTCGAGCCTGCCGGGGGGCTTCGCCGAGTACCTCGTGGCCCCGGCGGTGCAGGTCTTCCCCGTCGCGGGCCTGGATGACGACACCGCGGTGCTCGTCGAGCCCGCCTCCTGCGCCGCGCACGCCGTCGACGTCATCGCACCCCGGCACGGCTCGACCGCGCTCGTCATCGGCGCCGGGCCCACCGGCATCCTGCTCGCCCAGCTGTTGCGGTCGGCTGGCGTCACCTCGGTGACCGTCGCGGCACCGACCGCGTTCAAGCTCGAGCTCGCTGCGGGGCTCGGCGTCGACCGCACCTTCGTGATGGACCGCCGCGACCTGCCCGGTGACGTGCGCGCCCTCCGCGAGCTGTCCGGCGGTGCGGGCTACGACCTCACCGTCGACGCCACCGGGGCGGCGGCGGTGGCCGAGGTGCTGCTGCCGCTGACCCGCAACGGCGGCACCGCGGTCTTCTACGGGGTGACCGACGAGGCCGACCGGGTGTCCGTGTCGCCGTACGACGTGTTCCGGCGCGAGCTGACCATCAAGGGCTCGTTCGCCGAGATCAGCTCGGTCCCGGCGGCGATCGCGGCGCTGCGAGCTGGCCGGGCGCGCACCGACGGCCTGATCACGCACCGCTTCCGGCTCGAGGACTACGGCGCCGCCCTGGAGGCGCTGCGCTCGGACCGCACGGCCCACAAGGTCGTCGTCGTCCCCTGACCTCCGGTCCGCGCCGGCTGTGGTCCGCGCCCTGCTCTGGTCCGTCTGCTCGGGTCATGCTGTTCTGCCGGAGTGGCGTTGCCACGGCGCCACCAGCCGCGCAGACCACCGCCCCTCCAGCAGACCGACCAGAGCCCACGGCACCTCCGGCGGCGGTGGCAAGCCCGGACGTGTCCCAGTGGTCCATTCCGGCACGGCCGGCCCCACCCCGGTGCTGTCAGGCGGTGGTGCCGGGCTCGATGCGGGCGCTTGCCTCGATCCGGACGCCCCGGCCGACCACCGAGTCGCGGGCAACCACGGCGATGTGCTCGTCGCGCGGGGTGGCTCCCCCACGCGGGGACCGGCGTCCACCCGCACGATCCACCCGCTCGGCCAACAGGTCGCGGTGGGCGGCGAGGAACGACCAGGGCGTGCCCAGGTCGGCCCAGTAGCCCTTGCGGCCAGGCGTGCACCGTGCCGTCGCGGATGAGGTACGGCAGGTGGTGCTCGCCGAGGCCGGTGCTGCCGATGTCGACCCAGCTGGTAGGAGCCGCCGAAGGGAAGGGTCGGTTAGTCCCGCTCGCGGGTGAGCACGTCGAGGCGCACTCCCTTCCCGCCCGCTTGGACGACGGCCAGGACGGCGGGGTCGGCTCTCAACCCGCAGCTGTGCAGGACGCCCGGGGGCGATGGCGTCCTAGGGTGTGCGGATGATCGCGAAGGAACGAGAGTTCGACATCGTCCTGTTCGGCGCCACCGGGTTCGCCGGGCGGCTCACCGCCCGGCACCTCGCTGCCGAGGCCGACCCGCGGGTGCGCATCGCTCTGGCGGGTCGCTCACTGAGCCGCCTGCAGGACGTCGCCCACGACCTGGGGCCGGCCGCCGAGGGCTGGCCGCTGCTCGTGGTCGACGCCACCGACGAGCCGGCCCTGACCGACCTCGCCAGCCGCGCCCAGGTCGTCGTCACCACGGTGGGACCTTACGTGAAGTACGGCGTGCCCCTCGCCGCCGCGTGTGCCGAGACCGGCACGCACTACTGCGACCTCACCGGCGAGGTGCTGTTCGTGCACCGCAGCATCGCCGCCAACCACGAGGCCGCCCTGGGCACCGGCGCGCGTATCGTCCACGCCTGCGGCGTCGACTCGATCCCGAGCGACCTCGGTGTGCTGCTCACCGCTGAGGCCGCCCGTGCCGACGGCGCCGAGCTCGGCCGCACCCGGCTGGCGGTGCGCAGCTTCAAGGGTTCCCCGAGTGGCGGCACGATCGACACGCTCGCCACCCAGGCCGACGCGATGCGGTCCGACGCCGCCGCCCGGCGCGTCGTCAGCGACCCCTGGGCCCTGGCCGAGGGCGGCCGACCGCCCCGGCCGTCGGGCGAGCGCCCGCAGCGGCGGTCCGGCATCAGCGGCATCGTCGACACGGTGACCAAAGCGTCACCCGTCAAGCACGACGCCGGGACCGGCCACTTCACTGGTCCGTTCCTCATGGCGTCGTTCAACACCCGCATCGTCGCCCGCTCGGCGTCGCTGCTCGACTACGGCGCGGGCTTCCGGTACTCCGAGCACGTGGACTTCGGGGGTGGGCCGCGCGGTGCCGCCACGGCGGGGCTGTTCACCGCAGCACTCGGCGCGACGATGGCCGGTCTCGCGTTCCCCCCGACGCGCTCGGTGCTGGGCCGGGTTCTCCCCGGCCCCGGCGAGGGGCCCAGCGAGGAGGCGATGGCGTCGGGCCGGTTCTCGATGCTCATCACGGCCGAGGCGACGAACGGGGCGCGCTACCGCACCAAGGTCGCTGCTCCCTACGACCCCGGCTACTCCGGTACGGCCATCATGCTCGGGCAGGCCGCCCTGGCCCTGGTCGAGGACGGTGACACGCTTCCCGACGCTGCCGGCGTGCTCACGCCCGCGACCGCGATCGGTGCCCCGCTCGTCGAGCGGCTACGTCGCCACCGCTTCACCTTCGAGACGACGCGCCTTCCTGGGTGATCGCATCGGCGATCTTCTCGGCATCGATGCGCAGCTCGCGCAGTGCCCCCGAGATGGGATTGGTGTAGCCCGTGAACCACAGGCCGGGGGTGTCGTCGGTCTCGTGCGGGCCGCGCACGGACGGCAGGCCGCGGCCATCGAGCACATCGAGGTGCCCGACCAGCGGCTCGAGACCGGCCCGGTAGCCGGTCGCGACGATGACGGCCGAGGGGGCGACCCGCGAGCCGTCGGCCAGCACCACGTCGGCGCCCTCGACGCCCTGCACGGCGGCAACGGGCTCGACCCGCCGGGTGCGGATCGCGTCGACGATGCCGACGTCCTGCACCGGGATCCGGCCCACGAGCACCCTGGAGTAGAGGTCGGCGTCGGGCTTGGGCAGGCCGAAGCGGGTGAGGTCCGGCTCCTGCACCACCGCCAGCACGGCGGCGACCCGGTCGACCAGGCGCGGCGGGAGGCGGCGCACGAGGATGCCGGTGCCCTGGGCCGGCCAGCCCAGCCGCGAGCGCGGCAGGATGTGCGGCGGGGTGCGCACCGACAGCCAGACCCGGGTGGCGCCGTGGTCGGCGAGGTCGGTGGCGATCTCCATGCCGGTGTTGCCGCTGCCCACGACGAGCACGTCGCGCCCCGCGAAGGGTCGCCCGTTGCGGTAGTCGCGGGCCAGCAGCACCTCTCCCTCGAAGCCGGCCAGCCCGGGCCAGTCGGGCTCGACCGGGGTGTGGTTGTAGCCCGTCGCCACGACGACGTGGTCGGCCGTGACGGTGCTGCCGTCCTCGAGCCGCACGGCCCAGCGGGCCCCGTCGGTGCTCGGGGCGACCGGGTCGATGCGGGTGACGCCCGACCCGAGGCGCAGCTCGAGGCGGTGGTGGGCGGCGTACGCCTCGAGGTAGCGGACCACGTCGTCGCGGGCCACCCAGCGGCCGAAGCTGCGCGGGATGGGGTAGCCGGGCAGCCCCGACCAGCGGCGCGGCGTGTGCAGGTGCAGCCGGTCGTAGTGGTGGCGCCACGAGCTGCCGACGCGGTCGGCCCGGTCGACGACGAGCGGGTTGTGGCCGTGGCCCTTGAGGGCCGCAGCCACCGCGAGCCCGCCCGGCCCGGCTCCGATGACGACCACCTCGACGCGAGTCACCCGGCGAAGGCTACCCACCCGGGCTGGACAGCGGGCAGGATCAGGGGAGCCACGGGTGAGAACGATCTCGCGGGGGTGCCTCGCTGCCCGTGCCCCAGTAGATTCGTGTCAGCAAACCCCGCCGTGCAGGAGGCCGCATGTCCGAGCACTCGCCCGTCACCGCCATCCCCGAGGACACCTGCTGGCAGATGCTCTACGAGGAGGAGTTCGGCCGGCTGGCCTTCCACCTCGCCGACGAGGTGCACCTCGTGCCGATCAACTACGCCGTCGACGCGCGCCGGCGCCTCGTCTTCCGCACGGCCGAGGGCAGCAAGCTGCTCGGCCTGACGATGAACGCCGACGTCGCGTTCGAGATCGACGACTTTGGCGAGGAGGAGGCGGTCAGCGTCATCGTGCGTGGCCGGGCCCGCCAGCTCGAGGGCCACGAGGAGGACGAGGTCGAGCAGCTCCCCCTGCGCCCCTGGGTCGCCACCGCGAAGTTCAACACGATCGCCATCGAGGTCGACGAGGTGACCGGCCGGCACTTCGAGCTGACCCGGCCGTGGCTGCACATGCGTCCGCAGCCGGAGGACTGACGCGGGCGTGCTGATCCGGCCCATCGCGGATGCCGACTGGCCGGCGTTCTACCCGGTCTTCCGCGACGTCGTCGCCGCCGGTGAGACCTACGCCTACCCCGAGGGCCTGGGCTCGACTGACGCTCGGGCACTGTGGGTGGAGTCTCCGCCCGGGTTGACCGCGGTCGCCGTCGATGACGACGGGTCGGTGCTCGGCTCGGCCAAGACGGGGCCGAACCGTCCGTCGCGCGGCAGCCACGTGGCGACGGCATCGTTCATGGTCGCGGAGGCTGCCCGCGGGCGGGGCGTCGGCCGTGCGCTGGGGAAGTGGGTTCTGGATTGGGCGCGCGAATCAGATTATGCCGCAATGCAGTTCAATGCTGTTGTGGAGACGAACGTCGCTGCCGTCCACCTCTGGCGCGACCTCGGGTTCGAGGTGGTGGGCACCGTGCCGGAGGCCTTCGACTCGGCGACGCACGGCCGGGTCGGGCTGCACGTCATGCACCGGCACCTCTGATCGGGTGGTGCCGATGGCTGGGGGGAGAGTGCCGACGGTCGTCGTCGCGAGCGACGCGTTCAAGGGCTCCCTGACCTCGCTCGAGGTGGGGGATGCCGTGCGCCTGGGCCTGCTCGACGTCGTGCCCGCCGCCCGGGTCCTGGTCGTGCCGGTCGCGGACGGGGGCGAGGGCACCGTCGCCGCCGCGCTGGCCGCGGGGTTCGACGCGGTGCAGGTGGAGGTGCGCGGCCCGACCGGTGAGCCGGTGAGCGCGACACTCGCCTGGCGCCCGGGAGGTACGGGCAGGACGGTCGTGGTGGAGATGGCCGACGCGTGCGGGCTCGGGCGGCTGCCAGGCGGCATCCCGGCCCCGCTCACCGCGTCGAGCCGCGGATTGGGCGAGGCACTGTCGGCCGCGCTGGACCTGGGCCCGGACCCGGTCGTCGTCGGGGTGGGCGGGTCGGCCAGCACCGACGGTGGCGCCGGCCTGCTGGCCGCCCTCGGGGCGAGACTGCTCGACGCCGACGGCAACGACCTGCCCGACGGAGGGGCCGCACTGGCCGGGCTCGACCGGCTCGACCTGTCGGGGCTCGACCCGCGCCCGTCCACGACCACGCTGGTGCTCGCGGCCGACGTCGACAGCCCGCTGCTGGGCCCGACCGGCGCCGCGGCGGTCTTCGCCCCGCAGAAGGGCGCGACACCGGACGACGTCGCCGCCCTCGAGGCCGCCCTCACCCACTGGGCCGACGTGGTCGCCGCCGCCCTCCCCGTCCCGAAATCGACCAATTGGTCACAGCAGGGACAGCAACCCGTCCGGGAATCGACCACATGGTCACAGCAGGGACAGCAGCCCGGGGGCGGAGCGGCCGGCGGGGTGGGGTTCGCGCTGCTCACGGTGCTGGGCGCGCAGCGACGCTCGGGAGTCGACGTCGTGCTCGACCTCGTCGGCCTCGACGCCGCCCTGGGCGGCGCGGACCTGCTGATCACCGGCGAGGGCGCCCTCGACGAGCAGACCCTCGCGGGCAAGGCGGTTTCCGGGGTGGCGCGGCGGGCGCGAGAAGCCGGCATCCCTGCGGTGGCCGTGTGCGGGCGGCTCACCCTCGACGACGACGGGCTCGCGACGCTCGGGCTCCGGGCGGCCTACCCGCTCTCCGACCTCGAACCCGACCAGCGGAAGTCGATCGAGGACGCCGCGAACCTGTTGCGGCACACCGGTCGACGCATCGCGCAGGACTGGCTCAGCCGCGCACCGGAGTGAGCGGGTCGTCACCATCGAGCACGGCCAGCACATTCGCCACGGCGAGGTCGGCCATCGCGGTGCGCGTCTCGACCGTGGCCGACCCGACGTGCGGCAGCAGCGCCACGTCGTCGCGGGCGAGCAGCCCGGGGTGCACCCGCGGCTCGTCCTCGTAGACGTCGAGCCCGGCCCCGGCGATCTCGCCCGCCTCGAGTGCGGCCACCAGGGCCGCCTCGTCGACGACCGGGCCGCGCGCAGTGTTGACCAGGTGGGCGGTGGGCTTCATCGCCCGCAGCTGCGCGGCGCCGATGAGGTGGTGGGTGCCGGGCGTGAGCGGGCAGTGCAGCGACACGACGTCGGATGCCGCGAGCAGCTCCTCGAGGTCGACCACCCGGGCGCCCAGCCCCTCCACGGCGCCGGGGTCCGGCGCGGAGCGGCCGGCGAGCAGGATCTCCATCCCAAAGGCGGCCGCCCGGCGCGCAGTGGCCAGGCCGATCGCGCCCGGCCCGACGATGCCGAGCGTCTTCCCTCGCAGACCGGTGCCGAGGTCGGCGGTGAAGTTCCACCGCCACGGGATGCCGGTGCGCACCCGCCGCTCAGCGGCACCGAGGCCGCGCGTCGTCATCAGCACCAGGGCCATCGCGATGTCGGCCGTGGCGTCGGTGAGGACCCCCGGGGTGTTCGTCACGAGCACCCCGCGCGCGGTGCTGGCGGCGACGTCGACGTTGTCGTAGCCCACGACGACGTCGGCGACGATGCGCAGGCCGGGCCCGGCGGCATCCAACAGCTCGTCGTCGACGCGGTCGACCATCATGGCGACGAGTGCGTCGACCCCGGCCACGGCCGAGAGCAGCTCGTCGCGGGGCATCGCGGTGGCGACGTCGCGGTAGGTGACCTGGTGCCCAGCGGCGGCCAGGCGTGCCGGCCCGTCGCCGGGAAGGTGCGCGGTGACGAGAACTCGGCTCATGCTCACATGATCTTACGGACCAGCGGCAGCGGGAGGTGGCGCATCGCCAGGCCCAGCGGCACCCACGGCCAGGCTGGGACCAGGGCGTTGGCCCGCTCCTTCTCGATCGCCTCGACCATCGCGCGCACCCCGGGCTCGGTGTCGACGATGAACGGCGTCTTCTTCACCCGCTCGTTCATCTCCGACCGGATGTAGCCCGGGTAGATCGTCGACACCCGGATGTCGAGGTCGGGCTCACCCAGCATCTCGTTGCGCAGCCCCTCGGCGAGCGTCGCGACGCCGGCCTTGGTCGCGGCGTAGGTCGTCACGGTCTTGCGCATGCCGCGCATCGCCGACACCGACGCGATCATCACCAGGTGGCCGCGCTTCTGCGCCCGGAAGATCTCCATCGCCGCCTCGGTCTGCGCCAGGGCCGCCACGAAGTTGGTCATCGCGGTCTGCCTGTTCGCGTCGTAGCGCCCGGTGCCGATCGGGGCGCCCTTGCCCAGGCCGGCGTTGATGATGACCCGGTCGATCGTGCCGAAGTCGTTGCGGAACGCCGTGAAGACCTCGAACACCTTGGCGTCGTCGGTGACGTCGAGGGCGCGCAGCTCGACCCGGCGGCCGGGATGCGCCGCCAAGATCTCGTCGCGCAGACCCTCGAGCCGCTCGGTGCGCCGGGCAGCGAGGGCGAGGTCCCAGCCGCGGCCGGCGAGCTGGCGCGCCATCTCGGCGCCCAGGCCCGAGCTGGCGCCGGTGATCAGGGTGGTCGGCATTCGGGTCCGTCCTTGTCGTGGTCGTCGGGTCGTCGTCGTTCTCAGGAGCTGGTGATGAGGGCCGTGCAGTGGGCGTCGAGGAAGCGCACCACCTCGCGGAACTCACCGTATGCCGGGTTGCTCGTCTGGCCCTCGTGGAAGCGGTAGTAGATCTGCTGGGCGATCACCGCCAGGCGGAACGCGCCGAACACGTCGTAGAAGCGCCACTGCTCATGGGTCACCTCGAGGCCGCGTGCTGCGGAGTAGCGCTGCACCACCTCGGCGCGGGTCAGCATCCCCGGGGTGTGCGTCGGCTGGCGGCGCACCGCGAGGAAGGCCGGGTGGTCGTCGGCCTGCACCCAGTAGGCCAGTGCAGCACCGAGATCCATCAGTGGGTCGCCGACGGTGGCCATCTCCCAGTCGAGCACGCCGACGATGCGGGTGGGATCGGACGGGTCGAGCACGAGGTTGTCGAACCGGAAGTCGTTGTGGATCAGCACGTGCGGGCGGTCGGCCGGCTCGCGGGCCACGATCCACGCCATCGTGGCCTCGAAGTCGCCGACGTCGTCGGTGCGGGCCCGGCGAAAGCGGCCGCACCACCCCTCGACCTGGCGGTGCACGTACCCCTCGCCACGGTCGAGCCCGACCAGCCCGGCGGCCTCGAGGTCGACGTCGTGCAGGGCTACGAGTGCGTCGATCGCGTTGCGGCACAACGTGGCCACGTCGTCGCGCGTCATCTCGAGCTCTGGGGGGACGTCGCGGCGCAGGATGGTGCCCTCGATCCGCTGCATGACGTAGAAGGGCGAGCCGATGACGTCCTCGTCACCGCAGAACGCGACCATCCGGGGCACCGCGGGGAACACCGGGGCAAGGGCGGCCTGGATGTCGTGCTCGCGGCGCATGTCGTGCGCGCCCTTGGCCTTGGTGCCGGTCGGGGGACGACGCAGGATCAGATCACGTCCGCCGGATGCCGGCCCGCCGGCGTACCGGAGCAGGTAGGTGAGGTTGGAGGCACCCCCGACGAACTGCTGCACCTCGGGGATGCCGTCCAGCCCAGTTTCACCGGCAGCGTTCAGGCGCAGCCAGGTTGCGACGCGCTCGACGTCGAAGGCGTCCTCGTCGCGGACCGGCGCGGCGCCGGCGACCGCACTCACGGCACGAAGCCCTCGGGGTCGGCACCGGCCCGCTTGGCCAGCCGCGCGGCCTGACCGGTCAGCATCCGGTCGTAGAGCGGGCGGGCGAAGCGCTTGAAGAAGTAGGCCTGGTGGCCGAGCCGGTCGGTCAGGATGATCCTCTTCTTCGCGTCGACCCCCTTGAGCACGATCGCGGCGATGTGCGCGGCATCCACCTTGGCCTGGGTGATGAGGCGCACTCCGGCTTCCTGCATCGCGGCGTCCTTGCCGGCGAACGACTGGTGCAGGTTGGTGCGGAAGAACGCCGGGCAGACCACCGAGACGTCGATGTCCCACGGGCCGAGCTCGAACTGCAGGGTCTCGCTGATGGCGACCACCCCCGCCTTGGTGGCGTTGTAGCTCGCCATGCCCGGGCCGTGCACGAGACCGGCGAGGGAGGCGACGTTGACGATGTGTCCGCTGCGCTGCCCCTTGAGCAGTGGGACGAAGGTGTGGCAGCCGCGGGCGACGCCAAGCAGGTTGATGTCGACGACCCGCTCCCAGTCGGCGATCGCCTCGACGTCGATGCGCCCCCCGGTGGCGATGCCGGCGTTGTTGACGAGGATGTCGAGCCCGCCCCACGACTCGCGGACCCACGCCAGCGCGGCATCCCAGTCCTGCTGGCTGCGCACGTCGAGGCGGCGGTAGGCCGCCCCCTCGGGCACGCTGTCGGGCCGCTCCTCGGCGAGGTCGACGACCAGCACGGTGTCGCCGCGGGCGACCATCAGCTCGGTGAGGGCCAGGCCGAGGCCGGACGCCCCGCCGGTGACCAGGACACGACGGCTCACTGGGTGGCCCCCTGCGCCTCGGCCGCGCGCGCGGCGTACGGGCGCAGCAGGTGCCGGGCGACGACGCCGAGGTGCACCTCGTCGGGGCCGTCGGCCAGGCGCAGGCTGCGGGCGCCGGCGTAGGCGGCGGCGAGCGGGAAGTCCTCGCTCATGCCGCCCCCACCGTGCAGCTGGATGGCGAGGTCGATGACGTCGCAGGCCATCTGCGGCACGGCCGCCTTGATCTCGGACACCTCCGACTGCGCGCCCTCGATGCCGACCGTGTCGAGCTTCCACGCGGCGTGCAGCACGAGCAGTCGGGCCTGGTTGATGGCGATGCGCGCGCGGGCCAGGCGCTCGCGGTTGCCGCCGAGGTTGGCGATCGGCTTGCCGAAGGCGACCCGGGTGGTGGCGCGCTCGCAGGCCAGCTCGAGCGACTTCTCGGCCAGGCCGATGAGCCGCATGCAGTGGTGGACGCGGCCGGGGCCGAGGCGGCCCTGGGCGATCTCGAAGGCGCGCCCCGGACCGGCCAGGATCGCGCTCGCGGGCAGGCGCACGTTGCGCAGGCTCACCTCGCCGTGGCCGAGCGGCTCGTCGTACTGGCCGAGCGCCGTGAGCATCCGCTCGACCTTCACGCCCGGGGCCTCGAGGGGCACCACGACCATCGAGTGCTGGCGGTGGCGGTGGGCCGCGGGGTCGGTGAGCCCCATGAAGATGCCGACCTTGCAGTCGGGGTGGCCGGCGCCGGTCGACCACCACTTGCGGCCGTCGAGCACGACGTCGTCACCGTCGAGGGTGGCGGTGGCCTCCATGTTGGTGGCGTCGGAGCTGGCGACGCCCGGCTCGGTCATCAGGAACGTGCTGCGAACGCGGGACTCGAGCAGTGGCTCGAGCCACTCCTGCTGCTGCTCGGGCGAGCCGTAGCGCAGCAGCACCTCCATGTTGCCGGTGTCGGGGGCGTTGCAGTTGAAGACCAGGGGCGCCAGCGCCGACCGGCCGGTCTGCTCGGCGACCGCGGCGTAGTCGGTGTTGGTCAGCCCGGTGCCGCCGTCGGTGCCGAAGCGGGCGGCATACGCGTCGCCGTGCCCGGCCGGGAGGAAGAGGTTCCACAGGCCCTCGCTGCGGGCCTTGCGCTGCAGCTCGGCGACCACGGCGGGGGGCGGCCAGGCGTCCTCACCGCGGGCGCGGCGGGCGGCCACGTCTCGCAGGATGCCGGGCTCGACCGGCTCGATCTCGGTGTCGACGAAGGTGCGCACGCGGGCTGCGAGGTCGGCGGCGCGGGCCGAGGGGGCGAAGTCCATGTCCTTGACCCTAGACCGTTGTTGAGCAATGCTCAATAGCGTGGGAGCCTCGTCACGGGTGCGGATGACGCCGGAGGACCGCCGTCGCCAGCTCGTCGGCATCGGGCTGCGCAAGTTCGTCGAGCGCCCGGTGCAGGAGCTCTCTCTCGACGAGGTCGCGGCCGAGGCCGGGGTCTCGCGCGGGCTGCTCTTCCACTACTTCCCCACCAAGACCGACTACCACCGCGCCGTGGTCGAGGCCGCGCGGCGACGGGTGGGGCGCAACGTCTCGCCGGATGCCGGGGTGGTGGGCGAGGCGGCCGTCGGCCAGGTCGTCGAGCGGTTCCTCGACCAGGTGGCCCGGCGGCGCGCGTCGTACGTCGCGCTGGTGCTCGGCCAGGCCCCGATCGCCCGAGCGACGGGCGAGGACCCGGTCGAGACCGTGCGCGAGCACGTGGCGGGAGTGGTGGTCGCTGCTACCGGCCTGCCGGATGCCGCGCTGCCCGCCGTACACGGCTGGGTCGCCTACCTCGAGGACCGGGCGCTGCAGTGGGCCGCGCTCCCGGCCGCCGAACGGGATGCCGGCCGGCTGGCGCTCGCCGACCACTGCACCCGTGCGCTCGCCCTGCTCACCACCCACGCCTGATCCGGGTCGGGCGCTGAGTCGGTCGCCAGGGCAGCCAGCTCAGCACCCCCCTCCGGTCGATATACCCGGTGGGGTATATTTCGGAGATGCTCGACGCCCTCCGCCTCTGGTCGCTGCGTCGTTGGCTCGCCGCGGCTGCCGCGGCCGTGGTCACGGCCCTCGTCGTGGCCGTGCCCACCGCGATGGTGCCGACCCCGGTGTTCGGCCGGGGGGTCCCGACGACGTGGTGGGCCTGGCCCGTGCTGGCGCTCACCGCCATGCTGGGCGGCCTGCTGTTCGCGACCTACGTGCGCGAGCCGGGCGCCGCCCCCGCAGCCACCGCGTCGATCGACCGCCGCGGGGCGGTGGGCGGGTTGCTGACGTACTTCGCCGTCGGGTGCCCGGTCTGCAACAAGCTGGCGCTGGTCGCCCTCGGGTACACCGGCGCACTGCGCTGGTTCGCGCCGGTCCAGCCGTTCCTGGCCGTCGCGGGCGTCGCACTGCTCGCCTGGGCCCTGCGCACCCGGCTGCGGGGCCAGCTCGAGTGCCCGGTCTCCGCGGAACCGACGCCGGCCGCGTCGCGAGAGCTCCCCGTCTGACCGCTATGAGCGAACTGGGTGCTGGAACGGCTGCCAGGGCGAGCACCCGGGTCGCAGTCCGAGAATGCTCCCTCGGACGGACGTGGCAGACACCTGCGCCCCCGGGCGTGCCAGCTGACGGACACTGGACGGGGGAGAGGAGGTCTTCGCCCTTGTCTGACAACCTTCAGGACCGACCGATGTCCAGCGGCCCCGACGAGAGCGAGCTACGTCAGCGCGCCATCAAGCGCATCGAGGCCAGGCAGGGCCTGGTGGCTGATGTGCTGGCCTACGTCCTGGTCAACGTCGGGCTGGTCGTCATCTGGTACATGACCGGCGCCAGCTTCTTCTGGCCGATCTTCCCCATCCTCGGCTGGGGCATCGGCCTGGTGTTCCACGTCTGGTCCGTACAGTCGCCCGGGGTCGACGAGCGCCAGATCCAGGCCGAGATGGAACGCCTGCGCGGCAACGGCCGCTGACCAAGCGCGCCCGCCTCGCGCGGGTTCAGGCGAGCGGCGGCGCGAGCTCGTCGAGGAGCTCGCGCGTCCGGGCCTCGGGTTCCACGCCGCGGGGTAGGACCTCGGAGTGCAGCCGCTGCACGGGGAACTTCCGCATCCGGTAGGCCTTGACCTTCCACGGGCGCCCGTCGGCCGCCGCCTGGAGGACGCCCTCGATGATGACCGACGCCGCCGGACCGATGACGAAGCCCACGACGATCCCGACCGGGTTGAGGTCACCGACCGACCGCCCGGGCGTGGGCCTGGTCGAGCAGCTCGGTGACGGCGACGGCATCCGCGTCGGCGAGCACCACCTCGACGGTGGACAGCGTCTTCCCCCACCACCCCTCGCGGCACCACGGCCACTGCGCCACGGCCTCGCGGATCGACTCCGGCTCGAGCATCACCCGCAGCACCTCGTCGGTCGGCATCGTCGCGAAGATCCGCTGCTTCGCTCCCACCCGGAAGCTCGGGAACCCGTGGTGCGACAGCTCGACGACGTCCGGGAGGTCGAGCGCGAGCCGGCGCACGGCATCCGGCGTCATGAGGCGCTACCCACCGCGCTGGGGGCGACCGTGACCGGCACCCCGTTGAGCACGGCATTGCCCGAAAGCCCATCCACGACAGCCGGATCGGTGAGGTCGTTCATCGACACCCCCGGCAGCTGCTCGGCGTGGCGCAGCCGCACCCCGGAGCGGCGGTGGCCGTAGCCGTGCGGCAGGGAGACGACACCGGGCATCACGTCGTCGGTGGCGGCCACCTCCACCTGCACCTCCCCCGCCGCCGACCGCACGATCACGGTGTCGCCGTCTCGGATGCCGCGAGTGGCCAGGTCCTCGGGGTGTGCCAGGAGTGCGTGGCGGGGCCGCCCGCGGGTGAGTCGGGCCGAGTTGTGCAGCCACGAGTTGTTGTCCCGCTGGTGGCGCCGGCCGATGAGCAGCAGCTCGCCGTCGCCGGGGCCGACACCCGCCGACAGCTCGGCGAGCAGCCCGGGCAGCGACTCCAGCACCAGCGGCATCGCGAGGTCGATGCGGTGGTCTGCGGTCGCCAAGCGCTCGGGGAGCCGGGGCTTGAGGGGCCCGTGGTCGGCGCCGGCCGCCATCTTCTCGAGCTTGGCGACCGACAGCCGCGCCCCCGACGATCGCAGCAGCGCGTCGAGCTGCCGCCGCGGGCTCAGCCGCAGCCGCGCCTCGGTCTGCAGCGCGTCCTTCGACCAACGGTCGCGCAGCCCGTCGGACCGCTCACGCAGCACAGCCGCCCCGAGGTCGCGCGCGATCTCCCAGTCGTGCCGGGCATCCGCCTCCTTCTCGAACAGGGCGGGCGACCAGCGGGCCGTGTCACGCACCGCGAGGGTGTGGAAGATCAGGTCGTAGTGGTCGCGCTCCAGCGGACCGGTCGGAGGCAGGATGACGTCGGCGTGCCGGGTGGTCTCGTTGACGTAGAAGTCGATCGACACCATGAAGTCCAGGCCGGCCAGGGCCTCGTCGAGCCGGTGACCGGACGGCGTGGACGACACCGGGTTCCCCGCGATCGTCAGCAGGGCGCGCACCTGGCCCCCACCCGGGGTGGTGATCTCCTCGGCGAGCACCGACACCGGCAGCTCGCCCCCGAACGCCGGCAGGTCCCGAACCCGCGAGCGCCGCCTGCCGAAGCCGCCCGGCCCGAGCACGCCCCGGCCGACGAGGTCGACCGCCGGGGTCGTGAACATGGTGCCACCAGGCCGGTCGAGGTTGCCGGTGAGGACGTTGATGGTCTGCACCGCCCACTGGCACACCACACCGTGCGCCTGGGTCGAGACGCCCATCCGACCGTGCACGGCTGCCGACGGCGCGGCGGCGATGTCGCGCGCAAGGGTGCGAACGGCATCCGCGGACAGGCCGCTGACCTCCTCCGCGAGCTCGGGCGTGAAGCCCTCGACCGCTGCACGCACCGCGTCGACGCCGTCGACGTAGTCAGCGGGGCTCAGGTCACCAGCCAGCAGCTCGCGCACCACAGCCAGCAGCACCGCCGCGTCGGACCCCGGCCGCACGAAGTGGTGCTCGTCGGCGACCTTGGCCGTCTCGGTGCGGCGGGGGTCGATGACGACCAACCGCCCTCCGCGAGAGGCAAGCTCGCGACGACGCTGGGGGAAGTCGGGCACCGTCCACAACGAGCCGTTCGACGCCATCGGGTTGTGACCCACGAGCACGAGCAGGTCGGTGCGGTCGATGTCGGGCACGGGCAGGAGGTACTGGTGCCCGTAGAGCGCCCAGGCCACGACCTGGTGCGGCAGCTGGTCGACCGAGGTGGCGGAGAACCGGTTGTGCGTGCGCAGCAGCCTCACCAGGGTCGGGTTGTGGGTCAGCGCCCCCATGCTGTGCACGTTCGGGTTGCCCTGGTAGACCGCCACCGCCTCGTCGCCGTGCTCGCGCTGCACCGCCACGAGCCGGGATGCCGCGAACGCGAAGGCCTCGTCCCACGACACCTCGCGCCAGCCGCCGTCGTCGGTGCGGCGCACCGGTCGGCGCAGCCGGTCGGGGTCCTCGTGGAGGTCCTGCAGGGCGAACGCCTTGGGGCAGATGTGCCCGCGGGAGAGCGGGTCGGCCTCGTGCCCGCGCATCGAGGCGATCGCCCCGTCGCCGTCGAGGCGCACCTCGAGCGAGCACATCGCCTCGCACAGGGTGCACGTCACGTGCCGGACGTCGTCGACTTCTTGCGGATCTGCCACCTCGGTAGCCTCCCATGCGGCCCGGGGAGGTGGGAGATCCGCAATCAGTCGGGCACGCCCGGGTGGGGGATCCGCAATCAGTCGGGCACGCCCGGGTGGGGGATCCGCAAGAAGTCGGCAAGGAAGGGCCGGGGTCAGCGGCGGCGGGGCTCGAACACCGGGGCGAGCCGGGCCATCGCGGCCTCCCGGGCGATGGTCGTGTTGCGGTTCGCCAGCAGCCGGGCCTGCTCGAGGCGCTCGCGCGCGAACGTGCGCCGGTCGCCGGCAGACCAGGTGCGGCCGAAGAGCCGCTTGGTGGCTGCCACGGCATCCGGGGAGCGCTGCGCGACCTGCTCGATGAACCGGGTGGCCGCGACGAACGGCTCGTCGTGCACCTCGCTGGCCAGCCCGAGCTCCACCGCCTGCGCCCCGCCGACCACCTCACCGGTCATCGTCAGGCGCTTGGCGACGTCCATCCGCACCTGCTGCGACAGCGCCTGCACGCCGCTCATGTCGGGCACCAGCCCCCACTTGGCCTCCATGACCGACCACTGCGCGTCGGCGGTGGTCATCCGCAGGTCGGCGGCCAGCGCGATCTGCAGACCGCCGCCGTAGCAGTGCCCGTGCACGGCCGCCACGACCGGCACCGGCACCCGCCGCCACGCCCAGCACGCCTCCTGGAAGAGGTTGGTGCCGCGCCACGGCAGGGGCACGAACGAGCGCGCCACCCGCGGCGGGTCCTTGAGCACCGTCGCGAAGTCGAGCCCGGCGCAGAACGAGTCGCCCTCCCCGCCGATCACCACCCCGCGCAGGGTGCGGTCGCGGGAGAGCTCCCGCGCGGTGCTCACGAGGTCCTCGAGGGTGTCGAGGGTCAGCGCGTTGAGCTTGTCTGGGCGGTTGAGCCGGACCTGGGCGACGCCGCCCTCGACCCGGCACGTCACGGTGCTCGGCATGCGGTCAGCCTACGGATGCCGGGTGCTCGCCGCCGCGGTCAGGTGACCTTGGCGACGATGTCGGCATCCGGCGAGGGCCCGGCACCGGTCGGCCGCAGCGTGGCCCGCTCGGGGTGGTCGCGACGGTGCACGAGCACGGAGACGGCCAGGATGCCCAGGCCGAGCAGGGCAAGCACGGCGCCGACGACCGACGGGGCCCGGTAGCCGTAGCCGGCCGCGATGACGAGGCCGCCCAGCCACGCCCCGAGGGCGTTGGCGAGGTTCAGCGCGGCGTGGTTGCCCGCGGCCGCCAGGGTCTGCGCCGTGCCGGCCACCTGCATCAGCCGCAGCTGCAGGTTGACGACCAGCACCGCGGTCATCACCGCGGTGAAGGCGAGCATCGCCAGCGCCGCCACGGGGTAGGGCGCGGCGACGGCGAAGAGGGCAAGGCCCACCCCGAGCCCGCTGATGCCGATGACGAGGGAGCGGATGACCGACCAGTCCGCCATCCGCCCGGCGAGGAGGTTGCCGACGAACCCGGACGCCCCGAACACGAGGAGGAACACGGGCACGGCGGAGGCGGGCAGCCCGGTCACCTCGGTGACGGTCGGGGCGATGTAGGAGTACATCGCGAACATCCCGCCGAAGCCGATGGCACCGACCCCCAGGGTGAGCCAGACCTGCAGGCTGGTGAGGGCACTCAGCTCGTTGCGCACCGTGCGGGTGCGGTCGCGCGGCAGGTGCGGCACGGCATACCCGACCAGGGCCATGGTGGCGATGCCGAGCGCGGCGACGAGCCAGTACGCCGCGCGCCAGCCGACGTTCTGGCCGAGCCAGGTGGCACCGGGCACGCCGAGGACGTTCGCGATGGGGATGCCGAGCATCATCCGGCCGACGGCGCGCCCCGCCTGCCCGCGCCGGGCGAGGTCGACCGCCACGAGCGCGGCGACCCCGAAGAAGGCGCCGTGCGGGAACCCGGAGACGAACCGGGACGCCACGAGCAGTCCGTAGGTCGGGGCGACGGCGCTGAGCACGTTGCCTACGGTGAAGGCGCCCATCAGCCCGATGAGCAGCGCCTTGCGCGGCCAGGTCGCCGCGAGCACGGCGAGCAGCGGCGCCCCGATGACCACACCGGCGGCGTAGGCGGAGATGGTGTGCCCGGCGCCGGGGATGTCGACGCCCACGCCGGCCGCGATGTCGGGCAGCAGGCCCATCGTCACGAACTCGGTCGTGCCGATGGCGACGCCGCCGAGGATCAGGGCGAGCGTCGCGAGCGAGGCGTGGCGGGGTTGGGGCACTCGTCGTGAAGCGCCTGGCACCCCGGCGCGCATTCCCGCTGCTCCCAGTTTCCGCTGTGATGCCAGACAGCGTTCATATCGGGTCGGTCGGCAGCCGGCTCAGGACAACCGGTGTCTCGTCCAGCACACGCAGAACCCGGCGAGCAGCCCCGACACCACGAGGTAGAGCGCGGCCTCGGCCCCCTGGATCCTCCAGAAGCTCCCCGACGGCTGGTAGACCACCCGCTGGGTGTAGCCCTCGACGGTCAGCCGGGCGAGGCAGGGGTCGAGGGGCTGGGCCCGCACCGCGCCGTCGACCTCGGTGGCCGGCGCGGAGCCCGTGCAGTCGGTCATCCACGCCGGGAGGGCCGCGACGAACCCCGTCCGGTCCAGGGTCTCGTTGCTGAGGATCCAATCGCCGCGGTCGGCCGTGTGCACCGTGATGGCGTCGGGCCGCCCGGACAGGTCTGCACTGATCCCGTCGAGGGTGTCGCGGCTGATCACGACGGTCGCGGTCGTCGGCGGCACGAGGTGCGGCCGCACCCACAGCGGCACGACCACCTGCACCGCGAGGTAGAGCGCCAGGGTGAGCGCCATGGCCGGGATCGGGCGTCGCAGCACGGCGCCGAGGGCGACGCCCAGCACGACCGCGAACACCGCATAGGCCACGGGCACCACGCCCCGCATCGCGAACGTCACCGGGGTCAGGTGCCCGGGCAGGCTGCCGCGGGCGCTGCCGACGACCCCGTCCAGGGGCGCCGACCACCAGCTCACGCCCAGGGTCAGCGCCCCGACCGCCGCGGCTGCGGCCGCGCAGGTGACGGCGAGCTTCGTCACCAGCCAGCGGGTGCGCGTGACCGACTGGGTCCAGGCCAGGCGGTGGGTGCCGGCCTCGAGCTCTCTCGCGACCAGCGGCGCCCCCCAGAACGCGCCCACGACGGCGGGAACCACGGCCATGAGGATGACGCCGCTCCAGAAGAGGGTGGTGTCGGTCGGGGTGAGCCGGTCGAACACCTGGGCGGCGCCGGCCGCCGCGAGGTCGGCCAGCCGTGGACCCGTGGTGGCGAGCACCACGGCCACCACCGCGACGGCGACCACAGCCGTCAGGGCGTGAAGGCGGAACTGACGCCAGGACAGCCAGATCACCGCAGCACCTCCAGGGCCGGGGACGCACCGGTCGAGGCCGGCCGGTCCAGGTAGGCGAGCACCAGGTCCTCCAGCCCGAGCGCCGTGACCGACCATGCGGGGTCGAGGATCGGGCCCTCGGTGTGCACGACGAACGTGCTCTGCCGGTCGGTGTGCCGCTCGGACACGACCTGCTGGTCGTGCGGCAGTGCACCACCGGGCCGCCGGGGGCCGGTGAGCCGGTGGTGGGTGTCGAGGAGTGTCTCGACGTCGCCCGCGAGCCGCACCTGTGCGTCGACGAGCACCACCACGTGGTCACAGACCCGTTCGAGGTCGGACACCACGTGCGAGGACAGCACGACGCTGAGCTCCTGCTCGGCGACGGCCTCCATGAGCAGCTGGAGGAACTCGCGGCGCGCGAACGGGTCGAGGCTCGCCACCGGCTCGTCGAGGATCAGCAGCTCGGGCCGCTTGGCCAGGCCGAGGGCCAGCGCGAGCTGAGCGCGCTGCCCACCCGACAGCCGACCGGCACGCTGGCCGGGGTCGAGGCCGAGCCGCTCGACCCTCGACCACGCCAGCGCGTCGTCCCACCCCGGGTTGAGGCGCGCTCCGAGCCGCAGGTGGTCACGCACGCTGAGCCCCGCGTACGTCGGCGTGTCCTGGGCCACGAACCCCACCCTGGCCAGCTGGGCGACATCGGATGCCGGGCGGCCCCCGCAGACCTCGATGGCTCCCGTCGTGGGGCGCAGCAGCCCCGCCGCGAGGTTGAGCAGGGTGCTCTTGCCCGCACCGTTCTTCCCCACCAGCCCGGTGACCCGACCGGCAGGGACCTCGAGGGTGCAGTT
Organism: uncultured Actinomycetota bacterium; assembly: GCA_963834965.1. Classification (GTDB taxonomy): domain Bacteria; phylum Actinomycetota; class Actinomycetes; order Actinomycetales; family Dermatophilaceae; genus Fodinibacter. Next base: position 125,780 of record CAWIEI010000004.1, on the reverse strand, counting down.
CGACAGCGCCCAGCGCCGTCGGTACCGCTTGCCCAGCCGGTCGGTGGCGATGACGGCGGTCACGCTACGCCTCGCTGCTCGGCGCGAAAGGCGCTGCGGAACAGCGCCTCGATGCTCTCGTCATCCACCCCGGCGGCCCGCGCCCGCGCCAGCCACCGCACCAGGTCGCGGCGCAGTGGCTCGTGCGCGGACAGCGAGTCACCGGCGAGCGTGCGCGTGACGAAGGTACCGACCCCCGGTCGGGCCGCGACGAGGCCGTCCCGCTCCAGCTCGCGGTAGGCCTTCAGCACGGTGTTCGGGTTGATCGCCAGGCGCGCGACGACGTCCTTGACCGTGGGCAGCTGGTCGCCCTCGGCCAGCAGCCCGAGCCGCAGCGCCTGGCGCACCTGCTGCACCACCTGCAGGTACGGCGAGATGCCGGAGCGGCCGTCCAGGGTGAACTCGATCATCACGCCTCCCATTCCACTAGTTAACTAGCACAATAGATCGCTACGGCCCCGGCGGCAAGCCCCGTGGACGACCAGCGAGCCGCCCGGTGGGGCGGCATCCCTACCATGGCGAGATGCGCGCAGCCCAGGTGACCAGACTCGACGGACCCGACGCCGTGGAGGTGGTCGACCTCCCGGAACCGGCGGGCGACGGCGTCGTCATCGAGGTCGCGGCGGCGGGCGTCTGCTTCCCCGACGTGCTGCTGACCCGTGGGCAGTACCAGATCACCCCCGAGCTGCCGTTCGTGCCCGGGTCGGAGGTGGCCGGGGTGGTGCGGTCGGCGCCGGTCAGCAGCGGGTTCGCCGCGGGCGACCGGGTGGCGGCCTTCCCGTTCCTCGGTGGCTTCGCCGAGGTGGTCGAGGCGGATGCCGCGATGGTGTTCCCACTGCCCGACGAGGTGAGCTTCGAGCAGGGTGCGGCCCTGCCGATGAACTACCTCACCTGCCACTTCGCGCTGCGCGAGCGCGGCGGGCTGCGCGAGGGCGAGACGGTGCTGGTCCAGGGTGCGGCCGGCGGCATCGGCACGGCGGCCGTGCAGCTGGCCGCCGCGTGGGGCGCCCGGGTCATCGCCGTCGTCTCCTCCACCGACAAGGGGGAGGTGGCACGGGCCGCGGGGGCCCACGAGGTCGTGCTCGCCGACGGCTTCCGGGATGCCGTCGCCGAGCTCACCAACCGGCGCGGCGTCGACGTCGTGGTCGACCCCGTGGGCGGCGACCGCTTCACCGACTCGCTGCGCTCACTCGCGCCCGGTGGACGGCTGCTCGTCATCGGGTTCACGGCCGGCGCCATCCCCGAGGTCAAGGTCAACCGGCTGCTGCTCGGCAACATCTCGGTCGTCGGGGTCGGGTGGGGCGCGTGGTGGACCGGCCGCGGCGGCCCCGGCCCGGGCTTCCTGCGCCGGCAGTGGGACGACCTGGTGCCCCTGCTGCGGTCAGGTGCCGTGGACCCGGTCATCGGGGAGGTGCGCGACCTCGACGACGTGGTGGCCGCCCTCACCGCCATCGACCAGCGACGGGCCACCGGGAAGATCGTGCTGACCCCCTGACCCAGCACCCCGCCTCGCGACCCCTGACCGATCGCGCGCGGACAGCGAAGACACAGCGAGACTTAACGCACGCTTAGGGAGATCGCACCCGGTCGACGGCGATTCTGTAGGGCGACGGCCACGGGGTTCCGCGGCCATGCCCCCGCGCAGGTCTGCGCGCCCACGACCGGAGGTCATCTCGTGCTCGACACCATCGGCGGAATCCCGCTGCACCCGCTCATCGTCCACGCGGTGGTGGTCCTGGTGCCGCTCGCCTCGCTGCTGCTGCTCCTGGCGGCGGTGTCGCCGCGGATCCGCCACTGGGCCGGGCTCCTCACGCCGATCACGGCCACGATCGCACTGTTCCTGACCCCCCTGGCCAGCCAGAGCGGTGAGGCACTGCAGCGGCGCGTCCAGTCCAGCCCCGCCCTCGAGGACCACGTCGAGCTCGGCGACAGCCTGGTCTTCTTCGTGTTCGTCGTCGCGGTCCTCGCGTGGGCCCTGTGGTTCCTCGACCGGCGCGCCCGGGCGTCCGCCACCGGCACGGCGGCGGACGGCGTGGCCACCCGCCGCTCCCCCCTGCTCACGGCCGTCATCGTGCTCTCCGTGCTGGCGGTCGTGGCCACCACCGTCGAGGTGGTGCTCATCGGCCACAGCGGCGCCGAGGCCACCTGGTCGAAGGTCGGCGCGACGACGCCCACGGGCGGCGGCGACGACTGACCTGACCCCCGGCGCGTCGGCCACCGGCCCGGCGCGCGGGTCAGACCACGTGCCGGGCCGTCGCCGTCAGGCCACCAGCTCGGGCTTGACCCGGGCGGCGGTCCAGGTGCCGGCCCGCCGCGCGGCCCACGACGAGAAGACCAGGGCACCGATCGCCCAGGCGCCGATGACGGTGACGTCGACCCACAGCTGCCCGAGCGGCCCGCCGTACATCAGGCGTCGCACCCCGTCGACCGCGTACGACATCGGCAGCGCCTGGTGCAGGGGGTGCAGCGGCGTCGGCAGGGACTGCCAGGGAAAGGTGCCACCCGCGCTGACCAGCTGGAGCACCATGAGCACGAGCGCGACGAACTGGCCCACCACCCCGAGCCGGGCCATCAGCGCGTGGATGATCGCGATGAACGCGGCGCTGACACCCACCATGAACAGCACCAGCAGCGCCGGGTTGGCGACGTCGATGCCCACCCCGCGGGCCACGACCCCGAAGGCGACGACCGCCTGAGCCGCGCCGAGCAGGGCAGCACCGAGCCAGCCACCGAGCGCCACCCGCCAGCCGGGCTGGCCGGCCGCGAGCGCGCGGCTCGACAGCGCCCGCATCCGGGTGAAGAGCACGAACCCGCCGATCCACAGGGCCAGGCTCATGAAGAACGGCGCCAGCCCCGCACCGTAGCTCGCGGCCCGGGCCTCGGCATCCCGGTCGACGGTGACCGGGCTGCCGATGGTCTGGGCCATGGCCTTGCGCTGCTCGGCGGACGGGTCGGGGATGGATGCCGCGCCCTTCGTCAGGCCGTCGGACAGCTGTTTCGCGCCGGACGCCAGGGCGCCCAGGCCGCCGTCGAGGTCGTGGGCGCCGGACGCGAGCTTGGTCGCGCCGTCGAGGGCGGTGCGCTGGCCGGCGGCCAGCTGGTCGGCGCCCGTCGCCAGCTTCGTGCTGCCCGCGGCGGCCGTGGCGATGCCGCCGGAGAGCTCCGGTGCCGAGGCCGCGAGCTGCTCGGCGCCGTCGGCGACCTGGCCGGCGCCGGAGGCCAGCCGGTCGAGGTCCTTCGAGGTGGACTGCACCTTCGTGTTGGCGTCGATGAGCGGGCCGGAGAGGCCGTCGACCCTGGCCAGCACCGTGTCGATCTGGGCCTGCGTGAAACCCGCGGCCTTCAGCTCGTCGGCGAGGCGACCACGGGATGCCGTGAGGTCGCCGAGCAGGGTGTCTGCGGCATCCGCCACGTCCTGGCCCGCCGCCGCGACCTTCGCGTTGCCGTCGGACACCTGCCGGGCGCCGTCGGCGAGCTTCTGGGTCTGGGCGGGCAGATCGGCCGTCGCGTCGCGCAGCGTGACGAGGCCGTCGGCGAGGTCACCGGCGCCCGAGGACAGCTGGTCGGTGCCGGTGACCAGCTTCTTCTCCCCCGTGACGAGCTGGTCGGCGCCGGTCGCGAGGGCAGTGGCGCCCGCAGCGGCCGAGTCGGCGCCCTTGGCAAGCTCTGCCGCGCCGTCCGAGGCCTTGGTCACCTCGGCGTGGATGCCCGCGAACCCCTCGAGGAAACGGCTCGCCGCGGTCGAGCTGACCTGCTCGGCGACCGAGGCGGTGACCTGGCTGACCAGGGTGTTGGCGATGGTGCGGGCCAGGTAGTTGTTGGCGTCGTTGGTGCGGATCTGCAGGGTTGCCTGGCGCGGGTCGTTGGTGGCGCTGGAGGCGAGGTCCTTCGAGAAGCTCGCCGGCACGACGAGCACGAGGTCGTAGTCGCCCGCCTCGAGCCCGGCGCCGGCCTTCGCGCGGTCGACCCGCGCCCAGTCGAAGGTGTTGGCGTCGACGAGCTTGTCGGCCACCTGGTCACCGACCTCGAGCCGCTCGCCGGTCGAGAGCGTGGTGCCGGTGTCCTCGACGACGAGGGCGGCCGGCACCCGGTTCAGCCCTCCGTAGGGGTCGTTGTTGGCGTAGAGGTAGAGCCCGCCGTAGATCGAGGGCACGAGCACCATGGCGACCAGGGCGAGGCGGCCGACCCGGCTGGCGCCGATGCGGCGCAGCTCGGTGAGGGCGAGGCGCAGGGCGGTCATGCGACCACCGCCGCAGCGCAGCCGAGCTCGGCGCCCACCGGCAGGTCGAGCTGGCGCATCGTCGCGTGCGTCACCTGCACCACGACCGTGATGCCCTCGGCGGCGAGGTCCTCGAGCACCGGCCACCAGGTGCGGGCATCGCCACCACGTCGGTCGGGGTTGGTGATGACGAGCACGCGGGTGGCCGTGCGCTCGGCGGCGGCGTGGGCCAGCACGCGCACCCGGTCCTCCGGGGCGAGGGCCTCGAACGGCTCGGCGGCGGCGGCGCCGACCCCGTGGGCCGTGAGGAACGCCTCGACCGCGCGACGACCGGAGGGCCGGCCGGCGAAGGCGAGCTCCTCGGCGAGCACATGGTGCACGGCGAGGCCGTCCTCCGGGGCGCTGACCCCCGGCACGTCGACCACCGCGACGTGACGCCGCAGCCCGGCGGGGTCGTCCGACCCGTCGAGCGTCACGTGGCCGCCCGCGAGCGGCATCCGCCCGGCGAGCGCCAGCGCGAGCGCCACCTGGCCGTAGCCCGGGTCGCCGGCCACGGTGGTGACCCGCGACGGGGGCGCGACGAACGAGGTGGGCTGTACGAGGGGGCTGCGGGCGCCGGCAACGGCGACCTGGTCGACGACGAGCTGCACGGGACGGGTCCTTCTGCACGAGGTTTCACTGGGTGTCCAGCGTGGTACTGATTGGTACCACCTTTGATGGTACGGTACAGTACCAGCATGGGCAAAACCGACCAGCCACCTGTCGCCGCGACTCGGACGACCGCCACCGAGGGGCTCGACGAGCGCGCGCTCGCCGTGCGCCGCCGGCTGGAGGACGCGATGGCCGCCGCCGTGGCGGAGAAGGGTCTGGCCGCCACGACGATCGCAGACGTGGCTCGCCACGCGGGAACCTCCAAGCGAACCTTCTACGAGCACTACGCCGACAAGACCGAGTGCTACCTGTCGCTGTTCGCGACCCGCAGTGCGTCGATGGTCGCCCAGGTGGATGCCGCACTGCGCCCGGGCGAGCTGCCCGCCACCGTGCAGCTCACCAACGCCGCGCGCACCTTCCTCGACGTCGTCACCACCGACCCGGTGCTGGGGCGCGGCCACCTCAGCGAGCTCGCGACCCTGGGCGAGGAGGCGGCGCGGGTGCGCCGTGAGGTGGTCGACCACAACGCCGCCTCGATCCTGGAGATGGTCGAGCGGGCCCGGGCCAACGGCACCGCCGTGCGGCGGATCAGCCACCTCGAGGCGGTCTGCGTGGTGGGCGGGCTCAACGAGATCGGCCTGCGTGCGCTCGACCCCCAGTCGGGCGTCGCCACCGACGACCTCGTCGAGACCGCCACCCGCTTCATGACCGCGGTGCTACTGGCCGACTGAGTGCCGATCGACCGGTCACGAAACGCCAGTGCAGAACGCGCATCCCGGGCATGTCTCGACCCCTCGACCGTCTGAGCGTCAGGCGCCGACCCCGGGTCGATCGGATCAGTGTTGCCGCTGAGCAGTGGGTCGAGCGCCAGCCCGAGCCCCAGGAGCAGTGTTCCCACGGCGAACCAGCTGAGCCGGTCGGTGGGGTCTCGACGGTTAAGGACCTGCCATACCGCTCCCACCAGTGCCCCCACGACGACCGCAGCAACGGCGCGCCACGAACCCCGGCCGGAGCTCGCGAAGACGCCGCTCAGCACCCAGATCGGGATCCACGGGCCCTGCCGCCAGTCGGTCATGCCAGCGAGCGTGGCAGCCGCAGACCGCGTCCGGCCCGGCATCCGGCGCAATAGGCTCGGGCCATGGACTTCCGGAACGCGTACGCCCAGGGGTTCGCCCGGGTCGCCGCGTGCACCCTTCCCGTCGCCCTGGCCGACCCCGCCACCAACGCCGAGCGCATCCTGGCCGTCGTCAAGGAGTGCCACGACGAGGGCGTCGCGGTGGCGCTCTTCCCCGAGCTCTCGTTGAGCGGCTACGCCATCGACGACCTCCTGATGCAGGACGTCCTCCTCGAGGCGGTCGACGACGCCGTCGTCACCATCGCCGAGGCCACCGCCAAGCTGCTCCCCCTCGTCGTCGTGGGCGCCCCTCTGCGGCACGGCAACCGGCTCTACAACTGCGCGGTCGTCATCCATCGCGGGGAGGTGCTCGGGGTCGCCCCCAAGTCGTTCCTCCCCAACTACCGCGAGTTCTACGAGAAGCGCTGGTTCGCCTCCGGCGCCGGTCACCAGGGCGAGTTCATCGTGCGGCCCCACTGGCCGGGTGCCGACGTCGACGGCGAGCTGCCTTTCGGCCCCGACCTGATCTTCACCCCCGAGGACCTCCCCGACCTCGCCGTGCACGTCGAGGTCTGCGAGGACGTGTGGGTGCCCGTGCCGCCGAGCCACGAGGCCGCGCTCGCAGGCGCCACCGTGCTGCTCAACCTCTCGGCATCCCCCATCACCGTCGGCCGCGCCGAGGACCGCCACCTGCTCGCCCGCTCGGCGAGCGCCCGGTGCAACGCGGCCTACCTGTATGCCGCCGCGAGCGCCGGTGAGTCGTCGACCGACCTGTCCTGGGACGGCATGACGATGGTCTACGAGATGGGCGCGCTGCTCGGCGAGTCCGAGCGCTTCCCCGACGGCCCGCGCCGCACGGTGGTCGACGTCGACCTCGACCAGCTACGCCAGGAGCGGCTGCGCCAGGGCAGCTTCGGCGACAACGCCGAGGCCTACGCCGCCGACGAGGGCGGGTTCCGGGTGGTGCCGTTCCAGCTGCGGCCGCCCACCGGCGACCTCGGCCTGCGCCGCGCGGTCGACCGTTTCCCCTTCGTGCCCGATGACGACGCCCGCCTCGCGCTCGACTGCTACGAGGCCTACAACATCCAGGTGTCCGGCCTCGAGCAGCGGATGCGGTCCATCGGCGGCGGCGACCCGGCCCGGATGCCGACCATCGTCATCGGCGTCTCCGGCGGCCTGGACTCCACCCACGCGCTCATCGTCGCGGCAAAGGCGTGCGACCGGCTCGGCCTGCCGCGCACCCACATCCTGGGCTTCACGATGCCGGGCTTCGCGACCAGCGCGGGCACCAGGAGCAGCGCCATCCACCTGATGGAGTCGCTCGGCATCACCTGGGAGGAGCTCGACATCCGCCCGGCCGCCACCCAGATGCTCGCCGACCTGGGGCACCCCTTCGGGCGGGGCGAGGAGGTCTACGACGTCACCTTCGAGAACGTGCAGGCCGGGCTGCGCACCGACTACCTCTTCCGGGCGGCCAACCAGCGCGGCGGCATCGTGCTCGGCACCGGCGACCTGTCCGAGCTCGCGCTGGGCTGGTGCACCTACGGCGTCGGCGATCAGATGTCGCACTACGGTGTCAACACCGGGGTGCCGAAGACGTTGATGCAGCACCTGATTCGCTGGGTCGTCTCGTCGGGGCAGTTCGAGGGGCCGGTCAACGACACGCTCCTCGGCATCCTCGACACCGAGATCAGCCCCGAGCTGGTGCCCTCGAAGGAGGGCGAGAAGATCCAGTCGACCGAGGAGTCCATCGGCCCCTACGCCCTGCAGGACTTCACCCTCTTCCACGTGCTGCGCCGCGGCTACCGGCCGAGCAAGATCGCCTTCCTCGCCGAGCACGCGTGGTCGGATGCCGGGCGCGGCGCGTGGCCCGCCGGCTTCCCCGAGGGTGCCCGCCCGGAGTACGACCTCGCCACCATCCGGCACTGGATGGAGGTCTTCGTCACGCGGTTCTTCGCCAACCAGTTCAAGCGCTCGGCCATCCCCAACGGCCCCAAGGTCGTGGCCGGCGGTTCGCTGTCGCCGCGCGGTGACTGGCGGATGCCGTCCGACGCCGGGTCGCGCGCCTGGCTCGCCGAGCTCGAGGCGAACGTCCCCACCACCTGACCCCCGGCATCCTGCCCCTGTCCTCCCGACTTCGTGCGACTTGCCTGCGGTTTCCGCCGGGCACCCGGTGGGACAACCGTGGGTAAACCGCACGATGTCGTTCCGGTTGACGGCCGAGGACCAGCGCTGCGACCCTGCAGCAAGAGCAGTCTCGAGATCGACGAAGGGGCGGCGTGATGCCCGGAGGCAGGGAGCACGACGGCGTGGGGCGCCACACCGTGGGTCTCGAGGTCGGCGGGGTCCGGGTTGCGCTGCTGACCGGGGTCAGCGGGCTGAGCCTGGAGCACGAGGTCCTCGAGCTGCGCGAGGGCGGCGCGGACGGGTCGGTGGTCTCCCGGCAGCTGCCCGGCCGACGCAAGGGCGGTGAGGTGACGCTGACCCGCGGTGTGACCACCGACCGCAGCTTCCAGCAGTGGGCGCGCGATGCTTCGCTCGCCCCGGTGGGGCAGGCCGTGGGGACGGTCCAGCTCGTGGTGCTCGACGCCCGGGGCCAACCCGTCGTCACGTACGCCCTGACCCGGGCATGGCCGCGCCGGCTCGAGGTCGATGGGCTCGAGCCCGGCGGCAGCAGCGCACTCATCGAGCGGCTCGTGCTGGTCTACGAGTCGTTCGAGCGCGTCTGACCCGTGCCGCTCAGGGTGTCGAGCGCGGCCCCGTCGAGGCGGAACCGGGTCCACTCCTCCTGCGCCACCGCCCCGATCGACTCGTAGAAGCCGATGCTGGGGGTGTTCCAGTCGAGCACCCACCACTCGAGCCGGGAGTAGCCGCGCTCGACACAGATCGCGGCCAGGGCGCGCAGCAGCTCCTGGCCCAGGCCCGAGCCGCGCTGTGCCGGGGTCACGTACAGGTCCTCGAGCCAGATGCCGTGGGTGCCGGTCCAGGTCGAGAAGGTCACGAACCAGATGGCGCACCCCACCACCTCGCCATCGACCTCGGCGACGTGTGCGAAGGCGGCGGGCTCGCGCCCGTTCGGGAACAGCGCCTCGTACAGCTGCTCAGCCGTAGCCTCCACCTGGTCCAGCGCCCGCTCGTACTCGGCCAGCTCGCGCACCAGCGTGAGGATGACGGGCACGTCGCCCGGCACGGCGGGCCGGACCCGCGAGGAGGTGGGAGCGCGGCGGGAGGAGGCGGACGGCATACCCGGCAATGTACGCAGCGACCGCCACAATGGGGCGCATGACCACCACCCGGCGGATCGACACCTGGCTCACCGACATGGACGGCGTCCTCGTGCACGAGGACGACCCGATCGCGGGGGCGGCGGACTTCATCGAGGTGCTCAAGGCGTCCGGCCGTGCCTTCCTCGTGCTCACCAACAACTCCATCTACACCCCACGCGACCTACGAGCGCGGTTGCTGCGCAGCGGGATCGACGTGCCGGAGGAAGCCATCTGGACGTCCGCCCTGGCCACCGCCGACTTCCTCGCCGACCAGCGGCCGGGCGGCACGGCCTACGTCGTCGGCGAGTCCGGGCTGACCACGGCGCTGCACGACGTGGGCTACGTGATGACCGACCGCGACCCCGACTACGTCGTTCTCGGCGAGACGCGCACCTACTCCTTCGAGGCCATCACCAAGGCGATCCGTCTGATCGCGGGGGGTGCCCGCTTCATCGCGACCAACCCCGACCCGAGCGGGCCGAGCGCCGCGGGGCTGCTGCCGGCCACCGGCTCGGTCGCCGCCCTGATCAGCACCGCCACCGGCCGCCGGCCCTACTTCATCGGCAAGCCCAACCCGCTGATGATGCGCAGCGCGCTCAACCGGCTCGAGGCACACTCCGAGACCACCGTGATGGTCGGCGACCGGATGGACACCGACATCATCAGCGGGCTCGAGGCCGGGCTGCGCACGGTGCTGGTCTCCACCGGCTCCACGCGGCCCGAACAGGTCGAGCACTTCCCGTACCGGCCGACCCGCGTCGTCGACTCGATCGCCGACCTGGTGCCCCTGGTGACGCTGCTGGCCCAGGAAGGCGTGGAGTGAGCGCCGGCGACGTGCTGCACCTGGCCGAGGTCGCGCACTGGGACGAGGCGCTGCGCACCGGCGACTACCGCTGGTCCACCCTCGGGCGCACCCTCGAGGAGGAGGGCTTCATCCACTGCTCCACGCCGGAGCAGCTGCCGGGGGTGCTCTCGCGCTACTACGCGACGTACGCCGGTGACCTCGTGCTGCTCACGCTGGACCCCACCCTGCTGGACGCTCCACTGCGCTGGGACGTCGTGAACCCCGTGACCGGAGAGCGCTTTCCGCATCTCTATGGCGCCATCACCCCGGATGCCGTGACCCGCACCGAGGTGCTCGAGCCGCCACACGGCGTGGCCTGACCCTCGGCGCCGGGCAGTACCCGGCGGGGCGGGTGGTCAGCCGGCCGACTCGTCGTTGCTGCGTGAGGCGGTGTCCGAACCGGCCAGCTGCTCAACCTGATCGGGCTGTGTCTCCGCGAGTGCGGCCGTCAGCGACGCGACCGCGTAGAGCGCGATGGACTGCAGGTAGAGCACGAACATGATGCCGATCGGCGCTGCCAGCGCCCCGTACTGGGGCTTGGCCACCACGAGGTTGACCAGCAGCGCCATCACCTGCTTGAGCACCTCGATCGCGAACGCCCCCACGGCCGCTCCGACCAGGCGCGGCCGCCGGGGCGGGCGGATGCCCCCGAGCCGGCCGAGCACGAGGTACACGACGAGGAAGTTCAGGGCGATCGTCAGCACGGCGGCAGCGGTGCCGAGCAGGAACCGGGGGCCGTTCCATTCCCAGTCGAGGATCTCGAGGAGCCGTCCCGACAGGTTGGCCGTGAAGCTGGCGCTGACGAACGACAGCAGCACCAGAGGCGCCAGCGCGAGGAACCAGCCGAAGGCCCACACGCGCACCCACACGAAGTTCCGCGGGTTGTTCGGGGCGCCGTAGATGGCGTGCACCGAGCGGCTGGCCGCGAAGACGGCTCCCGTCGCGCCGTAGAGGAGACCGACCGCACTGACGATCGAGGTGGCCTGCCCGGCGCTGCGCAGCTGCTCGGGGTCGAGCCCCGAGCCGCCCACCAGCCCCGGGAACGCCGCCGAGAGCGCCTCGGTGATGTAGCTGGCGAGCTGGTCGGCACCGAGCGCCGCGGTGAGCCCGTAGGCCAGCGTCAGGATCGAGAACAGCGCCAGGAAGAGGTAGTACGTCGTGCCGGCGGCGAGCAGCGTTGCCCGCGAGTGCGTGAAGCGGATGCTGGTCCGCATCCCCAGGGTGAGCCCGGTGCCGACGGCACCCTCCCGTGCCTGGAGGAGCCGCACCCGCTCCGGAAGCTCCTTGACCGGCGGGTCGACGCGCTCGCCCGGGATGGGCAGGAGGATCTGCGGGCTCTCCACGGTGCGACCGTACTGTGCGCCCGGTCACCGGCCCAGCGCGTGCCGGCCAGAGGGCGTCATCCGCCCCTCGGCCTCGAGGCGGTCGGCGATGGCGATGTTGCGCGCAGAGGCCGTGCCTCGGGTGCGCCGCGGCGTGAACTTCTGCAGGTAGGACCGTGAGTCATGGGCGCGTCGGGTGCTCTCGCTCCAGCCGTGGGCGATGCCGGCCTCGAGGAGGTCGTGGAAGCCGACCGAGGGCACGGCGCTACCGACCTTCTGCAATTGCACCCACACCCCAGGATGGCTGGCGTGGTTGGCCCCCAGCCACGACCACAGCTCGCCCACCGTGGCGAACGAGACGACCTCGAGCTCGTCGGACATGGCGGTGACCCTACGGGCCGCCGCGACAGCCACGCGCCGTGCAGCGAACACCCGGAACGGCATCCGACCTGACCTCGTCTACCGCCTGGTACGTCATGCGATCACTGCACCTACCAAGCGGTAGCCCAGGACGGGTCAGCCGCGCGCGCCGGCTCAGTGGGCGATGGCGGTCGCGGGGAGGTCGAACCAGCGCAGGTGCTCGAAGTCGGCGGACACGTCGGCCGGGTGCGCCGACAGGTCGGGCGGCGTGGCCGCAGCCAAGATCGCCGCACCGTCACGCAGGTGCTGCGCGAGCAGCTCCTCGCCACCGCGGGCGTCAGACCGCGGCACGTCCATCGAACCGTCATCGCCATAGCTGATGTCCCGCAACCGGATCGGCGGCTCGACCAGCCCCTCCCGGTGCCGCCACATCCCGGTGGCCGGGTCGAAGACGTAGTCGCCGAGCAGCCGCCAGCCGTCGCGCGCGACGAGGCGCACGGCATCCGCGACGTAGTCGGCGACCGCGTCGGAGAGGAAGTAGTTGAAGTTCACCCGCACCCAGCCCGGCTTGATGCCCTCGCAGCCGCCGGTGATCTCACGCTCGAACTCGTGCGACCGCTCGAGGTCGATGCCGAGCAGCCGGTGGCCGTAGGGGCCGGCGCACGAGCAGCCGCCGCGCGACTGCACGCCGAACAGGTCGTTGAGCACCGCGACGACGAAGTTGTGGTGCAGCCAGTGCCCCGAGGGCGCCCGCACCACGAACGAGACGATCGACAGGCGGGGGGCGTCTAGGTTGCCGAGGATCTCGATGGCCGGCTCGTCGCGCCAGGCCGCGACGGCGCGCGCCAGCAGTCGCTCCTCGTGCGCCCGGATCGTCTCGACCCCCACGGCCTCCTTGAGCTGGAACACCAGCCCCGCGCGCACCGCCTCGATGATCGCCGGGGTGCCGCCCTCCTCGCGGTGGGCCGGGTCGGTGAGGTAGGCGTGGTCCTCGGGGTTGACGTAGGCGACCGTGCCGCCACCGGGCACCACGGGAACCCGGTTGTTGAACAGCTCGCGCCGCGCCACGAGCACCCCGGGCGTCGACGGGCCGCCGATGAACTTGTGCGGCGAGAGGAAGATCGCGTCCTTGTAGGCCAGCGGGCGGCCTTCGGGCGCGGTCATCTCGATGTCGACGTAGGGCGCGGCGGCGGCGAAGTCCCAGAACGCCAGGGCCCCGTGCTCGTGCAGCAGGGTCGAGATGCCGTAGGTGTCGCTGACGATGCCGGTGACGTTCGATGCCGCGCTGAACGAGCCGATCTTCAGTGGCCGGTCGGCGAACTCGGCGAGCCGCTCGCGCAGGTGGTCCAGGCACACCCCGCCGTCGGCGTCCTCGCGGATGGTCACGACGTCGGCGATCGACTCGCGCCACGGCACCTCGTTCGAGTGGTGCTCGTACGGCCCGATGAACACCACCGGCCGCTGGTCGCGGGGGATCTGCTCGCTCAGCCGCCAGCGGTCCTCGAGGGTCGAGGGGATGCGCAGCCCGAGCACCCCGATCAGCTTGTCGATCGCGCCCGTGCACCCCGAGCCGGCGAAGATCACCACGGTGTCGTCGTCGCCGTGCACGGCATCGCGGATGATGCGGCGGGCGTCCTCGCGCAGCCGGGTGGTCTGCAGACCGGTGCCGCTGCTCTCGGTGTGCGTGTTGGCGTAGCCGGGCAGCACCTCGTCGCGGATGAAGTCCTCGAGGAAGCTGAGCGCCCGCCCGGATGCCGTGTAGTCGGCATACGTGACCCGGCGCCTCCCGTAGGGGGTGGTCATCACGTGGTCCTCACCGATGACGGACTCGCGAATGCGGCGCACCAGCGCCTCCTCGCGCGGCTCCGCTGCCGTGCGCTCTGCCATGTGCACAGGGTCTCACGGCCGCCAGGAGGGCGAGATGCGTCGCCAGGTGTCGCTGTAGTGACCAATTGGTCGATCTGGGGACGGAAGGAGGGTCGCTCCGTTGCCCTGATGATCGATCTCGCGCCGCCGGGTGTCGCTGCAGTGACCTATCGGTCGATCTGGGGACGCCGGGTGCCGTGTCGAATGTTTGCCCCTGCATTCCCGTGCACGTTTGCACTGCCGTGCACATCGCCGTACCGTCGGTCGGGTGAACCTCCGGCCCGGCTCGACCAGCGACGGCTGCTCGCTGCGCACCCGCAAGCGCGAGAAGACCCGCGGCGCCCTGGTGCAGGCCGCCTACGCCATCGTGCGCGACGCCGGCTTCGAGGGGCTCACCGCGGAGGCGGTGGCCGACCGGGCCGGCGTCTCCCGCCGCACCTTCTTCAACTACTTCCCGTCGGTGGAGTCGGTGCTCACCGCCAGCGTCACCGCGTTCTTCGCCTCGGTCGGCGAGCGCCTCGAGGCCCGGCCGGTCGACGAGGACGTGCTCGACAGCGCCCTCGCCGTCGTCACCGACCCCGCCGACGGCGACCTCCTCGAGCGGATGGGCGTGCTGGCCGCCGCCGGTGAGGCCTCACCGCACGCCCGCGGCCTGATCCTCGTCGAGCTGCACAGCTGGCTCGACTGGCTCGAGGGCTGGCTGCGCCGCCGCCTGGCGCCCGGGCGCACCGACCCGCGGGACGCCGACCTCTACGTCGCCACCCTCGCCTCCAGCCTGGTCGGCGCCGCCGAGGCGGCGTTCCGCGTCTGGCTGCGCGACGGCACCGGGGCTGCGGATGCCGGGTCCCCGGCATCCGGCGACCCCGCCTCCCTGCGCGGCTGCTTCACCGCCGCGATCGGCCACGTCCGCACCGGCCTGGACCCCCGACGGGCCCCCCTCCCCGCCTCCACGCACTGACTCCCTCACCCACGAGAAGGCCCGCATGTCATCGCTCCTGTACCGCCTCGGCCGCTGGTGCGCCGCCCACGCCTGGCGCACGCTGACCATCTGGCTCGTGCTGCTCGTCGGCATCGGTGCCCTCGCCGGCACCTTCGGCAAGCCGCTGACCAGCCAGATCTCCATCCCCGGCACCACCTTCCAGAAGGTCATCGACGGGCTCGGCAAGGAGATCCCCGCGGCGGCCGGCGGCGCCGGCACGGTGGTGCTCCAGAGCGCCGACGGCACACCGATGACCGCGGAGCAGCGCGCGGCCGCCGAGCAGGTGTTCGCCACCTGGGCGCAGGTGCCGCACGTCAAGCGGGTCAACAACCCGTTCGAGGCCCAGGCCCGGCTCGACAAGTCCGCCACCGACCTGACCGCAGCCGCGGCCAAGCTCGAGGCCGGGCAGAAGCAGCTGGATGCCGGCAAGGCGCAGCTCGCACAGGGCCAGGGCCAGCTCGCGGGCGGCGAGGCGCTCATCAAGCAGCTCGAGGCCGCCAACCCTGCCGACCCGACCCTGCCCGGGCTGCGCGCCCAGGTCGAGGCCGGCCGCCCCCAGCTGGAGAAGGCCCGGGCACAGGTCGAGAAGGCTCAGGCCGACCTCGCCGCGGGACGCGTGCAGTACGAGGACGGCAAGGTCGTCGCGGCCGGCACCGCCGGCACCCGCCTGGTCACGAAGGACGGCACGCACGCGGTCGTGCAGATCCAGTTCGACGAGAACGCCCAGTCGGTGCCCGTCGACGACCGTGCGCTCATCCCCGCCCGCGGCGACGCCGCCCTGAAGGCCGCCGGCCTCACCGCCGCGTACAGCGTCGAGATCACCCAGGACACCTCGCTGATCGGACCCGGTGAGGTGCTCGGCCTGACCGTCGCCCTGATCGTGCTGGTCGTCATGCTGGGCAGCCTGATCGCGGCCGGCCTGCCGTTGCTCGTCGCGCTGCTCGGGGTGGGCGTCGGCCTCGCCGGCGCGGTGGCCTTCACGGTGTTCACCGACCTCAACACGATGACGCCGTCGCTGGCCCTGATGCTGGGGTTGGCCGTCGGCATCGACTACGCGCTGTTCATCGTCAACCGGCACCGCGGCAACATCCTGCGCGGTGAGGACCTGCACGAGTCGATCGCGCGCTCGGTGGCGACCGCCGGCAGCGCCGTGGTCTTCGCGGGCACCACGGTCGTCATCGCGCTCGCCGCCCTGGTGCTGTCCGGCCTGCCGATCCTGGCCCAGATGGGTCTCGTCGCCGCCGCGACCGTGGCGGTCACGGTGCTCGTGGCCGTCACCGTCAGCCCGGCCGTGCTCGCGCTGATGAAGACCCGGGTGGTGTCCAAGCGGGGTTGGCGGGCGCACGGCTTCGCCACCCCGGGCGACGTCGCGACCCGCACCGCGCCGGCCCACCAGCGCGAGGAGGAGCACGGCGCCTGGTACGTCGGCGCGGTCACCCGCCACCCGTGGCTGACCGTGGTCGGCGTCGTGGCCCTGCTCGGCGTGATGTCCATCCCGGTGCTGTCGCTGCGGATGGGCCTGCCCGACGGCGGCAGCGAGGCCACCGGCACCAGCGCGCACACGGCCTACACGACCATTGCGGACAAGTTCGGCCCCGGCGTCAACGGCCCGATCATCACCGTCGCCACCCTGCCCGAGCAGGCCACCCCCCGCACGGATGCCGAGGTGCTCGCCGCGCAGGCCGCCATCTCGAAGGACCTGATGTCGGTCGACGGCGTGAGCAGCGTGCTGCCCTTCGGCGTCAGCGCCGACACCTCCACCCTGGCGTTCCAGGTGGTGCCCACCACCGGCCCGGCCGACCCGGCCACCGTCGACACGGTCGAGGCGATCCACTTCTCCGCCGACACCTTCGGCCGGCACACCGGCACCGAGATCGGGCTCACCGGCTCGACGGTCGCCAACATCGAGATCTCGCAGCGACTCGCTGCCGCCCTGCCGGCCTACCTCGTGGTCGTCGTCGGGCTGTCCCTGATCATCCTCATGCTGGTGTTCCGCTCGATCGTGGTGCCCGTGGTCGCGACGGCCGGCTTCCTGCTCTCGGTGGGTGCCGCGTTCGGCGCCACCGTGGCCGTGCACCAGTGGGGCTGGCTGGGCAGCTGGCTCGGGGTCAACCAGCCCGGGCCGCTGCTGTCGTTCATGCCGATCATCCTCATCGGTGTGCTGTTCGGCTTGGCGATGGACTACCAGATGTTCCTCGTCTCGGGCATGCACGAGGCCCGCTCGCACGGCCAGGACTCCCGCGCCGCGGTGCGCACCGGCTTCGTGCACGGCGCCAAGGTGGTCACCGCCGCGGCGATCATCATGACCTCCGTGTTCCTCGGCTTCGCCTTCTCGCACCTGGTGATGGTGCGACCCATCGGCTTCGGCCTGGCGGTGGGTGTGCTCGTGGATGCCGTGCTCGTGCGGATGACGCTGACCCCCGCGCTCATGCACCTGCTCGGCGACCGCGCCTGGTACCTCCCGCGCTGGCTCGACCGGCTGCTGCCCGACCTCGACGTCGAGGGGGTCAAGCTCGCCGAGCGGCTGGAGTCAGGCGCGCTGGGCGGCGCGCCCACGGCATCCGGGTCGAGCGAGTCTGGCAACACGAGCGCAGCGGGCACGCCGGACACGACGGGCGATCGGGGCGAGCCGGGCGCCGAGCCGGACCGCGAAGACACCCACCCCGCCCGCGTCTGACCGCCACGACCCGCAT
This sequence comes from uncultured Actinomycetota bacterium, assembly GCA_963834965.1. Lineage (GTDB taxonomy): Bacteria > Actinomycetota > Actinomycetes > Actinomycetales > Dermatophilaceae > Fodinibacter. The sequence continues at coordinate 108,427 of CAWIEI010000004.1, read as the reverse complement.
TTCGTGCGCGGGAAGAGTCGGCTGCCGCGAGGGCCGCGACGGCACAACCACAAGGCAGGCACCGGGGGCACACAGCCTGCACATAGGTACGCCCCCCACGGTGGAGGTGTTACGCAGCACCCCACCCCAGGAGGCCCCGAATGTCCACCACCCCCCGAGCCCTCGGCCGGGCCAAGGCCCTGTCCGTCGGCACCATGCTCGTGGCCGCGGTGGCCACTGGCGGGGTGGCGCTGCACCTGGCGGATGCCCAAGCCACGACCGCCGCCGCCGGCGCGACCACCACCGACAGCTTCGGGACGTCGTCCACCACCTCGGGCACGTCCTCCGACACCTCGGGCACGTCGCAGTCGTCCTCCGGCGACGACTCCTCGTCCGACGACTCGTCCTCCGACGACTCGACCACGTCAGGGGGGGCCTCCTCGAGCACGTCGAACGGTTTCGCGCCGGTTGCTCCCCCGGCGCCCGCCCAGGCCCCGGCGCAGTCGAGCACCAACGGCTCCTGACTCGATGACCACGCTCACCACCGCCGCCGGCGGGCCGGCCGGCGTCGCCGACCTGCCGACCCTGCCGCACCGCGAGCCCGCCGTCGACATGACGATGCGCAGCACGGCACCGGCCGCGGATGCCGTAGGCACCGAGTTCCGCGCGATCGGCACCACCGTGCGGCTGCTCACCACCGACCCGCGCTCCCTCGCGCCGGCCACGGACCTGCTGCGACGCCACCTCGAGGCCCTCGACCTGGCGGCCAGCCGGTTCCGCGTCGACTCCGAGGTGTGCCGGCTCGCGGACGCCACCGGTGACGGCCCCGCCCGGGTCATCGCCTCCCCGGTCCTGGCCGGCTCCGTGCGGGCCGCCCTGCACGCGGCCCGGATCACCGCCGGCCTGGTCGACCCCACCGTCGGCGCTGCCGTCGTCGTGAGCGGCTACGACGCCGACATCGACGTCGTCCGCGCCCGCCCCGGCACCAGCGGCACGGCCACCGGGGGCGGCGCGGTCGTGCCCGGCTGGCGGTCGGTGACCATCGATGCAGACGGGCTGCTCAGCGTGCCGCGCGGCTGCCTGCTCGACCTGGGAGCGAGCGCCAAGGCGCATGCCGCCGACGTCGTCGCCGCCCGGCTGGCCGCCAGCCTGCCCGGTGGCTTCCTCGTCAACCTCGGCGGTGACATAGCCCTGTCCGGCGACACCCCCAGCGACGGCTGGAGCATCGCCGTCGACGGCTCCACCGCCCCGGGCCGCGAGGTCGTGGCCCTGGTCTCCGGCCAGGCCATCGCGACCAGCTCGACCCGGCTGCGCACCTGGCCCGGCGCCGACGGTGAACTCCGCCACCACATCGTGGACCCCCGCACCGGCCGCACCGCGCCCGCCCTGTGGGCCGAGGTGACCTGCGTGGCCGCCACGGCCCTCGAGGCGAACGCCGCCTCGACCGCGGCCGTCGTGCTGGGCGCCGAGGCTCCAGACTGGCTTGCCGCACACGGCATCCCGGCCCGTCTGGAGTACCTCGACGGCCGCGCCGTGCACACCGCCGGCTGGCCCAACCCGGCATCGGGGACCTCGTCGTGAACGAGCTGCTCTGGTACGTCTCGCGGGCCACCGGGCTGGTCAGCCTGGCCCTGCTCACCACGGTGCTCGTGCTGGGCGCCGTGACCTCCGGCCGCCGCGCCCCCCACGGCGAGCGCGCCACCGTGCTGATGGGCCTGCACCGCTGGCTCTCGCTCGGCATGGTCGCCTTCCTCGGCGTGCACGTCGCGACGGCGGTCGCCGAGACCTACGTGTCGATCGACGCCATCTCGGCGGTCGTACCCTTCACCAGCAGCTACCAGACGCTCTGGGTGGGACTGGGCACCCTCGCGGTCGACCTCGTCGTGGCGGTCGCCGTCACGTCGTGGCTGCGGCACCGCATTCCCGAGCGACTGTGGCGGGGCGTCCATCTCACCGCCTACCTGCTGTGGCCGGTCGCGCTCGTGCACGGGTTCGCCATGGGCACCGCCAGCGAGCCGCTGCTGCGCGCCGTCACCGTCGCCTGCGGGCTGGTCGGCATCGCCACCCTCGCCTGGCGGGCCAACGCCCGGCACGCCGACGCAGCCCGGCGCTCCGACGTCCTGAGCCAGGAGTGGTCATGACCGACATCCCCGACCTGCTCGACGCCGCCGGCCTGACCGGCCGTGGGGGCGCCGCGTTCAGCACCGCCGTCAAGGTGCGTGCCGCCCGTGAGGAGGGTGCCGCCCTCATCGTCAACGCGTGCGACGGCGAGATCGGCGCGGCCAAGGACGCCTACGTCGTCGAGCACCACCTCGCCGAGCTGGTGCGCGGCGCCGAGCTGGTCGCGCCGTCCCGCGCCCGCAAGGTTCGGTACGCCGCCCACCGCGGCTCGTACACCGCCACCATCCTCCACCGGGCCGGCCTGAACGTGCTCGAGGCGCCGGATCGCTACGTGTCGTCCGAGGAGACCTCGCTGATCGCCCTCGCCCACGGCCGGCTGGCGCGACCGATGACCAAGCGGAAGCCGTTCGTGCGCGGGGGGCGCGACGCCGATGGCCGCGCGGTGCGCCCCACGGTCGTGCTCAACGCCGAGACGGTGTGGCGGGTCGCCCAGGTGGCCGAGAACGGCCCGGCCTGGTTCCGCTCGTTCGGCACTGCGCAGGAGCCCGGGCCCAGGCTGGTCACCCTGACCGGTGCGGTCCGCCACCCCGGCGTCCTCGAGACCGAGTCGGGGACACCGCTCGCCGGTCTCCTCGACGCCGCGACGGCCGACCGCGGTGCCGAGCACCTCGTCATCGGCGGCCTCGGCGGCGTGCTCGTGCCGATGGTGGCCGCGCGCGGACTGGCCTGGTCGAGCGCCGACCTGGCGCGCTTCGGCGGGTCGGTCGGCCCCGGCATCATTGACGTGCTCGAACCCCAGCGCTGCCCGGTCGCCGTGGTCGACTCCTACCTGGGGTACGCCGCCGGGGAGTCCGCCGGCCAGTGCGGGCCGTGCATGTTCGGGGTGCCGGCGCTGGCGGCGGCCTGGCACGACCTGCTGGTCCACCGCCCCACCCCCGCCCGGCAGGATGCCGTGCGCGCCCACGCCGGGCTGCTCCCGAACCGCGGTGCGTGCCGCTTCCCCGACGGCGTCGCCCGGTTCGCGGCGAGTGCCCTGCACGCGCTCGGGCCGCACCTGAAGGCACACCGTGACGGCCGGTGCCCCAGTGAGAGGACGTCCCGTGTCGCGAGTCGTGCCTGACCCTCGAACCCCCGCCGCCGTGCGGGCCGCGCCGGCCTCCCGGCATCCGCAGCTGCGCGTCGACCGGGTCGCCTGCACCGGGCACGGGATGTGCGCCAGCCTCCTGCCGCGCCAGGTGCGCCTCGACGAGTGGGGCTACCCGGTCGTCGCCGACGCTGCGGTGCCGGTCGAGGACGGCGACGCGGCCATCAGGTTCTGCCCGGCCCGCGCACTGTACTGGGGGTGACCGGCGCGCGCGTACCCGCGAAGTCAGAGGCGCTCCGCGGGCTCAGGAGGTTCTCGCCGAGCCGGGGCCGGATACGGCCCTGACCTGACGAAGTGCTTCCTGAGTTCGCGGGGTCAGCGGCCGGGCGGGCGGCGCGTCGACGAGCTCGGGTGGGCGATCAGCTCCTTGAGCAGCGCCACGGCCCGCACCGCCGGCGGGTTCGGCGCGCCCAGGTCGTGCACCACCGCCGCCAGGTGCCGCACCGGCGTCGGCGCCGCGATGCCGAGCCGCACGACGGTGGCCGGCAGGCTGCGGGCGGCCAGGCCCGGAAGCACGGAGATGCCGATGCCGGCGGCGACGAAGCCGATGGCGGTGTAGTGGTCCTGGGCCTGCACGCTGAACCGGGGGCGGAACCCGGCCGCGCTGCACGACGCCACCACGAGCCGGTGACCCGGGGAGCGGGGGTAGTCGTTGCTCACCCAGGTCTCGCCGCGCAGGTCGGTGAGGGCGATCGTTCCCGCGCCCGCCAGCGGATGGTCGCGCGGCACGATCGCCACGAAGGGGTCCTCGGTGAGCTCGGTGCGGGAGTAGCCGTCGGGCAGCCGACCACCCGGCGGGTCGATGACCAGGTCGATGTCGAGCCGCGGCACCCGCTGCTCGACCTCGTTGAGCACCAGTTCGAGCACCAGGTCGGGGAACTCGGCGGTCAGCCGCTTCACGAGTGACGGCATCCAGTTGGCGCCGGCCGAGGAGAAGTAGCCGATCGACAGGCGGCCCGACCGGCCGTCGCGCAGGTCGGCCACCACCGAGTCGAGCCGGTTCCACTGGCTCATCACCTCGTCGCTCTGCGCATCGAGCACCAGCGCCGCCTCGGTGGGCGCGATCCCCCGGCCGACCCGCTGGAACAGGGTCAGCCCGGTCTCCTTCTGCAGGGCCGAGAGGTGCTGGCTGACGGCCGACGAGGTGAGCCCCAGGTTGTCGGCGGCCGCCTGCACGGAACCGCTCGCGACGACGGACCGGAAGACGCGCAGGCGGTGGGGGTCGAGCATCTACCAATGATAAGTCAGGCTTCACTACTGGTAAGTAACTTCGCGTTGTGCTGAAGAATCAACCGGCGCACACTTGAGGCATGCGAACTTCCATCTTCTCCGCCGACAAGGCCCGCAGCATCGCCTCCCGCCTCCGCACCAGCCGCCACCACGGCGGGGGCTGGAGCGCCCACGCCGACCGCGACATGGCGCGCGAGGCCTTCGAGATCCACGTCATCGCGCAGACCAGCCACGACCGCGTCATCTGAGCACCCCACCGGGGGGAGCACCACAGAAGCACTGACCCTCACGCCACCACGTGGCGGAGGGTCAGCGTCGTCTCCGGGTCCTGCGCCTCGAGCTCGGCCCGCTGGGCGAGGTAGAGCTCGGCACAGGCCAGGGCGTCGGTGAGCGCCTCGTGCGCCCGGTAGACCGGCAGCCCGTGCCGCTCGCGAGCGGTCCAGAGCCGCAACGCGCCGCGCGCCGGCTCGGCACCCCACCCGCCGGCCACCACCCGCCGCTCGAGCTCGAAGGTGTCGACGACGACGCACGGCATCCCCGCTCCCCACACCCGCTCGCAGACCGCGGCGAGGAACTGCGCCTCGATGATGGCGAAGTGCGCGAGCAGCACCCGCCCGGCGAGTGCGGAGAGCAGGCGCGCCACGGCATCCTCGATGGGCACCCCGTCGGCGAGCCGGTCGTCGGTGAGCCCGTGCACCGTGGCGCTCTGCCCCACTCCTGCGGCCCCACCGGCGTCGCGCACCACCACCCGCCCCACCCCGCCGAGCTCGATGCGGCCGCCGTCGACCGGCAGCCAGCCGATCGAGAGCACCCGGTCGCGGCGCGGGTCGAGCCCGGTGGTCTCGATGTCGACCGCCAGCAGCCGCAGGTCGGCCAGGGGTGTGTCGAGCGCAGGCAGCGGCACCGACAGGTAGTCGCCCAGGGGTCCGGGGGCGGCCGTGCGCGCGGCCCGCTCGCGCCGCTGCTCGGGAGTGCGGCGGAACAGACTCACGAGATGTACTGCATGGGATAGCGGTGCGAGAGCGCCGACTGGGCGCCGCGCACGATCGCGAACGCCTCGCGCAGGTGCCGCTTGTCGAAGCTGGACAGTTCGTCGGGCGAGACGAAGTTGTCGGTCGGCTCGCCCCGGCGCACCTGGGCCGCCTGGTGGCGCAGCCGCACGTAGGAGATGAACTCGAACGCGTCGCGCAGGTCGTCGGCCCGCTCGGCGCCGAAGATGCCGGCCTCGCGCGCGGCCTCGACGCGGGCCTGGGTGTTCACCGCCGGGCTGCCCACCGACAGCGCGTGCGCCCGGGCGAGCTCGACCACGGCACCGATGCCGCCGCGCTTGATGTCGAGGGTGTCCTTGTGGTCGCCGGCCTTCTCGAGCACGAAGCCGCGGAAGAACCCCAGCGGCGGCTCGTTGGCTGTCGCGTTCTTGGCGAGGTGCGCGAGGAAGACCTTCGATGCCGGGGATGCCGCGAGCACGTGCCGCTGCAGGCGAGCGAAGAGCGCGACGTCGCCGTGCACCGGCCGCATGTCGAAGAAGATGCTCGCGCCCAGGATGGCGTCGGGCACCGGCTGGTGCAGCCACGACGTGAACTCCTGGCGCCACCCGGCCAGCGGCTGGCGCCACCGCGGGTTGGTCGCCATCACGTCGCCCGGGCAGCGCGGGAAGCCGCAGGTGACCAGGTCGTCGACCACTCGGGCGGCCAGCGCCTCGAACCACGCGGCGTGCCCGGGCTGCACCGTGTCGTCGATCAGGATCGCGTTGTCCTGGTCGGCCGCCAGCGCCTGCTCGAGCCGGGCCCGCGAGCCCAGCGCCACCCAGCAGTAGGGCACCGGCGGCGGGCCGAGGTCGGCCTCGGCGAGCGCGATGACGCGCCGCTCCACGGCATCCCCCACGGCCGTGACGACCCGGCCGATGTCGTCGGCGGAGGCGTCCTGCTCGACCAGGGCCTGCACCATCTGCGGCAGCCGGTTGGCGACCTTGGCCACCCCCTCGACGTCGGGCTGCTTGGCGATGTCACCGGCCAGGTAGACCGGGTTGGCCTGCTCCAGGCGCAGCAGGTCGGTGGTGGTGACGATGCCGACCGGCCGCCCGGTGGCGTCGACGATGGGCAGGTGGTGGATGTGCCGCCCGACCATCTCGAGCAGCACCTCGAAGGCCAGCGCGTCGACCGCCCCGGTCACCGGGTCGGGGGTCATCACCGTGGTGACAGCCACCCCCGGGTCGACCCCCGCCGCGAGCACCCGGCTGCGCAGGTCGCGGTCGGTGACGATGCCGGCGAGCCGGCCGCCGTCCATCACGAGCAGTGACGACACCCGGTGCAGTGACATCACCTCGGCCGCCTCGCGCACGGTGGCCGTGGTGGCCACCGCCACCGGCTCGCGGCCCACCAGGTCGCGGACTCGGGTCTTGAGGATGGCGCTGCCGGTCGAGCTCAGCTGCAGCGCCGCGACCGCACCGCTCATCCGGCTGGCCCGCTGGGCGTCGAAGAAGGCGTTCACCTCGGGGTGGTCGGTGCGCAGCTGGTGGAAGTCCTCGGCCGGCAGCAGCAGCGCCAGCGAGTCCTCGATGGCGGTGACGTCGAAGGTCGACGGGTTGCCCTGGGTCAGGGTGATCGAGCCGAAGCACGACCCCTCGCCGCCCCGGTCGACCAGGCTGCCCTGCGCGTCGTGCACCTCGGCGGCCCCCGACCGCAGCACGTACAGGTGGGAGTTGTCCCTGCCCTTCTCGATCAGCCGGCTGCCGCGGCGGAAGTACTCCACGCTCATCCGCGCCGGGAGGGTGTCGAGCACGGCATCCGGCAGCACGTCGAAGGGCTCGTGGTGCGCCAGGAAGTCGCGCACCTCGGACAGCTCGACGTCGAGGGCCATGGCCCCATCGTGGCAGCGCCGGGCCGGGCCGCGCGGGCGCTCGCCGGCCTCGGCGCGCCCGGCGAGTGCCTTCCCTCGACGAACGGCATCCGCGCAGGTCGCAAAGTCCTAAAGCGTCGGCGCGGCTGCTGGAATGAGGCTCCGCGCCGCCGCCGGCGGCGCCCGACAGGAAGGTGGGGACACATGAGCGACAGCACCATCGAGCCGCTGCCCGACGGCGACGGCAAGCTGGGCAACGCGGAGGGCCCGGCCGACGCCGGCGCCGGTGACAGCGGGATGCCGGGCGAGCATGACGGTGGGGCCGACGGGGGCGCCGGTGGCGGTGCCGGCACCGGCGGACCCGACGAGGGGCCGGCCGACGCGGGCGCCGGTGATGCCGGCGAGCCCGGTGAGCACGACGGTGGGGCGGACGGCGCGGCCGAGGGGCCGGCCGACAGCGGCGCCGACGACCTCGGCACGACCGGTGAGCACGACGGTGGTGCTGACGGCGGGGCCGACGCCTCGCAGTGACCACCTCATCGCGCACCCGGCCCGTGACCTCCCCCACCTCGGGGGAGGGCCACGGGCTGGCGTCGCTCGTCGCGCTGGACCGGGCCACGTTCGCGCAGCGGCACTGGGGGCGCCGGCCGCTGCTGACTCGGGCGGCTCAGCGCACGCCCGACCGCGGGCTCTTCGGGCCGGATGGCGTCGACGAGCTGCTCGCCCGCCGCGCCCTGCGCACCCCGTTCCTGCGAATGGCCCGGGAGGGCCGCACCCTCGACCCCTCCACCTTCACCCTCGGCGGGGGCGTCGGCGCCACGATCGGCGACCAGGTCAGCGAGGACCTCGTGCTGCGCCAGTTCGCGCAGGGCGCGACCATCGTGCTGCAGGCGCTGCACCGCACGTGGCCGCCGGTGGCCGACGCCGCCCAGGAGCTCGCCGCCGACCTCGGCCACCCGGTGCAGGTCAACGCCTACGTCACCCCGCCGCAGAACCGCGGCTTCGACGACCACTACGACGTACACGACGTGTTCGTGCTGCAGGTCAGTGGCGAGAAGCACTGGCAGGTGCGACCACCCGTCGTCGAGTCGCCGCTGCGCGACCAGCCGTGGACCGACAACCGGGATGCCGTGCGCCGCGCCGCCCAGGCGCCGCCCACCATCGACGCCGTGCTCGCCCCCGGCGACTGCCTCTACGTGCCGCGGGGGTGGCTGCACTCGGCGACGGCGCTCGGGGGGACGAGCATCCACCTCACCATGGGGGTGCACGTCTGGACCCGCCGCCAGATCGCCGACGACCTGCTGCGTTCGGCCGGACGGGTGCTCGATGCCGACCCAGCGGTGCGGGCCTCCCTCGAGCTGGGTGTCGACCCGGCGATGGCCGGCGACATGCTCCCCGGCATCCGGGCGGCGGTTGTCGCGGCCCTCGAGCAGGTCACCGACGACGACCTGGTGGCGGCCCTGGGCCGGCGGGTCCGGGCCGCGCAGCGCGCCGAGCCGATGGGGGCGCTGCGCCAGCACACGTCGACCGACGACCCGGCCACCACCTGGCGGCCCCGGCGCCACCTCGCACCGCACTGGGAACCCGAGCGCGCCGACGGGGTGACCACCCTGGTGACCCGGGTGGCGCGGGTCGACGTGCCGGCCGGGCAGCGCGCTGCGGTCGACGAGGTGCTGGCGGGCGCCATTGACCCCGCGCTGCTCGACCCGTCGGTGCGCCGATCGCTTTGCCTCGCGGGCCTGCTCGTGCCGGACGACGCCCCGCTCGGGCCAGCCTGAGCCTGCCCTCACGCAGAAGTTCGGATGCCGCGCAGCAATTGGTGCGCGCCATCTGAACTTCTGCGTGCCGTGGCTCGCCCACCGGGGGGCCAGGGGCGCGGTGTGCCGCGCGCCCGGCATCCCGCGCTCAGCTGGACGCCCGCACGACCAGCCGGGTGGGCAGCACGGTGATGCGCGGCACCGGCTCGCCGGCGATCCGGGCGAGCAGCAGGTCGGCCATCACCCGCCCCATCTCCTCCACCGGCTGGTGCACCGAGGTGAGGGCGGGGTCGGTGTGCCGGCAGACCGCGGAGTCGTCGAAGCCCACGAGCGCGACGTCGTCGGGCACCCGGAGCCCGTCCTCGCGCAGCACCCGCAGCGCCCCCACGGCCATCAGGTCGGAGGCGGCGAACACGGCATCCGGCCGCACGCCGGCGGCGAGCACCTCACGCATCGCCCGCTCACCGCTGTCCTCGCTGTAGTCGCCGTACGCCACGACGAGGCCCTCGGTGTCGCGGCCCGCTGCCCGCAGGGCGTCGCGCGCGCCGGCGAGGCGGTTGCGGCCCGAGGTCATGTCCTGCGGCCCGGTGAGCACGACGATCCGCTGGCGACCGGTCGCCAGCAGGTGCTCGACCGCTACGGCTCCCCCGGCCCGGTTGTCGGCGTCGACCAGCACGGCCGGGTCGGTGCCGGCCACCGCGCCGCCGCACACGGTGGGCACCCCGCGCCGGTCGAGCGTCTCCACGAGCCCGTCGTGCGCGTGCAGCGAGAGCAGCAGCACCCCGTCGACGTGCTGCTCGGTGAGGTAGGCCGCCACCCGGGCGCGGTCGCGCTCGGTGCCGGCCATGGTCAGCATCAGCTGGAACGGGGAGGCGCCGAGCCGCTCGCCGACGCCGCGCACGATGGCGCCGAAGTAGGGCTCGCCGAAGACCCGGTCGCCGGGCTCGGACACGACCAGGGCGACGATGTCGGTGCGCCGGGTGACCAGCGAGCGGGCGGCCCGGTTGGGCACGTACCCCATGGACTCGACCGCCTCCTCGACGGCGGCGCGGGCGGCGGCGGACACGTGCGGCGAGCCGTTGACGACCCGCGAGGCGGTGCCCCGCCCGACCCCGGCCTGCCGGGCGACCTCGTCGATGGTGGGTGGACGCCTGGCTCCCGTGCCGGTGCCGGGTTCCCGGACGGCTCCGACACGGGTGCCAGACGAGATGGGACGGGTTGACCGGGTCGAGACCTCGGTGTCCGCAGGCTCCGTGGGAGCGCTCCCATCCTCCACGGACCCATTGTGTGTCCATCATGCCTGCCGGAGTCCAGCCCCCCGGCGGGTCGTGTCCCAACCGTGACCGGATCCCAATGAGAGGGTGGGCCCGTGCGAGCCCTGACCTATGCCGCGTTCGGTGCGAAACCGGTCGTCGTGACCCTGCCCGACCCCACGCCGCCGCCCGGGGGCGCCGTGGTGCGGGTGACCGCCAGCGGGCTGTGCCGCAGCGACTGGCACGGCTGGATGGGCCACGACGACGACATCGCCACCTTCCCGCACGTGCCGGGCCACGAGCTGGCCGGTGTCGTCGAGGCGGTCGCCGATGACGTGGATGCCGGGTGGCTGGGTCGCGCGGTCACCGCCCCGTTCGTCATGGCCTGCGGGGCCTGCGCGGTGTGCCGGGCTGGCGCCGGCCAGGTCTGCCCGAACCAGCGCCAACCGGGCTTCACGGACCCGGGCTCCTTCGCCGAGCTGGTGGTCGTGCACGCTGCCGAGACAAACCTCGTGGCCCTGCCCGAGGGGCTGGATGCCGGGATCGCGGCCGGCCTCGGCTGCCGGGTGGCGACGGCCTACCGGGCGGTCGCCTCGAGGGCCGTTGTGCGAGAGGGTGACTCGGTTCTCGTCATCGGGTGCGGAGGTGTGGGCCTGGCTGCTGTCGCCATCGCGCGTAGCAGGGGCGCGTTCGTCTGTGCCGTCGACGTCTCGTCGGCCTCGCTCGACCGCGCCCTGTTCCACGGCGCCGACGAGGTGGTCGACGCATCGATCGGCACCGACAAGGTGCTCGCGGCGGTCTCGGCCTGGTCGGGTGGCGGGGTGTCGGTGAGCATCGACGCCCTGGGCTCGCCGCAGGCGTGCCGCACCGGCATCCTCGCGTTGGGTCGTCGCGGTCGGCACGTGCAGGTGGGCCTGCTGCCGCCGAGCGCCGGCCGGGCCGACGTGCCGATGGAGCGCGTCATCGGGTGGGAGCTCGACGTACTGGGCAGCCACGGCATGGCGGCGGCCGACTACCCGCCGCTGCTCGACGACGTGGCGAGCGGCCGGCTCGACCTCGGCGACCTGCTGGCCCCCGGCGAGCCGCTCGGGCTCGAGGCGGCCGGCGCGGCGCTGGTCGCGATGCGGTCGGCGCCCTCGACCGGCATCGTGCTCGTCGATCCCACACGCTGACCAGCCATGCAGCGGTGCCGGGCGTGAGAACGCTTCGGGCAGAGGGGCACCGAGCCGGCCTCGTATCGGTGCCCGGACAGACCACCCGGCCCGGCACCAGGAGGCCGGCTCGACGCTCCTGACGTTATACCCGCTGGGGTATCGCGAGGCGATCTGTGAGCACCACCACAGCGCCGGATTCCGTCATGACCCGGCCGATATCTTGTGGTAGCAGGGACGCGCAGAAGGAGAGAGATGGCCGACGTCCTTGTCCTCGGTGCCGGCGTCGCGGGGCACACCGCGGCACTGCACCTCAACCGGCTGCTGCCCAGCGGCAGCACGGTCACCGTCGTGTCTCCGAAGTCGTCGTGGAACTGGATCCCCAGCAACATCTGGGTCGGCGTGGGGCGGATGCCCAAGGAGTCGGTCGTCTTCGAGCTGGCACCCGTCTACGCCGCCAAGGGCATCACCTTCCACCAGGCCCGGGCCGTGACCATCCTTCCCGAGGGCGACGACACCAGCCCTCGGGGCGCCGTCGACATCGTGCACACCACCCCTGAGCGCGACGGCGAGCAGGAGCGCCTCCGGTACGACTACCTGGTCAACGCCACCGGGCCCCGGCTGCGCTTCGACCTCACGCCCGGCCTCGGCCCCGACAGTGGGCACACCCTGTCGGTGTGCACGGCGGAGCACGCGGTGCAGGCGTCGGCCCGGCTCACGGCGGCCATCGAGCTGCTCCGGGCCGGCGTGCCGCAGACCCTGGTGGTCGGCATGGGGCACGGCACCTGCACCTGCGAGGGCGCGGCCTTCGAGTACGTCTTCAACGTCGACCACGAGCTGCGCGAGGCCGGGGTTCGCGGCCGGGCGCGGCTCGTCTACCTCACCAACGAGGCCCGGCTCGGCGACTTCGGCGTCGACGGAATGACCTTCGACGACCGCGGCTTCACCACGTCCTCGGAGCTGTGGACCTCGAGCCTGTACCGCGAGCGCGGTGTCGAGGCGATCGTCGGGGCGCACGTGCACCGGGTCGACCCCGGCGTGATCTCGTTCGAGACGCTCGACGGCGTGCACCAGGAGCTCGACTTCGACTTCGCGATGCTGATGCCGCCGTTCGGCGGGGTGCCGCTGCGGGCGGTCGGGCGCGACGGCTCCGACATCACCTCACAGCTGTTCGCCCCCAATGGCTTCATGCGCGTGGATGCCGACTACTTCCCCAAACCGTACGAGATGTGGCGCGGCACCGACTGGCCGAGCACGTACCAGGCCCTGGGCCACCCGCGGATCTTCGCGGTCGGCATCGCGTTCGCCCCGCCGCACCAGATCTCGCGTCCGCGCACCAGCCCGACCGGCACCGTCATCACCCCGTCGGCCCCGCGCACCGGGATGCCGTCGGGCGTCATGGGCAAGACCGCGGCACTGACGATCGTCGACCGGGTCAAGCACGGCGACGACCGCCCGGCGCACGTGGCCTCGATGGCGCAGATGGGCGCAGCCACGGTCGCGTCCGCCGGAGCAGGCCTGCGCCGCGGGTCGGCAGCCTCGCTCACCATGCTGCCCGTGGTGCCCGACTACAGCCTCTACCCCACCGGGCGCGACCTCTCCGACACCCGTGCGGAGATCGGGCTGAGCGGCCACTGGGTCAAGCTGCTGATGCACCACCTGTTCATGTACAAGGCGCAGGGCCGCCTCGGCTGGCACCTGATCCCGGAGTGAGCGACATGAGCCACGAGACGTTCAGCCCCACCCTCGACCTCGGCGCCGCCCCGCTGCCCACCGAACGCACGCTGCGGATGCGGCGGAGCCTGCCGGTCCAGGCGTTCCGGTTCGTCGCGTTCTCGGTGCGCCTCGTGCGGATGGTGCTCAAGCGCCACCGCTGAGCCGGCGGCCCGATGGCCCGCAATGCCCGTGCGCCACACTGGGGCGATGGGCGTGCGCCGGTGGTGGGACGAGCAGGTGGTGCCGCGCCTGACCGACCGCGGGCTCAACGACGCGACGGCCGGCAGCTGGCGCACGACCGTCTGTGGCGGCGCCACCGGCGAGGTGCTCGAGATCGGTTTCGGCTCCGGGCGCAACCTCGCGTACTACCCCGGCGAGGTGAGCCGGGTGCTGGCGGTCGAGCCGGCCGAGCTGTCCTGGCAGCGCGCGCAGGCGCGCGTCTCGGCATCCGGGATGCCGGTGTCGCGGATCGGGCTGGACGGCGCCTACCTGCCGGTGCCCGACGCGAGCGTCGACACCGTGGTGTCGACCTGGACGATGTGCACCGTGCCGGCGATCGAGCAGGCGCTCGGGGAGGCCCGACGGGTGCTGCGGCGGGGGGGATCGCTGCGCTTCGTCGAGCACTCTCTCGCCCCCGACGAGGCCACCGCGCGCCGGCAGCGCCGCATCCAGCCCTTCTGGGGTCCGCTGGCCGGTGGCTGCCACGTCGACCGCGACATCGCGGCGCTCGTGGCGGGCGCCGGCTTCGACGTGGACCTGACCTACGCGGGGTTCATCGGCGGCGGGCCGGCCACACCCTGGCTGTGGTTCGTGTCAGGCTCGGCCACCCCAACGGCCAGCTGACCCCTACCTCCTGCCCGCCCTTCGCGGCGAGTGCGGAGGTGGTCGCCCTGGCAACCGTTTCCGCACTCAGCGCAGCTCAGCGGCCGAAGAGCTTGCTGAGGAAGCCGGTGCTCGGCTCGTTCGCGTGGCCCTGGCAGCGATCGGCCGCGCGGACGCCGCTCATCACGCTGTCGACGTGCTGGCCGCAGCCGGCCCAGGTCGTCTTGCCGCACTTGCGGCAGGTCACTGCTCGGCACATGCCGGGAACTCCTCGTACTCGGGGGCGATGTCGGAGCAGCATACCCCACGGGGTATGCTGGTCGGTATGCGGATTCTCATCATCGGGGGTGTCGCCGGCGGCATGAGCGCGGCCACTCGCCTGCGCCGGCTGCTCGAGGACGCCGAGATCACGGTCGTCGAGCGCAGCGGCCACGTCTCCTACGCCAACTGCGGCCTGCCCTACCACGTGGGCGGTGTCATCGCGAAGCGGTCGTCGCTGCTGCTGCAGACGCCGGAGGCGCTGCACGCTCGCTTCGGGCTCGACGTCCGGGTGCACACCGAGGCGGTGTGCATCGACCGCGACCGGCACGTGCTGGTGGTGCGCGACCTCGTGGCCGACGAGCTGCTCGAGCTGCCCTATGACGCCCTGGTGCTGTCGACCGGTGCCCACGCGGTGCGCCCGCCGATCCCCGGTATCGAGCGCGCCCTGTCGCTGCGCGACGTCGAGGACACCGATGCGCTCGTGGCCGCCACCCACGGCGCCCGCACCGCCGTGGTCGTCGGCGGTGGCTTCATCGGGGTCGAGGTCGCCGAGAACCTCGTGCACCTCGGCGTGCAGGTCACCCTCGTCGAGGCTGCCGAGCAGGTGATGACCCCGCTCGACCCCGAGATGGTGACCCCGGTGCACGACCGCATCCGCGAGCACGGTGTCGACCTGCGCCTCGGCGCCGGCGTCGCCGCCATCGGACCCGACGACGTCACCCTCACCAGCGGCGAGACCATCCCCGCCGACCTTGTGGTGGCGGCGATCGGCGTGCGCCCCGAGACCACGCTGGCGCAGGCCGCGGGGCTCGCGGTCGGCGAGCGCGGTGGCATCCTCGTCGACGACCAGCTGCGAACGTCCGACCCTGCCATCCTCGCCGTCGGCGACGCGGTCGAGAAGGTCGATGCCGTCGACGGCTCCCCCACCCTGGTGCCGCTGGCCAACACCGCCAACCTGCAGGGCCGCCGGGCGGCAGACGTGATCGCCGGGCTGGCCGTGCGCGACCGGCCCGTACTGGGTACCGCCATCGTCGGCGTCTTCGGGCTGCAGGTGGCCTCGACCGGCTGGTCCGAGAAGCGGCTGCGGGCCGCCGGCCGGCGCTACCGGGCCATCCACACCCATCCCGCCTCGCACGCCACCTACTACCCGGGCGCCGACGCCATGGCCCTGAAGCTGCTCGTCGACCCCGACACCGACGCCATCCTGGGCGCGCAGGGGGTCGGCGATTCCGGTGTCGACAAGCGGATCGACGTCATCGCCACCGCCATCACCGGGGGGCTGCGGGCCAGCGCGCTCGCCGACCTCGAGCTCGCCTATGCGCCGGCCTTCTCCTCGGCCAAGGACCCGGTCAACATGCTCGGCCACGTGGCCGACAACCTGCGTCGCGGCACCAGCGCCTCGGTGCAGTGGCACGAGCTGGCGGATGCCGTGGCGTCCGGTGCCGTGGTCGTCGACGTGCGCGACGCCGGTGAGCGGGCGGCCGTGGGCGTCATCCCGGGCGCGCTGCACCTCCCGCTCAACTCGCTGCGCGAGCGGCTCGGCGAGATCCCGGCCGGGCCGGTCGTCGTGCACTGCGCGGTGGGGGTGCGTGGCCACACCGCGGCCCGCATCCTCGCCCAGCACGGCCGGGACGTGCGCAACCTCGACGGCGGAATCCGCACCTGGCAGGCCGGCATCCGTTCGCAGGCGCAGGTCAGCGCCCTGGAGCCGGTCGGCTGACGGGCGGACCTGCACCCGCCCGGCATGGGTGTCCCGAGATTGACCTATTGGTCGATCTGAGGACGGCGCTGCCGGGTCAGCCGTCCCCCGTGTGACCTATTGGTCGATCTGAGGACGGCGCTGCCGGGTCAGCCGTCCCCCGTGTGACCTATTGGTCGATCTGAGGACGGCCCTGCCGGGTCAGCCGTCGGAGCGCTTGCGGAACAGCACGACGGTGTCGAGGGCCGGTCGGTCGCTCCCCTCGACATCCCGCCGCCGCAGCTGCGCCAGCTCGACGTCGACCGGCAGCTCGGCGGCCGCGGCGATGACGTCCTCGGGGTCGAGCAGGATGGTGCGGTCCTGCGGGCCGCCGACGCCCTCGCTGAGGTTGCGCACCGCGTGGGACACGACGAGCACGGCCCCGCCGACGACGGTCGCGCGCACGGCGGCCGCGAGCGCCTCGACCCAGTCAGTGCGCGGCAGGTGCAGGTACGAGATCAGCACCAGGTCGTAGGCCGCACCGTCCGCACCGGCATCCGTCCCGGAGTCGACCAACAGGTCACCCGGGGGACGCGGGGCCGGCTGGGTGGCGTCGGCCACCACGGCCGTGAATGACGAGCGGCGCTGCGCCAGACGGCGGTCGGCGATCTCGCTCATCCGCTGGACGCCCACGGCCGAGAAGTCCGCCGCGACGACGTCCCAGCCCTGCTCGACGAGCCACAGCGCGTTGCGGCCCTCCCCGGCCGCGACGTC
Organism: uncultured Actinomycetota bacterium; assembly: GCA_963834965.1. Lineage (GTDB taxonomy): Bacteria > Actinomycetota > Actinomycetes > Actinomycetales > Dermatophilaceae > Fodinibacter. The sequence continues at coordinate 91,703 of CAWIEI010000004.1, read as the reverse complement.
GAGGGCGACCCCGGGCGGCATCGGGGCGCACAGCTCGCGCACCCACACGTTCGGGCCGGCCGACCACACGAGGTCGGTACCGGCATACCGGGCGTCCCAGGCGGCGGAATCCATCGTCGGCCGGCTCATGCGAGCGACAGGAAGAGCTTCTCCATGGTGTCGACATCCATCTCGTGCCCCTCGGGGTCGGTGATGCACTGCCGCAGGCCGAGCGCGATGACCGCGAACCCGGCCCGGTCGAGCGCCTTGGAGACCGCAGCGAGCTGGGTGACGATGTCCTGGCACTCACGGCCCTCGTCGATCATCTTCAGCACGCCGCCGATCTGGCCCTGGGCACGCTTGAGTCGCTTGACGACGGCCTGCATCTCGTCGGGGTTGAGCTCCATGCGTGGTCCTCCGGGTCGGTGGATGTGCTGTGCCAAAGATACCCCCGGACGTATTGCCACGGGGGCCAGAACGCAGCGGCGACGGGCGGTGAGTGTGCCCGTCACGCAGAAGTTCGGATGCCGCGCGGTAATTGCTGCGCGGCATCCGAACTTCTGCGCACCGGCGTGGCCGGTCGACGCGGCTCCGCCGGTCAGGCCTGCTGCGGCGCGGCCTGCTGGGCCGACACCTGACGACGCACGTCGTCCATGTCGAGGCCCTTGATCCCCTCGATGACCTGCTCCAGGCCGGCCGGCGGCAGCGCCCCGGACTGGCGGAACACGAGGATGCCCTCGCGGAAGCCCATGATGGTGGGGATCGAGGTGATCTGGGCGGCGCCGGCCAGGGCCTGCTCCGCCTCGGTGTCGACCTTGCCGAACACGACGTCGTCGTGCTTCAGGCTGGACTTCTCGTAGGTCGGCGCGAACTGGCGGCAGGGGCCGCACCACGACGCCCACCAGTCGATGAGCACGATGTCGCTCGTCGTGATGGTCTGCTCGAAGGTGTCGGCGGTGAGCTCGACGGTGGCCATGCTGGGTACTCCTCGGTCGGGGTCCGGTGGTCCGTTCGCAGGGGTAACATAATACCCCCGCGGGTATATTCCGCACGTGGCGATTCGGGGGGTTGAACACCCACGGTTCCCGATGTCATCCCGATTCCGTCCCCATCCGGCACGATGGCGGCGTGCCGCACACGCTCAGCCGCGCCCTCGACGCCGTGCTCGACGGCCTGCCGGCCGAGCCGCTGCGGCGCGCCACCGCATCACTGATCGACGCCTACCGCGCCGGAGCTCCCCCCACCGCCCAGGTGCTGCGCGACCCCACGACTGCGGCCGCCTACGCCGCCTACCGGATGCCGGCCACGCACGCCGCCGTGGCGCGGGCGCTGCGCCACGCCACCGCGCTGGCCCCCGACCTCGACGTGCGCAGCCTGGTCGACGTCGGCGGTGGCACGGGCGCGGCGACCTGGGCGGCAGCCGAGGCGTTCGGCTCGCTGGAGCGGGCGACCGTGCTCGACGGCTCCGACGACGCATTGACCCTCGGTACACGCATCGCGCAGCACGGGCCGGCGGCGGTGGCCGGCGCGAGCTGGTCGCGGAGGCTGCTCGGCCCCGGCGCCGTGCTGCCCGCGGCCGACCTGGTGGTGGTCAGCTACCTGCTCGGCGAGCTGGCCGAGTCCCAGCAGGCGCCGGTGGTCGACGCGGCGCTGGCAGCGTCATCCCGGCTCGTGCTCGTCGTCGAGCCCGGCACCCCCCGCGGGTATGCCGCAGTGCTGCGCGCGCGCTCCCGGCTCACCGCCGCGGGCTGGCACCTGCTGGCTCCGTGCCCCCAGGACGGCGCGTGCCCGGTGGCGGCCCGGCCCGGCGACTGGTGCCACTTCGCCGTGCGGCTCGACCGCAGCGCCCTGCATCGCCGGGTCAAGGGCGGCCGGCTCGGCCACGAGGACGAGAAGTTCTCGTACGTGATCGGGAGCCGCGAGCCGCTGCCGCCCGCGGCGGCTCGGGTGCTGCGGCATCCGGTCAGCCGCAAGGGGCTGGTGCAGCTCGAGGTCTGCGACGCCTCGGGGTCCGCGGAGCGGCTGGTGGTGACGAGACGCGACCCGATCGCCTACCGTGCAGCACGCGACGTCTCGTGGGGGGATCCGTGGTTCTGACCGCGGCCTTTGCTAGCGTCGACACGATTGATTCCCCGCATCTAGGAGTGACATGACCAAGAAGGACATCGCCCAGGTCGTCGCGCAGCGCGCCGACGTCTCCGCTGCCGCCGCCGAGGAGATCCTCGGCGCGGCGCTCGACGTCATCGGTGAGCAGCTCGCCAAGGGTGAGGACGTCCGGCTCGCCGGGTTCGGCACGTTCGAGACCCGCGAGCGCGCGGCCCGCACCGGCCGCAACCCGCAGACCGGCGAGGAGATCGCCATCGCGGCGTCGACCTCGGTCGGCTTCAAGGCGGCCGCGCAGCTCAAGCGCGCGGTGAACGGCTGACACCGAGCTGCACAGCACGTCCGACGGCGACGGGGCGCCGGTCACCACGGGTGGCCGGCGCCCCGTCCGCACGTCCGAGGGTCCTGGGCGCACCGGGCCGGTGCCGGCCGAACCGACCGATACCGGATGCCGTGACACTCGCGCACTGCGGAATCCGCACCTGGACATCGTGGTGACTGCACTTTCCGGAACCCACGACCGCCCCGTATGCTCGCGCCCATGCACCAGTACATCGGCGGGCAACGGCGCGACGCCACCTCGGGCCAGACCTTCGACGTGCTCGACCCGAGCACCAACGAGGTGATCGAGACGGTGACCCTCGCGGGGCACGACGACGTCGACGCCGCGGTCGCCGCGGCATCCACCGCGTTCGAGGAGTGGAGCCGGGCCACGCCGGCCGAGCGCTCGACCGTGCTGCTCAAGGCGGCGCAGCTCCTCGACGAGCGCGCCGAGGAGCTCGCGCAGCTCGAGAGCCGCCAGGCCGGCAAGCCGATCCGGCTGGCCCGCCAGTTCGACGTGCCGGGCACCGTCGACAACACCGCCTTCTTCGGCACCGCCGCCCGCCGGCTCGACGGCATGGCCAGCGCCGAGTACTCCGGCGACCACACCTCATCCATCCGGCGCGAGCCGATCGGCGTCGTCGGCTCGATCGCCCCGTGGAACTACCCGCTGCAGATGGCCGCCTGGAAGGTGCTGCCCGCCATCGCCGCCGGCAACACCATCGTGCTCAAGCCGGCCGAGATCACTCCGCTCACCTCGATCCTCTTCGCCGAGGCCTTCACCGAGGCGGGCGCTCCCGCAGGCGTGGTCAACGTCGTCACCGGCACCGGTCCCGTGGCCGGCCAGCACCTCGTGGGCCACCCCGACGTCGCCATGACGAGCTTCACCGGCTCGACCAGCGTCGGGCGCCAGGTGATGGCCACGGCATCCGCCACCGGCAAGCGCGTGCACCTCGAGCTCGGCGGCAAGGCCCCGTTCGTGGTCTTCGACGACGCCGACCTCGAGGCGGCCGTCCACGGCGCCGTCGCGGCATCCCTCATCAACGCCGGTCAGGACTGCACCGCCGCCACCCGCGCCATCGTGCACCGCTCCGTGTACGACGCGTTCGTCACCGGCGTCGCCGACCTGATGGCCGCCGTGCGCATCGGCCCCACCGGCGACGAGGCCACCGATCTCGGCCCGCTCAGCTCGGCCGCCCACCAGACCAAGGTGGCCGGCATGGTCGACCGAGCCCGGGGCTACGCGAAGGTCGTCGCCGGCGGCGCCACCCCCACCGGCGACCTCGCCCGTGGCTGCTACTACGAGCCCACCCTGGTCAGCGACGTGCCGCTCGACAGCGAGATCTGGCGCGACGAGGTGTTCGGCCCGGTGCTCGTGGTCGTGGCGTTCGACGACGACGACGAGGCCATCTCCCTGGCCAACGACACCGAGTTCGGGCTCGCCGCGTCCGCCTGGACCCGCGACACCTACCGCGCCGGCCGGGCCACCCGTGAGATCCGGGCCGGCTGCGTGTGGGTCAACGACCACATCCCGATCATCAGCGAGATGCCGCACGGTGGTTACCGGCACAGTGGTTTCGGCAAGGACATGTCGGCCTACTCGTTCGACGAGTACACCAACATCAAGCACGTGATGCACGACAACACCGCGGTCGCCCACAAGCCGTGGCACCGCACGATCTTCACCCTTCCCTGAGCCGCACCCGAGAGGCGACCGCCCGATGAGCACCTTCCCTGAGCTGCAGATCCCCGCCGACCCCGAGCGGGGCGCGCAGGTCTCGCGCGACGACCGCGCCCACGTTTTCCACTCCTGGTCGGCCCAGGCGCTGATCAACCCGCTGCCCATCGCCGGCGCGTCCGGAAGCCACTTCTGGGACTTCGAGGGCAAGCGTTACCTCGACTTCTCGAGCCAGCTGGTCAACGTCAACATCGGCTACCAGCACCCGAAGCTGGTAGCGGCGATCCAGGAGGCGGCGGCGCGGCAGTGCACCATCGCGCCGAGCTTCGCCGACGAGTCCCGTTCCGAGGCAGCCCGACTCATCGCCAACCTGGCCCCCGGCACCCTCAACCGGGTGTTCTTCACCAACGGTGGGGCCGAGGCCACCGAGAACGCCATGCGGATGGCGCGCCTGCACACCGGCCGCCACAAGGTGCTCACCGCCTACCGCAGCTACCACGGCGCCACCGCCGGGGCCATCACCGCCACCGGTGACCCGCGCCGCTGGGCGAGCGAGCCCGGCATGAGCGGCATCGTGCACTTCTGGGGCCCCTACCCCTACCGCTCCGCGTTCCACGCCACCAGCGAGGCGCAGGAGTGCGAGCGCGCCCTGCAGCACCTGCGCGACACGATCATGGTCGAGGGCCCGTCGACCATCGCGGCGATCATGCTCGAGACCGTGGTGGGCACCAACGGCATCCTCGTGCCGCCGCCCGGCTACCTCACCGGAGTCCGCGAGATCTGCGACGAGCACGGCATCGTCTGGATCGCCGACGAGGTCATGGCCGGCTTCGGCCGCTGCGGCGAGTGGTTCGCCGTCGACCACTGGGGCGTCACGCCCGACCTGATCTGCTTCGCCAAGGGCATCAACTCCGGCTACGTGCCGCTCGGCGGGGTCGTCATCTCCGACGCCATCGCCGACACCTTCGCCGAGCGCGCCTTCCCCGGCGGCCTCACCTACTCGGGCCACCCGTTGGCCTGTGCGTCCGCCGTCGCGTCGATCGGGATCTTCCAGGAGGAGGGCATCCTCGAGAACGTCCGCAAGGTCAGCGATACCGTCATCGCGCCGCGGCTGGCCGAGATCGCCGACAAGCACCCGAGTGTCGGCGAGGTGCGCGGGCTCGGCTTCTTCTGGGCGCTCGAGCTCGTGAAGGATGCCGAGACGCGCGAGCCGCTCGTCCCCTACAACGCCGGTGGTGCCGCCGCGGCGCCGATGAACGACTTCGCCGCCGCCTGCAAGGCCGAGGGGCTCTGGCCGTTCGTGCACTTCAACCGCACCCACGTCGTGCCGCCGTGCACGACGACCGCGGAGGAGATGGCCGAGGGGCTCGACATCCTCGACCGCGCCCTCGACGTCGCAGACCGGTTCACCGCCTGATGGGTCTGGCCGCCGACGCCGCCAAGGCCCGGCAGGTCGGCGCCCGGGCGATCGACGCGCTGCGCGGCCGCCGCACGGCCCGACAGCTGCTGGCGGCCCGGCCCGCGGTGCCTGACGGCACCGTCACCGCGGTCGTCTACTTCCCCGACCTGCCGGAGAACATCTACCAGGTCGACCAGTGGTACGAACCGATGCGCCGGCTCGCCGAGCAGCACCCGGTGGTCGTCGTGAGCCGGCAGTGGGCGGCCACCGCCCGGCTGCTGCAGGACTGCCCGGTCCCCGTCGTGCCGTGCGTGACGATCGAGGACGTCGAGCGCTTCCTCGACCGGCATCCGGTGCGGCTGGTGTTCTACGTCAACCAGAACCAGTCGAACTTCCCGGCCATGCGGTTCGCGACGCCGGCCCACGTGTTCGTCTGCCACGGAGAGTCCGACAAGGACTACATGTCGAGCAACCAGCTCAAGGCCTACGACCGGGTCTTCATTGCCGGCCAGGCCGCGCGCGACCGCATCCTGCGCAAGCTGATCGGCTTCGACGAGTCCTCCCTCGTCGAGGTCGGCCGCCCCCAGGTCGACGTGCACTCCACCGGCGCGGCGCTGCCCCGCGACGGCCGCACGGTCGTGCTCTACGCCCCCACGACCGAGGGTGACGTGCCGAGCATGCGCTACTCGTCGGTGGCGACCCACGGCGTGCCGCTGGTGCGCTCCCTGCTGGCGGACCCCGGCATCCGGCTGGTCTACCGCCCGCACCCGCGGCTGGGGAGCACCGTGCCGGCCTACCGCACCGCCCACGAGGAGGTGCTGCGGCTCATCCGCGAGGCCAACGCGGCGGATGCCGGTGCCCAGCACCTCGCCGACACCACCGGGCCGTTCGGCTGGCAGGTCGACGCGGCCGACGTGTGCGTCACCGACATCTCCGCCGTCGCCTACGACTGGCTCGCCACCGGCAAGCCCCTGGTGGTCACCCGCCCGGCCGAGCCGCGCGCCGAGCTGCCCGAGTCGGGCCTGGTGCGTGAGCTCACCCTGCTCGACGCCGCGGATGCCGGGCGCGGCGCCGAGGTGGTGGCCGCGGCGGTGCAGCACCCCGACGACGTGCACGCCGCCCTGGTGCGGCACTACTTCGGTGACACGAGCCCGGGGGCGAGCATGCAGCGCTTCCTGGCGGCCTGCTCGGCCATCGTCGAGGAGCGCGAGGCGGCCCTGCTGGCGCGCGGGGCGGTCGCGGACGACCCGGAGTCGGCCAACCGTCGAGCGTAGAGAACGCGCCGTGCCGGCTCGACCCGACACGGTGCGTTCTCTGCGCTCGACCGGCGCGGAGCCGGGTCAACGGCTGTTCGTGGCCCCCTTGGCCGCGTTGTCCGCCTTGGCCGGCAGCGTGATGTCGCACTTCTGCGCGGCGGCCCGCAGCTCGGCCCGCACCTGCTGGCGCTGTTCCTTGCTGAGCGGCCCCCACGGACGGTTCACGGCGGCATCCTCGAGGCACTGGCGCTGCGTGTCGGTGAGGCCGTTCCAGAACGCGCGGGCCTTCGCGTGCGGCAGCATGACCGAGCACTTCTGGGCGGCGGCCTCGACCTTGCCCCGCAGCGCCGCGCGCTCGGCGTCGCCGAGCGGGCCGACCGGCCGGGTGATCTGCTCGCCCTGCAGGCAGGTGCGCTGCGCGTCGGTGAGCTGCTTCCACCAGCCGCGAGCGGCGGTGCGCACCGCGGCGCCGTCGGGCGTGGTGTCGGCCGCGGTGCGGACCGCAGTGGCGTCGACCCCCAGCTGGGCGACGGCGGCGACCGGGGCCGGGGTGGCCGTCGCGTTCGAGGCGACGACCGCCCCGGTCGCCAAGAGGGCGGTGCTGGCTCCGACGGCGATGAGGGTGGTGCGCAGGCGGGTCATTCGGTGCTCCTCGGGATCGTGGCGGCCGGACGGTGCCGGCGCTCGGTGGTGACGGTGCAACCCTGCGGATGCCGGCTCGCGGCCCCCGCAAGGAAACCTCGCGATCCGCTGGAGATGGAGCGACGGCACGGCGGAGGCCTGGATCCACAGGAAGTCTCGAGGTTTCCTCCAGACCGGCGCGTCCTGGCTCTGGCAGCGTGGCGGTCATGACGACCGAGCACCCGCGCCCCCACGTGCTGGTCGTCGACGACGAGGAGAACATCGCCTACCTGGTGTCCTCCGCGCTGCGGCTCGCCGGGTTCGCCGCCGCCACGGCCGCCACCGGTGAGGAGGCACTGGCGGCCTGCACCCCGGCATCCCCCGACGTCGTCGTGCTCGACGTGATGCTGCCTGACCTCGACGGCTTCGAGGTGCTGCGCCGGCTGCGCGCGAAGGGGGTCGAGGCGCCGGTGCTCTTCCTGACCGCGCGAGCCGACACCGCCGACCGGGTGCGCGGCCTCACCGCCGGCGGCGACGACTACATCGTCAAGCCGTTCGCCCTCGAGGAGCTCGTCGCCCGGGTGCACGTGGCGCTGCGCCGACGTGGCAGCGTCCCCACCCCCAGCGGTCGCCTCCAGGTGCACGACCTCGTGCTCGACGAGGACCAGCACCGCGTGTGGCGCGGCGACACCGAACACCACCTCACCGCAACCGAGTTCACGCTGCTGCGCTGCCTGCTCGTCAACGCCGGTCGGGTGGTCACGCGCGCCCAGATCCTCGACCACGTGTGGCAGTACGACTTCTCCGGAGAGAGCGCGATCATCGAGTCGTTCGTGTCGACCCTGCGCAAGAAGGTCGACGCCACCGACCCCAAGCTGATCCACACGGTGCGCGGCGTCGGCTACACGGTGCGGGAGCCGTGATGACCCTGCGTCGTCGGCTGCTGGTCGCCACGAGCGCGCTGGCCGTGGTGCTGCTCGTCGCGGGAGCCTCGGTCGTGCTGGTGCAGCGCGCATTCCTCGTCGCCCGGCTCGACGCCCAGCTCGCCGCCCTGGCCCAGAACCCCCGCGCCATCCTGCTGGCGTCGGCTCGCGCCGAGGCCAACGGACCCACCTCCACGCCGGCCGGCCTGTCCGACATCTGGGTCGGCCGGATGGCGCGCGACGGCACCCTCACGCCGGTGCTCACCCCGCAGAGCGACCCCGACCTCCTGCCCCGGCTCGCCCCCGGCGAGCGCGTGACGATCCCGCAGGAGCGGGCGACGGCATCCGGTGCGGCGCAGCGGGTGCGCGTGGTCACCGCCACGCTGCCCAACGGGCGCGCCGAGGCGGTGCTCGCCATCCCGCTCACCTCGGTCGACGCGGCCACCCGGCGCCTGACGACGACCTTGGGGCTCGTCGGGCTGGTCGTCGCCGCCGTCGTGGGGCTGCTGCTGTGGTGGGTCGACCGGCTGGGCCTTCGCCCGATCGCCGCGATGACCGAGGCCGCCGACGCGATCACCGCGGGCGACACCACCCGGCGGGTGCCACCCGGGCCGCCGGGGACCGAGGCCGCGCGGCTCGGCGAGGCACTCAACGCGATGCTCGACACCAACGCCACCACCCAGGCCAGGATGCGGCGCTTCGTCGCCGACGCCTCGCACGAGCTGCGCACCCCGCTCACCACGCTGCAGGGGTATGCCGCACTGCACAGCCGGCCGGTCGGCGCCCCTGACGAGCCGGGCGCGCCCACGGCGGCGGATGCCGGTGGGCGCGTTGCCGAGCCGGCCGAGCGTGAGCTGGTGTCCGAGCGTGAGCTGGTGTCCGAGCGTGAGCTGGTGTCCGAGCGTGGGCAGGCGGCCGAGATGGCCGACGCCATGCGCCGGATGGGCGACGAGGCCGCCCGGATGCGCCGGCTCGTCGACGCACTGCTCGACCTGGCCGGGCTCGACGACCTCGGCGTGCTGGCGCACGGCCCGGTCGACCTGGGGGTGCTCGTGCGCGATGTGGCGAGCGACCTGCGGGTGGTCGCGCCCGACCGGGTGGTCACCGTCGACGCGCCGGAGTCGCTCGTCGTCACCGGTGACCGCGACCGGCTGACCCAGGCCCTGGTGGGGCTCACCTCCAACGCCGTGCGGCACACGCCGGCCGGCACCCCGGTCTGGTTGACGGTCGTCGAGCTGCCGGGAGCGGTGCGCGTCGACGTCGCGGACGCCGGCCCCGGCATCCCGCCAGAGCACCTGGCGCACGTGTTCGAGCGCTTCCACCGGGTCGACCCGGGGCGGTCGTCGTCACGTGGGGGCAGTGGGCTCGGGCTGGCCATCGTCGACGCCATCGCCCGGGCCCACGGCGGCTCGGCCACCGTGGCCTCGCAGGTCGGCCTCGGTTCGACCTTCTCGCTCACCCTCCCGTCCAAGGCCGACTGACTCGGGCCGGGGCCGACCCACGACCCCGACTCATTGCAGATTTCCCACCCCACAGCCCCGACGAGGGCAGCGCCTGGGGATGCAGGGTTGTGGACGACGGGATGGGAATGTCAGGCGCACGGCATACGGTTGGGTGTTCAGGAATCGGGCCGGCCGCGGCCCGCCGATGGCGTCGTGGAGGTTGCGTGGTGGCACGGGTGTTCACCGTCGACCGCCTCGCCGACCTCACCAACCGCGAGCTCGACGAGGTCTGCGGCACGGTCACGGTGGCCCGCGGCCTCGCCTACGCGAAGCAGGGCCGGGTCGTCGAGCTCGAGCTGTCCGACGACGGCACCCGCGCCACCGGCTGGGTCGGCGGCAGCAACGGGCAGACCTACACCACCAACGTCTCGCTCACCCCGGTCGCCACCCCCAGCGCCGGCCGGCTCGAGCTGCGCCGCTGGGCCAGCACCTGCTCGTGCCCCGTCGGCGGCGACTGCAAGCACGCGGTCGCCGTCGCGGCCGCCAGCCGCGAGCGGCAGCCGGTGGTCGACCGGCTCGCCGGCCGCCCCAGCGCACCCGCGCGCCCCACCTGGGAGCGAGCGCTGGGCGGCCTGCTCGACGACACCGAGCTCGAGCCCGACCACACGCCGGTCGGCATCCTCATCGAGCCGGCCACCAGCCCCCGGCGCGACGCCCCGGCCCGGGGGCAGCTGCGCATCCGGCCGGTGGTGCCCGGAGTGCGCGGTGGCTGGATCCGCACCGGGGTGTCGTGGGAGAGCTTCGCCGGCGGCTACTACGGCTTCGGCCGGGTGTCGTTCGCCGACGAGCAGCGCGACGTGCTCACCGCCCTGGCCGACGCCCACCGCCGCTCGGTGCGCGCCTTCGGCTACGGCCGGATGCCCGACGCCATCCTGCTCGACCACCTCGGCCCGTCGTGGGTGGCACTCCTGCGGGCCGCCGACCGCGCCGGCGTGCGGCTGCTCACCGACCTCCGCGAGGGCGGCGAGGTCGCCTTCGCCCCCGAACCGGCCGAGCTGGTGGTCGACGTCGTGCGCACCGACGAGGGCGCCGAGCTGCACCCTCGCCTCGACCTCCCCGAAGGTGCGGCCGGCCGCACCACCCTGGTCGGTCAGCCGGCCACCGGCTTCTTCCTGCACGACGGCCAGACCCTCGTGCTGGGGGCGCTGGCCGAGCCGCTCGACGGCACCCGCCAGCGCCTGCTCGACCTCGGCGTCGTCGAGGTCCCCGAGGCCGACTGGGCCCGGTTCGTCGTCACCCACCTGCCCGGTTTGCGGCGCAAGGCGCGGGTGCGGGCGGCATCCGGCGACCTCGACCTGCCCGATGCCGTGCCGCCGCGGCTCGCGCTGTGCGCCACCTTCGAGCCAGGCCACCGGGCGCACGTGGAGTGGGGTTTCCGCTACGGCGCGGCCGCCGGCGGGGTGCTGGTGCCGATGGCCGCCGAGGAGCCCGACCCGATGCGCGACCGGGCCGCCGAACGAGCGCTGGTCGACGAGCTGCTCGAAGTGCCGGAGGTCGCCGGGTTCGACCCGCTGTGGCAGGTGGTGGCCCGGGTCCGCCGCCTGGTGCCCGAGACCCGGCTGCACGGCTTCACCACCGTGGCCTTCGCCGACCTCCTGCCGGTGCTCGACGAGCTGCCGTCGGTCGAGCTCACCGTGGTCGGCGAGCCGGCCACCTACAGCGAGGCGCGCGACGCCCCGCTGATCCAGGTGTCGACGTCCGACCCCGCCGAGGGCGCCCCCACCGACTGGTTCGACCTCGGCATCTCGGTCACCGTGGCGGGCGAGGACGTGCCACTCGCGCCGCTCATCGAGGCCATCGCGCGCGGCCACGAGCACCTCATCCTCGACAGCGGCACCTGGTTCTCGCTCGACCGGCCCGAGCTCGAGACGCTGCGGGCGCTGGTCGACGAGGCCCGCTCGCTGCAGGACAAGCCCAGCGACCCGCTGCGCATCTCGGTCGTGCACGCCGGCCTCTGGGAGGAGCTCGCCGCGCTCGGCGTCGTCGAGCAGCAGAGTGACCGCTGGACCCGTGCCGTGGGCGCGCTGCTCGACCTCGATGCCGTGGAGCCGGCCGAGCTGCCCGCCGGGCTCGACGCCACGCTGCGGCCCTACCAGGTCGACGGGTTCCGCTGGCTGTCGCTGCTCTGGGACTGCGGGCTCGGTGGGGTGCTCGCCGACGACATGGGCCTGGGGAAGACGCTGCAGATGCTGGCGATGGTGCTGCGGGCGCACGAGCGCGGCGAGCTCGACGACCCGGTGCTCGTCGTGGCGCCCACCTCGGTGCTGTCGACCTGGCAGAGCGAGGCGGCCCGCTTCGCGCCGTCGCTGCACACGGTGGTCGTCGACCGCACCCGAAACAAGGCGGGGCGCGGGCTCGACGAGACCATCGCCGGGGCGCAGGTCGTCATCACCTCGTATGCCGTGGCGCGCATCGACGAGGTGGTGTTCCGGTCGCGCCCCTGGGGCGCCGTGGTGCTCGACGAGGCGCAGTTCGTCAAGAACCACCAGGCCAAGACCTACCAGGCGGTGCGGCGGCTCACGGCGCGGGCCAAGTTCGCGATCACCGGCACCCCGCTCGAGAACTCGCTGATGGACCTCTGGTCGCTGCTGTCCATCGTGGCGCCCGGGCTGCACCCCCGGCCGGCCCTGTTCAAGGAGCTGTGGGCCAAGCCGATCGAGAACGGCGGGGATGCCGAGCGGCTCGCGGCGCTTCGCCGCCGCATCCGGCCGCTGATGCTGCGCCGCACCAAGGAGGCCGTGGCCACCGAGCTTCCGCCCAAGATGGAGCAGGTGCTCTCGGTCGACCTGCACCCGCGGCACCGGGCGGTCTACGACCGGCATCTGCAGCGCGAGCGGCAGCGTCTGCTGGGCCTCATCGACGACGTCAACGGCAACCGGATCGCCATCCTGCGGGCACTCACGGTGCTGCGGCAGATGTCGCTCGACCCGTCGCTGGTCGACGAGGCGTACGCCGGGCTGGCGTCGTCGGCGAAGGTCGACGCCCTCGTCGAGCAGCTCGAGGAGCTGGCCCAGGAGGGCCACCGGGCGCTCGTCTTCTCGCAGTTCACCGGGTTCCTGCGCATCGTGCGCGCCCGGCTCGAGGCCGAGGGCATCGCCTACGAGTACCTCGACGGGTCCACCCGCAACCGCGCCGAGCGCATCGCCTCGTTCCGCGAAGGCACCGCGCCGGTGTTCCTCATCTCGCTGAAGGCCGGCGGGTTCGGGCTCACCCTCACCGAGGCCGACTACGTGTTCGTGCTCGACCCGTGGTGGAACCCGGCCGCCGAGGCCCAGGCCATCGACCGCACCCACCGCATCGGGCAGACCCGCCCGGTCAACGTCTACCGGATGGTGTCGCGTGACACGATCGAGGAGAAGGTCGTGGCCCTGCAGGAGCGCAAGCGCGACCTGTTCGCCCGGGTGGTCGACGAGGGCGCAGCCCTGTCGTCGGCGATGACGGCCGACGACCTGCGCGAGCTGCTCGACGGCTGAGCCGCGGCCGCCCTGCTCGTGCGGCGGCCCGCGAGCCCGGAGCGGTTCGCCCGCGGGCTTCCAGCACGTCGATCCGCACTTCGCGCCGTCGTGGCGGCGGACGACGTGGAACTTCGCGCGTCCGTCCCGGCCGTTGCGCCCGGTGCCGCGGGTACCGTCGAATGCGCACTGCGACAGGGAGGTTGGGATGGACGCGGCGACGATCCTCAGACCACTGGTCGACGCGACGATCGGCACGGAGCTGCCCGTGCGCGTCGACTGCTGGGACGGGAGCTCCATCGGGCCACCGACGGCCGAGGCAGTCGTCCGCTTCAGGTCACGCCGGGCGCTGCGCCACCTGGTCTGGGCGCCCAACGAGCTCGGCTTCGCTCGGGCCTACGTCTCGGGAGACGTCGAGATCGAGGGCGACCTCCTCGACGCGCTGACCCGTCTCGATGCATTGGCCGACCCCGCCCGTGGCCCGGGGGTGCGGGTCGGGCGCGAGACGAAGACCGCTGTGGCCAAGGCGGTCGTGCGCCTACGAGCGCTCGGGCCGCCCCCTCGGCCGCCGGCCGAGGAGATCCGGCTCTCGGGCAGCCGGCACGCACGCGCCCGGGACGCCCGGGCGGTGTCCCACCACTACGACGTCGGCAACGCGTTCTACCGGCTCGTCCTCGGCCCGTCCATGGTCTACTCCTGTGCCTACTTCGAGCAGGAGCCGTCCGCCTCGTACACCGTGGACGACGCGCAACGGGCCAAGCTCGACCTCGTCGCCCGCAAGCTCGGCCTGCAGCAGGGCAAGCGGGTCCTGGACGTCGGATGCGGCTGGGGATCCTTCCTCATCCACGCGGCACGGGAGTACGGAGCCGAGGGCGTCGGCATCACGCTGTCGCAGGAGCAGGCGGAGTACGCGCGGCGGGAGATCGCGTCACTGGGCCTGGCCGACCGGGTCGAGATCCGGGTGCAGGACTACCGCGACGTCGACGACGGGCCCTACGACGCGATCTCGAGCATCGGGATGGCCGAGCACGTCGGGCTCTCGCAGCTGGCCGAGTACGCCGGGCACCTGCACGCGCTCCTGGCCCCCGGCGGACGGCTGCTCAACCACGCGATCTCACGCCGCCCGGGGCCGCCCGGCGACCCGAGGGGCGACCGGACGTCATTCATCGACCGGTACGTGTTCCCCGACGGTGAGCTGCACCCCATGGCGACCATGGTCGACGTGCTCGAGACCGCGGGGTTCGAGGTCCGTGACGTGGAGTCGCTGCGAGAGCACTACGCGCACACCTTGCGGGCCTGGGTCACGAACCTCGAGCAGCACTGGGACGAGGCGGTCAGGCTGTCGACCCCCGGCCGCGCGCGGGTCTGGCGCCTGTACATGGCCGGTTCGGCCCTGGCCTTCCAGTCCAACCGCCTCGGCGTCAACCAGGTTCTGGCGGTGCGGCCCGGGCCCGGCGGAACCAGTGGGTTGCCCCGCACCCGGGCCGAGCTGCTCGCCGGACGCCAGCACCAGCGCGGCTGACGGCGCCGGGTAGCCCTGGGGTCCTCGACGCGAGGCCTCAGCCTCAGGCCGGGTGCACCTCGTCGAGACGGCCGGTGGCCACGTCGAACACGAAGCCGCGCACCGAGTCCTTGATCGGGATGTACGGGCTGCTCGCGATGCGGGCCAGCGACTGACGCACGTCGTCCGCAGGGTCGGAGAACGCCTCGGCGGCCCACGGCGGGCGCAGCCCGGTCTCGGCGCGGATCGACTCCTTGAAGCCGTCGTCGGTGAAGGTGAGCATGCCGCAGTCGGTGTGGTGGATCAGGATGATCTCCAACGTGCCGAGCAGCCGCTGGCTGATCGCGAGCGAACGGATCTCGTCCTCGGTCACCACGCCACCGGCGTTGCGGATGACGTGCGCCTCGCCCTCGCCGAGCCCCAGCACCCGGTAGACGTCGAGGCGGGCGTCCATGCAGGCGAGCACGGCGACGTGCTTCGAGGGCGGCAGCGGCAGCGGGCCGCTGAACTGGGCGGCGTACGCCGCGTTGTTGGCGATCAGCTCGTCGGTGACGGTCATGCGGGCTCCTCGGGCGGGGGTGGTAGTGGCGGTGCTCTCGGGCACGCCGGGTAGTTGAACGCGAAACAGACCGATAACCTAGTGAACCGGTATGGATAACAACAAGTGATGGTCTCAGGCACTGAGACGTTGGTCGGACCCGCCGGCGACGCCCGCGGGAACCCTCTGCCGCGCTGGGACAGGTCCGCCACCGAGCCGGCGCGAGCAGGGTCAGCCCGGGTGGGTCATCGCCTCGGGGTCGACCCAGCGGTCGTAGTCGTCGCCGCTGACCGCACCCGAGGCGAGGGCCGCCTCGCGCAGGGTCGAGCCGTCGCGGTGGGCCTGCTTGGCGATGGCCGCGGCGGTGTCGTAGCCGACGTGCGGCGCCAGGGCGGTGACCAGCATCAGGTCGGCGTCGAGGTGTGCCGCGATCCGGTCGCGGTCGGCATCCAGCCCCACGACGCAGTGCTCGGTGAACGAGCGGCCGGCATCGGCCAGGAGCCGCACCGACTCGAGCACGGCGTGCGCCATCACCGGCGTGAACACGTTGAGCTGGAAGTTGCCCTGCGTGCCGGCGAACCCCACGGTGGCGTCGTTGCCGAACACGCGGGTCACCACCATCGTCATCGCCTCGGACTGGGTCGGGTTCACCTTGCCCGGCATGATCGAGGAGCCCGGCTCGTTCTCGGGGATCCGCAGCTCGCCGATGCCGGTGCGCGGCCCGGACGCCAGCCAGCGCACGTCGTTCGCCATCTTCATCAGCGCCCCGGCCAGGGTGCGCAGGGCGGACGAGACCGCGACCAGCGCGTCGTGCGAGGCCAGCTGCACGAACAGGTTGTCGGCCTGGTGGAACGACTCCCCCGTCTCCTCGTGCAGGTGCTGCGCGACGAGCGGGCCGAACTCGGCCGGCGCGTTCAGCCCGGTGCCGACCGCGGTGCCGCCGATGGCGAGCGCCCGGGCCCGGTTCCCGGCGTGCCGCACGTCGGCCTGCGCGTCGCGGACCTGCGCCGCCCACGCCCCGATCTCCTGCCCCAGGGTCACCGGCGTGGCGTCCTGCAGGTGGGTGCGCCCGACCTTGACGACGTCACGCAGCTCGTCGGCCTTGGCCTCCAGGGCGGCCACCAGCGCGTCGATCGCGGGGTGCAGGCGCTCGGCCAGCTCGAGCACCACCGCCACGTGCACCGCCGTGGGGAAGGTGTCGTTGCTCGACTGGCTCTTGTTGACGTCGTCGTTGGGGTGCACCGGCGACTTCGACCCGAGCTCGCCGCCGAGGATCTCGATGGCCCGGTTGGCGATGACCTCGTTGGCGTTCATGTTGCTCTGCGTGCCCGACCCGGTCTGGAAGACCACGAGCGGGAAGTGGTCGTCGAGCTCGCCGCGGGCCACCTCGTCGGCGGCCTGCACGATCGCCCCGGACAGCTCGACGTCGAGCAGCCCGAGGTCGGCATTGGCCAGCGCGGCCGACTTCTTGAGCAGCCCCAGCCCGCGGATGACGGCCCGCCCCCAGACGAAGGTGTCGCGGCCGATGTCGAAGTGCTCGAGGCTGCGCTGGGTCTGCGCCCCCCAGTAGCGGTCGGCGGGCACCTCGACAGCGCCCATGGTGTCGCGTTCGGTGCGGGTCGTCGCCATGTCCCCACGGTAGGCCGATGACCACCGTGCGCGGGCCGGGGGATGACTACTTCGGGTCGGTGGGGCCCTGGGCCGGCGGGGGCGGGTCGGTGACGTCGACCCAGGCGTCGGAGTCGGCCGAGCCGGCGGGCGGCGCGTCGACGGGCGTACCTGCGTCCGCCGTGTAGGCGGGGGCGGCCGGCGCGGAGCCGGTGGGCGCGGCCGGCGCGGCCGCCGAGCCGGTCGGCGCGGCCGGCGGGACGTCGTCCTGGGGCGACGTGGCGGCATCCGGCTGCTGTCCCCAGCGGGTGCCCTCGGCCCACTGCGGCGTCGAGGTGCTCTCGCGCTGCTGCGCGACCCAGTCGACACCGACGAGCACGCCGGTGCGCAGCTTCTCGACGTACCGGGTGTACTTGCCGTCGGTCTTCTCGTCGACCTTGGCGCCGGCCTTGTCGAGGGTCTCCTCGACCCGGCCGCGGTTGTCGTGGGCGTAGTCGCCGGCCTTGACGGCGGCCTCGCGCAGGTAGTGGTCGGCCTGGTCGGCGAACGTCTCGAGCTTCTTGTCGAGCTCGAGCTCGCGGGCCTTGGCCTCGAGGTCGCGCAACGCGGCGCGCAGCTGGTCGGTGGCGGTCATCGGGTCCCCTTCGGACAGGTCGGAGCACCACGGTACGACGCTCCACCCCTGCCAACTCCCGGTGACGCCCGCGAGGTTCCCGCCCACGGCTCGATGCCGCGTGTCACACTGCGATCAGCCGTACTCGCAGCGTCGCGACCCGGCAGGCAGGCTCCGCGGCGCCCGGACCAGGAGCCGTGATGCCCGACCTCCCCGACCTGCCCGTCGCCGACGGCGCGCCCGCGCCCACGGCCTGGCAGGCGCGCCGCGAGTGGCGGATGGGGCTCGAGCTGGCCAGCTCGGCGGTGCGCACCCGGAACCTGCGGGCCTGGCCGCGTGGCGACGGCCACCCCGTCATCGTGCTGCCGGGTTTCCTCGCCGGGCCCGAGTCGACGGTCTTCCTGCGCAGCCACCTGCGCCGCCTGGGCTACCGCGCGCACGACTGGCGCCAGGGTCGCAACCTCGGGGCCAGCCCCGCGCTGGCCGACCGGCTCGAGGACCTGCTGCTCGAGCTGCACGACCGCTACGAGCGCAAGGTCAGCCTGGTCGGCTGGAGCGCGGGCGGCATCTACGCCCGCGAGATGGCCCGCGCCCTGCCCGGCCACACCCGCTCGGTGATCACCCTGGGCAGCCCGTTCCGCGGGCACCCGGCCTCGACGCGCGCCTGGACGATGTACCGCATCATGAACCGCCGTAACCTCGAGCGCATGTTCACCGACGAAGCCCTCGCGCAGCGCGCCGCCCCGCTCAGCGTGCCCACCACATGCATCTTCTCGCGCACCGACGGCATCGTGGCGTGGGAGTGCTGCGTGTCCGAGCCGGCCCCGCAGACCGAGAACATCGAGGTGCATGCCTCCCACCTCGGCTACGGCCACGAGATCGAGACGCTGCGCGTCATCGCCGACCGCCTCGCGCAGCCCGAGGGCCGTTGGATGCCGTACCGCCGGTCCGCGCCCACCGCGCCCCCCACCTCGCTGCCCGCCGCGCCGGTCGCTACCGCCCCCCTGACCGTCGACGACCCGGACGCCGGCGGCGAGCACGGCGGCCGGGCGCACGGTCGGGCGGTCTGACGCGCCCGTGGCCGGATCCCGCTGGGCCTCACCGCTGGACTCGATCTTCCTCATGGGGGAGACCAACGAGACCCTCATGCACGTCGCGTCGATGCTGCACCTGTCCCTGCCCGAGGACGCCGGCCCGGAGTTCCTGGCCGACCTGGTCGCCGACCTGAAGGCCTCCCCCATCGAGTCACCGTGGAACCTGCGGCTGCAGACCCGCATGCTGATGCGCCAGCCCGTGCACCGCTGGGTGGTCGACCGTGAGTTCGACATCGACTACCACGTGCGCCACTCGGCCCTCCCGAGCCCCGCTGGCGAGCGCGAGCTCGGCGTGCTGGTCTCGCGGCTGCACTCCAACCCGCTCGACTTCCGGCGGCCGCCGTGGGAGCTGCACATCATCGAGGGGCTCTCGGGCAACCGCTTCGCGGCCTACATCAAGATCCACCACTCGCTCGTCGACGGTTACACCGGCATGCGGCTGCTCGAGCGCGGGCTGTCGCAGGACCCCGATGACCGCGACCACCCGTTCTTCTTCAGCCTCGGCCGGCGCCCGCGCGCCCCGCGCGAGGCCGACCCGGTCGGTGACTTCGCGTCGATCGTGCGCGGCCTGGCCTCGTCGGTCGGCACGACCCCCTCGGTGGCCAAGGCGCTCGTCGAGACCCAGCTGCGGCGAGGCCGTACCGCCACGCGGGCGGTGACGTCGTACCAGGCGCCTCACTCGGTGCTGAACAGCCGGGTGGGCCAGTCGCGACGCTTCGCCACCCAGAAGTACGACCTGCGCCGGCTGCAGGCCATCGCCAAGGCGCGGGGGGCCACCCTCAACGACGTGCTGATGGCGCTGTGCGCGGGCGGCCTGCGCCGCTTCCTCGCCGACCTGCAGCAGCTGCCCGAGCGCCCGCTGATCGCCTTCATCCCGGTCAACGTGCGGCCCAAGGAGAGCGAGGGCGGCGGCAACGCCGTGGGCGCGACGCTGGTGTCGTTGGCCACCGACATCGAGGACCCGCTGGTGCGGCTGGCCACGATCACGGCATCCTCGCGGGCTGCGAAGGCCCGGATGCGCGGCATGAGCGCGGATGCCGTGATGGCCTACAGCGCACTGCTGCTCGCGCCGGCCGCCCTGCAGGCGGGGCGGGCGATGAGCGGCCTGCCGCTGCCGGTACCGACCACGCTCAACGTGTGCATCTCGAACGTGCCCGGCCCCAAGGAGACGCTCTACTGGCGCGGGGCCCGGCTCGAGGCGACCTACCCGGTGTCGATCCCCGGGCACTCGATGGCGCTCAACATCACGGCGCACTCCTACGCGGGGGCACTGGACATCGGCTTCGTCGGTGACCGCGAGGCGCTGCCCCACCTCCAGCGCCTCGCCGTGCACACCGGCGAGGCCCTCGACGAGCTCGAGGTGGCGGTCGCGGCCCTCGGCTGAGGGGCTGAGGATCAGCCGCAGCGATCAGCCGTCGTCGTCGCCGTCCCCGGCCGACCCGATGTTGACCATCCAGGCGATGCCGGACTCGTCGGTGAGCATGCCGAGCTCGGCGCCCCACATCTGCTTCTCGAGCGGCACGTCGACGTCCGCCCCATCCGAGAGCTTCTCCCCGAACCCCCGCAGCGCCTCGTCGTCACCGCTGAGGCTCACCGAGAAGTCGGTGCCGGTGGTGGCGGGTGCATCGGGAGAACCACCCGGAGCCGGGTGTACGCCCGGCCGTTGACAGCCGTCGATGCCCTGCGCGCACGCTTGCCCACGGCATCCGGGCCGAGGACGATCGAGCGCATGACCACCGTCTACGAGGCCGCCGGCGGGGATGCCGGGCTGCTCGCCCTCGCCCACGCCTGGCACCAGCGCTGCCTCGCCGACCCTCGTGGCCAGCCATCCGTTCGAGCACGGCGACCTGCACCCCGAGCACGTCGAGCGACTCGCCGCCTACTGGGCCGAGGCGCTCGGCGGGCCGACCACCTTCACCGACACGATGAACGACGAGGCAGAGGTGCTGCGCATGCACGCCGGCAACGGCACGCACCGCGAGCTCGACGAGCGCGCCGTCGCGTGCTTCGACGCCGCGCTCACCGACGTCGACCTCACCGAGCAGCCACTACGCGGTGTGCTGCACGACTACTTCGCGTGGTCGACCGACCGGATGGGGATGCACCCCGACTCGCCCGACACCGTCGCCGACGACGAGCGCCTGCCGCACTGGGACTGGGACGGGCTCGTCACCCACTGACCGGCTTGTCGCGCAGCCGCTCAGGGTCAGAGGTCGACGGTGTCGCTCTCGCCGTCGTCGGGGCGCGACCCGGTCACCTTGGCCTTGAGCACGCCGACGAGGGTGCCGACCTTGCCCGGCGAGTCCCAGTACTCGGCACTCTCGCCGTCGACCCGGATCACCGCTACCCGGGGGTCCTCGGGCTCGCACTGGAACCAGGCCTCGGCGAAGTCGTTCCACAGCTCGCGGGCCTTGGCGGCATCCGAGGTCACCGACGCGCGGCCGGCCACCGACACCCACTTCGCCTCCTCGGTGAACGCCACGTTGACGTCGGGGCGCCGGCGGATCTCCTCGGCCTTCTCGGAGTCCGAGAAGGCGAGGAACCACAGGGTGCCGTCGGGGTCGGCCTGCTGGCACGCCATCGGCCGGGACGCCAAGGCGCCGCCGTCGTCGTGGACGGTGGTCAGCATCGCCGTGCGCTGGTCCTTGATCAGGTCGTGCACGTGCTCGGCGCCGTTGTCGTGGTGGGACATCGCTGCTCCTTCGAGGTCGTCGGAGTGCCCGACGTTAGATCAGGGCGGATGCCGGGTGGGCCGCACGAGCGCGAGAATCCGCAGGTCCGCGGCCCGCCTGTCGAACGTTTCCCAGGGCGCGAGCGAGCTGGTCGCTCAGGGCGCGAGCGAGCTCGGGTCCTCGGGCACGTCGACGGCGTGCTGCTGCAGGGCCGCCAGGGGTACCACGCGCAGCACCGCCTCCGACGTCGCCGCCAGCACCACCGGGGCGGCGACTCCGGCGGCGTGCGCGCGCGCCCAGTTCGCCGCGGTCACGCACCAGCGGTCACCGGGTACGAGGCCCGGGAAGCGGTAGGCCGGCACGGGGGTCGACAGGTCGTTGCCGATGGCGCGCTGGTGCTCGAGGAACTCGGCGGTGACGACGGCGCAGATGGTGTGGCTGCCGCGGTCCTCCGGCCCGGTGCTGCAGCACCCGTCGCGGTAGAAGCCGGTCATCGGGTCGGTGCCGCACACCTCCAGGTCGCCGCCCAGGACGTTGCGTTCGGTCACCCGCCCAGCATGGCCGACGCGAGCACCGTACAGCCACCGGGTCCCCGATGGGACGTCCTTCGGCGGCGGCGAGATCACGTGGACGCGTCCCACCGCGCTGACCTGCGCGGGAGCACACTGACGGGGTGGACTGGTACCTGGACCGTCGCGAGCTGGTCGGTGACCTGCGCCGTGAGGTGACCCAGTACCTCGAACGCCACGCGGTGCCGGGCAGCGACGAACAGATCGCGGATGCCGAGCTGATCGTCTCCGAGGCGGTCGGCAACGCGGTGCGGCACACCGCCGGCCCGGTGTGGGTGTCGCTCGGCTGGGCGACCGAGCTGCCGGTGCTCCAGGTCTACGACATCGGCCCCGGCTTCGACGCCGACCGGTTGCGCGCCGCACCGGCGCTGCCGGCATCCGGCGCCCTCACGGACACCGATGCCGAGCTGCTGCTGGCCGACTCCGGCCGGGGGCTGCAGATCATCACGGCGCTCGCGCCCGCAGTCAGCGCCGACGTGCGGGCCAACGCGGGCATGGTGGTGTCGGTGGTCCTGCCGGTGCCACGGCGCACGACGGCCACCTTCGACCCGCCGCAGCGGCGCACCAACGTGCTGCCCGCCATGGCCGAGGTCCGGCCCGAGGGTGGCTTCGGCAAGGAGTCGTTCCTGCGCGCCCTGATCGTGCAGCTCTCGCAGGTGCTCGAGGCCAACCACGGGCCGGACGCCGCCGAGGCCGCGATCGCGCAGGTCGGCACCGACATCGGCGGCCAGATGGAGAAGGAGTTCCGCCTCGCGGAAGCCGTCGTGGGAAGGATGACGCCCGAGCAGCTCGCCCACTGCTTCGTGCGCCTCAAGCACGCCATCGACGGCGGGTTCACCG
Organism: uncultured Actinomycetota bacterium; assembly: GCA_963834965.1. GTDB lineage: Bacteria > Actinomycetota > Actinomycetes > Actinomycetales > Dermatophilaceae > Fodinibacter. Next base: position 69,034 of record CAWIEI010000004.1, on the reverse strand, counting down.
TGGTGGAGGCCACCGCCGAGCGGATCGTCATGGAGAACACCCGCTGCCCCTTCGGTGACTCGGTGCTGCGCGCTCCGGCCCTGTGCCGGATGACGTCGAGCGTCTTCGGCGGCATCGCCGCCCGCAACAGCCCGGCCGACGTCGCCGTGCTGCTCGAGGAACGGATCGCGGTGGGCGACCCCGGATGCCGGGTGGTCGTCTCGCTGGTGCCGCCGGCCCCCGAGGCGGCGCCGTTCGCCCACCACTACCGGATGCCGGCCACCGGCGCCGAGGGTCCCTAGGCCCGGCGCCGCAGGCCCAGGGCCGCCATGTCGTCGTCGTAGGTGTCGTCGCGCACGGAGTCGACGACGAGCTGAACGCCACCCGCCAGGGACGCCTGCCGGAGCCGGGACACCGCGCCGGCCAGCCGCTCGAGCCCCGTGGCGATGTCCTCGTCGCGCCGCTCGACCAGACCGTCGGTGAAGGCCAGCAGGGTGTCGCCCACGTCGAACGCCACGGTGGCCCACTCCCGGGCGCGCGCCGCGACCCCGAGCGGCGGGCCGTCGGCGTAGGGCAGCCACTCGACGGACCCGTCGGCGCGCAGCAGCGCCGGCGGCGGGTGGCCGGCGTTGCCCACGAGCAGGTGGCCCGCCGCGGCGTCGGCCAGCACGTAGATTAGGGTCACCAGCTGGTCGCTGCCGTAGGCCAGCACCATCGCGTCGAGCTTGCCGAGCACCACGGCCGGATCGGGGTCGACCGAGGCGAAGGCGCGCGTCGCCGCCCGTATCTCGGCCATGGCGGCCGCCGCGGCCACCCCCCGGCCCATGACGTCGCCGATGAACGCGACGTGCCGGCCGTCGCCGAGCGGGAAGGCGTCGTAGAAGTCGCCGCCGATCTCGGCCCGGCCCGAGGGTCGGTAGTCGCACGACACCTCCCAGCAGTCGTCGCCGGCCAGGGCCTGCGGCAGCACCGCGTGCTGCAGCTGCTCGGCCGCGGCCCGCGTCTGGCTGTAGAGCTCGGCGTTGTCGATGGCCGTCGCGGCCCGCCGGGCGAGGTGCTCGGCGAAGCGGACGTCGTCCCACTCGTAGAGCCGGTGCTCGTCGGTCGAGACCCAGCTGAGCACGCCGATCACGCGCCCGCGGACGATCAGGGGCACGAGCAGGGCGCTGCGCAGCTGCAGCTCGCGGGCGATGCGCAGCTGCTCGGGGTCACGGCAGCCGGCGACCAGCATCTCGTCGGTGATCTCGTGGACGAGCTCGGGACGACCGGACAGCGCCACGGCCCGGGCCCCGGACGGGCTGTCCGGGTCGGGGGGCCAGCGCTCCTGCAGCATGACGGCCAGCTCGACCTTTCGGGGGTCGACGTGGGCGACCGCGAGGCGGTGCACGCGTCCGTCGCGCACGACGTCGATGGCGCACCAGTCGGCGAAGGTGGGCACCGCCAGCCGGGCCACCCGGCGCGTGGTCACCTCGAGGTCGAGGCTGCTGGCCAGCTCGATCGAGGCCTCGGCGAGGAACTCCAGCCGGGCCGTCTGCCGGCGGGCGACGTCGGAGGCCTCGATCCGCTCGAAGGCCTGCGCGCAGGTGTCGGCCATGATGTCGAGGAAGTCGAGCTCGGTGGGGTCGGGCTCCGTCGCGCCCGGCCGGGACAGGTGGATCGCCCCGATGGTGCGGCCGGCCACCCGCAACGGCAGCGTCACGACCGTTCGCTCCCCCCGATCGATCCCCGGCAGCTCGGCGTAGGCCGCGCGGATGGCGTCGGCGCCCACCAGCACGAGCCGCCGGCCGGAGCGGATGACGTCGGTGGTCGCCATCGACTGCGACAGCGGCACCACCTCCCACTTGCGCGCCTCGCGCAGCGGCAGCCCGCGCAGCCCGATGATCCGCACCTCGTCGCCGTCGCGCAGGGCGAGCGCGGCGATCGTGGCGCCCACGGCATCGGCCATGTGGTAGGTCACGATCTTCACGACCGCGTCGACCGAGTCGGCCGTGACGAGCTCGCTGGTCACCCGGGCCAGGCGCGTCAGGCTGTCGCCGACCCGCTCGGCGACGCGGGTCGGGTCGCCAGGGGGATCCGGTGCGGCCGCCACGCGCTGATCGTCGCAGGTCAGCGCCGTTTTGTCTCTGGCTCGGCTGGCGGGTGCGGACGGGACGCCGGGGGCCGCGGGCCACGACCGACGGCGGGACCGGCCCGGACGCCCGTTTTGTCTAAGGTCTGTGCAAGGATGGACCCGGATGTCTAGGCTCGGGGCACCACGCCAGGTGTCTGGGTGGATCTGGTTGAATCGATGCCCGAGGGCGAGGGACGAGGCGGTTGAGTCGATGAGTGCCGAGGTGACCACCATGGACCTCGACGCCCGGCGCCGTGCCCGGTCCGTCGACGCCACGCTGTGTGCGGTCGACACCCTGCTCGAGACGACCTTCGCCGAGCTCTCCGAGGCGCTGCGCCAGGCTGCCGCGGGCACCGGCGACGGTGGTGGCGCCGACCCGCTGCGCGACCTGCCCGGCCACGACCCCGGCCCGCTCGGCGTCGACCTGGTCGGCGAGCTCGCCGACCGCGCCCGCAACCACGGCAAGCGGCTGCGGCCGGTGCTGGCACACTGGGGCTGGGCCGTGGCCGGCGGTCGCGCCGACACCCATCCCCCCCTCGTGCGGGTCGCCGCGGCGCTCGAGCTGCTGCACCTGTTCGCCCTGATCCAGGACGACGTCATGGACCGCTCGGCGTCGCGCCGCGGCCTGCCGACCCTGCACGTCGTGGCCACCGAGCGGCACCTCGCGCACTCCGGCCTGGGCGACCCCGCCCTGTTCGGTGACAGCGTCGCCACGCTGGTCTCCGACCTCGCCCTGAGCGAGGCCACCATGCTGGTGGCCGGCACCGCCCCCGAGGTGCGCGCCGCGTGGCGGCTGATGGCCGTCGAGCTGGTCGAGGGGCAGCTGCTCGATGTCACCCACACCGCCGGCCGCCTCCGCGACCTGCCGACCTCCCGGCGCATCGCCCGGTTCAAGAGCGGTCGCTACACCATCACCCGGCCCCTCCAGCTCGGCGCGCTCGTGGGTGGCGCCGGCCCCGATCTCGTGCGCCGCCTGGTCACCTGGGGCGACCTCGTCGGTGACGCCTTCGCGGTGCGCGACGACGTGCTCGGCGTCTGGGGCGACCCCGCCCGCACCGGCAAGCCGGCGGGCGACGACCTGCGCTCGGGCAAGCCCACCGCGCTGCTCACCTGGGCCGGCCAGCTGCTGCCCGACTCCGCGCGCCCACTGCTGGCGGCGTGCGACGCCGGCACCCTCGACGACGCCGGGGTCGACGCGCTCCAGCGCGCGATGGTCGACGCCGGGGTGCGCGAGCGCGCCGAGGATGCCGTGGCCGAGCTGGTGCACCGCGCGCACCGCGCGCTCGACGACCTCGACGTCGACCCCGAGGCGGATGCCGCGCTGCGCGACCTCGCCGATGCCGTCGCCTGGCGGTCCGCGTGAGGGTCGTCGTCATCGGGGCCGGGCTCTCCGGTCTGGCCGCCGCCTGCCACCTCACCGCCGACGGGCACGACGTCACGGTGCTCGAGCGCGAGGCCATCGTCGGCGGCCGCGCCGGCGAGCTGCGCCTGGGCGACTTCCGTATCGACACCGGCCCCGTCGTCATGACCATGCCCGAGCTGCTGCACGCCCCCATCGCGGCGGTCGGCGGCGACCCCGAGGCCCTGGTGCCGATGCGGCGCCTCGACCCGGCCTACCGTGCGGTCTACCCCGACGGCAGCGAGCTGCACATCCGCGCCGACATGGGCGACCTGCGCGACGAGATCCGCACCAAGGTCGGCGAGACCGATGCCGCCGGGTTCGACCGGTTCCTCGTCTGGCTCGAGCAGCTCTACGACACCGAGTTCGCGACCTTCGTCGACCACAACTACTCCTCGCCGCTCGACCTCGTGCGCTCCCCCGCCACGGCGGCCAAGCTGCTGCAGCTCGGTGGGCTGGGCGGGCTCGGTGCGGCCGTCGACCGGTTCTTCACCGACGACCGGCTCACCCGCATCTTCAGCTTCCAGGCCCTCTACGCCGGCATCGCCCCCGCCAAGGCCCGGGCCGTGCTCGCCGTCATCACCTACATGGACACCGTGCGCGGGGTCTTCTACCCCGACGGCGGCATGCACGCGGTGCCGCGGGGGATGGCGCAGGCGCTCACCGACGCCGGCGTGCCGATCCACCTCGGCGTCGAGGTGAGCGAGGTGCTGCGGCGCTCCGACGGGGCCGTGGTCGGCGCCGCCACCAGCGACGGCGAGCGGGTCGCCGCCGATGCCGTCGTGTGCACCCTCGACCTCCCGGTTGCCTACGACCGGCTGCTGCCCGGGGTCAACGCGCCGCGCGCCGTGCGCACCGGCGACTTCTCCCCCTCCGCCGTCGTGTGGCACGTGGGTGCGGCCGGGGCACCGGCCCCGCACCTGCGCCACCACAACATCCACTTCGGCGACGACTGGGAGGGCGCCTTCGAGGCGATCATCGACCGCGGGGTGCTGATGCCAGACCCGTCGCGCCTGGTCACCGTGCCCTCGGTCACCGACCCCACGGCCGCCCCGGCGGGCTCCACCACGATGTACGTGCTCGAGCCGGTGCCGCATACCGGCGCCGGGCTCGACTGGTCGCGCGAGGCCGGCCCGATGCGCGAGCGGCTGCACCGCTTCCTCGAGGCCGGCGGCTATCCCACCGACGTCCGCGAGGAGCTGCTGGTCACCCCCGACGACTGGCGCGCCCAGGGCATGCACCTCGGCACCCCGTTCGCCCTCGCGCACACGTTCCTGCAGTCCGGGCCGTTCCGGCCGAGCAACGTCGACCGCCGCGTTCCGGGCCTGGTCTTCGCCGGATCGGGCACCCAGCCCGGCGTCGGGATCCCCATGGTGCTGGTCAGCGGCAAGCTCGCGGCGCAGCGGGTGCAGGAGTACAGCGGGGCCGCCCGGCCGGTACCGCGTACGGTGGTCCGGTGAACCAACCCACCCCGGTCACCTCGCCCGAGGTGCTCGCCTCCGGCTATGCCCGCTGCGCGCAGATCACCCGCCAGCACGGCACCACCTACTACTGGGGTGCCCGCCTGCTTCCGGTCGAGAGCCGCCGGCACGTCCACGCGGTCTACACGCTGGCCCGGCTCGCCGACGACATCGTCGACACCGCCGGCCCGAACCCCGGCCCCGAGACCGCTCGGGCGCTCGACGCCTTCGAGCGCTCGTTCTGGGTGGCCCTGGCCACGGGCACGTCGACCGACCCGGTGATGGCCGCCATCGCCACCTCCGTACGTGAGTGCGGCATCGAGGACGAGTGCTTCACCCGGTTCTTCAGTGCGATGCGCAGCGACCTCACCCGCCGCACCTACGAGACCTGGGGCGACCTGCTCGGCTACATGGACGGCAGCGCGGCCGTCATCGGCGAGATGATGCTGCCGGTGCTGCGACCCGGCACGGATGCCGTCGCGCCGGCCCGCGCCCTCGGGCTCGCCTTCCAGCTCACCAACTTCCTGCGCGACGTCGGCGAGGACCTCGACCGCGGCCGGGTGTACCTCCCGCAGGAGGACCTGCGCCGGTTCGGGGCCGACCCGCACGCCCGCGTCGTGACGCCCGAGTGGCGGGCCCTGATGGCCTTCGAGGTCGAGCGCAACCGGCGGCTCTACCGCGAGGCCGACGACGGCATCCCGGCCCTGCCCGGGGCGTCACGGCGGTGCGTGGCCACGGCGCGGGTGCTCTACGCGCGCATCCTCGAGCGCATCGAGGCTGCCGACTACGACGTGTTCGCCTCTCGGGCAAGGGTTTCCACGCCAACCAAGGCAGCGCTCGCGGCACGCATGGTGCTCTCGCGCGAGCCGATGCGCCTGGTGCACGCCGACCGCGCAGCGCGCGACCCGCACCACGGCGCCTGGGTGTCCGACGACCCCGTCGTGCTGCTCGACGACGCCGGGTCGCCGGTGGGGCAGGCCCCCAAGTCGGTCGTGCACCACGACGACACCCCGCTGCACCTCGCGTTCTCCTGCTACGTCCTCGACCCGCGCGGGCGGCTGCTGGTGACGACGCGGGCGGTGAGCAAGCCGAGCTTCCCCGGCGTGGTCACCAACACGGTGTGCGGCCACCCCAGACCCGGGGAGGACCTCGCCGAGGCGGTGCGCCGCCGGGCCCGCAGCGAGCTCGGGGTCGAGGTGCGCAGCCTGCGCCTCGTGCTGCCCGACTTCCGCTACCGCGCGGTCATGAACGGCCTGGTCGAGCACGAGCTGTGCCCGGTGTTCGTCGGGTTCGCCGACGACGACGCGCTGGCGGCCGACCCGCAGGAGGTCGACGACGCGCAGTGGGTTCCGTGGCAGCAGTTCCGCCGCGAGGTGCTCTCCGGCGAGCGCACGGTGTCGCCGTGGTGCACCGAGCAGGTGCCGCTGCTCGACGCCCTCGGCCCCGACCCCCTCGACTGGCCCGCCGGCCTGCGCACCGAGCTGCCTCCCGCCGCTGAGCTGGGCCCCGATGCCGAGGCGGCGTAGGCGGCCCCGTGGACGACCGCTTCCAGTACCTCCTGCTCATGGCGGGCTGCCTGCTGATCACCCTGCCGCTCGAGTTCGTGCTCCGCGCCCGGGTCTACCGTCGGCCCCGGCGGCTGCTCCTGTCGCTGCTGCCCGTGCTCGCGATCTTCCTGGTGTGGGACGTCGTCGGCATCGTGCGCGGGCACTGGTGGTACAGCGCGCAGTACACGACCGGCATCCACTTCCCGTTCGAGGTGCCGCTCGAGGAGGTCGTCTTCTTCGTGGTCATCCCGATCTGTGCGCTGCTCACCTACGAGGCGGTCGGCACCGTGCTCGGCTGGTGGCGGCAGCGGCGGGAGCGCGATGCCTGAGTACACCCTGCTGGCGGTGCTGTCCGTCCTGGGAACCGTTGCGGTAGAGGTCTTCTGGCTGCGTACCGGCATCTTCCGCAAGGGTCAGTACTGGATCGCCATGGCCATCGTCTACTTCTTCCACGTGCTCGTCGACGGCTGGCTGACCAAGCTCTCTGCGCCCATCGTCATCTACGACCCGGCTCAGATCACCGGGGTGCGGGCGCCGTGGGACATCCCGGTCGAGGACTACCTCTTCGGCTTCTCGATGATCACGCTGACCCTGATGCTGTGGGTCCGCCAGGGTGACCGCAGCGGCCATCATGGCGATACCGACCACCACGACATGACCGTCACCACAGGTGACGCCCCGACCACCGACGACATCGCCCGGCTGAACCGGCCGACCACCCAGGAGGCACCGTGACGCACGCGCCGCACCGCGAGGAGTGGGTGCTCGCTGACGCGTTCGACCGCGCCGCCCCGACCTACGACGCCATGGTCGCCCTCTCCCCGGGCTACCACGACCAGCTGCGCACCGCGGCCGATGCCCTCGTCGACCGGCTGCCGGCCGGCGAGGGTTCGGAACTGAACGTGCTCGACCTCGGCTGCGGCTCGGGCGCCTCGACCCGGGCGCTGCTCGACTCCTGGTCGAGCCGTCGCGGCTCGTGGGGCGAGCTGTCGGTGTCCGGGGTCGATGCCTCCGAGGGGATGGTCGAGCAGGCGCGCGCGAAGGCCTGGCCGCCGGGCGTCACCCTGGTGGTCTCCGACGCGGTCGCCCACCTCGAGTCGCTGCCGAGCGGCTCGGTCGACGGCGTGCTCGCGGCCTACCTGCTGCGCAACGTGCCCGACCGCGCTCGGCTGGTGCGCGAGGTGGCGCGGGTGCTGCGCCCCGGTGGCGCCTTCGTGCTGCACGACTACTCCGTGGCGGGCAACACGCGCGCCAAGGTGCTCTGGGCGGCGGTGTGCCACGGCATCATCATCCCGCTGGCCGTGGTGAAGCACTCCGACGTGCCGCTGCACCGCTACCTCTACACCAGCGTGCGCGACTTCGACTCGGTGCAGCGCATCTGCGAGCGGCTGCTGTCCGCGGGGCTGGTGGGCGTGCGGCATCGGTCCTACCCGGGCTGGCAGCACGGCCTGGTGCACACCGTCGTCGGGTCGGCCCCGTCGTGATCCGTCGCACCGCACGGTGGACTCCCGGGCTCGACCGCCGGGCCGTGTTCCACCCGCCGCCCGCGCCGCTGACGGTCGTGGATGCCGCGCGCGTGCCGGCATCCGCACGGCACGTCGTCGTGGTCGGCGGCGGCATCGCCGGCCTCACCAGCGCTCTCGCGCTGGCCGAGCGCGGGGTGCGGGTCACCGTGCTCGAGCGCGAGGAGCGGCTCGGTGGGCGGGTGCGGTCGTGGCCGGTCGACCTCGGCGACGGTGAGCGCGGCGAGATGAGCCGCGGCTTCCACGCCTTCTTCCGGCAGTACTACAACCTGCGCTCGGTGCTGCGCCGCACCGACCCGACCCTGGAGCGGCTGCGACCCCTCGACGACTACCCGCTGGTGCGCGACGGCGGCGGGCGCGACTCGTTCTCCGACATCCCGCGCACCCCGCCGTGGAACCTCGCCGCGTTCGTGGCCCGCAGCCCGAGCTTCGACCTCAAGGGCCTGGCCGCCGTCGACGTCGACGCCGCGCTGGGGCTGCTCGACGTGGACTTCCCGGCCACGTTCGCCGCGCTCGACGGGAAGAGCGCCGCCGACGTGCTCGACGAGCTGCGCTTCCCCGAGGCCGCCCGGCACCTGGCGCTGGAGGTGTTCGCCCGCAGCTTCTTCGCCGACCCCCGGGACTTCTCCGGCGCCGAGCTGGTCGCGATGTTCCACATGTACTTCGTCGGCTCCGCCGAGGGCCTGCTCTTCGACGTGCCGCGCGACGACTACGACGCCACCCTGTGGGGCCCGCTCGGCGCCCACCTCGAACGGCTCGGGGTTCGCGTACTCACCGGGCGCGAGGTGCGCTCGGTCACCGAGTTCAGCGAGCTCGGGAAGCTCAGCGAGGGCCTGTCGGTGCTGCACGGCCTCCCCGGCGACGACGGTCAGGACTGGCTCGAGGCGGATGCCGTGGTGCTGGCCCTCGACCCGGCCGGCTTGCGCCGCGTGGTGGCGGCGTCACCGGGCCTGGGGGGCGACGACGCGGCGGGTGAGGCGTGGCGCGAGTCCGTGGCCGGCATCCGGTCGGCGCCGTCGTTCGCGGTCTGGCGGCTGTGGCTGTCGGGGAAGGTCGCGCCCGAGCGGCCGCCCTTCCTCGGCACCAGCGGCTACGGGCCGCTGGACAACATCTCGGTGCTCGAGCAGTTCGAGGGGCACGCCACCCGCTGGAGCCAGGCCCACGACGGCTCGGTCGTCGAGCTGCACGCCTACGCCCTGCCCGAGGGCACCGCCGAGGTCGACCTGCGCCAGCGGATGCTCAGCGAGCTGCACCGGGTCTACCCCGAGACGTCGCTGCTGGAGGTCGTGCACGACGAGTGGCTGGTCGAGGCCGACTGCGTGCTCGTGGGGCTCGAGCCGTGGCGGTCGCGCCCGGGCGTGCGCACCCCCGACCGCCGGGTGCTGCTCGCCGGCGACTGCGTGCGGTGCGACCTGCCGGTGGCCCTGATGGAGCGGGCCGCCACGACCGGGTTCCTGGCGGCGGACCGGTTGCTCACCGGCTGGGGCGAGCGCGGGCACGGGGTGTGGTCGGTGCCGATGGGCTCGCGGCTCGGGCCGGTGCCGCGGCTGGCGCGGCGCGGCATCCAGGCCTACCGCGCTCGGGGCTCGGCCGAGAGCTAGACGGGCGCGCGCAGAACTTCGGATGGCGCGCAGATATTGGTGCGCGCGCCGCGAACTGCTGCGCGCCGCCTATCGCTCGGCGACGGCCCGGCGCAGCTCGTAGAGCCGCGCGGCATAGACGAGGTCGTCGGCCCACAGCTGGGTCGCCGACGCGCGCATCCCCATCGTGACCAGCGGGGCCAGGCCACGGGCCACCCGGAAGCCGAACCGGTCGGAGGTCGCGACGACGGCCTCGGTCATCACGGTGCGCGCCGGGTGCGTGCCGGGCGTGGTGAGCGGCGTCGCGTGGGTCTCGACGACGCTGCCGGTGCCCTCGCCGTCGGTGATCGTCATGACGATGGTGTGCGAGTCGGGGCAGGCGAACTCGGCCCGCACCGGAACGGCGAAGTAGCGGCCGAGGCGGTAGGCGACGTCGAGCACGAGCAGGTCGTCGGTGGACGCGTCATCGTCGACGGTCAGGTCGCTGAAGGCATAGGGGTGCAGCCACGCGCCGTGCCAGGGGTCGAGGCGGTTCTGGACGATGTCGCGCGGCTCGCAGTCGGTCGGCAGCGAGACGACCGACGCGAGGGACTCCTCGAGCGGCGGGCGGGTGGCGAGCACCGGCCGGTCGGTGGGCTCGACGCCCTCCTCGACCTCGCCGACCCGCACCCAGAACAGGATGCCGTCGTCGTGCGCGGCGTAGGTGCGCCAGGCGGGCTGGTCGTCGTCGAGCGGCATCCCGTGCCACCGGCACAGGACCGTGCCGTCGACGACGTCGCACGCATCGAGCCGGGCGCCGAGGTGCGGGCAGGCGCCGGGCCCGGCATGGGCCGAGCCGTCGACCCCCCGCCAGAGCACGACCTCGCGGCCGGCGACGGTGCGCACCAGGGTGCGACCGGGCGGCACGTCGGCGGATGCCGCGGCGACCAGCCAGCCGTGGGTGGGGCGGCGCAACGCGGCGGCCAGCGACGCCTCGATGCGGGCCGGCTTGGCGTCTCGCCAGGTGCCCCGCAGGTGGTCGGGCGTCGTCTGGGGCAGGTAGCGCACGGGCACGCGGTGGCGCACCTCTTCACGCCAGGACCGGTCGGTGCGGAGCAGGCTCACGACCCAACGCTACCCCTGCGGGTGCGAGCAACCAGAACCTTTGACAAACCCGAGACGGGCGAATTCGACCGGGTCACCATCGACCAACAGGTCAACGTTGCCCCGGGGTGGGTTCACCGGAGCCACCCCGGCCTCGTGCCGACATCGATCAATCGGTCGAAGCTGCCCCGGCACCCCGTCCCGGAATCGACCAATAGGTCAATCTCGGTACGGCTGCCGGTCGCTCAGTGTGCCGCGGCGCCGCTGTCGAGCATCTCGAACGGCTGTGGCGGCACCGCGTCGTACACGATGTGCCCGTCGGGCGCCCGCACCCGCAGCCGGAAGGCGGTGCCCTGGGGGTCCTCGGCGGAGGTGAGCGTGGCCAGGCCATCCCGGATCGTGGCGCTGTCGCGCACCCGACCGTCGCGCGTCACGAGCTCGGCCACGGCGCCGTCGGGCGCGATCGCCACGAAGCCGGCGTCCTTGCGGGTGGGGAGCGGGAGGAGGGCGTGCGGGTCGGTGGCCGGTACAGCGGCCAGCCGCTCGAGGTAGGTCCACGGCGCCTTGTCGGTCGACCCGGCCAGGCGGCTGGTGCGCACCCGGGCCCCGTCGCGGGTGGTCGTGCTGACGACGGTGACGCGCAGGGGCTCGGGGTGGGTGCCGACGAAGTCGGGGTAGGTGCCGACGTAGTTGGGGTCGACCGCCGAGGCGGGCACCAACGCCTCGAGCACCGACGTGGTCGCCAGGCTGTCCGGACGGTGGCCGGTGACGCCCGACACGAGGATGCGCTGCGCGACCGCCAGCTGGTCCGGCGACCCGCTCGAGGGCAGCAGGTAGGAGTTGCTCAACGCACCCGCGGGAGGGCCGCGGTAGTTCTCGACAGCGACCTGCGGGGTGTAGCCGACCCTGGTCGGGCCGAAGGTGGAGACGCCGTCGACCAGCGGGAGGCTGACGACCACGGGCCTCACGCTGCCGTCGGGCTGCGGCAGGGCACCGGTGATGACGAGGGCGTCGGTGACCCTCGGGCGGGTCAGGACGAGCACCGTGGGGGGAGCCCCCGCCGTGTGCTGGTCGATGCTCAGGGCGACCAGGTCACCGGTACGCGATGTGGGCTCGCCCTTGATCGTCGTGGGTACCAGCGCGGCCGGGCCGAGCGACGCGGCGGCCGTCCACAGCCGGAGGAAGGACTGATCGGCGTAGAAGCCCTCACCGAGGGCGGGGCCCGGCACCCCCGCCGGCAGGTTCGGCTCCCCCGGGCTCGAGCCGCTCATGACCACCGCGAGGGTGTCGCCGACCCGCCCGGCGTAGAGCAGCCTCGCCGCGGGGTCGGCCTGGCGGGCTTTGGTGGCGATCAAGGCGACCGTGGGGTCGTCGACGAGCGGGCCGCGGGGGTGCCAGCTGCTCACGGCCGCCCAGGACGGGTCGTCGCGCGCCGGGACAGACCGGGTGGCGGATGTGGCGGGTACGGCGGCGTCAGGACCGGGCCACGCGACGGCGGTGACCGCCCCCACGGCGAGCACCAGGGCAGCGCACACGACCGCCGTGTGGATGCGGTGTCGTCGGGTGGCCCGGCCGCCTGCGGCGTCGACGAGGCCGACCGGGTCGGCCACGGGCGCACTGTCGACCGCGTGCTCGAGGGTGTCGGCGACGGCGGCCGGCAGCAGCCACCCGAGCTCGTGCTCGTCCCGGCCGAGGGCTGCAGCGTGCGCGGCGGCCAGCCGGTGCTCGAGGGAGGCCAGCCCGGAGCGCACCTCGGCGAGGTCGGCGCGGGCGACGGCGGCAACCAGGTCGGGCCCCTCGTCCCACCACTGCCGCACGGACAGGGCGGCGCGGGCGGTCGGCGCAGCCCGCGCAAGCGCTGCCCTCATCGCGACCCGGGCCCGGTCCTCCTCGATCCCGGCGTGCTCGACCCGGTCCTCGGGGGTGGCGTCATCGCGGGCGGGCGCGACGGCATCCCCGGCCGTCGAGAGCGCGGCCCTGAGCACCTCGACCCGGGCGGCTCCTGTCGGCGCCCCGGAGCCGGTGGCGTCGTCCCAGCGCCGGGCCAGCGTCGCCAGCGCGGATGCCGTGGCCCGGGCGGCGCTGCTCGCGTCGCCCGTGGTGACCGTCGCGACCGCGTACAGCTCGTGCCAGCGTGCCTCGACGAACTCCTCGAAGTCCTGCCTCGCCCGGCTCACCACGCCAGTATCGCCGGGAGTCTCGACAGCACGCGGCGACCGGTGTGTGGCAGCCGCCCGGCCCCCCGGCGTTGCGACACTGGTCGCATGCGGTTCTCCACGGCGCTCTCGGGCAGCCTGCCCCTGTCGGCTACCGGCTGCCCCTCGCCCGAGGAGGTGTGGGCGCGTTACACCCGGCCGGAGCTCTGGCCCACCTGGAGCCCGTACCTGCGCGAGGTCGACTACCCGGATGCCGTGGTGCGCCCGGGCACGACCGGTCGGGTCACCGGCGTCGGCGGGGTGGTCGCGGTGTTCCGCATCGACGCGGTCGACCACGCGGCCCGCACCTGGTCGTGGAGCGTGCGGTCCGGCCCGCTGCGGGTGTCCCTCGACCACGGCGTCGTCCCCGCCGGGCCGGGGTCCGGCCACGTCGGCGGCAGCCGGGCCTGGCTGGTCATGCACGCCCTGTGGCCGGTGGCGGTGGGCTACGCCCCGTTTGCCCGGCTCTCCCTCGGCCGGCTCGTCGCGGCATCCGGCTGAGCGGGCCTGCTACGCCGCTGGGATGCCGCTGACCTGCGGGTTCGAGAGTGTGAAGTAGGAGTCAGCATCCACCAGCGGCGGTGCCACGGGGCGACGATGGAGGTGCGGCCAGGAGGGGGTGCGGCGAACCTGAGCACCGCCACCACGAGCACCCTGGCGGGGTTCGCCATGGTCGCCGCCATCTTCGGGGCCAGCCAGGAGGCCATCACCCGGTTCGCTGACCGCAAGGCCCGAGACCTCGGGACCGCGCCCCCCGGAGGTGCGGCCACCACGCCCTGAGTCGAGGTGTTGTCCTGAGCCACGGCGTCCGTGCATCACCTCGAACCAGCCGCGTCCCTGAAGCCTCGTGGCGATCAGGCTTTCGGCACCGGCTCGGCCACGACGAGGATGCCGGCCCGCCCGGCCCGCTTGCGGCCCACCAGCGAGGCGAGCGGGTCGGTGAGGTCGGACATCCGGGCCAGCAGCCCGTACTTCGCGACCACCGCGCGGCGCACCGAGGCGACGTCAGCGGCATCCCGCACGACCCGGGCGGTGCCGCCGAAGGTGGGGGTGCCGGGCGCCACCCTGCCGCGCATGTCGCAGGCCTGCAGCTCGACGGTGTCGGTGTGCGCCAGCCGCTTGGTCTTCCCGGTGTCGTCGACCGTGATGACGGCGAACGACCCCGGCTCGTCGAGCGACGGCGCGCACCACACCGGAGTGGTGACGGGGGCGCCGGTGCGGCGGAAGGTGGTCAGCGCGACGTACTTCGCCGAAGCCAGCGGGTGGTCGGCGGCGCGCACGGGTGCGGCACCGGCATTCGGCTCGTCCATGGCGACAGCGTAGGTGGCAGCGGCCGACGCCCCGAGGGGCTTCCACGGCAGCGCCGATCCGGCATCCGCGAGATCGCCCGTCCCTGATGCGGCGATCCCGGCGAACGACCGCTAGGCTGGCCGCAGTTGTTGAGCTTTCCGTTGTGAAGTAGTGGCAGAACGTCCCGCCGGGACTGAGCACTTTCTGAGCAGAGGTATTCCAGGCATCACCAACGCGGATCTCCCCGACAAGCGGGGCGTTCCTACTCAGAAAGTAGGCCTCCCATGGCTACTGGCACCGTGAAGTGGTTCAACGCCGACAAGGGCTTCGGCTTCATCGCCCCCGACGACGGCTCCGCCGACGTCTTCGCCCACTACTCGGCGATCAACAGCAACGGCTACCGTTCGCTCGACGAGAACGCCAAGGTCGAGTACGAGACCCAGCAGGGCGCGAAGGGCCCGCAGGCGGCGAACATCACCGTCATCGGCTGACCCAAGCCTCCTTCTGCGCCCTCGGGCGCAACCCCACGAACCGCCGTCCGGCATCCGGGCGGCGGTTCGTGCGTCCAGGCGTGTCGCTGACTCGCTGCCGGGCTAGCGTTCGGGGCATGAGCGTGCGGATCGACCTCAACGCTGACCTCGGCGAGTCGTTCGGCGCCTGGGTGCTCGGCGACGACGAGGCGATGCTCGACGTCGTCACCAGCGCGAACGTCGCGTGCGGCTTCCATGCCGGCGACGCCACCACCATCCGCCGGACCGTGGCCGCCGCCGCCACCCGGGGGGTCGTCGTCGGCGCACAGGTGGGGTACCGCGACCTCGCCGGCTTCGGACGGCGCCGCATCGACATGGACGCCGCCGACCTCACCGCCGACGTGCTCTACCAGCTCGGCGCGCTCGAGGCGATGTGCCGGGTGGCCGGAACCCGCGTCGCCTATGTGAAGCCGCACGGCGCGCTCTACAACACCGCTGCGGTCGACGAGCTGCAGGCACAAGCCGTCGTGGATGCCGTGGCCGCCTACGACCCGTCGCTTCCCCTTCTCGGACAGCCGGGTTCGGTGCTGTTGCGAGTCGCGGAGTCCGCCGGGCTGCCGGTCGTGGCCGAGGCGTTCGCTGACCGCGGGTATGCCGCTGACGGCCGGCTGGTGCCGCGCTCGCACCCTCGCGCCCTGCTCCACGACCCGGCCGAGGTGGCCGAGCGAGTGCTCCGAATCGCCTCCGAGGGAACGCTGTTGGCGGTCGATGGCACGCTCATCGCGGTGCCGGCCCGCTCGGTGTGCACCCACGGGGACACCCCCGGGGCCGTCGAGCTGGCCCGTGCCGTGCGGGCCAGGCTCGAGGCGGCCGGCGTGACGATCACGCCGTTCGCACCTGCGGCTCCGTGACCGGGCGCGGCCGGCATCCGGTGCCGGGTGGTCCGTCCGAGGCGGGCGGGTTGGCCGTCGACGTGCTGCCGGTCGGCGACGAGGGCCTGCTCCTCGAGGTGGCCGACCTCGATGCCGTCCTGGTGCTGGATGCCGCGGTGCGCGGAGCCGTCGAAGCAGCGGCCGGCCCCACGGCCGAGCTCGGAACCTCGCCCTGGCAGGACGTGACCGACGTGGTGCCCGCGGCCCGCACGGTGCTGCTGCTGACCCGCGACGGCGCCGACCTGGCGGCCCTGCGCCGGGCCGTGGTCGAGCTGACCGCGGTTGCAGCCGAGCGAGCGGGTCCCGCGTCCGCCGACCCGCGCACAGCCTCCGACTTCGTGCGAGTTGTCGGTGGTTTGAGGGGTGATCCGGTACCCGGAACCGCACCCAGGTCGCACGAGGTCGAGATCGTGGTGCGCTACGACGGCCCGGACCTCGACGACGTCGCCGCCCACACCGGGTTGACCCCCACCGAGGTGATCGAAGCGCACACCGGCACGCCCTGGCGGGTGGCGTTCGGCGGCTTCGCGCCCGGCTTCGCCTACCTCGTCGGCGGCGACCCGCGGCTGCACGTCCCCCGCCGCGAGCGGCCACGCCCGTCGGTGGCTGCCGGTTCGGTGGGGCTGGCCGGCGAGTTCTCCGGCGTCTACCCCCGCTCCTCCCCAGGCGGCTGGCAGCTGCTCGGCACCACCGACGCCGTGCTCTGGGACATCGACCGCGAGCCACCCGCCCTCCTGCGGCCCGGCACCACCGTGCGCTTCGTCGACACGGCAGCCGCGACATGAGCCCCGGCCTCGAGGTGCTCAGCACCGGGCCGCTCGTGCTCGTGGAGGACGAGGGCCGGCCGGGCCTGGCGGCCGTCGGGGTGGGGCGCTCGGGCGCCGCCGACCGCGGCTCCTACCGCCTGGGCGCCCGGCTCGTCGGCCACGCCCCCGGTCGCGCCGCCCTCGAGGTGCTGCTCGGGGGCCTCACCCTGCGAGCCCACGGGCGGGTCACCGTCGCCCTCACCGGCGCCCCCGCGCTCGCGACTGTCGACGGCCGCCCGGTCGCCCACGCGAGCTTGGTCGACGTCCCCGACGGCGCCACCCTCACCCTCGGGATGCCGGTCACGGGCCTGCGCACCTACCTCACCGTGCGCGGGGGCATCGACGTGCCGCCGGTGCTCGGCTCGCGATCCACCGACACCTTGTCGCGGCTAGGGCCGCCGCCGGTGCGGGTGGGCGACGTGCTGCCGGTGGGGCCACCGGGCCGGAGCTTCCCCACCGTCGACCATGCCCCGCACCAACCCTCGGGCACCGGTGACCCGGTGGCGCTCGAGGTGTTGCCCGGCCCGCGCGCCGCCTGGGTCGGCGGCTGGGCCACCGGGCTGGGCGGCCTGCTCGGGAGGGACCGCGTGGTGTCCGCGGACAGCGACCGGGCCGGGGTGCGGCTGGCCGGCTCCCCCGTGCAGCGGGTAGCGGCCTGGCGTGACGTCGAGCTGCCCAGCGAGGGGATGGTGCGTGGTGCCGTGCAGGTGCCACCCGGCGGCGAGCCGGTGCTCTTCCTCGCCGACCACCCCGTGACCGGCGGCTACCCCGTGGTCGGGGTGCTCTCGGCATCCGCCTGCGACCGGGCCGCCCAGCTGCGGCCGGGCGACGCGGTGCGGCTGGTGCGGGCGGCCGCCCCACTCCGCTGAGACGCGTCGCCGCAGACAACTCCCGCCGACGCCGCGACGCCAGCTACCGCCTGGTAGGTCGAGTGATCGGTGCACCTACCAAGCGGTAGCCAGAGCCAGGAGTGGGTGCCGGGAGGGCGGCCGACGCCGCGACGCCAGCTACCGCGTGGTAGGTCGAGTGATCGGTACATCTACCGGGCGGTAGCTCGAGCGGCAAGGGCTTGGCCGGCATGAGCATCTTCATGCTGTTCCGCTACCCCGCCCGCGAGTTCCTGCTCATCCTGTCGACCTCGTCGTCGAGCCGCCCTGCCGCGGCTGACCGCGAGGATGGAGCACCTCGGCATCTCGCGCCCGGTCGTCGGCAACACCGTGTGCTCATCGGCACCTGAGTCAAGGGGGGTGCCCCACGAGCGGTTCACGAGGGGGCGTCCCGCTAGCCCTCGTCCCCAGCTCGCTGTGAGTGCGGAGGTGGTTGCCCAGGCGACCATCTCCGCGCTCGCGGCCTGTGGGCGTCGGCGCTCGGGTCCTGGGACGGCATCCGGACGGAAGTGACAGCCGAGGCGAACCTACGCTACCGTAACTTACGGTACCGAAACTTACGCGAACGTAGGTTACCCTAAGACGAAGGTGGCACCCATGGCCGCGACTCCCGCCGAGACCGCCTCCAGCGACGCCGGAGCCCCGGCCCGAGCCCGCCCCGCGATCATCCAGGGCGGAATGGGCGTGGCCGTCTCCGGGTGGCGCCTGGCCCGCGAGGTCTCCCGCGCCGGTCACCTCGGGGTCGTGTCCGGCACCGCCATGGATGCCGTGCTCGCCCGCCGCCTGCAGGACGGCGACGAGGGCGGCCACTACCGCCGCGCGCTGGCCCAGTTCCCCAGCCCGGCCATGGCGCAGCGGGTGCTCGACACCTACTTCGTCGAGGGCGGCCGCAGCGCCGACGTGCCCTACAAGCCGCTGCCCAAGCTGACGCTCAGCACCGTGCGCGCCGGCCAGGAGCTCGCCCTGGTGGGCAACTTCGCCGAGGTCTGGCTCGCCAAGGAGGGGCACGACGGCGTCGTCGGCATCAACTGCCTCGAGAAGATCCAGCTCGCGACCCCCACCGCCCTGCTCGGGGCGATGCTCGGCGACGTCGACTACGTGGTGATGGGCGCCGGCATCCCGCGCGAGGTGCCGCAGCTGCTCCGCTCGCTCGCGGCGGGCGAGGTCGGCCGCATCCCGGTCGACGTCGCCGGCAGCACGACCCACCGGTTCGTCGAGGCCGACCCGCGCGACCTGCTCGGTGCCGACCTGCCGCCGCTGAACCGCCCCGACTTCCTGGCGATCGTCTCGCTCGACCAGCTCGCCTCCTACCTGCACCGCGACCCCGAGATCCGCCCCGACGGGTTCGTCGTCGAGCGCCCCCCGGCCGGCGGCCACTCGGCCCCGCCGCGCGGGAAGATGCAGCTCGACGAGCACGGATCGCCGGTCTACGGCGCCCGCGACGAGGCCGACGTCTCGAAGATGGCTGCGCTCGGCCTGCCGTTCTGGATGGCCGGCGCCTACGGCACGCCCGACCAGGTCGCCGCCGCGGTGGCGGCAGGTGCGGTCGGGGTGCAGGTGGGCACTTTGTTCGCGCTGTGCGCGGAGTCGGGGCTCACGGATGCTGCCCGCGACCTGGCGCTCGAGCAGCTGCGGGCCGGTGACCTCACCGTGCGCAACGACCCCCGGGCCAGCCCGACCGGTTTCCCGTTCAAGGTGGTCCAGCTCGAGGGCACGGTCAGCTCGGCCGAGGTGTACGAGTCGCGCGAGCGGCTGTGCGACCTGTCGTACCTGCGCCAGCCGTACGAGCGGGCCGACGGCACGGTCGGCTTCCGCTGCGCCGGCGAGCCGGTGCACATGTTCGTGAAGAAGGGCGGCGCGGCCGAGGACACCGAGGGCCGCAAGTGCCTGTGCAACGGGCTCACGGCCACCATCGGCCTGGGGCAGCACCGCAAGGACGGCTACGACGAGGCGCCACTGGTCACCCTCGGCGAGGACCTCGCCGGGGTGGAGGAGCTCAGCCGGCGCCACCCGCAGGGCTGGACCGCCGCGGATGCCGTCGCCTACCTCCTGGAGTCGCTGCCCGTGGACGAGCTGACTGCCGAGGTGGCTGCTCCGGCGATCAGCTGAGCACCCGCCGCAGTGGTTCCCCGTCCTCAGATCGACCAATTGGTCACACGAGGGACATCCGCCTCCCCGGGCTCAGCCGACGGTGACGACGACCTTGCCGCGGGCGTGACCTCCGCTGACGTGGTCGATGGCTGCCGGCGCCTGCGCCAGGGGGAAGGTGCGCTCCAGCGCCGGGCGCACCCCGCCGCGCTCGATCACCTCGGTGAGCGCGGCCAGGTCGGCGCCGTCCTCGGAGGCCATCAGCATCACCAGCCGCTGCTTCACGAAGGGTGACAGCAGTGCCGCGCCCATCCCACGCTGCAGCCCCCCGAGCCACCGGCCCTCGTTCTCGCTGCCCACGATCACCAGGCAGCCGCGCTCGGTGACCAGGCTGCGCAGCAGGCGCACCCGGCGGTGGCCCGCGATGTCGAGCACGACGTCGAACCGTTCGCCGAGGGTCTCGAGCGGCGTGGTGCTGTGGTCGACGACCTGCTCGGCGCCGAGGCTGCGCACCAGGTCGGCCTTGGCCGGCCCGCAGACCCCGGTGACCCGAGCACCGAGGTCGACAGCGAGCTGCACGGCATACGACCCGACCCCGCCCGACGCTCCGATGACGAGCACCCGGTCGCCGGCCTGCACCCCGCCGGCGCGCACGGCCTGGAACGCCGTCAGTGCCGACACCGGCACGGCCGCGGACTCCTCGACCGACAGGTTCGCCGGCCGCCGGGCCAGCCGGGTGAGGGGCACGACGGCGAGCTCGGCGAAGGACCCGCGGGCCGTGCCGTACACGGCATCCCCGACGGCGTACTCGGTGACCCCCTCGCCCAGGGCCACCACGGTGCCGGCCACGTCGCGACCCACGATGCGGACCTTCGGCGCCCGCAGGCCCAGCGCCAGCCGGGCGGCGAGCGGCCGGCCGGTCATGAGGTGCCACGTGCCCCGGTCCACGCCGGCTGCGCCGACGCGCGCCAGCACCTCGCCGGGGCCGGCGACGGGGTCGGGCACCTCCTCGAGGCGCAGTCGGTCGGTGCTGCCGTACGAGTCCTGGACGATGGCCTGCATGGGGTCTCCTTACACTGTAAGTCCGAGTGGGTGCTGCTCACCGTAGCCTTACACCGTAAGATGTCGCAACCCCCCTTCGCCACGACCCTCCAGGAGCCCGGATGCCGCTCGCCCGCCCACCGCTGAGCCGCACGCGGGTCGTCGACGAGGCCATGCGCCTCGCCGACGAGGAGGGGCTGGCGGCCCTGTCGATGCGGGCGCTGGCCGGGCGGCTCGGCGTGGAGGCGATGTCGCTCTACCACCACGTCGCCGGCAAGGAGGCGCTGCTCGACGCGATGGTCGACGCAGTGTTCGGTGAGCTGCATCTCCCCGTTGTCGGCGCGGACTGGCGGGCCGAGCTGCGAGCCCGTTCGGTGTCGGGGCGACAGGTGCTGCTGCGGCACCGCTGGGCAGTCGGGTTGATGGACTCGCGCCGGTCACCCGGACCGGAAAGCATCCGCCACCACGACGCTGTGTTGGGCTGCCTTGCAGTGCAGGGCTTCTCACTCGTGGCCTCCGGTACCGCCTTCGCCCTGCTCGACGCCCACCTCTACGGGTTCATGGCGCAGGAGGTCAGCCTGCCGTTCGAGGGGGAGGCCGACCTGGCCGCCCTGGGGGCCGAGATCCTCGGGCCGGAGGTGCGGGCCACGTACCCCCACTTCACCGCCTTCGCCGAAGGCCGCGCCATGCAGCCGGGCTACTCCTTCGGAAACGAGTTCGAGGTGACGCTCGACCTGGTGCTGGGCGCGCTCGACGGGTTGCGTCCTGCCGGCGCGTGCGCGACGGCATCCGCAGCGACGGCGACGGCATCCCCGGTGGCGTTGGCGCCGATCGAAGTGACCGTGCCGGTGCTGGGCGTCGACGGGTGCCCGGGGGGCTGGGTGGGGGCCCTGTTGGTGCCGGGGGCGCCGCGACCGCGGGTGGTCGTCGCCCCCACGATCGAGGCGCTCGTCGAGGCGGTGCGGGCGGAGGTCGACGTGCAGGTGGTGGGCATCGACATCCCGATCGGGTTGCCGGACAGGTCGATCCGGCAGGCCGATGTGCTCGCGCGCCGCCAGCTCCCGGGTCGGGCCAGCTCGGTGTTCACCACCCTGACCCGCCCGGCCTACCTCGCCACCGACCGCGCGGCCGCGGATGCCGTGAACCGCGGCCTCAGCGGGCAGGGGGTCGGGGCCCAGGCGTTCGCGCTGCGGGCCAAGATCCTCGAGGTCGACACGTGGCTGCACAGCCGCCCGACGGTCGACGTCGTCGAGGTGCACCCCGAGGTGTCGTTCGCGACGATGGCCGGCGGCCCGCTCCCCAGCAAGCGAACCGCCGAGGGACAGCAGGCCCGGTTGGCGGCGCTGGCCGCGGCCGGGGTCGCGGGTCCCTCGGTGCTGAAGGGCACCGGCTACGCACCCGACGACGTGCTCGACGCCTGCGCCGTCGCCTGGTCGGCGCACCGGCGGGCCACAGGTGAGGCGCGCTGGTTGCCGGACCCACCGGAGGTGTTCTCGGACGGCATCCGGGCTGCGATCATCATCTGATCGGCGCGCGACTGGTGCAGGCAGCGCGCCATTGCGATGGCCTCGGGGCAGATCGCAGTGGCAGGGTTGTGGGATGACTGCACGGGTGTCCCACACGACCATCGACTGCCGCGACGCGTACACGCTCTCCGAGTGGTGGAAGGGGGTGCTCGACTACGTCGACGTCGAGGGCGACCCCAACCTCCCAGGCCACGAGGAGTGCATGATCATCCGCCGCGACGGCGGCCACAAGCTGCTCTTCATCGAGGTGCCGGAGGGCAAGTCGGGCAAGAACCGCATCCACCTCGACCTCGAGCCGGTCGAGGGCAGCCGTGACGACGAGCTCGCCCGGTTGCTCGAGCACGGCGCCGTCGAGGTCGCCGACCACCGCGGGCAGTACGGCCCCGGCACCGGCTGGGTGATCCTGGCCGACCCCGAGGGGAACGAGTTCTGCATCCTGCGCAACCTCGCCGAACGAGAGGGTGCCCCAGGCTCCGAGACGCTGACCCCCGGCTCTTGACCCGTCCCCGAATCGACCAATAGGTCACACGAGGGACGCTCGTCGGTCCGCCGGTGTCCCCAGATCGACCAATAGGTCACACGAGGGACGCTCGTCGGTCCGCCGGTGTCCCCAGATCGACCAATTGGTCACACGAGGGACGCTCGTCGGTCCGCCGGTGTCCCCAGATCGACCAAAAGGTCACAGCGGGGACGGCCGGTGCTGTTCGTCAGTCGGTGACGAGGATGACGTGGAGGTGTCGTGGGCCGTGCACGCCTTCGACGCGGCTGAGCTCGATGTCGCTGGTGGCCGAGGGTCCGCTGATCCAGGTCTGAGGGCGGTGGGGGTCCAGGCGGGGGAAGGCGTCGGGCACGTCGGGGACGACCTGGTGCTCACGCACGATGCAGACGTGCAGGTCGGGCAGCAGGGTGATGACGCGCCGGCCCTGGCCGGGGCCGTGGTCGAGGATGACGGTGCCGGTCTCGGCGATGCCGACGGCGGCGGTGGTGACCACAGCGGCGGTGGCGTCGAGCTCGGCGTGGCTCAGCCCGTCGTCGACGGTGGCGCCCGGGATGTCGACGTCGAGCCCGGGGGGCACGACGACGGATGCCGCGCGGTCGAGGGCTGCCGCGACGGTTGCCTTGAGACCGGCTGCCGCGCAGCGGGTCACGGTGGCGCGGTAGTCGGCGACGCGTTCGGCGAACAGGTCCAGCATGGCGGCTCGATCAGTGGCCGGCGGCGTAGCGTCGACGGATTCCAGCGGCGGTTCGGATGCCGTTGCACCGGGTGACGCATCGCCCGCGGTGACGCCGGCGTCGCCGGCGTACGGGGTGTCGGGCCCCACTGAACGGCCGGGCGCCAGGGCGGCGCGGACGGCGGCGAGCACGTCGTCGCGGGCCTTCATGACTGTCCCTCGTCGCGGCCCACTCGTTTCCACCACTGCCGGAACGACTCGGTCGGTGGCAGGGGGAGGTCGCGGGCGCTGGTCCAGCGGGTGCCGGGCCAGGGCAGCCAGCCCAGGGCGGTGCGGCCACCGGGCATCCCACGGCCGCGGCCGAATCGGCCGAGCAGCCCGGCGGCACGCTCTCCCAACCCCATCCGGGCGGCATCGCCCAGCCCCCAGGCGGCGGCGCGCATGGCCACGGCTTCGGCCTTGGGGACGGTGTCGCCGCGGTGGGCGTCGACGACTTGGGTTCTGAGGTGGACGAGGATGCCGGGGATGTCGATCGCGACGGGGCACACGTCGGCGCAGGCCCCGCACAGGCTCGAGGCGAACGGCAGCGAGTCGACCTGCTTGTCGGTGCCCACCCCCTTGAGCAGCGGGTTGAGGATGGCCCCGATCGGGCCCGGGTAGACCGAGCCGTAGGCGTGCCCACCGACCCGCTCGTACACCGGGCACGAGTTCAGGCACGCCGAGCAGCGGATGCAGCGCAGCGCCTGCCGCCCCACCTCGTCGGCCAGCGCACGGGTGCGACCGTTGTCGAGCAGCACCACATGAACCTCCTGCGGCCCGTCACCGGGCGTGACCCCCGACCAGGTGGAGGTGTAGGGGTTCATCCGCTCACCGGTCGACGAGCGCGGCAGCAGCCGCAGGAACACGTCGAGCTCGGCCCAGGTCGGCACCAGCTTCTCGATGCCGACCACCGTCACCAGCACCTCGGGCAAGGTCAGGCACATCCGGCCGTTCCCCTCGGACTCCACCACCACCAGCGTGCCCGACTCCGCCACCGCGAAGTTCGCACCGGAGACGGCCATCTTCGTCGAGAGGAACTTCTCGCGCAGGTGCAGCCGCGCCGCACCCGCCAGCTCGGCCGGGTCGTTCGTCAGCCCCTCGGGGGCCGGCCGCCCGGCGGCAGCCATCTTGTGGTTGAAGATGTCGCGGATCTCGGAGCGGTTGCGGTGGATCGCCGGCACCAGGATGTGCGAGGGCAGGTCCTCACCCAGCTGCACGATCAGCTCGGCCAGGTCGGTCTCCCACGCTGAGATGCCCTGCGCGGCAAGCGCTTCGTTGAGCTCGATCTCCTGGGTCGCCATGGACTTGACCTTCACGACCTCGCGGATGCCGTGCCCCTTCGCCACGTCCGCGACCACCGCGCACGCGTCCGCGGCATCGCGCGCCCAGTGCACCGTCGCCCCGGCCGCGGTCAGCGACGCCTCGAGGGTGAGCAGGTGCTCGTCGAGGTTCGCCAGGGTGGCGTCCTTGATCCCAGCCGCCCGCTGCCGCAGCGACTCCCAGTCGTCGACCTCGGCCACCACCGAGGCCCTCTTGGCCCGGATCGTGCCCGTCGCGTGGGCCAGGTTGCGCCGCAGCTGGGTGTCGGCCAGCGCCGCCCGGGCCGCCACCGGGAACGGCGGCATCCCGAGAAACGTGGCGTGCTCCGGTGCCGCGCTCATGACCGGCTCACTTCCGCCGGGTCGTCGGCCGTCGCCGCCAGCACCTCGGCCAGGTGCATCGTGCGGATGCCGGCCCGGCCCCGGGAGAGCAGCCCACCCACGTGCATCAGGCACGAGGAGTCACTGGCCACCAACACCTCCGCCCCCGTCGAGCGCACGTGCGAGGCCTTGTCCGAACCCATCGCCACCGACGTCTCGGAGTTCTTCACCGCGAACGTCCCCCCGAAGCCGCAACACTCCTGCGCCCGCGGCAACGGCACCAGGTCGATCCCCGCCACCGCCGCCAACAACCGCTCCGGCCGGTCCCCCACCCGCAGCATCCGCAGCGAGTGGCACGTCGGGTGGTACGTCACCCGGTGCGGGAACGACGCCCCCACGTCGACCACCCCCAGCACGTCGACCAGGAACTCGCTCAACTCCCACGTGCGCGGCGCGGTGCGCGACACCGCATCCGCCAACTCAGCATCCCCCGACCGGGCCGCGATCAACGAGTGCTGGTGACGTACCGACCCCGCGCACGACCCCGACGGCACCACCACGTGCTCGTAGCCCTCGAACGCCGACACGAAGTTGCGGACCAACGGCACCGCCTCGTCGAGGTAGCCGGTGTTGACCATCGGCTGTCCGCAACAGGTCTGCGCCTCCGGCACGTCGACGTCGCACCCCAGTCGGCGCAACACGCGCACCGTCGCGCGCACGGCATCCGGGAACATCGCATCCCCGATGCAGGTCGACATCACCGCCACTCGCACGTCGCTCGCGCCCCTCTCGGCCGTTCGCTGGTCCTCCCCGCACCGTAGCCCCCTACGGGCGTGACCGTCAGGTGAGAGCCTGAGGGCATGAGCGAGGTGGTGCAGCTGGTCGCCGTGCTCGGCCGCGGTGTCGTGGACACCGACGAGCCGGTGGTCGCCGCTGACGACCTCGGCCTCACCCGGGGCGACGGCTGCTTCGACTCCGCCCGGGTCGTGACCGCCCACACCGGCCACGCCGCGGTGGTCGACCTCGACGGCCACCTCGACCGGCTCGCCGCCTCCGCTCGCACGATGGACCTCGACAACCCATCGCGTGAGCAGTGGCGCCGCCTGGTCGCGGAGGCGGTCGCCGCATGGTCGACCCCCGGCGAGGCGGTGCTCAAGCTGCTGCTGACCCGCGGCCGCGAGTGGCGGGCGGATTCCGGCCCAACGGCGCTCGTCACGATCACCCACCGAGGCCCGGCGCTGGCCAACCGGGCCGGCGATGGGGGACCCCCGCGCACCATCACCGCAGTCACCCTGAGCCGGGGCCACCCGAGCGACGCCTTCACCGACGCACCGTGGCTCCTCGGCGGGGTCAAGACGCTGTCGTACGTCGTGCACGCCGCCGCGACCCGCGAGGCAAGACGCCGCGAGGCCGACGACGTCGTCTTCACCTCCACCGACGGCTACGCCCTCGACGGCCCGACGGCCGGCCTGCTCGTCGCCCGCGACGGCGCCCTGCTCAGCACCCCGACCGGCGGCACCGGCATCCTCGAGTCGCTCACCGTGGCAGCGATCTTCACGGCGGCGCGGGCCGACGGGCACGCGACCCGCTACGAGCTCGTGCCCGTCGAACACCTGTTCACCGCGGATGCCGTGTGGCTGGTCTCGTCAGGCCGCGGACCCGCGCTCATCGCCGCGCTCGACGGCCGCACCCTGCGCGCCGATCCGGATCTCGCCGCGCGGGTCGCCCGGTACGCCGGCTTCTGAGCCCATCGACCGCCGACGACAACCCGCCCGCGAGCCCACCCCGTCTAACCCACCCACCCCGCGTCATCCGGGGCCGCGCGGCCGACGGATACTGGTGCTCCGCCCCCGCGCCACCGAGGAGACCCCATGCGCTGGACCCCCGACCAGATCGGCGACCTGTCCGGAATCACGGCACTGGTCACCGGCGCCAACTCCGGCATCGGCCTCGTCGAAGCCCGCGAGCTGGCCCGGCACGGCGCCGACGTCGTGCTGGCGGTGCGCAACACGGCTGCCGGTGAGGCCGCCGCCGCGCGGATCCGCGGCATCGGCGTGCCGGGCGCGGTGCGCGTGGAGCAGCTCGACCTCGCCTCGCAGGCATCGGTGCACGCCCTGGCCGACCGCTTCGACGGGCCGCTCGACCTGCTGGTCAACAACGCGGGAGTCATGGCCCCGCCACGACGACGCGAGACCACCGACGGCTTCGAGCTGCAGTTCGGCACCAACCACCTCGGCCACTTCGCGCTGACCGGCCTGCTGATGCCGCACCTGCTCCAGGCCCCCGACCCCCGGGTCACCACCGTCGCCTCGATCGCGCACCACAGCGGAGACGGCAAGGTGGTCGAGGGCAACCCGGCGGAGGGCTACAACCCCAACACGACCTACGGCCGCTCGAAGCTGGCCAACCTGCTCTTCGCGCTCGAGCTGCAGCGGCGCGCCACGGCTTCCGGCTCGAAGCTCACCTCGACCGCCGCCCACCCCGGCGTCTCGGCCACGAACCTGGTCGCCAGCCCCGACGGGCTGGGCTCGATCCCCGTCATCGGCACCATCGGCCAGTGGGGCGTTCGCCTGCTGTTCCCGAGCCCCGAGAAGGGCGCCGAGGCGATTCTCTACGCTGCCACCCAGGCGGCTCCCGGCTCCTACTCCGGCCCCACCGGCTTCCGCGAGACCCGCGGCCCGGTCGGTGAGGCGAAGCTGAGCACCCTGGCCCAGGACGAGACCTTGGCCGCCCTGCTCTGGGAGCGCAGCGAGGAGCTCACCGGGGTGAGCGTCACCCCGTAGCCGGCCGGCCGTCCGACGGCCGGATAGGGAGCGTGCGCGGGCGCCGTGCCACGGGTTCTCGCTCGCCCTTGACAGCGACGGGCTCCGTCTCGCGAACGAAAGACTTCCGGTCTGGGCCCCAGCCGATCGGTCGAGACCTGCGGCAGCGACATCTCACGGGCTTGGCTGCCGCCCTTGCGACCGATTCCTGAAGTGCGGCTGAGCGTCGCGCAGGGAAGGGGCACGGGACCGGCACAGCCACCCCGCCCCCTTCTGTCACTCAGAGCTCCGGACGACGTCGTATCGGCCGACCGGCGTCGGCGCTCGAAGGGGACCAGCCCGCCTGAAGAGTTGGCCAACCTGCCCGAAGTGAACTGGACAACAACGAAATTGGTTTCCTCGAACACTTGTATGATTGCGGAACGATCGATAGGATCGACGACAAGGGGACGGGGGCAGCATGCATCAGGCGACGACGCCGGTAGTAGCACCAATCGCAATGCCGGCTGCGCTGCTCCGCGTGCTGGGTGCGGCGGAGTCCGGCCTGACGAGCGCGACACGTCCCAGCGCAGTGGCCGGAAGGCGCGCCGAGTGGGCGGAGGTGGTGGCGAGCGCTCAGCGGGTGATCAACGCGGCGTCCGCGGTGCAGGACGAGGCGATCGTGGCTGTGTGCTCCATCGAGGAAGAGGTGCTTGAGGACGGCACCGTCGTCGAGATGCATCGCGCCGCGGGTCATGTGGCGCTCGACGGACCGGCACTCGTGTCGGGGGCCTTGAACGTCTCGGGCGTTCACGCCGAGAACCGGGTGCGCGCCGCGGTACGCCTGGCTGCTGACGGCCCGGCTGGGTCGTCCGCTGCAACGGGGCTGGGCGCCCTGCACGAGGCGATGGCCAGCGGACGGTTGGACTCATACCGTGCGGGCGTCCTTGCCGACGAGCTCGAACAAGCACCACCAGAGGTCGCCGCCGCGGTCGTGCACTCGCTGGAGGGCTACTTCGACCACGAGACCGGGCCGCAGCTGCGCGGCCGATGCCGGCGGGTGCTGGCGAAGATCAGCCCAGACCTGGTGCGCCAGCGGGCGACCCGAGCCCGCGAGCAGTGCGGGCTGCGTCGCTCTGCGCAGGAGCCCGGTGTTGACCAGTGGGAAGGCACCTTCCCGAGTGAGGATGCCGCCCGCGCCTGGGCCGCCATCGACGCCCGCGCACAGCAGCTGCGGGCCGACGGCACCTGCCCGCGGATCGAGCGAGCCCGCGCCCAGGCGCTCATCGACCTCGTCACCGGGTCGGCCACCATCACCACCGTCCTCACCCTCACCGTCCCGGCGGCATCCATGGGTGGCGACGACGAAGCAACCCCGACCGACGCCGCCGAGGGCGCGGTGCCTGCCACCGCCACCGCCACCGCCGACCCCATGGATGCCGCCGACGGTCAAGTGCAGTGCGCTCGAGAGGGCCGGACGCCGCACCTTGCCGAGAGCCGAGTGCCGCGCGGTACCGGGGGCCAGGCGCTGTCGGCCACCGAGGCTCTGACCGCGGGTGCCGCGGACGCCGATGCTTCCCGCAGCGCCAGCGGCGCGTCATCCATGCCGTCCCCGGACGACCTGGTCGAGGTGGCCGTCAGCGGCATCGCGCAGCCGGTGTTCGTCACCCGCGGGTTCCTCGAGATCGTGGGCAGGGCCGTGGAGTCACAGACCGTCACCGCAGCCTGCCACCCCCACACCGGCGCACTCCTCGGGTCCACCGGAAGCAGTAGCCTACCGACCACCCGCCACCGTGGTCGCGCTCGTCAAGCAGCGCGACGGGCGCTGCCGGTTCCCCGGCTGCCACGTCAACGCCCGGTTCTGCGACCTCGACCACGTCAGACCCTGGCCCAACGGGCCCACCCACGCGGGCAACCTGATCTGCCTGTGTCGCCGGCACCACCGCGTCAAGCAGCGGCTCGGGTGGACTGTGCGGCTCGCCGTCGACGGCACCTGCACCTGGACCGACCCCACCGGCCGGGTCCGCACCACCTCGGCCGTCGACGCACTACACGCCGTCGTCCTGCCAGCTCCTTGCGGTCCCTCTGGTCTGGACGCCCACCCCGACGCGGCGATGACTTCAGAGCGGCCGGCCCAGCTCACAGACACCGGGGAGCACCCCGCGCCCGACCCCGCGAGTGATGGCGGATCCAGGACGATGTACGACCTCCTCGGGCGGATCGGCGACCTGCACAGCGGGCTGGAGTTCACGCTCGAGCACCGCGCCGCCGCCATCACCACCGCCGACCTGACTCGCGCCGCCACGCTGCGGAGCGCGTCGCTCCCGGCCACCAGCCGCCGCACCCACCTCACCGTCGACGTACACCGACCCCATGCGCACCGCCCGCGAGCCGACCACTTCGTCCTCGCGCAGGCATTGCCCCATCCGCCGGGCCACCGCACCAGCAGGCACCGCCGCTGTGACGATCGCAGCGGCGACGGTGACGAGCCGCCCTTCTGAGTCCTGAGTCGCCCATGCGGCCTTCTGAGCCCTGAGCTGCCCGTGCGAGGGCGCGCCACCAACCCAGCCCGGCGGCGGCATCCCACCACCCAACTGGCGCGCTCGGGCCCACCTCAGCGGTCGAGCTGGAGCCGGTGCCACGACCAGGTGGTCGCGGTGGCGGCGACCAGGGCGAACACCACAGCTCCGCAGAGCTGGACGGCCGACACCGCCGTCCCGCCCGAGACCGCCCACAGCGCGGGAGCGGCCAGCGGCAGCCAGCCGCCCCCACCGGCCAGCACGCCGACCTGGGCCACGACGACCAGCCCGATCGCCACCGAGACCCCGCCGAGCAGCGACCGGGTGATGGTGGCGACCCACGCGGTGGGCACGGCCACGCCCGAACTCAGCACTCCCAGCACCAGCAGGCGGCCGAGCGCCCCCCAGTCCGCCGGGGCCGGCGCGCCGAACCCCAGCACGAGGCCGAGCAGCAGCACGACCGCGACCACCGCGCCACTCACCGCCGTCCCCCACGCCGCGTAGACCGCCAGCTTGGCGGCCGCGATGGTGCCGCGACCCACGGGCAACCCGAACAGCCCCGTGACCGTGCCGTCGCTGAACTCCCGGCCGAACAGCCACGCCGCCACCACCCCGAAGGCGAGCAGCCCGCCCGCCCCGCTGATCTGGGCGGCCGTCCCCACCAGACCCGGCCAGTCCCGGCTGGCATCCGGGCCCAGCTTGGCGACGAGCTGCGGGTCGCCCGACGCCAAGGCCGCCATGATCACCGCGCACAGGGTTCCGATGCCGAGGACGATCGCGGCCGACCCGACGATCCCCACGGGCGACCTGGTGAGCTTGAGCGCCTCGACCCGTACGGCCACGTTCATGCCATCACCTCCCGACGCTCGTCGTCGAGGCGCACGTGCTCGAAGAAGGTTCGTTCGAGGTCGGTGCTGTCCGGCGACAGCTCACCGATCAGCCGGCCACCGTTCACCATGACGATCCGGTGCGCGATGCGGGCGACCTCGTCGAGGTGGTGGCTGCTGACGAGCACGCCGGCGCCCTCGGCCGCGCGCCGCAGCAGCGCATCGCGCAGGACGAGCACCCCTGCCGGGTCGAGCGCGTTCGTCGGCTCGTCGAGCACGACGAGCCGCGGCCCGTGCTGCAGCGCGGCCGCCAGGCCGACCCGCTGCCGGTTGCCCAGCGACAGCCGGCGCACCCGGCGCTCCGCGTAGGCGGTGAGCTTCCACTGCTCGATCGCTGTCTCGACGCACGACGCGCCGGCCCCGTGCAGTCGGGCCGAGAGCACAAGGTTCTGCCGTGCGCTGAGCTCCGGGTAGGCCAGCGGGACCTCGACCAGGTGACCCACCCGGCACCAGGTCGCCCGCGGCGCCCGGCCCAACGGCCGGCCGTCGAGCAGGACCTCGCCGGAGTCCTGGCGCAGCATCCCGAGCGCCAGCCGCATCAGGGTCGACTTGCCCGCACCGTTGAGGCCGACCAGCGCGACGATCTCGCCCGGCGCGAGCACCAGGTCCAGCTCGCGCACACCGGCCCCACCACGGAACACCCGGCTCACCCGCCGCAGCTCGAGAACGCTCACGACGGGTCACCCAAGGCGTCGAGTGCCGTCATCACGGCACCGCCCAGGTCGGGGTCCGCGCTGCGTGACCAGTCGAGCAGCGCGGCGTTGAGCCCGGCCACGACGGCGGCAGCGACGACCCGCGCCTGCGACGTCGACGCCCCCCGCCCGCACAGGGCATCGGTGATCGCCTCCTCGGTCTGCCGGCTGCTCCTGGCGAGCGCGCCGGCGAGCGACGGAGTCGCCGCCACGACCTGCAGCCGCTCGCGCACCTCGTCGGTGGCCGGCTCCGGGATGGCGCCCCACGCGTCCCGAACGCCGCGCACCGTCGCCGTCAGCGGCCGTTCGCCGATCGGCCGTGCGCTGATGGCTTCACCGATCAGGGGGTCGTACGGGTCGTCCACGAGCAGGGCGTCCTTGGTCGCGAAGTGGCGGAAGAGGGTCATCTCGCTGACCCCCGCACGCCGCGCGATGGCAGCCGTCGTCGTGGCGTCGTACCCCTGCTCGCCGAACAGCTCGAGAGCCGCCTCGAGCAGCGCCTCGCGGGTGCGTTCCTTCCGTCCCATGCCACAAATGTTAGTCACTAACGTTAGACCGGGTCAACCACTCGAGGACCACGGGACCGCAGACGTCACACCCGTGGCGGAACGCGCAGGGTGAGGTGGGAGGCTGGACCCATGACGTTGCGGCACGCCAACATCGCACGAATCGACGGTGGGTTCTTCGACGTCCTCGTCGTCGGAGCCGGCATCAACGGGGCGGTCTCGGCCGCGGCCCTGGCCGGCCGCGGGGCCTCCGTGGCACTGATCGACCGGGGCGACTTCGGGGGCTTCACGAGCCAGGAGTCGAGCAACCTGGTGTGGGGCGGCTTCAAGTACCTCGAGCACTACGAGCTGCCCCTGGTCTTCGGGCTGTGCCGCTCCCGCAACCGCCTGATGAAGGCCTACCCCGACAACATCAAGGAGATCTCCTTCCTGGCGACCCTCGACAGCACCGCCCCCTACCACCCGTGGTTCGCGGCGCTGGGGGCAACGGCCTACTGGGGCATCGGCCTCTTCGGCACCAAGCCCCCGAAGGTCTACAACGCCGAGCAGGTCGAGGAGGTCGAGCCGGTCATCAACACCGGCACCGCCCGGGGCGCCGTGCAGTACCAGGACGCCTACCTCGTCGACAACGACTCCCGCTTCGTCTTCTCCTTCGTCCGCTCCGCGATCGAGGCGGGCGCCGCGGTCGCGAACTACGTCGAGCTGGTCTCCGCCGAGCGGGTCGGCGACCGCTGGGTGTGCCGGCTGCGCGACACCGACTCCGGTGACGAGGTCACCACCAGCGCCCGGGTGGTCGTCAACGCCGTGGGCCCGTTCGTCGACCAGCTCAACACCTCGTGGGGCCTGGCGACCCAGCACCGCATCGTCTACTCCAAGGGCATCCACCTCGTCGTCCCCCGCCTCACCACCACCCGGCACGACCGGGTGCTCGCCTTCTTCGACGACACCCAGCGGCTGTTCTACGTGATCCCGATGGGCCACCGGTCGGTCATCGGCACCACCGACACCCGCATCGACACACCCTTCACCCACGTCACCGACGAGGACCGCGACTTCCTCCTCGGCCAGATCAACGCCCGGCTCGACCTGCCCGAACCGCTGACCGCCGACGACGTCATCGCCGAGCGCTCCGGCGTGCGCCCGCTCGTGGTCAAGGCCGAGGGTGGCGACCAGAAGGATGCCGACTGGACCTCGCTGAGCCGCAAGCACGAGATCGAGCGCGACACCGCACGCTCCGTCGTCACCGTCTTCGGCGGCAAGCTCACCGACTGCCTCAACGTCGGCGAGGAGGTCGCCGAGCAGGTGGAGGCGCTCGGCATCCCGCTCGAGAAGGACCTGCGCAACTGGTACGGCGAGCCGGCGAAGGCGACCCGCAAGGAGTTCTATCGCCAGGCCCGGCTGATGCGCCTCGACGCGCTGCGCACCCGCCCCGAGGTCGAGCCGCTCAGCGACCGGCTCTGGCGGCGCTACGGCCGCCGCGCCTTCGACCTGCTCGAGATGGTGCGGGCCGACCCCACCATGGGCGAGGACGTCATGGGCTCCACCGACTACCTGCGCGCCGAGCTCTACACGGCGGCCGAGCACGAGATGGTCGTGACCCTCGACGACTTCATGCGGCGCCGCAGCAAGATCGACCTGGTGGTGAGTGACCGCGACATCCTCGGCTCGCCGGGGCTCACCGAGGTCGCGCAGATCCTCTTCGGTGACGATGCCGACCGCCGCCTCGCCGACTACGTCGCCGCCAAGCAGCGCACGTCCGTCGACAACCCCTGAACGGCGTCGACGCAACCTGACAGCGATCCCACAGTGGTGACCGAGGCAGTACCGAGGCCACCGCACGACCGTAGAGGACATGGCGACGACCCAGCACCCCTCCATCAGAGACCTCATCGCCGAGCTGGCCGACACCGAGGACGTGCTCCGCGGATGCCGTACCGCCGGCCCGCGCGAACGCTCGGCCAGGCGCCGGCAGGGTGAGCTCCTCACCGAGCTGCACCGCCGCCACGCGCACGACCGGCTCGGCTGACGCGCTGCCGGCGAGGCGGCCCCGGATGCCGTCGTGCGCGGCCCTGCCCTCTGTCGGCGCCGCGTGCCAGTCTGGGGGAACCCGAGCGAGGAGGACCCACATGTCCCGTCCCATCCACTTCGAGATCCAGGCCGACGACCTCGAGCGCGCCAAGACCTTCTACGCCGACGTGTTCGGCTGGACCTACGACGACTGGTCCGCCGTCACCGGCTCGCCCTACTGGGGCGTGCACACCGGCGACCCGGCCGGGCCCGGCATCGACGGCGGCCTGATGGCGCGGCCGGCGCCAGCGGCCGGCGTGGGGTCGGGCACCAACGCCGCCATCCTGACGATGGGCGTCGAGGACTACGACGCCACCGCGGCGGTGATCGAGTCCGCCGGTGGGCAGGTGGCCCTGCCGAAGGTGGCGCTGCCCGGGATGGCGTGGCAGGGCTACTTCGTCGACCCCGAGGGGAACCTCTTCGGCATCCACCAACCCGACGAGAACGCCGCCTGAGCACCGTCGCGGGCACTGCGAACCCAGCTCTCCTCCAAAGGCTTACCGGTGTTTGCCGGCGCCCCTGACGTCAGTCACCGGTGGTGTGCTTGGCGCGCCCGACGACCTTCGGGTCCGGGGCGAAGACCACCTCGGGGTCCTTGTCGGCGTAGTCGAACTGGTGCAGGAAGGCCCGCAGCGCGTTGACCCGGGCCCGCTTCTTGTCGTTGCTCTTGACCGTGATCCAGGGGGCGTAGCGCTTGTCGGTGTGCTCGAACATCGCCTCCTTCGCGGAGGTGTAGGCATCCCACCGGTCCAGGCTCTCGAGGTCCATCGGTGACAGCTTCCAACGCCGCACCGGGTCGATCTGCCGGATCGCGAACCGGGTGCGCTGCTCGTCCTGGGTCACCGAGAACCACAGCTTGGTCACCGTGGTTCCCGAGTCGACGAGCATCCGCTCGAACATCGGAGCGTGCCCCATGAACACCGAGTACTCCTCGTCGGTGCAGAAGCCCATCACCCGCTCCACCCCGGCCCGGTTGTACCAGGAGCGGTCGAACAGCACGATCTCGCCGGCGGTCGGCAGGTGGTTCACGTAGCGCTGGAAGTACCACTGCCCGCCCTCGGTCGACGTCGGCTTGGTCAGCGCGACGACCCGCAGGGCCCGCGGGTTCAGGTGCTCGGTGAACCGCTTGATGGTGCCGCCCTTGCCGGCGGCGTCGCGGCCCTCGAAGACGACGACGTGCTTGGCCCCGGTGTCGATGGTCCAGTACTGGAACTTCAGCAGCTCGATCTGCAGCAGGTACTTCTCGACCTCGTAGCTGTTGCGGGACATCAGCTCGTCGTAGGGGTAGTCCGCGCGCCAGGTCTCGACCGCCTTGCCATCGGGCGTGATGAGCACCGGGTCGTCGCCGTGGTCGTCGCGCACCGTGTATCCCTCGGTGCGCAGCTGGTCGATGTAGGCACGCAGGGCCATCTTCTGGGGCATGGCCCCATTCCACCGCCCACCGCCGCCGCTGTCACGCGTTTGGTGGTGCGGGTTCGCGGCGCCGACAGTTGCGCTGGGGTCGGCGGCTGCGGTCAGTGGCAGAGCGGTCGGTGGCAGCGCGGTCAGTGGTGGTGGCCCATCGTCGCCGGCTCGTCGCTGCGCGCGCCCACGGGTCCGGATGCCGTGGTCAGCTGGTGGGTGCCCGCCAGCGTCTGCAGGCTGCGCGCGTAGGTGGGCACGACGGCCGGGTCGACCCGCGGGTCGGGCGCGGCGCTGCTGGGCACCGGCGTGTGGTGGTAGTCGGCCTGCACCCGCTCGGGCGTGACGTCGATGACGACGAAACCGTGACTGACGCCGTCGATGTACTTCAGCCACGGGTTGAGCTGCTGCGCGGCGCCGATCGCCTGCTTCGTCACGGCGACGACGACCTCCGGCGGCTGGCCGGCGAGCTGCGGCGTACCACCCAGCACCTCGAAGAAGCCGTCGCTGGTGACCGAGGGGCACACGAACTCGACGGCCGCGGAGTCGTAGGCCGCCGATCCCGGCGTGGCGGACACCGGGATCTCGCACGAGAACGACGCGTGGATGTCGCCGGTGAGCACGACCACGTCGCCCGCCGCGTCGGGCTGGGCGGCGAGGTGGCCGAGCAGGCTCGCGCGGTCGGCGGCGTAGCCGTCCCACTGGTCGGCGTTCACGAACGTGAGGCCCGGCGCGCCCAGCGCCGCCCCGGGGTAGAGCACCGGCGCGATCATCACCTGGTTGCCGAGCAGGTGCCATGGCTTGCCCTGGCGCGCGACACCGTCCTTGAGCCAGGTCATCTGCTCGGGCTCGGGCAGGTGCCGGGCGGGCGAGGCGATGATGGCGTCGATCGTCGGGTTGACGCCCACCGGCACGAACCCGTCGAACGGCACACCCGGCACGGTCACCTGCTGGCTGCGGTTCTGCCGGGTCTCGAGGATCGACAGGTCGCCCAGGGCGCCGAAGCTGAATCGCTTGAAGAAGCGCGTGCCCTGGTGGGGCACCGACTGGTCGGGCATGCGGAACGGCATCCACTCCAGGTACGCCTGCATCGCCTGCGCGCGGCGCTCGAGGTAGGCGCCCTCGTCGGCCTGGTGGTTCTCGGCCCCGTTGGCCCAGGCGTTGTTGGCCACCTCGTGGTCGTCGAAGATCGTGATCCAGGGCAGCGCCCGGTGCGCCGCCTGCGCGTCGGGGTCAGCCTTGTGCAGGGCGTGCCGCAGCCGGTAGCCCTCGAGGTCGATGGTCTCGGTGTCGGGCTTCCCGTCACGGACGCCGACCAGGGCGTCGGGGCCGTAGCGGTCGGCGCCGTTGCCGTACTCGTAGATGTAGTCACCCACGTGCAGCACGAGGTCGAGGTCGTCGCGCCGCGCGATGGCCCGATAGGCCGTGAAGTAGCCACCGGTGTAGTTGCTGCAGCTGACCAGGGCGAACCGCAGGGCATGCACCTCGCCGGCCACGTCAGGGGCGGTGCGGGTGTGCCCCACCGGGCTGCGCTCGCCGCGGCTCTCGAAGCGGTAGTGGTAGCGGGTGTAGGGCTTCAGCCCGCGCACGTCGACCTTGACGGTGTGGTCGCTGCCGGCCGAGGTGCGCACCTTGCCCTTGGCCACCACGTGCCGGAAGTCCTCGTCGCGCGCCACCTCCCACCGCACCTCGAGGGGCTTGCCGAGACCGCTGCCGGGGGTCGCCACCGGCTCGCCGCGGCGGTTGGGTGGTGTGGCTCGGGTCCACAGCATGACGGAGGTACCGGTGGGGTCACCGCTGGCGACGCCGTAGCCGAAGATGCCCTTGGCCGCGGGGGCGGCGGCGGCAGTGGGGTCGAAGACCCGGGGGACGGCGAGCGCCGCGGTGCCGGCGGCGAGGCCCTTGAGTGCGGAGCGGCGGTCGAAGCGCATCGGAGACATGGGTTGGATACTCCACCCGCAGGGGGTGCTCTGACCAGACCCGCAGCTCGACGATCCGGCGAACTTCTCGCAGGTGGTGGGGCTGCGCCCGCGGCTGCGCGGGCGCTGCGCGACCATCCCGTCTGGCGGTGCGGTGCGATCAGCCCGCAGCGACGAACCTGAGCGCGACGATGCCGGTCAGGTACACCAGACCGACCGCGGCAGCAGGCTCGCCGAACCCCGACCCGCGCGCGCCGACGAGCACCAGGCCGCGGGTGCCGAGCTCCTCAGCGAACCCCACGAGCAGGCAACCGACGGCGAGCACCGGCCGCAGGGTGCGCGCCTTCGGCGATCAGCAGGTAGACGGCGATTGCCAGCACGGCGATGACGACGGACGACACGGGTGGCTCCTTCGACGGGCGCCGCACGAACCGGAGGTCCGGTCGGCGCGCTGATGCCAGCCAGCGCGGCGTCGGCCGCGACGAGGCGTTCCGGGGCCGCGGGCCCGGGATGCGCCAACGGCGACAGCGTGGGCGTCGGATGCCGTGCTCGCCGGGACGGGCCCGGAAGTGGTCCGGGTGACGGTCCAGATGTGGTGCGGATGTGTGGTCCGGGGGGTGTGGTCCCGGGGGGTGTGGTCCGGGTGTGGTCCGGGTCGACTCAGGGTCGTACCGGACAGACCGCACCGACCCGGCACGGCCACGCTGGCGGGATGACGACCACGACCTCCCGGACCCGTCCCGCCCGCGCCGTGACGCGACCCGCCCGACCCGCACGGCCGGCGGGACCCGCGCGGCCGGCGGGACGCGCACGGCCAGCCCAGACGGCCCGGCCGCCCCGGTCCAGCAGCCGACCGGCATCCACCGAGCGTCGTCGCGCGGCGCTCATGGCGGCCGGCTCGCTCGTCGCGGTCACCGTGCTGTCGATCCCGGCGACCGCGTTGCTCGACACCGCCGACGCTTCCGCCACGCGGCTGGGCGTCGGTGTCGGATTCGTGGTCGTCGCGGCCCTCGAGGTCGTCGTCGGGTGGGGCCTGTACCGGGTGCTGCACGAGCGCGCGCACTCCTGCGCCTACGCCGCCCTGGTCAGCCGAGCCGGGTACGCCGTGCTCCTCGCCGCCGCGGCCGGCCGGCTGCTCTGGCCCGGAGGCGACGGCGTGGCCGGCTTCCGGGCCGACTGGTCGCTCGCGCTCCTGGTGCTCGGGGTGCACCTCCTGGTCACGACCATCGCCCTGTGGCACTCGCACGAGGTGCCCGGCGCCGTGGTGGCCGGCACCGCTGTCGCGGGCGCGGCCGCCGTCCTCAACGACGTGGTCGGCCCGTGGCCGCTGCCCGACGTCGTTCCCGGTGCCGGGCCCCTGCTGCCCGGCGTGCTCGGCGGTCTGGTACTGCTGGCCTGGCTCTCTGCCGTCAGCGGGCGGGAGAGCGAGCGGGTGGAAGGGCGGGTGGAAGGGCTTGTGGACGAGCGCGTCCGCGAGGGTGGCGCCGGTTGAGCAGCAGGCGCGTCATCCGTGACCCGGTGATCAGCCGACGGTGCTCCGGTCGAGCCCCAACGTCGACAGCAGGTCCTCGTGCAGCTGGATCCACACCGTGTGGCACGAGTCGATCCCGGCCCCGTCGACCCAGCGCGGTTGGCCGGCCTCGGCGCGAGCGAGCGCGGCGGCGTACCGCTCGTCGTAGCCGGCGAACCGTTCGAGTGCCGCGGTGAGCTCGGCGGACAGCGGGCCGAGCCGGCGGCGGTAGGACGCCAGCTCGTCGAGCACCCGGCCGTCCCAGACCGGGTCGTCGTGGTCGTTGGCCGCGAGCCGGTCCCACGGCTGCGGTCGGATCTGCCAGCGGGTCAAGGTGAGCAAGAACCGCTCGTTGAGCCGGGCGAAGGTGTCGTGCACCCGCTCGACGGCGGGCCGGGTGCCCGTGCGGGCGAGCTCGTCGGCGACGCGCCGCTCACCCTCGAGCCGGCCGGTCTCGGTGAGCGACCACCCGGCGAGGTCGGCGAAGGCGACGCGCTGCACCCACCCCCGGGCCTCGTCGTCGAGCAGCAGGTCCTCGACCACCTCGCGGGCGAGCCCGGTGCGGTGCGCGATCGCGGCGGCATCCGTCATCCCCGTCACGCGCACGGCATGCAGGGTGAGGAGCTCGGGTGACGAGGGGTGGCCCACCCGGGGAGCCTAACCGCGGGGGCGCCGGTCCCAGGCGCCCGCACCGACCGGTGTCGAACCACGGTCGGCACCGTTCCGGCACCCGCCCAACGGGCATACGGTGAGCCGGGACGCCCCACCTCGACACCCACCGACCAGAAGGCAGGCCGCCATGCCCGACATCGCCCTCGTCACCGGCACCTCGAGCGGGATGGGTCTGGTGGCCGCCGTCGAGCTCGCCCGCGCCGGACTCACCGTGGTGGCGACGATGCGGGACACCGGGCGCTCCACAGCATTGCTCGAGGCCGCGGATGCCGCCGGCGTGCAGCTCGAGGTGCGCACCCTCGACGTCACCGATGCTGTGGGGGCAGCCGCCTGCGTCGAGGAGGTGCTGAGCGACCACGGGCGGATCGACGTGCTGGTCAACAACGCCGGGCGAGGCTGCGTCGGCACCGCCGAGCAGCTCGACATGGACACCGTGCGCGACCAGCTCGAGGTCAACTACCTCGGCGTCGTCGCGCTCACCAAGCTCGTGCTGCCCGGGATGCGCGAGCACGGGCACGGGCGGGTGGTCACGGTGACCAGCGTGGGGGGTGCCGTGGGGCAGCCCTTCGCGGACGCCTACTGCGGGGCCAAGTTCGCGGTCGAGGGGTTCATGCAGTCCCTGGCCGTGGTCGCGGAGCGGTTCGGCGTCTGGGTCAGCGTCATCGAGCCGGCAGCCGTGGCCTCCGACTTCGTCGCCAACGTGCAGCGCCCGGGCGCCACCGACGACCCGTACGCCGAGCTGTTTGCCGCCTACCTCGCCCGCACCCAGGGCGCGTTCGACAACGCCCAGAGCTCGGCGGATGCCGGCGCCGCCATCGCGGCCTGCGCCACCGCGACGTCCTACGCCTTCCGCTGGCAGACCTCCGCCGGCGCGACGGCCTTCGTCGGCATGTCGCTCGCCGACCTCGACGGTGAGCGGGTGCTCGGCGCCACCCGCACCTGGATCGCCTGACTGATCCCACGCCGCCGCCCGAACGGCCCTGCAGGTCAACCGGATTCGGCGGCCCGCTTGAGTTGGGTCAGTCCCCTCTCGAAGTCCGGCCCGATGAGGGAGTCCATCGACTTCACCATCGAGAACAGCTGCGTCATGCCGCTCAGCTCGCCGTCCATCCGCCACTCGACCGTCGTGGTCGTCTCGTCGACCGGGGTGAGCAGGAAGGCGAACAGGTTGTGCTGCTTGAACGGCTTCTCGAAGTGCAGGTCGACGTCGAGGCGCTCAGGAGTGTCGCCAGTGATGGTCATGTCGCCCTTGCCGGCCTTGCGGTTCCCCTCCCAGGCGTAGGCGGCGCCGACCCCGGCATCCGGCCCGGTGTAGGTGCGCCGCATCTGCGGGTCGAGTCCCTCCCACGGCGACCACTGCTGCCACTCGTGGAAGTCGTTGACGAGCGCGTGCACGCGCTGCGCCGGTGCGTTGACGGTGGTCGTCCGAGTCACGGTGTAGGGCTTCGCCATCGGCCCAGTGTGCCGACTCAGGTGGCCAGGAGCGAGGCCATCTTCTTCGCGATGAGATCGGTGGCGCGCTGGGGCGAGAACCGCGAGAGCCGGTCGAGCCCGTGGGCGTCCTTGCCGATGACCACGCGGTAGCTGCCCTTCTCGATGCCCTGCACGATCTGCCGGGCGGCCTCCGGCGCGCTGGTCATGCTGGCCGCCAGGTCGCTCGGGGCGGCATCCATGCCCGGGATGGCCACGCCCGAGTTCTGCGCGATGCCGGTGTCGACACCACCGGGGAACACCACGGTGACGGCAACGCTGGTCGAGCGCAGCTCGGAGTACAGCCCCTCGGTGAACAGCTTGACCGCGGCCTTGCTGGCCCCGTACATCGTCTGGCCGGGGACGGGCGCCAGCGCACCCATGCTCGAGACGTTGACGATGCACGCCTCGCGCCGCGCCACGAGGTGAGGCAGGAACGCCTTGCAGGTGTGGATGACCCCCCATAGGTTGACCGCGAGCACCTTCTCCATCTGCGAGTACTCGAGGTCGGCGAATGTCACGAACGGCTGGATGATGCCGGCCACGTTGACCAGCCCGTCCACGCGGCCGTGGGCCTCGCGCACCGCCTCGGGCAGCGCCCCCACGGCATCCCGGTCGGTGAGGTCGACGACGTGGGTGCTGAGCCGGTCGGTGGATGCCGTGGTGGCCAGCTCGGCCGTCCCGTCCAGACCGGCCCGGCTCAGGTCGACGGCGGCGACCCGGCCGCCGCGCGCGAGCAGGGCCAGCACGACCTCGCGACCGATGCCGCTGGCCCCGCCGGTGACCACGAACACGTTCTCGGGGATCTGCACGGGTGCTCCATCGCAGGTGACGAGGCGCGACCGGCGTCGGCCTCGCGCTCAGGCTATTGCGGTGGTCCCGGCGCGAAAGCCGGTTCGTGGTGCACGAGACACCGCTCGACGGTCGTACGCCCAGCCGGGGCCGCGCAGCAGGAACGACCAGCGCTCCGCCCAGGTCGCGGCGCCGGCCACGTCACGGGCGATGTCGCGCCACTCGTGGGTGGCGATGGTGACCGGGTTGTAGGTGTCGATGTTGGTGGTCAGGCCGTAGACCACTCGCTCGTCCTCGCGCTCGAAGGTACCGAA
Source organism: uncultured Actinomycetota bacterium (assembly GCA_963834965.1). Taxonomy (GTDB): domain Bacteria; phylum Actinomycetota; class Actinomycetes; order Actinomycetales; family Dermatophilaceae; genus Fodinibacter. The sequence continues at coordinate 26,777 of CAWIEI010000004.1, read as the reverse complement.
GAGGCGGTCCCACAGGATCAGGATGCTGCCGTGGTTGCGGTCGAGGTACTGCCGGTTCACGCCGTGGTGAACCCGGTGGTGCGAGGGCGTGTTGAGCACGTTCTCGAGCCAGCCGATCGACTGCACGGCCTCGGTGTGGATCCAGAACTGGTAGATGAGGTTGAGCGCGCGGGCGTTCTCGATGACGCTCGGTCGCACCCCCGCCAGGGCGAGCAGGCCGTAGGGCACGCTCATCGTCAGGCCCTCCGCCACCGGCTGGCGCAGTGCCGTCGACAGGTTGTAGCGCTCGCTGCTGTGGTGAACCACGTGCATCGCCCACAGCCAGCGGCTCTCGTGGTTGAACCGGTGGTTCCAGTAGTAGATGGCGTCCCAGCCGAGGATCGCGACAGCGTTGGCCGCCAGTCCGGTGCCGAGGTCGCGCGTGGTGAGGCCGAACAGCCGGGTGCCACTGGTCTGCGCCGACCAGGTCGTCGCGACGGTGAGCGCGGTGGAGGCGACGGCGGCCACCGCGGTGGCACCCGTGACGCGCCGGGCCAGGGGCGCGTCACGAGGGTGCGGCACGGCATCCGGGCCGGTGCGCCGGGCGCGCGGGTCGGCTGCCGGGATGGTGCCGGCGTCCGGCAGGGCACCCTCCTCGCGGCGGCGACGTACGACGTCGGCGACCGTGGTGGCGGCCGAGGCGCCGACGGCGACGCCCATCAGCACCTTGGCCCAGCGGCCCCGGCCCGGGGTGACGGGGTCGAGCAGTCGGGCGGAGACGAACGGTGCGACCAGGCTGCCGACGCCCATGGTCAGGCTGGCGAGGGTGTCGGCCGCCTCGTAGTCACCCGCCCGGGTGGTGCCGGCCGGCGCCGGGTTGCGGCGCTGCCACAGCACCTCCGCCGCCATGGCGCCGACGAAGGCCGGGATGGCGAGCACGGTCAGGTCCGGTCGGCGCATGCTCGGCGGCCTCCTTCGGTGCGGACGGGGTGGCACGGCATCCATCGGGTCGCGCGATGCCCGGGCCGCAGACTAGCCCGGCCCGCTCGTGCCCGGCGAGGGCGGGCAGGCGTGACGCGCGCCACCCGGTCCGGGCTGTGCAGCAGCGCTGCGAGGAGGAGAATCGGGATCGAGTTCCGGAGCCGCCGCCACCGCCCCGGCGCTTCCCTGGCACGGTGACGACGCGTGTGAGGAGCAGCCATGAGGGCTACCCCCGGAGACCACATCATCCTGGCGGGCGAGCTGGTCGACCAGCCCACCCGGTCCGGGGAGGTGCTCGAGGCCCGCGGCTTCGAGGGCGGGCCGCCCTACGTCGTGCGCTGGGAGGACGGGCACACCAGCACGATGTTCCCCGGCCCCGGAGCGGTGCTGCGGGTGACCGAGTCAGTGTCCGTGCACCACGAGGAGGTCGTTGCCCGACCCGAGCTGGGGACGCTTCGCGAGTGGTCGGTGCGGGTGACCATCTTCGAGCAGGGCGACGACACCACCGCCACCGTCGCGCTGCTCGCCGACTCGGCGCAGGCGCTCACCGCTCTCGGCACCAGCCATCGTGGCGGGCGGGATGCCGAGGTCGCGCACATCGGTGACGAGGTGGCGGTCGCGCGGGCGCTGCGCCGGCTGGCCGACCACCTGCTCACCCACGCCGAGCACGAGATCGAGGACACCACCGGCGAGCGCGACGTCATGGTGCGCGCCCGCTGAGCCCTGACAAATTCCGCCGCGCGACCCGTGGTGACCTCGCCTACCGCCTGGTAGGTGAGGTGATCCGTGCACCTACCAGGCGGTAGCCCGAGCGAGGTGCGGATGCCGGTGCACCTGCGCCCGCAGGAAACCTCGCCTACCGCCTGGTAGGTGAGGTGATCCGTGCACCTACCAGGCGGTAGCCCGAGCGAGGTGCGGATGCCGGCGAGCTGCTCCCCGCCCTTCCCGGCGTGCCGGGGACGTCAGCGCGGCAGGCCGGCCAGCCAGTCGGCGACCGGGGCGGCTGCAACGGCGGCGGAGTAGACCTCGCCGTGGTTCACGCCGGGGATGACGTCGAGGGTCACCGGGTGCCCACCGGCACGTAGCGCGTTGGCGAAGTCGGTGCTGAACTGCGGCGCGACCAGCTCGTCGGCGCCGCCGTGCAGCAGCAGCACCGGCACCTCGGGGCGCTGCCCGGCAAGCAGCACCGGGTTGGCGCCGTCCCACGTCGCGTCGCTCGCGTCGTCGGCGAAGAGGTTCTCCGCAGCACCCGAGAAGTTGCGGATGTCGTAGGGCCCGGCCAGCCCGACCAGCGCGTCGGCCGCGACGACCGGGTCGTCGCACGTCGGGGTGTAACGCTGGGGGTCGAGGGTGGTCACGGCGGACAGGTGGGCGCCCGAGGAGTGGCCGAGCAGCACGACCCGGGTGGGCTCGATGCCGGCCTCGCGAGCGGTGGCGACACCGTCGGCGAGCGCGCAGACGACGTCCTCGACCGGGGCCGGGTAGACGACGCCGTCCGCATTGGCGCGGATGACGACCGGCATCGCCACGATGCCCCGGCTCGCGAGGGCGGCGGCCAACGGCTCGAGGCCGGTCGGGTCGGCGGTCTGCCAGCCCCCACCGGGGATCATGACGACCACGGGGGCCGAGGTGACGCCCTGCGGAAGGTGCGGGAAGGCGGCCAGACCCGGCCGGTACTCGTGCGAGACCGGGCCCGCGCTGTAGGTGTGTGACGGCGTCGCGGAACCAGCGACAGGGTCATCGGTGCTGGAGGCACACGAGGCGAGCAGCGCCGGCAGCACCACCGCGGCGACGAGGGCGGGCCACCACGGCATCGGTCTCGTCGGCCAGCTCACCCCTCCAGTATCGAGCCCATGCCGCGCCGCGGCCCGGTGTCGTCGCTCACCCGGGATCGGCCCGCACCGAATGCACTGCCGGATGCCGCCCGGCGGCACCATGGCTGGAAGGCCCGGTCTTCGACCGGGTCGTGGGCGCAGGCGGAACACGGCGAGTCACCTCCGCAGCGGACACGAGAGGACGAGAGCCATGCCCGAACTGTTGGTCGACCTGATCACCTCCCTCGACGGGTACGCCGCGGCGCAGGGGTGGCCGGGCTGGTGGGGACTGGAGGGGCCGGAGTACCTCGGCTGGCTCAAGGCGTCACCCGAGAAGGACTTCGAGGTGCTGATGGGCGCGACCACCTACCGGCTGATGTCACAGATGTCGACGGCAGCGGCCACCGAGGGACAGCAGGACTACCGCCCCGACGAGACCGACAGCCTCACCGGGCTTGACGCGGTCTCGAAGGTGGTGTTCTCGTCGTCGCTCAGTGAGCCGCCGGCCTGGCCGAACACCCGCCTGGTCAGCACCGACGCGGTCGAGGCGGTACGCGCGATGAAGGCCGAGGGCACCCGCCAGATGCGCACCCTGGGCAGCATCAGCCTGTGCCGGTCACTGCTCACCGCGGGGCTGGTCGACCGCTTCCGGCTGGTGGTCTTCCCGGTGATCACCGGGGCCACCGGGCAGCAACCGGTCTACGACGGCTACCCCGACGTAGCGCTCGACCTGGTCGACAGCCGCACCTTCGACGGGCGCTCACAGCTGCTCGAGTACCGGCCGACCGTGCTCGACGCCCCGCCCGGCGCCGACTGAGCCCGACGCCCGGGCACCAGGTCGACGGCCACCTCGTCGAGCAGCCCGAGCTCGAGGCACGGCCGCGCGATCGTCACCGCAGCCACGGCCACCACCTGGTCACCCGCGATCTCCTGAGCTGCGGCGATGGCGGCTTTGACCCCGTCGGTGACGAAGGTGAGAGCGGCGTGCGGGTGGTCGGCGACCCACTCGGTCGGCACCTGATGGCTGACCACGACCACCGGCGCGCCCATCGTGTGCTGGCCTTCCACCCCTCCGTGAAGTCGAACAGCGTGCGGCCGACGACGATCGCCCCGACCGACTCCATCCGCGCCCGCCAGCACTCCGCCGACTGAGGCGTCATCTGGAAGGTCATGCCCGGGGTGGCCCTGGGCACGTCGACGTCGCCGTTGTCCAGGCAGTCGAAGAGCCGGCCGATGGTGTTGTCGGGCCTGGCGATGTAGCCCCGTCCAGCGAGGTCATCGCGGACGAGACGACCTTGCCCATGGCGCTGCTCCTCACTCGGGGTGCCCAGCCTGTCGCAGCTCGGGTACCCGTGGTGCGTCGCCGTCATCGGATGCCGTGCCGACGCCGAGCCGGCGAGGCTGCGGTCGGCGCGTGGGACAGTAACCCCATGTCCCTGCGCCGCGTCGACCGAGCCGTGGCCGACTACACGGCCCTGCGACCGCGGTTGCTGCCCGCCACCGACGAGTTCGTCGCCCTGGTGACCGGCACCATCGACGACGCCGGCATCAACTACCTCAGCGTCACCGGGCGCACCAAGGCGATCGGGTCGTTCGCCGCCAAGGCCCGTGGCGTGCTGGCCGACGACCACACCGCCGACCCGCTGCGGGCCGTCACCGACCAGGTCGGGGTGCGGGTGATCACCTACGTGCAGCGCGACATCGACGCCGTCGCCGGTCTGCTCGCCGAGCAGTTCACCGTGCTCGACGACCGCGACCTCGGCGAGGAGACCGCGCGGGCCGGCCGCTTCGGCTACGCGAGCCGGCACCTCCTCGTGTCGCGAGCGCCGGGGGAACCCACGGCCTACGACCCGTTGTTCTGCGCCTCGATCCAGCTGCGCACCGTGCTCCAGCACGCGTGGGCCGAGTTCGAGCACGACATCCGGTACAAGGGCACCGTGCCTCCCGAGCAGGTGCCCGACCTCGACCGGCGGTTCACCCTGGCCGCGGGGCTGCTCGAGCTCGCCGACAAGGAGTTCGAGGCGATCCGTGACCGGCTCCAGGCCGGCCTGGGCGACAGCGCCGTCGACGGCGGCGACGAGCACGATCCGAGGATCAGCGCCCAGGAGCTCGCGACCTTCCTCGCCGGGCGCTACTCGAACGCCGGCTGGTCGAAGACCGAGCACTACGAGTGGATCTCGGGGCTGCTGCTCGAGCTCGGCATCGCCTCGCTCGACGAGCTGGGTGCGACGCTGCGCGACGTCGACAGCACGGCGGTCACCGCAGCGATGGACTACCGCTACCCGCCCGGCGCGGTGCGCCGGCTCGACGACGACCTGCTCTCGCACTTCGGCGACACCTACGTCGCCCTGCACGGCAACGCCCACCGCCGCGAGTCGCTGGAAAGCCGCCGCTCCCACCTGCCGGGGTGACCGGGGTGGGAGCGGCGGCCGCGTCACGGCATCCGGTCACTTGACCTCGGACCGGCGCACGATGAACAGCCCGACCACCAGCGGCAGCAGGAACCAGATGGTGCCCGACGCCGCGAGGTGCTGCCACTGCGCGCTGGTGACGCTGCCGTTGAACAGTGCGTTGCGGGCGTCGGCGTAGTCGACCCACGGCTGTACGTCGGCGAACCACTTCGCGTTGGCGGCGAGCAGCTGCACCAGGGGCGGCAGCACGAGGCTGTAGACGAAGTAGGCGACGATCGCGCCGGCGGAGTTGCGGATCAGCACGCCGAGCATGAAGCCGAAGAGCATGCCGAGCACGCTGCCGAGCACGATGAGCGCGAACTCGCTGACGCTCACGTTCCACACCGGGTCGAGCCCGGTGATGAGGCTGCCGACCAGGGTGCCCAGCGCCCCCACGACGAGCGCGACGAACATCGCCGCGACACCGACGCCGACGGCTGCGATGAACTTCGCCCACAACACCCGGCCACGGTGCGGCACGAGCGTGAAGGTGGTCAGGCCGCTGCGCTGGCTCCACTCGCTGGTGACCGAGAGGATGCCGATCATCGGCAGGATGACCGTCATCGGCACCCCGATGGCTGCCGCGAAGTTGTCGAAAGTCTGCTGGTCGTCGGGCGCGAACACGATGATGGCCGCGGTCGCCAGCACGCTGGTGATGAGGATGCTGGCCATCAGCCAGAAGCCGGACCGGGTGTCGAACATCTTGCGCAGCTCGACCCCGACCAAGCGGGACAACGGAATTCGCGCGGATGCCGTGCGCCCGCGCTCGCGGTGCGTCGCGGCATCCGTCGTGGCGGGGTCGAGAACGGTCGTGCTGCTCATGCTACTGCTCCTTCGCGCGAGGTGTCTGCGGTGAGCTCGAGGAACATCTCCTCGAGCCCGGCGCCGTCGGCGGCGCGGAGCTCGGTCAGGGCCAGGTTCGCGCCGAGCGCGACCTCACCGACCTGCTCGGGGGTGGCGTCGGTGTGCACGCTGCCGTCGGCGTGCGTGACCACGAGGCCGGCGCGCTCCATGGCCGCCACGAGTGCGACGATGTCGCGGGACCGGGCGACGGTCCCTGCGGAGGCGAGCAGCTCGGCCTTGGTGCCCTGGGCGACGATGCGGCCGTTGCCGATGACGACGAGGTCGTCGGCGATGACCTCGATCTCGTGGAGCAGGTGCGAGGAGAGCAGCACGGTGCCGCCCCGGTTGGCGTAGCCGCGCAGCAGGTCGCGCATCCACCGGATGCCGGCCGGGTCGAGCCCGTTGGCCGGCTCGTCGAGGATCAGCACGTGGGGGTCGCCGAGCAGGGCGGCGCCGATGCCGAGGCGCTGTCGCATACCGAGCGAGTAGTTGCGCACCCGGCGGTCGGCCTCGTCGTCGGTGAGGCTGACCAGCTCGAGCATCTCGGTGACGCGGGCCTTGGGCAGGCCCATGGTGCGCTGCACCAGGGTGAGGATCTCGCGACCGGTGCGGCCGGCGTGCTGGGCCGAGGCGTCGAGGAGCACCCCGACGTCGGTGCCCGGGTTGGGCAGGTCGACGAACCGGCGGCCGTCGATGGTGGCAGAGCCCGAGGTGGCCGGGGTGAGGCCGACCATGATCCGCATGGTGGTGGACTTGCCCGCGCCGTTGGGCCCGAGGAAGCCGGTGACCCGGCCGGTGGCCGCGGTGAATGAGACGTCGTCGACGGCGGTCAGCCCGCGGCCGTAGGTCTTCGTGAGGTGCTCGACAGTGATCATGCCGAGAAGACTGTCGGTCACGGAGGGTCGGACACATCGGGGGAACACCTGACAACGACCCTGAACCGACCCTGAGCCCGCTCGGGTCGCGGTGGGTGTCGTCGTGGTGTGCTCTCAGGGTCACGGGGCGGTGGGCCGGTACTCGGCCCCGGCGAGGTGCTTGAGGGTGAGCAGCTGGCGGCGGGCCATGACCAGGTCACCGACCGACCACAAGGTCGCGAGGCGGGTGCGCTGCATGACGACCTTGAGCAGCAGGCGCGTGGTGCGCGGGTTGACGTTGTCAAGGACGTAGGACAGGTGGGCTCCGAGGATGGTCGCGGTCAGCTGCCGGTCAGGAAGAACCGACAGGATCCGCCCCTGCGGCCGGCCCCCGACGCTGGTGAAGTGGTCCCCGACCTGCGGCTCGGGCAGGTGCAGGAGCCGCCGCGGGGAGCGACGCCCCAGGTTGTCGATCCAGTCGTACGAGTACGGCGCGACCCGCACCTGGGTCACCCACGGCCACACGGCATCTGCGGGCGCCGCGAGTCAACGACCAGCGGGTCGATGAGGTCACCCGGGCGCGGAGTCTGTCCCCTGCTTGCGCACGCGCCACCCCTGATTGTCCGAAGTGCCTCGTTAGCGCCCGGGTCGGGGGGCTGCCCTCAGGTAGGTCACGACCGCGAGCACACGTCGGTTGTCGTCGGTTGAGTCGTAGAGCGCGAGCTTGGTCATGATGGCCCGGATGTGGTTCTCGACGGTCTTCTCGCTGAGCCAGAGTCGTCGCGCGATGCCACTGTTGGCTCGGCCTTCGGCCATGAGTGCCAGAACTTGGGTCTCGCGGTCGGTGAGGGTCTCCAGCGGCCCGGGTGTCGTCGGGCGGGGATGCAGGAGTGCTGTCACGACGTCGGGATCGAGGGCTGTGCCTCCACGCGCGACCCGGTTGGCGGCGTCGAGGAAGTCGTCGACGTCGAGGATGCGGTCCTTGAGGAGGTAGCCGAACCCACCACCCGTGGTGACGAGGTCGATGGCGTAGCGGGTCTCGATGTGTTGAGAGAGGACGAGGACGGCGGTCGTCGGGTGGTGGGCGCGGATGGTGGCTGCGGCGATGAGGCCTTCGTCGCGGTAGTTCGGGGGCATGCGGACGTCGACGACCGCGAGGTCTGGTTCGTGTTCGGCGACGACGGCGATGAGGGCGTCACCGCTCCCGACTTTGGCCACGACGTCGTGGCCGGCGTCCTGCATCAGCCCGGCCAGTCCTTCGCGGAGCAGGACGGTGTCCTCGGCGATCACAACTCGCATGGCAGGAGGGCCTCCATCCGCGTGCCCGCCCCGGGATTGCTGACCAGGGCGATGGTGCCTCCGTGGGCGGAGACGCGGTCGACGAGCCCGGCCAGACCGGTTCCTGGGCGGATGTGCGCGCCGCCGATGCCGTCGTCGGTGATGAGGAGGTGGATGGAGCCGTTGCGCCGTTCGACCTGGACGGTGATGTGGGTGGCGTCGGCGTGCTTGACGGCGTTGGTGATGGCTTCACAGGTGACGTAGTAGGCGGCGGCCTCGATGCTCGGTGGAACTCGCTGGGTGGGAACGTCGACGGTGACCGGGATGGGGGTATGGCGGGCGAGGTCTTCGAGGGCGGCGGCGAGCCCGTCGTCGAGGCGTGCGGGCCGCACTCCGGAGGCGATCCTGCGCAGGTCGGTGATGGCGTGTGCGATCTCGTCCACGGCCTGGTCGAGGGCCGGTTCCAGGATGCGGGCCTGGGGCGGCAGTGAGCGTTGGAGGCGTCGTAGGGAGAGCCCGAGGGAGACGAGCCGTTGTTGGGCTCCATCGTGCAGGTCCCGTTCGAGGCGGCGTCGCTCCTCGTACCCTGCTTCGACGATGCGCCTGCGGGACTGCTCGACGTCGTCGACGGTCGCGGACACCTCAGCCCGTAACCGGGCGACCTCGATCGCGAGGGTGGCACGGTCCAGTACGCCGGTGAGGATGTCGGGTCGAGCGATCGATGACGAGGTGTGGGCGACGATCGCCAGCGGAGCCCCGCCGTGGTCCAGTCGCGTGATGGCCTCCTGCGACTGTGGGTTGGGATCGGTGGCGAGGCGGCCGTGGACGTCCACCCAGCATCCGCGCACCGGGAGCCAGAGCCAGACCCGAAGTCCCTGGTCGCCTAGGGCAACGCGCAGGGCGTCCTCGACACCCTCGGGGTCTGTGCGGTCAGCTCGGAGGTCGTCAAGGAAGCGGTCCACGGTGGCCAGCCCGTCGAAACGGGCCTTGTCGAATCGGCGGTCGATCGGGCCCTGCAGTCGACTTCGCAGGGGCCGGAGCACCGCGACGACGACTGCGGCCGCGGTCGCGGCTGCCCAGGTGGACCCACGACCGGCCGCGACGGCCACGAGCGCAGCCGTGAGCACGAACAATGCGAGAAGGAGGAGCGAGAGTGCGGCGTAGAGCACGGTCTTGCTGATCAACCGGTCGATGTCGTAGAGCCGGTAGCGCAGAACCGCGACACCGACCGAGGCGGGGATCGCGATGATCGCCAGGTCGAACACGACCGACACCGCATCCACCGCGCCCGTAGCGGCCTGGATCACGATGCACAGGCCGAGTGCCATCGGGAGGAGCCCAGCGCCGTAGGCGAGCCAGCGCATCTGTAGGTGTTCCACCCCGGTCGACCGCCGGTAGCGGAGTACGACAGCGATGGCCGTGGCGACCATGCAGCCGAACATCGTGAACACGAACGCGCCGACTGCGAACTGACCACCACCGCCGAACCAGGTGGCCCCCACCGGGTTCTGCAGTGTTTCGAACGGCGCGTCGAGGTTTCCGGGCTGCAACGTCGCCCCCAACCACGACCCCGCGAAAGCCACCCCGCTCACCCACGCAAGGACCCGCCAGCGGGGACCGGGCAGCCGTCCATCGGGGAACAGCAGCACGAGCAGGGTCAACCCCGCGAAGGTCAGCACCCACGATGCCTCCGACAGCACCAGCGCCGCAGAAGCACCGGGCAGCGGCGCACCACGCCGCAGCAGGCCGACCTGAGCGTATGCCTCGGCGAAGGTCACCAGACCGTCGAGCGCGACCATCGACACCATGATCCAGCCGATCGGGTGACGCGGTTCGCGGTGCACGATCCGCACCCCCAGGAGCGCCAGCAGCCCCAGCGACAACCAGTTCCCCACCAGGTCCAGAGTCGCTGGCCGCCCTGCGGGATTCCACGGAACCAGCGACAACCACGTCCAGCCCAAGAAGAGCAGGACCCCTGCCCCAGCAAGAGCGATCGCCCCCAGGCGTGCCTTGGTCACTGTCGCAGTGTGGACCCGAACCCCCCTGATGCACACGAGTGCTAGCACCCAGCCCGATCCAGGGGATCACCCTGATGCCGCGACGCGGGAGCGTTCCTAGGGTCATCACAACATCCACCAGAGCTCAGCGCCCCGACGAAAGGACCGTCATGCGCCCCACCAGGAACCTGCTCGCTGCTACCGCCGCACTCGGACTCGCCGTCGCCGCACCACTAGTGATCACGCCGACCTCGACGGCCAACGACCACGTCCTTCGGCTCAGCTCCCGGTCCACCACCAGCAGCCTGTTCATCCCGTGCCCAACGTGCGTCCTGGCCAGCCAGCCCGGCGGAGCCCACATAGGTGGCACGCAGATCGACGCCGGCGATCTCTACGACCGCGCCGGGCGAAAGGTCGGGCACTACGCACTCCAATCCGTCGGCGTCACCCCCTTCACCAACGACGGCCCCGGCGAGCTCGCACTCAACGCGACCCTCGTGATCGGCACCGACCAGATCGCTGCCATCGGAATCGAGGAACCACCGCTCGACCGAGGCACGGCCGCGATCACCGGCGGCACCGGCCGATACCGCTCGGCCAGCGGTGAAATCCGCTACAGGGACAATGCCGACGGCTCCACCTCCATGGACATCACCCTCAACGGCTGAACTGAACGACGACGCAGCCAAGGACCTCCACCCCGCATCGGAAGGACCGTGCCATGAACCGACTCCCCAAGTGGGCCGAAATCACAATCGGCGTCGTTGTGTTCCTCTTCGCCCTCATGGGCGTCACGAACTCCGAACACGCCATGGCCAAGGTCGTGTACGCCGCCCTGATCATCGCGGCCCTGATCATCACCACGCACGGGATCAGACGCCCGACCGGGACCCAGGCCGGTCGCGTGCCAGCGCCACCGAAGACCTAGCAGGCTGAGCACGGCGCTGGCGTGACGCTCCTCCGGATCTCGGCAGGATCGTTCGCCGTGACCGCGCTGTTGCCGGCGAGTGCGCCTGACGACATGCAGTCGGCCCCATGAGGCAGACCGGTCACGCTCAGCCCTCGGCTGCCACCCCTCGACTGCATGTCGGTGGAGTCGTCCCTCATCCGTAGCGGTGTGCCGGCGGGCGGATCTTGAACAGGGCAAGCCGTCGACTCACGCTCAGCCAGGTGCCATCGAGGTCCGTCCGTCCCTCCGGGGGCGCACCGCAGCGCCACTCGGGCCCCGCCTGTCAACTCGTGAAGGAGGGCGGAGAGATCGAGGGGTCATGACATGCCCCGGATCGCGGCTCTCACCGGCAATTCGTCACCGGTCGACTGGCGGCATCGGATGATTCAGATCATGCGCCTAACAAGCAGTTGAGGACGGATCACCCACATATCCCGGATGACAGCTCGTCCGCCGGCATGTCGGTCGGGAGCGCCCGGTACGGGCTGTCGCTACGGGAGTGCACTCTTGCCCATGAGACTCGGGCAAGAGCTACTCGACCCGATGCGTCGCTCGAGCTGGTCGGCTAGGGAGGCGACAGCGCCAAGCACTAGGAGGGCCAACGAGGGCTGGCCGGGGGCGTGCGGCATCCATAGGCTGGCTCATGACCGGCCTCACCAGCCCGGCGGAGAGCAGCTGCGACGATCATGGGCCGACGTTTGAACACCTGGGTTCCGGTTCGGAAGGCCACCGTGGCCGTGGTGGCCGAGGCCATCCCAAGGGCGCTGCCAGCTCAGGCTCGACAGCGCTGCATGAACCCCAACTGCCAACGGATGGTCGAGCGGCCGGCGGCGGGTCGGCTGCCGTTCTTCTGCGGGCGACCGTGCCGAGAGGCCTTTGACTACGAACGGGACGAACTGCTGGCCGATGTCGCAGTCCTCGAGGCGGCGCTGTCCGCCGGCGGCGGGACGCATGCCCAGCGGCGCGCGGTCACGGTCGAGCTGTCCACCCGCAGGTGGTGTCTACGTCGATACATGGTGACTGCCGAGCACGGCCGCACCGAGAGCAACGACGTGGCAGGCGCCGAGTAGGGCCCCTGACCCGATCAGTGCCGGGCCCGGGGGAGGCCAAGCAAAGCGGGCGGATCGCGGCGGATGATGACGCTTCTGTCGCCGAAGGTCGGGACGGCGGCGGGGCCGACTAGTGCCAGGCTGAGAGGCCGGTCTGCGGCATCGCTGTCACACGCCCGTCAACCTCTGCGAGCCGCGGCTCCGGGGCGTAGGGCCACGACGTCGACCGGCCCACCGGGCTCGGGCCGACTGTGGCCTCGGCCGCTCCGTAGGTAGCGGCCAGTGGCGCCGCGGTGAGCCCGTGGGCCAGCACGCTGAGCAGGACGGTGACGGTGACGATGGCGACGGCTTCGTCGGCGACCGGGCCCAGCGCCTCGAGGGCCAGCAGAGCGAACACGAGTGAGGCCAGGCCTCTGGGGCCGAACCAGCCCACGAAGAGGACTGTGCGGCGACTCAGGCCACCTCCGATGAGAGCCAGTGCGGCGGGCAGCATGCGCACCACGGTGAGGCTGAGGACGGCGTACAGCACCATGCGCGTGTCTACGCGCTCGAGCATGATCGGGATCGCGATGGCTCCGAACGCCAGCCAGACCAGCACGGAGACGAGCTCGCCCATCTGCTCGAGGAAGACGAGCTCTTGTGGTGCGCGTCGTCCGGCGCAGGCGCCGAAGGCCAGACCGCCGCAGAAGGCCGCGACGAACCCGTTGCCGTCCAGGACCAGTGCGGCGGCGTAGGAGAGCAGGGCGAGGGCGAGCACGGCGATGCCGGTGAAGTCCTCGGCGGCCAGGTTCCGGCGGCGGGCCAGGCGGAGCAGCCAGCCGCCGAGCGCGCCGATCGCCGAACCGATGACCACGCCGAGGGCGAGCTGGACGGCGGCGTGGCCGGCGCCCTCGTGGCCCTCGAGGCCGGCAGCTGCCGCCGCGCCGGCGATGGCGACCATGACGACCGGGGTGACGATGCCGTCGTTGAGCCCGCTCTCGACGGTGATCAGCTGACGGATCCGGGACGGCACCACCGGGTTGGTGACCACGGGCACGCCGAGGGCGGCATCTGTTGGTGCCAAGGCCGCGCCGACGAACAGGGCCAACCACAGCCCCAGCCCGGGCCAGAACCAGGCCGACAGGGCCCAGCCGAGCAGCACGGTCAGGGGCAGCCCGATGCCCAGCAGGCGGGCGTACCGGGCCACGTCGTGCCGCAGCTCGTGTAGTGGTAGCCGCGCCGCGTCGGAGAAGAGCACCCAGACCAGGGTGATCTCGACGAGCGGGGTGAGGGCGGCGGACTCCTCGGGGCCCTCGACCAGGCCAGCCCAGGCGAGCAGGGCACCGACGACGATGAAGACGATCGGCGCGGTCAGGTCGGCCCGGGCCAACCGTTTGGAGACCAGTCCCCAGCCGAACAGGGTGGCGGTGACGAGCATGATCACGGTGCTGTCCATCGCGGTCCTTCGGTGTGGGTCGACTCGGGTCAGGCGAGCGGGGGAATGCCCTTGGAGATGAGGTTCACGCCGAGGACGAGGAAGAGCACGGTCATGACGGCGTCGTTGTGCAGGGCAAGCCATTCCTTGACGGCATCCAGGCGGGTGCGGGCCGCGTCGCCTCCGAGCAGGTAGTAGATGACCGGTACGGCGATGGTCAGGCTGGCGATGATGACAAAGACGGCCAACGAGACCACCGCTTCGTTGGTGGGTAGGGCGAGTCCGGCGACGGCCGCGCCGGCCCCGGCCGCGAGCAGCAGGTTCTTGGGGTTCACCCCGGCCAGCAGCAGGGCCAGGGTGAGTGCCTTGACCGGTGAGAACGAGTCGATCCCGGCCATCCACTTCGGCTGCTCGGGCTGCTCACCGGCCGGTGCCCGTCTGCTCCAGGTACGTACGGCCAGCAGAACGAAGAACGAGCCGAAGAGCACCTGCGACCAGGACACGGCATCGGTCGTGCTCGCCGACGCAGCGTCACCTGCCAGGAACGCGACGCCGCTGACGACGGCCAGGGCCACCGCCCAGCCGATGAGGAACATCGGGCCGTTCACCTTGGCCCGGCTGGAGAACAGCATCAGGATCACGGCGATGATCGGCACGGGGCTGATGGCGACGCCGACGGCAAAGGGCAGTACCTCCGCGATTCCGATGGTCATTTCTCGATCGTCGGGGTGTGGCCGGGTGAGCGGATCACCCCGAGTGGATGGCCTGTGCACCACCCGTTATGGGTGAGGCGATGGCGGAGGAGGTGAGGCGTGGAGGGTGATGTGGGCACGCGCCGGCGGACCGAGGGTGAGAACACAGGTTGACGACCGTCCGCCGGTCGCCTGCTGCGTCAGATCCCTCGTCAAGGAGCGAAGTCATGACTGTCACCGACACCCCCAGGGTCTCCACCACCGTTCCGCTGGACTGGAAGGAGGTGTGGTTCACCAACTGCCCGATGGTCTCGGCCAACAACGTCGACCAGGAGCTGGGCTGGTGCCGTGAGGAGTTCAAGAAGATCGGCGTGGAGTACGCCTACTTCCGCCACGCCCCCGAGAACAACTGGTACCCGCACTACATCCACAACCTCGACAACCTCGTCCGCTTCGGTGGCCTGTACCCGCCGATCCACGTCAACGCCGACATCCGACCCACCGTCCTGCTCGGGGCGACCTGGGTCCACGAAGGCGGGTGCATGGCCGTGCGCGCCGGCGACCGGATCTTCCGGATGGAGGACCTGAAGGGCAAGAAGATCGGCATCAGCAAGAGCCTGAACACCATCAAGAACGACTGGTGGCGCATCCAGGAGCACATGGGCATCGAGAACATGCTGATGCTCCACGGGATGACCATGGACGACATCGAGCTCGTCGAGTTCCCCTACCCCGACGACTGGTACGACAAGCCCGAGATGCTCGTGCCGCCGATGAACAACCCCTCCGAGCTGTGGATGCGCCGCGACCACAAGCACGACCTGGCCTTCCGCCCCCTGGAGAACGCTCTGCTCGGCGGTGCCGTCGACGCGATCTACACCCAGAGCAAGGTCTTCCAGCACCTGCAGGAGGCCACCGGCCGCCTCGCGATGATCGAGGACCTGTCCCGTTACCCCGACTGGCGCCTGCAGGTCGCCAACACCCCCGCGGTGATCACCTGCACCGACGTGATGGCCAACGAGCACCCCGAGCTCGTGGTCGCCTACATGAAGGCCATGATCAAGGTCGGCAGGTGGGCCAACGAGAACAAGCACGCCGCCGGCGCGATCCTCAACCGCCAGACCTTCTACCTCGACGCTGAGGACACCTACCAGGGCATCAAGGACGTTGACATGGTGCCCAGCCTGAGCGCACGGAACCTACAGACCATCACGGTCGGCAAGGACTTCATGTTCAGCCACGGCTACATCAAGAACGACTTCGACGTCAACGAGTGGGCCCGCCCCGAGTTCCTCGAGCAGGCCGCCGAAGAGGTCCTCAAGGAGGAGTGGGCCCGGCGCAGCTGGAGCAAGCTGCCCGCCGGTGGCGGCCTCGAGGTCGAAGGCACCCGGCTCGGGTGACCGGTCGAGACTGACGAGAAGGAGAAGCTGAGATGAGCACAGGCGTCATGCAGATGATCGTGGTCGCGAAGTCCCGGGTGGGCTCCGCGACCGCGGCCGAGACCGCCGAGAAGCTGAAGGCCGGCACCGCCGTCGTGGTCGACGTCCGCCAGTCCACCGAGTGGGACCACGGCCACATCGACGGGTCCGTGCCTGCTCCACGCGGGTTGCTCGAGTTCTTCGCCGACCCCGCCAGCCCACGGCACGCCGCGGCGCTGGACCCGCAGCGGCCGATGATCGTGGTGTGTCACTCAGGGGCCCGCGCCGCCTTGGCCGCAGCCACCCTGCAGGACATGGGCTTCGCCGACGTGTCCATTCTCGAAGGCGGCCTCACCGCCTGGCTCGAGGCCGGACTCCCGGTCACCGAGCACGAGTACGCCGGAATCTGACGCAGCCGCCCGGAGCGGGGCACCGCCCCGCTCCGGGCCGCTAAGAAGGGATGGACCGGCATGACCCAGTACGAGATCACCGTCGACGGAGTGGCGGGGCCCGCCGTGCTCAGCGCCCTGGAAGGCTTCGAGGACCGGGCGACGACGACGGGCCGCTCCCGCCTGGTCGGCGAGGTAGTCGACCAGGCGGCCCTGCACGGCATCCTCGAACGCCTCGAGGACCTGCACGTCGACATCGTCGACATCCACCGGGTCGAACCCTGAGCACCACGGCGGCGGGGCCCGGCTCCGACCCGGTCGCCGCGAGGTGTACAAGTGATGCCATGGCGACGCGCCGGGTCAACGACCCCCTGACCCAGCCGCTGCCTCGGCACGCCGTCCCTCGCCCCGACCTGGAGCGCCACCTCGATCTGGTCGGACCCGGCGGCCTCGGACTGGTCGTCGCCTCGGCGGGCTCCGGCAAGTCCATCCTGCTGCGCCAATGGGCCGTGAGCCGCCCCGACGTCCGAATGGTCGGCCTGAGCCTGGACGCCGGGCACGACGACGCCGCCGTGCTCGCCCGCGACCTGGTCACAGCTCTGCGCACGGGTGCTCCGGACCTGGATGCCTCGATCGTGAACCTCGCTGGCAGTGGCGGCTCGACCATGGGTAGCCCCTTCGTGGACGCCCTGCTCGACGAGCTCGAAAGCGCCCCTGAGGAGATGATCCTGGTCATCGAGGACCTGCACACACTGACCAACCGGCCGGTCGTGATGAGCCTGGGCGACCTGGTCACTCGTCTGCCGAACACCGTCCGATGCGTCGTCACCACGCGCCGCGACCCGCCATGGACGCTCCGCCGGCTCCGCCTCGAAGGACACCTCGTCGAGCTGCGTGGCACCGACCTCGCCTTCCGCGAGGACGAGGCAAGACAGCTCCTGACGGCAGTCTCAGAGCGTGAGCTCAGCGACCACGACGTGCAGGTCCTCACCGACCGCACCGACGGCTGGGCCGTCGGCCTTCAGCTGGCCGGGATCTCCCTGCGCCACCAGAGGGACATGAGCGCGGCCATCACCTCCTTCGCAGGCAGCGACCGGCTCATTGCGGAGTTCCTCCTCGAAGAGGTCCTCGACCAGCTCGAACCGGACATCCGCTCGTTCCTGCTCCAGACCTCGGTCCTGGAGTGGCTCTCGGTCGACCTGTGCGACGCGGTGACCGGCGCCGGCAACGCCCGTGTGATGCTCGCCGAGCTCGAGGACCGGTCGCTGTTCGTGATCCCACTGGACCTGTCCCGCACCAACTTTCGCTACCACCACCTCTTCGCTGAGCTGCTGCGCTACCAGCTGAAGGCCGAGGACCCCGCGGCCGCGCGCACCCTGCACGGCCGCGCCGCCCAGTGGCTCCTGGAGCACGGCCGCGCCGAGGAGTCCATCGAGCACCTCCTGCGGGCCGGCGAGCACGACCAGGCCTTTATGGAGATCTCCCGACTGGGCCACCGCTTCTTCGAGCGCGGCGAGTCCGCCACCTTGGTGCGCTGGTTGAGCAAGATCCAGGCAGAGAACACCACCTCGAGCGCCCGCATCATCATCAGCCTGCTCGCGGCGCAGATCGCAGCGGACCTGCCCAACGCGGCGGTGCAGACTCATCGCCAGCTCGTGCGGCGCGCTGACCTCACGCCCGGTGAGCGGGCCACCGCTGACGCGCTCCACACCACCCAGGTGTTCCGCAGCCTTCCCCCCGAAGCCGTTGTCTCTTTGGCCCGCAGCGTCCTCGCTCTCCTTCCGAGCGTTGAGGATCGCGACGTCGTCGACTTCCTGGGGATGGGGGGCACCGAGTCGGTGCGCGTCATGGCCGAGTACGACGCCGCCATCGCCTGCTTCCTGAAGGGGAACCTCGAGCAGGCCACTGAGCGGCTCCGCCGGGCCCTGGTCCTGCCTGGCGCGCAGTACCCGATCTGGCGCTTCTACACGCTGGGGTCCCTGGCCCTCGTGCGCGGGTGGACCGGGCACTGCACCGAGGCGCTTCAGCTCGCCGACGCAGCCCTTAGTGGGGCACGAGCGATCGACGTCATCCACCACCCTGCCGTGATCCACGCCCACCTGGCCGCGGCGTTGGCGCACCTGTACCGGGCCGATTTCGAGCGCGCCGCGGAGTACCTGGACATGGCCGACCTGCAGAACCTGCGGCGCCCATCCAACGTGGTCAACCTGGACCTGCACCGTGCCCTGGCCGCTCAGCTCGCCGCGGCAACAGGAGACTCCGCTGGTGCGCTGGTCGCACTGCGCCGCTCCGCTGCCTCGGCGCTCGAAGCGCCCGTGCTCGCCCACGCCAACCGCGCCCTGCACGCGCAGCTGCTCATCGCAGCGGGTGAGCATCACGAAGCACGTGCCTTGCTGAACGACCCCGGCCACAGCGTCGAGCTGGAGGCCGCCCGGGTCGACCTCGCCCTGAACACTGGTGACCTCGACACGGCCGTGGCCGCCCTGCGAGCAGTCAGGCCATCTGAGGACGATCTTCGAGCCGTCATCGGACACCGACTTCGCGAGGCCGCAGTCCTCGACGCGCGCGGCGAGCGGGCCGGTGCTCAGGAGGCCATCCGCCTGACGGTGGCGGCCGCAGAGGGCGACCAGCTGCGCTGGCCCTTCCTGCAGGTGGTCGCAGCCGAGCCGATCCTGCGGCAGTACCTGCGCGGCGGTACCGGGTTCAGCGACGAACTCCGGCAGGTGATGGAACAGGCCTCACCGGTGGTCTCCGCCCGCTCACGCCGAACCGCACCCGGGATGGTGGAGAGTCTCACCGAGAGAGAGCTGGCCGTGCTGGCCTACCTTCCGCGCCGGATCAAGCACCGGGACATCGCCGCCGAGCTCTACATCACGATGAACACCCTCAAAACCCACCTGGCCAGCATCTACCGCAAGCTCGGTGTCACCGACCGCGACGAAGCAGCCACCCGCGCCGCCGAGCTGGGACTGCTCTGACCTGAGCAGGAAGCGATGGTGGCAGAACCGTCGCTTCGGTGCTGCGACCGTCGCGGGTCGATGTGCACGGAGCAACAGCCCCGCCGGGGGCACCCCTACCGGGATTGCCACCGGCGAAGACGGGTGAGGGTTGGGTCAGAACTCTGGGTCGGGGAAGACCGGGTCGCGGCCTTCGACGTAGGCCTTGATCCCTTCGAAGCGGTCGGGGTGCACCACCGAGCGCCAGTGCTGGTCCATCATGATTGCGACCGCCTGCTCCACGGGTTCGCCCTGGCCGTTCTGCACGGCTCGTTTGACGGACTGCACCGCGGTGGGTGAGTTGTCGGCGATCTTCTTCGCGATCGCCAGGACGGCTTCCATCAGCTCGGCGCGTGGGTGCACCTCGTTGATCATGCCCAGCCGGTGCGCTTCTTGGGCGGTGATCGGCTCCCCGGTCATCAGCATCTGCATCGCCCTACCCGGTGGCAGCAGGCGCGGCAGGAACACCGGGGACCCGGCGCCGGCGGACAAGCCGACCATCGCCTCGGGCTGGCCGAAGACCGCGTCGTCGGCGGCGATGATGAAGTCGGTGCTGATCGCGAGCTCACACCCGCCGCCGTAAGCCATGCCGTGCACGGCCGCGATGATCGGCCGGCGCAGCTGGCGCACCGTGTACACCAACCGGTCGAACACCTGCCGTTGGCGAAGCCACTGCTCCTTGGTCATCTCCTTGCGCTGGTACAGGTCTCCACCGACGGAGAAGGCACGGTCTCCGGCAGCGGTCAAGATCGCGACCCGTACCGAGGGGCGGGCCGCGATGGTCTCGAGCACCTCGATGAACTGCACCGCCAGCTCGGTGGTGATCGCGTTGTCCGCGTGCGGGCGGTTCATGGTGATCACCGCGACCCGCTCGTTCAGGACGAACTCGAGCAGCACCAGCTGCTCCGGCTCCGGGACGTCCTCGGGCGGCCGGTAACCGAGCCGCCCCATCCGGGTCTCGCTGTGGTTGCCCATGGTCCAGCCTCCTATTTGGGTGCCGAACACCGGCGCCGACGACATGTCCTACAGGCCACCATTTCGTCCCCGCCACAGCGCGTCGTCACACCGCAGGGGTGACACCCGGCTCACCCCACTCATCCCAACCGGGTGACAAGCGCCAGGGTCGGCCAGAGGCCATCGGCGACCACCGCTGCGGCATGACCACGCTCGTCCTTGCCAAAGGACCTGGATGTCACACGGACTTGGGCCCGGCACCCAACCCCATGTGAGGCACCTAAGTCCGGTCTGCCGGCCAGCCCCGCCGGGTGCCCCCAGGAGAAGCACTTCCTTGCCCGCGGCTCTCGGGCAAGGGTCTGCAGAGCCAGTGTCCTGCTCGCGCTGCTCGGTCACCTGGCCGGCGGCCGATCTCAGTGACCGCCCGTCGGCTGGCCGGCAAGCGAGTTTGGGGTCGGGGCGGTGCGCGGTCTGCTCATCTACGGGACGACGGCCACGAGGGACAACCAAACACCGTGATGCGACACGCACGAGGTGCATAACGTCGGCTAATTCATGGAATCAACGGCACTTCTTACAGTTTCCAGTGCTTATCTGGGGGTCTTTTAGCGCTGTCGTTGATGTTGTTCATGGACGGCGTGGCGCGTTGTTCTGCTCGTCGTGGACAGGGAGGGTGAGGGTGTCCTGGACGAAGGGGTGACGCCGTCGGTGGTGACCGTTCAGCCGCTTACTAGTGTGACGTTTGGTCACCGCTCCTTCACTGTCGTTGACGGCCTGGGTCTCCCCGTCCAGCCTGCCGAAGCGTTCCTCCAACACCTTGAATCGTTGAACTACTCACCGAACACGGTGAAGGCGTATGCGCATGACCTGGCGGACTTCTTCACGTGGTGTGGCGCCAAGGACTTGGACTGGCGCGCGGCGTCCATTGACGACGTCGGCGTGTGGGTGTCGTGGTTACGGATGCCCGAACCGGCCCGCAGGGGGTTGGTGGCGGTGCTGCCGTCGGTGGCACCGGGGTTGTCGGAGCGAACGATCGACAGGAAGTTGGGGGCTCTCAGTTCGTTCTACGCGTTCCACCGGCGACGCGACCCCTTGGTCACGCTGTCGTTGACGCGGTGGGATCGGCCCTCCGGGCGGACCGGCTTCACGCCGTTTCTGGCCCACGCCCGGAAGGTCGAGGCGCGACGCGAGATCAAGTTGCGCGGAGTGCTCCGACCGGCTCCCGAGGTCATCAGCGCGGACGACTTCGCTGCGCTGATGGACGCCTGCGACCGGCTCCGCGACCGCCTCCTGCTGCAACTGCTCAGGGACAGCGGCCTCCGGATCGGAGAGGCGTTGGGCTTGCGTCACTCGGACCTGTCGGTGTCTCGTCGCGAGGTGCTGGTCGTGCCTCGAACGAACGAGAACGGCGCCCGGGTGAAACACAGCAAACCCAGGGTGGTGCCGGTGCCGGCAGCCCTATTCGCCAGGTATGCCGACTACCTCGATGACGAGTACGGCGATCTGGACTGCGACTACGTCTTCGTCAACCTGTTCGCCGGAGCAGTTGGCCGCCCATGGAGGTATGACTCCGCCCGGGAGGTTCTGCTTCGACTGCGCGCACGAACCGGCCTGGGCGACTTCACGTTCCATCACCTGCGGCACACCTACGCCACGGAGCTGATCCGAGCCGGCACGGACTGGGCGATTGTCGCTCATCTACTCGGCCACGCCAGCGTCCAAACGACCTTGGGCACCTACGGCCATCTGAACGTTGCGGATGCCCGTCGCGCCCTCGAAGCCGCTGGGTGGTTAACGCACGAGAACACCGACCTCGAGGAGGAGCCGTGACTGACGTCGTCGCGATCCGTACACGACAGGACAGCCATGCCCGTGCCCGGCTCAGCACCGTCAACGCCGGCCTCGAGGACAGCCACCTCATAGCCCCGCCGGGGCACCTCCTTGTGGCCGGTGGGTGCCGCGTGCCCGGCTGCCGACGGACCGGCCGTGCAGGTGATGGCCTGTGCGGCCGGCACGGCGATCTGTGGCAACTCGAGGGCGAGCCCCGAGGTTTCAATCTGGCCGAATGGGTCGCGACCGTCGCCGGTGGACCCTTGCCGTGCCGAGTGCCTGGCTGCTCGTACGGGCGCACCAGGAAGGGCCTGTGCGCTGGCCACGACCGTTGCTGGCACCGCGAAGGCGCTTCGGACCTCGAGGAATGGATCGCCACTGCTGCCCCGGAGGTTGGCGACCATACGACGTGCCACGTCGACGGATGTCGCCTGTGGGCTTCGGGATGGGACGGCTTCTGCCTCGCGCACTCGACAAGGTTCCACCTCAGCCGCGGCCCGCACGCGCCCGCGGATCTGAGATCACTGAGCGCCGACGAGCTGCGTGCTACGCGACGA
This sequence comes from uncultured Actinomycetota bacterium, assembly GCA_963834965.1. Lineage (GTDB taxonomy): Bacteria > Actinomycetota > Actinomycetes > Actinomycetales > Dermatophilaceae > Fodinibacter. The sequence goes on along the minus strand of CAWIEI010000004.1, from coordinate 4,333 downwards.
CGCGAGGCCGAGAACTTCATCCGGGCCGAACTGGAACGCAACGAAAAGAGCAATGCCGTCGACCTGGCAGGCCTGGAGCCTCGGCTGCAAGAGGAGCTGGTGTTCCTCTTCACCGCCTACCTCGAGAGCGGCCGACGACGAGTTGCCCTGTCGAGTTGGGCGCTGCTTGTCGACCGGCTTCGAACGCGCCGCGTCATCACGCTGACCTCACACCCCGCTGTCTCGTGGATCGCCGATCTGGAACTGAACCGACACAGCGAAGCCAAGACGATCCTGCGATGGGGTTGCGACCAACTCGACCGCGTCCTGGCCGGCGAGGGCTGGGACCATGAGTACGACCGCGATGCGTGGCGTTTGGACCGGCTCGGGTACGAGCGGCTACGGGCACGCCCTGATCCGGTTCGACAGAATCCAACAACCCTGGCTGCGCGCCCTGGCCAAGCGGTGGACCCGGCACCGGCTGTGCACCGGGATCGCGCCGGGAGGATCCAGCCTCGGCGTCCGCGCCCTGACCTCCCTGTCTCACCACCTTTCCGCGCTTCGCCGGCCGCCGGGCAACCCTGGTGAGCTGACCCACGAGATGATCGGCAAGCGGACCGCGGGCGTTGCGATAGTGGGGAACGGGGAGCCTGCTGGTGGACTTGGGCGTTGCCCGATGTCCGAGTCGACTGCGTCTTGCGGTCTGACCGGACCCACCCCTTTTGGAGGTGCGCCATGAGCGCGCTACTTGTCGGGTACGCCCGATGCTCCACCGATCAGCAAGACCTGACTGCGCAACGCGATGGCCTGTCCGGTTTGGGTGTCGAGGCCGACCGGATCTACGTCGACCACGGTCTGACCGGCACCAACCGCGAGCGACCCGGGCTGCGCGAGGCACTGGCCGCCTGCCGGGCCGGCGACACCCTGGTGGTGACCAAGCTCGACCGGCTGGCGAGGTCCCTGCCGGACGCTCGAGCGATCGCCGACGAGCTCACCGCCCGACACATCAGCCTCTCGCTGGGCGGGTCGGTCTACGACCCCACCGATGCCGTCGGGCGGCTGCTGTTCAACGTGTTGGCCATGGTTGCGGAGTTCGAGTCCGACCTGATCCGGCTCCGCACCCGTGAGGGCATGAAGGTCGCGAAGGCCAAGGGTCGGCTGCGAGGGCAAGCAGCCCAAGCTCAACCCGAAGCAGGAAGCCCACCTGGTCTCACTGGTGCACAGCGGCGAGTACAGCACCCTCGAGGTCGCCGAGCTCTTCGGTGTCGCCCGGTCCACCGTCTACCGAGCCATCGAACGCCAGCGGGTCGCAGCGAAGGCTGGCCTGGCTGAGGCGTCTTCAAAGCGTTGACCCGGCCACGACGCCGGCTGTCCCGCATCCGACACCCCAACGGGACGCCGGCGTCTCCACCCGCCCGTTCGATGCTGACGTCCGGTTGAGGTTCCTCAACTGGGTGCGCGGTGTTGGGGACCTGCTGGGGGTTCGAGGCCTCCTGTGGCGGCGCACTTCGTGTGACCTCGATGCGACGCTGCTGGGATCTCGCTTTGTCCGGCGGGCTGCGTCGCGGGACCGGGGACTGACCGGCGAAGTTCTCGCGAGCTGCGGACGAACATCGGCGCGAGGGCTGCAAGCGCCATCACCACGGCGGCCACGGCGATGACCCGGCTCGTGCCGAACGTGTGTGCGAGGGGGCCGGCGAGGGCGTTGCCGGCGGGGATCGCGACGAAGGATGTGAGGATGTGCCACGAGGCCACCCGGGCTAGCACGGTGTGGGGGATGCGGTCCTGCAGGGCGGTGTCCCAGCAGACGGAGAAGTACATCAGCCCGCCGAAGGCGACCACGGCCGCGGCGATGATCACGGCGAGGTCTCCGGGCCACGCGAACGCGGCCGCGAACAGGGACATCAGGGCTACGCACGGCCAGCCCACGAGCAACGGCCGGGTCGGCGGCAGCCGTAGCGCGAGGAGGCCGCCGATCAGCCCTCCGGCGCCGGAGGCGGCGGAGATCCAGCCCAGCGCCGTAGGCCCTCCGAGGTCGCGCACGGCGATGACGTCGATCAGCACCACCACCGCACCGAAGGCGGCATGGTAGGCCGTCGCCGCCACGAGCCCAGCCGGGAGCCAGCTGCGGTCGGTCACCTCGCGCCAGCCCTCGCGGAGCTCCGCGACCATGCCCACCCGGGGAGCACGGGGCGCCTCGACGCCGATCGCGGCGACCGTGGCCGCCGAGACAAGGAAAGAGGCCGCGTCGACGGCAAGGCCCACGGCGCTCCGGCCCACGCTACGAAGACGACGGCTCCGCAGGTCCCAGGATGAAGGCAAAGTTCTGCAGGATGCTGAGGGTCGCATTGGCCGCCTGACGCCGCTGACCGTTACCAGCAGCGGCCGCACGAGACGAAGGCCGGCCCGAAGAACGCGGCCGCGCCGCCGGTGACGGCCGCGAGGGTGCACAGGGCCAGGAGGCTGTTCTGGCCGGTGGCGAAGTATCCGCGGTCGCGGAGGCGCTGAGCGCCCGCGCGAGGTCACTGGCCACCATGATCCGCCCCGGCGGGAGCGGGCAGCCCACACCCCCCGCCGGTGCCCGCCAGGCGGGCCGCCATCGTCGAAGCCAGGACCAGGCCGAGCTCGCTGGCGCTGCCGCCCCCCGCAACGGCCACCGCCAGGGCGATCGGCGCGAACGCGTCACCGAACCAGGACAGACCTTGGCCGGCAACAAGGAGGCGGAAGGCTGAGGGGGAAGCGGTGGGCGTGCTCATCCCAGCACAGTCGTCAGAGATCTAACTATCTGCTGTCTAACTCTCAGACGGTGTGCAGATGCACACTCGTTGCATGGCGGCCGAGCAGGAGCAGGACTGGGTGGACCGGCACGTCGAGCGCTGGCGCCGCACCTTTCAGGGTTTCGACCCCGAAGTCGAGGGGACACTGATGCGGATCGGGGCGATCAACCGACACGTCAAGCGGGCTAACGCGGCGGCGTTCGATGAGCTGGGCCTCGGGCCGGCCAAGTACGACACCCTGCACACCCTGCTCGTCCAGCCCGAACCCAACGAGACCACCCGGCCCAGCTCGCGGAGGCCTGCCACGTCACTCGTGCGGCGATGACCTCCCGACTGGACCGGCTCGTCGACCTGGCCTACGTCACCGGCGAGGTGGACCCGCTTACCGGCGGCGAGTCATCGTGCGCCCGACGCCGTCGGGTCGGGCCATGTGGAAGCAGGCCCTCGAGCTGGCCGTTGTCCAGGAGAAGCAGACCATCAACGTCCTCACCGAGATCGAGAAGGTGCAACTCAACACCCTGCTCCGCAAAGTCGTGCTCGGCCTCGACAGCTGACCCTGGACCTCTTCCGCCCTGGTGATCGCTCCCCCCACCGGTGCCACAGGGGGATCCCTCACCGGGACAGCCAAAGAGACCACCATCACAGCCATAGGTGCTTTCAGCGACGTGCCGCAAGAGCCGCCCGGAGGGGTGCCCGGTCAAGGCCCCGCTATCGCTACGGTCGAGCATGCTCATCGGATACGCCCGCGTCTCCACCAGCGGGCAAGACCTCACCGTCCAACGCGAAGCCCTCGCACCCCTGGGCGTGAACCCTGAGGCGGTCCACGTCGACCACGGGCTGACCGGATCCAACCGTGACCGACCCGGCCTCCGAGAAGCCTTGGCCGCCTGCCGTGCCGGAGACCCCTCGTCGTGACCAAACTCGACCGTCTTGCCCGATCCTGCTGGACGCCCGCGACATCGCCGACACCCTTGCCCGCGAAGGCGTTGCCCTGAACCTCGCTGGCAGCCGTCTACGACCCCACCGACCCGGTCGGCCGATTGCTGTTCAACGTCCTCGCCATGGTCGCCGAGTTCGAGGCCGACCTGATCCGGCCCGGACCCGCGAGGGAATGGCGATCGCCAAGGCCGCGGGCACGCTCCGCGGAAAGAAGCCCAAGCTCTCACCCTCCAGGAGAAGCCCACCTGATCGCCCTCCACAACGCCGGGGAGCACACCTCCAGCGAGATCGCCGAACTGTTCGGCGTCGCCCGCTCGACCGTCTACCGGGCGATGCGCGCAGCGAGAGGCAGCAACAGGATCAGCCGGTCCGTTCGGCCGTCGACACCGACGAGTGACCGTCAGCCCCTAATGCGGCATATCCGGTAAAGGCCCACGCTGATGAGCGGGCGCGGCGCCGGTGCGACGCTCGGATACGGTCGTGCCCGTGACGAGCTTCTTTGCGACGCCCGAGGAGACGGAGACTTCGGGTTGCTGCTGAGGTCGACCGACTCGGGCTTGTCATGTACGACGAGGTGCTTGCAGGGGGCTCACGGCGGGGATGCCATTGGCCACAACAGCCGAGCCGCTGCCGCCTCC
>CAWIEI010000003.1:0-210778 GCA_963834965.1 uncultured Actinomycetota bacterium | reverse complement strand
AAGGTGCGCGCCGTCACCGGGCGCATCGACCTGGTGCACTGCAACGACAGCCGCGACGAGTTCGACACCGGCGCCGACCGGCACACCAACCTCGGGTCCGGGCACATCGACGGAGCCGACCTCGCCGACGTCGTGCGGGATGCCGGGGCGCCGGTGGTCGTCGAGACGCCCGGGGGCGTCCAGGGACAGTCGGCCGACATCACCTGGCTGCGCGAGCGGCTCGGGGGCTAGGCGAACCGGGGCGCCCGCCCGGGCGAGGTGGGAGCGCGGCCCGAGCGGACGGCATCCGCCCGCCCGGGCCGACGCGCTACACGGTGGCCGTGGTCTGCGCGCGGCGCTGGGCCGCGCCGGCACCCCAGTGGCCGATGTCGAACAGGGCGGCGATGGCCACCCAGAACCAGTCCCAGCCACTGAGGCCACCGGCCTGCCAGAGGATGACGTAGATCAGGGTCGCGAACGGCAGGAAGATCAGGCCCAGCAGCGGCCAGATGAACGAGCTGAACGCGGCATCCACCCGGGCCGGGCGGGCGATCCAGATGATGAGCAGCCCGACCCGCGGGAACAGCCCGGCGAAGATCGCGAAAAGGCACCCCATCTCAGTGGCCCGGCCCGGTGACGATCTTGGCCCGCTCGCTCGGATGCGCGCCGCCCTTGCGGGCCAGCGTGGTGCAGGCCTCCTCGATGTCGCGGGCGAGGGTGTCGACGTGCTCGCGGCTCATCGTCTCCTTGACCAGGGCGCGCATGATCTTCACGTCCTGGGCGTTGGGCGGGAGGGTGTATGCGGGTACCATCCAGCCGCGCTCGGCCGACAGCTGCCAGGCGATGTCGAACTCGTCGTAGTTCTCCTCACCGGCCAGCTTGAAGGCCACCAGCGGCAGCTGCTCCTCCTCGCGGCCGATGATCTCGAAGCGGCCCATCGCCTCGAGCTTGTCGGCCAGCACCCGGGCGTTCTCCTGCATGTTCTTCATGATGTAGGTGTAGCCGGGGCGCCCGTAGCGGACGAAGTTGTAGTACTGCGCGAGCACCATCGAGGAGCCGGTCGAGAAGTTCAGCGTGAAGGTGGCGTCGGTCTTGCCGAGGTAGTTCTCCTCGAAGACCAGGTCGGGGGCGAGGTCGGACGTCTCGCGGAAGATCAGCCAGCCGATGCCCGGGTAGACCAGCCCGAACTTGTGGCCGGAGACGTTGATCGAGCGCACCTGCTCGAGGCGGAAGTCCCACGGTGAGTCGGGGTAGAGGAACGGCCAGACGAAGCCGCCGCTCGCGCCGTCGACGTGCAGGGGCACGTCGTGCCCCTTCTCCTTCTTCAGCCGCACGAGCAGGTCGTTGATGCCGACGATGTCGTCCATGTGACCGGTGAAGGTGGTGCCGAGCACGGCCGCGACGCCGATCGTGTTCTCGTCGATGTGCGGTGCGACGTCGTCGGGGCCGATCGTGTACTTGCCCGGTGCCAGCGGCACGATGCGCGGCTCGACGTCGAAGTAGCGGCAGAACTTCTCCCAGACGACGTGCACGTCTCCGCCGAAGATCAGGTTGGGCCGATCGGTCGGCTTCCCCGCGGCCTGCTGCCGGGTGCGCCAGTTCCACTTCAGCGACAGCGCACCGAGCATGATCGCCTCGGACGAGCCCTGGGTGCGGGCGCCGGTCGTCTCGCCCGGGGCGTGGAACAGGTCGGCGAGCATCCGGATGCAGCGCTGCTCGATCTCTGCCGTGCGGGGGTACTCGGCGTGGTCGATGAAGTTGCGGTGCAGGTTCGTGGCGATGATCTGCTGCGCCTGCGGCTCCATCCAGGTGGTGACGAAGGTGGCCAGGTTGCGGGCGGGGTCACCTTCGAGGGCGATGTCCTCGGCGACCAGGCGCATGGCGTCGGTCGGCGACATCCCCGTCTGTGGGAAGCTCGTGCTCGGCACCTCCGCGGTGGCGAAGCGGTTGCCGAACAGGGCGGCGTCGGCGTCGGACGGAAGGTAGCTGGTCATCGGGCTTCTCCTTGTGGGGGGACGGTCGGGCGAGCAGGTCTAGGCGGGATGGGGGCTTCCGGGTGAGGCGGCGGGCACCGGCCGCAGGTCGCGCCGCCATGCCGGGAACATCAGCGCGGCGGCGACCAGGAAGCACAGCGCGCCGAACAGGGTGCCCGCGACGGCGGTCCGGGTGTCCACGACCGCGTCGGTCGAGGGCAGCACGTAGCTGGCCAGGGCCGACGCCATGAAGAGCACCGAGCCGAGCATGTTGGTCCAGGCGATCCGCCACGGCAGCGAGGCCGGCTCCCAGCCCAGGAACCGGCCCACCGCGAGGATGCCGAAGACGCTCGACACGAGGAAGAGCACCGACCCGAAGAAGTCGGGGCGCCACACGTAGCGGTCGGACTCGGCGGCGGTGGCGTTGTGGGTCAGCGCCGCGAAGGTGCTGATGTTGAAGAACAAGGTGCCGGGGAACTGGCTGGCGGCGGCCAGCCAGGCACGGTCGTGCGGGAGCCAACCCCGCAGCCGCACCGGCGCTGGCCGGTGCTGTCCGACCTCGTCGACGCCGGTCGTCGCCGGGCTCTGCGCCTGCACGAGCTGGCAGTACGAGGCCGAGGTGAAGAAGATCGACCCGACGAAGTAGGTGACGCCGTCGATCGGCCCACCCACCGCGTTGAGGTAGGCGGGCACCGAGCCGATCACGAAGCACGCCGAGCCCACCACGAAGAGGAGGGCGATCGCGGCGTTCAGACGCGCTGGTCGCACGGTCATCTGGCGTGCTCTCTGGTCGACGGGCCGGTCGTCCCACTATCGAGCGCCCACCGGCGACGGCGGCTCACCCCGATCGGGTGATCAGGCGGTCGCGGTGGCGGAGCCCGGTGCGGGGGCCGTCGCCGGTGCCTGCGGTGCGTGCTCGTCGACCGGCTGGGGCGGCCCGGGCGTCGGCAGGATGGTGGAGATGACGAACGCCACGACGACGGCCACGATCACCTCGGGGGTGACCTGCAGCCCGTCGCTGCCGAGCAGCACCACGGCGAGCAGCACCGAGGTGAGGGGCAGCCGCAGCATCGAGCAGCACACGGCCCCGATGCCCATGCCGATCGCGGGCGCGAGGGCCATGCCGGGCAGCCCGCTCATCGCGATGCCGAGCACCGCCCCGACGAACATGGCCGGGAACACCGGGCCGCCCCGGAAGGCGCTCAGGGACAGGCCGTAGGCCAGCATCTTGCACAGGCCCAGCACCACGAGGGTCGCGACCGAGTAGTCCGTCGCAGTCGCCACGAGCTCGGGCAGGGCGTCCTGGCCGGAGAAGAGCACCTGGCTGAAGCCCTGGCCGGTGATCAGCTGATAGGCCATGGCCGTGATGCCGATGAGCGCCCCGACCGCGACGGTGACCGGTACCCGGTTGCGGTGGACGAGCGGGCGCACGGAGAGGCCGACCCAGCGGACGGCCCAGGCGAGCAGGGCACCGATGATCCCGACCGCGATGGCCCACAGCAGGGTCGCCACGGTGGGGTCGACGCCGGGGGGCACGGTGGTGAGCGTCAGGGAGAACGTCCCCAGCCCGGTCCACGAGTCGAGGCCGATGAAGACCAGCGCCCCGATTCCGGACGCGAGCAGGCCGGGGAGCGCGACCAGGCTCAGCGTCACCCCCGCGATGCCGGCCGCCTCCATGATGAGGAACGCGCCCAGCAGGGGCGAGCCGAGGAGGGTGCTGATCGCGGCGAAGCTGCCGGCCGACGCCATGACGGTCACGGCCATCGGCGGGGCGTCCTTCTTGAGCAGGCGCAGGGTCAGGGCCGCGAGGCCGCCGCCGATGGCGATGAGCGGCGCCTCGGGGCCGAGCACCGCACCAAGGCTGAGCGTCGCGAGCGACGCAAGGATGATGCCGGGCAGGTGGCGGTCGACGGGGGGCCCACCGCCCATCTGGAAGCCGAGGGCCGGGGAGTGCCCACCGGGCCCGGGGAGGTACTTCAGGGTGAGCGAGACGAGCAGCCCGGAGAGGACCAGCCAGGGCACCGGCCACCAGGCCGGCGGGGCGCCGTCGAAGATGGCGCTGGGCCAGTCGTCGAAGAGCTGCTTCTGCAGGTAGCTGACCAGGGCGAGGAAGCCGTAGGCGATGGCCGAGATCGGGATGCCGAGCAGGCCCGCGAGCACCAGGGCCGAGAGGTAGGCCTTCGAGCGGACCATGCTCACCGGGTCGAGGGCGGGAGCGGCCCCGGCCGGGGGCGCGGGGGCAGGGGTGGCGGTCACCGGGATCGGCCTCCTCGTGGGCGCTGGCCCGGCATGCACCGGGACCCGGCCAACGTAGCGTCCACGCCCAGCACGACGACCACCCGTCGGGGGTGACCGGCCGCCCGGGTCTCCGCCCGTGGGTCCGGGCCGCCCCGGGTCGGTGACAGGTCGGTGAAAGGTCGCTGCCACGCCGCGGGGCCACCGTCGACCCATGACGACGACACACATGACGCCCCGAACCGGCCCGGCGACCCCGCCGGCGAATCCGACCTGGGCACCGGCGCCCATCCGTGCCCTGCGACCCGGCGACACCGCGACGGTCCACGGCGTCTTCGCCCAGCTGTCCGCACGGTCGGCCTTCCTGCGCTTTCACACCGGGCTACCCCGGCTCACCCCCGTGATGGCCGCCCGGCTGGCCGCGGTGGTGCCCGGGCAGCACGAGGTCTTCGTGGCCGAGCACGAGGGCCGCCCGGTCGGGCTCGCGCGCTGGGTCCGGGACCCGCATGACCCGGGCGCGGTCGAGGTGGCCGTGGAGGTCGCGGACGCCGTGCAGGGGCGCGGCATCGGGGGCCACCTCCTGCGGGCGGCCCTCGCCTCCGCGACGGCCGCCGGGGTGAGGGAGGTGCACGCCCATGTGCACCCCGACAACGGCCCGGTCGTCGGCTGGCTGAACCGGCTCGGTGCCGGCCGGCCGGCCGGGGCGGACGAGCCGTTCCGTCTCGCGCTGCCCGTCACCGAGATCGACCGGGGGTCGGTGCCGTGTGGTTGCATGACTGCGTGCAGGTCCGAGTGCTCGGACCCCTGCGGGTGGGGGCCGACGGCAGCAGCGCCGTGCCGCTCCGGGGTGAGCGTCCGCGGGAGGTCCTCGCCGTCCTCCTGTCGCGTCGCGGCCGACCCGTCCCCGCCGAGGTCGTCCTCGACCTCGTGTGGGGCGAGGACGCCCGCCGCCTGACGACCTCGACGGTGCACACCGTCGTCGCTCGGCTGCGCCGTCGCCACGGGCCGGCCCTCGTCTCGACCAGCGACGCGGGCTACCTCGTGCCGGTCGACGTGCGCACGGATGCCGACCAGTTCGTCGCGCTGGCGGGTGCGGCCCACGACGCCACGGCCGACAACGACGCCGCCGCGTGCGAGGACCTGTGCCGCCGCGCCCTCGCGCTCTGGGGCGGTGACACGGCCTACGAGGGCCTGCGCGCCGAGCTGGTGCTCGCCGAGCGCACCCGCCTCGGAGAGCTGCACCGCCGGGTGCGCACCGACCTGGCCGAGTGCCTCCTGCGGCCAGGAGCGGTCCGGGTGGGGCTCGAGGAGGCCCTGGCCCTGGGCCGGCAGCTGCTCCACGAGAGCCCGCTCGACGAGGGAGCCGCCGCCCTGGCCATGCAGGCGGCCTACCGGCTCGGTCGCCAGGCCGAGTCGCTCGAGGTGTACGACACCCTGCGCCGCATCCTGCGCGATGAGCTCGGAGTCTCCCCGGGGCCGGTGATGACCGAGGCGCACGCCCGGGTGCTCGCGCACGACGCCGCGTTCGATGGTGCGTTCGGCGCCGGGCCGCCGCAGGGTCCGGCCCCCACCGAAACCACCAGGCCGGCGCAGCACAAGCACCTGGTCGCGCCGGGGCCCCCGGGGCGACGAGTGCCGGTGCACCCGGGGCGGGGCGTGCCCGTGCACCCGGGGCGGGGGGTGCCCGTGCCCGCGTCCCCCACGGTGGGGCGCACCGCGGAGGTGCGGGACGTCGTCGACGCCCTGGCGCAGGGGCGGCGGCTGGTGACGGTCGTCGGCCCGGGGGGCGTCGGGAAGTCCCGGCTGCTCGCCGACGTCGGGGCCGCGCTCGGTCCGGGGGCCGAGGTGGTGCACGTCGCCCTGTCGGCGCACGCCGGGCTCACCCCACGCGAGCTGGCCGCCGGCGTGGCGGTGACCACGGGGCTCCCGCTCGAGGGTGACGACGAGGTGGCGGCGCTCGTGCGGTCGCTGCGGTCCGCCGACCTCACGGTGCTCGTCGACGAGGCCGAGTGGGTGCTGGAGTCGGCCGCCGAGGTCGCGGCCGTGGTGCTCGCCGGCTGCCCGGGCGTGCGGCTCGTGGTGACCTCACGCACCCCGTTGGCCGTCGTCGGCGAGCGGGTGGTGCCACTCGCGCCGCTCGCCACCGGCGACCCGGACGGCGACCTCGGCGCCCTGCGGGCCGCACCGGCGGTGCGGCTGCTCGCCGAACGCCTGGCCGACCGGGGTAGCGCCCCGACCTCCGACCTCGACGCGTGGTCCGACACAGAGGTCCGCGTCCTGGCGCGGGTCGCCCACCGGGTCGACGGGCTGCCCCTCGCGCTCGAGCTGGTGGCCGGCTCGTCGGCCACCGTGCCGGTCGCCCAGCTGCTCGACCTCGTCGACAGCCCGCTCGACCTCACGCCCGACGCCCGTGGGCTGCCCGACCGCCACCACTCGCTGCGCGAGACCCTCTCCTGGAGCCTGGACCGCCTCGACCCGCACACCCGGTCGGTGCTGCGCCAGGTGGCGGTGTTCGCGGGACCCTTCACGGGGACGGCCGCCCGGGCCATCGCCGGCGGCGACCCCGCCGCGGTCGACCGTGCCGTGCGGGTGCTGGCCCGGGACAACCTGCTGCGGGTCGAGCGCACCGCGACCAGCCTGTCGTTCCGGGCGCTGCGCACCGTGCGCGACCTCGCCCTCGAGGAGCTGGCCGCCAGTGGCGAGGAGGACCGGTGCCGGACCCGGCACCGGCGCTGGTTCGCGGGGGTGTGGCGAGACGCCCCGCTGACCGACGCCCTCGTCGAGCACGTGGGCCGCACCTACGACGACCACCTCGAGGCGCTCACCCGCTCGCTGGCCGTCGGTGACGACCCGGCCGCCGCCGACCTCACCACCACCCTGGCCCGGCGCTGGCAGTTCGTCGAGACACTGGGCCCCGGCCTGCACTGGACGGCCGCCGTGCTCGCTCGGCCCGGTGTGACCCCTCGGCAACGGGCCAGGCTGCGGGTGGCCCGCGCCGGCTTCCTCCAGGCCGTCGACTGGGGGCCGGACGAGCACGACGAGCTGGCGACCGACCTCCTCGGCGACCCCGACTGGGGCACGCTGCTGGCCCTGGTCTCGGGCATCACCGCCTACGGCGCGGGCGACACCGCCGGCGCCCGGGTGCGGCTCGACGAGGCGGAGCGCCTCGCCCGCTCCGGGGCCCCGCACCACGTGGCCGAGGTCGTCGCCAGCCGGGCGACCGTCGACGCCGCGGAGGGCCGCACCGACGACGCCCTGGCGGCGGCGCACGAGGCGATGGCCCTGGTCGGCTCCACCTCGTCGGCGGTGCAGCTGGTCACCGTCGTGCCGAAGGTCGCCCTCGCGCTGCTGGAGTGCGGCCGCTCCAGCGAGGCTCTCGACCTGCTCACCAGGTCAGCGGCGGACGCCGGCGAACGGTTCGGAATGCGTCCGACGAGCACGGTCGCGATGAATGCCGGCTGGGCCGCACTGGGGGTCGACGATCCCGCCACGGCGCTGGAGTGGTTCCGTGAGGCGATCGTCGGGCCCCAGGCCGCCGTCGGGGCCAACGCCCTGGGCGAGGCGGCGTGCGGCGCCGGTGCCGCCCTGGCCTCCCTCGGCCACCCGGACGCGCGCGAGGTGCTGGGCCTCGGGGTCTGGCTGCACACCCATGCGGGGCAGGCCCTCCCGCCCGCCCTCGACGACCACGTGCGCCGCGCCACCGACACCCTGGGGGCCGAGCCCTTCCCGAGCGGGTGGGACGCCGACCTGGCGGTCGCGCGGGTCACCCAGCTCGTGCGAGCAGCCTGAGCGACGCGCGACGCGCGACGCGTCGGCCCGAGCGTCACACGTTGCGGCGGTACTGCCCGCCCACCTCGAAGAACGCCTCGGTGACCTGCTGCAGCGAACACACGCGAGCGGCATCCATGAGCACGGCGAAGACGTTCTCGCCCGACGCGGCCGACGCCTTGAGCCGCGCGAGCGCCTCCTGCGCCTCGACGGAGTGCTGCTGCTTGAACGCCGTGACCCGGCCCAGCTGGCCCTCCTTCTCGCCCTCGGAGGCGCGCGCGAGCACCACCTCGCGCGGCGACTCGCCCTCGTGCGGGTTGCGGAAGGTGTTGACCCCGACGATCGGTAGCGAGCCGTCGTGCTTGCGGTGCTCGTAGAGCATCGACTCGTCCTGGATGCGGCCACGCTGGTAGCCGGTCTCCATGGCTCCGAGCACCCCGCCGCGCTCGGAGATCCGGTCGAACTCGGCCAGCACCGCGGCCTCGACGAGGTCGGTCAGCTCGTCGACGACGAACGCGCCCTGCAGCGGGTTCTCGTTGACGGCCAGGCCCCACTCCTTGGTGATGATCATCTGGATGGCGAGCGCCCGGCGCACCGACTCCTCCGACGGGGTGGTGACCGCCTCGTCATAGGCGTTGGTGTGCAGGCTGTTGGCGTTGTCGTAGATCGCGACGAGCGCCTGCAGGGTGGTGCGGATGTCGTTGAAGTCCATCTCCTGCGCGTGCAGGCTGCGGCCGCTGGTCTGCACGTGGTACTTCAGCTTCTGGCTGCGCTCGTTGGCGCCGTACTTCTCCTTCATCGCGATCGCCCACACCCGCCGGGCCACCCGGCCGATGACGGTGTACTCGGGGTCCATGCCGTTGGAGAAGAAGAACGACAGGTTGGGCGCGAAGTCGTCGATGGCCATGCCGCGCGCGAGGTAGGCCTCGACGTAGGTGAACCCGTTTGCCAAGGTGAAGGCCAGCTGGCTGATGGGGTTCGCCCCGGCCTCGGCGATGTGGTAGCCGCTGATCGACACCGAGTAGAAGTTGCGCACCTGCTGCGCGATGAACCACTCCTGGATGTCGGCCATCATCCGAAGCGAGAACTCGGTGGAGAACAGGCAGGTGTTCTGGCCCTGGTCCTCCTTGAGGATGTCGGCCTGCACCGTGCCGCGCACGACCTGCAGGGCCTGCGCCCGGATGCCGTGCTCCTCCTGCTCGCTCGGCTCGCGTCCGTTCTCGCTCGCCCACGCCTCGACGGCGCGGTCCATGACGGTGTTGAGGAAGAAGGCGAGGATGGTGGGCGCGGGGCCGTTGATCGTCATCGAGACGCTCGTGGTGGGCGAGGTGAGGTCGAACCCGGCATACAGCTCGCGCATGTCGTCAAGGGTGGCGACCGAGACGCCTGAGGTGCCGACCTTGCCGTAGATGTCGGGGCGCTTGTCGGGGTCGCGGCCGTACAGCGTGACCGAGTCGAAGGCCGTCGACAGCCGGGTGGCGGGCTGGCCCTGCGAGAGCATCTTGAACCGGGTGTTGGTGCGGAACGGGTCGCCCTCGCCGGCGAACATCCGGGCCGGGTCCTCGTTGTCGCGCTTGAACGGGAAGACGCCGGCGGTGAACGGGAAGTAGCCGGGGAGGTTCTCGCGGCGCAGGAACGACACGAGGTCGCCGTCGTCGGAGTAGCGCGGGAGGGATACCCGACGGATCCGGTTGCCGGACAACGACTCCCGCACGAGTGAGGTGTGGATCTCGCGGTCGCGCACGGTGATGACCTGCTCGTCGCCGGAGTAGGCCTCGACGACCGACGACCACTGGGCGAGCTGGCGGGAGACCGCCAGCGGCAGGTCGTCCTGGGCGTCGGACAGCAGCGCGTCGACCCCGGCGCGGTCGGACCCGGCCCGCTCGAGCTCGTGGCCCACCTCGGTGAGCCGCTGCACGCGGCGGGCGGCCTCGGCATACTGGCGGGTGTCGTCGTGGTAGCCGCGCACCGTCTCGGCGATCTCGGCGAGGTAGCGCACCCGCTGCGGCGGCACGACCTGGCGCAGCACCGACGAGTGCCGCACGCTGACCGGGGTGAGCGCGCCCTCGCCCACCTCGAGCCCGGCCTCGCCGAGCAGCCCGCGCAGCTCCTGGTACAGCGCGGTGACGCCGTCGTCGTTGAACGTCGCGGCCGAGGTGCCGAACACCGGCATGTCGTCGGGCTTCTTCCCGAAGGCGCCGCGGTTGCGCACCATCTGCCGGCCGACGTCGCGCAGGGCGTCCATGGCACCGCGCCGCTCGAACTTGTTGATGGCCACGACGTTGGCAAAGTCGAGCATGTCGATCTTCTCGAGCTGGCTCGCGGCGCCGAACTCCGGCGTCATCACGTACAGGTTGACGTCGGCGAAGGAGGTGATGGCGGCGTCCCCCTGGCCGATGCCCGGGGTCTCGACCACGACGAGGTCGAACCCGGCCGCCTTGAGGATGGTGAGCACGTCGCCGAGCGCCTCGGGCACCTCGCGGCCGCCGCGGGTGGCGAGCGAGCGGAAGTAGATGCGGTCGCCGTCGAGCGAGTTCATCCGGATCCGGTCGCCGAGCAGGGCTCCCCCACCGCGCCGGCGGGTCGGGTCGATGGCCACGCAGGCCACCCTCAGCTTGTCCTGCTGGTCGACGCGCAGCCGCCGCACCAGCTCGTCGGTGAGGCTGGACTTGCCCGAGCCGCCGGTGCCGGTGATGCCGAGCACGGGGGTACGGCGGGTGCTCGCCGCGCGCTCCAGCTCGGCGCGCAGGTCGTCACCGAGCCGGCCGGTCTCGGCCGCGGTGATCGCGCGGGCCACGGCCGACCGCTCCCCGGACAGGACGGCCGCCGCGGTGGTCGGATGCGCGGCCCACAGGTCGGTGTCGCAGGCCTGGACGACCTGGTTGACCATGCCCGGCAGCCCGAGCCGCTGGCCGTCCTGTGGGCTGAAGATGGTGACGCCGGCGGCGCGTAGCCGCTCGACCTCGGCCGGCACGATGACCCCGCCGCCGCCGCCGACGACCTTGACGTGCCCCGCCCCGGACTCGCGCAGCAGCTGCACGAGGTACTCGAAGTACTCGACGTGCCCGCCCTGGTACGAGCTGACGGCGATGCCCTGCACGTCCTCCTCGATCGCCGCGTCGACCACCTCGCGCACGCTGCGGTTGTGCCCGAGGTGCACGACCTCGGCCCCCTGGGCCTGCATGATCCGCCGCATGATGTTGATCGAGGCGTCGTGCCCGTCGAACAGGGCCGACGCGGTGACGATGCGCACCGGGTTCTCGGGCACGTGCAGGTCGGGCGTCGCGGTGGTCGGCGTGGTCGGCTGCGCTGCCATGGAGGTCCCTTTCGTGGCGTTCTCCCGATACTAGGACGTCCTAGTACCTACTCGGAAGTCACCACCCGTCCCCACGCCCCGGGTCAGCGGGCGATCGCGGAGGTGTACGGGTCGGGCGCCGCGGCATCCACGAGCCACTCCGGCACCGAGCGCAGGAACGGCTCGTCGACCCGGGTGACCGGCACGTCGGCCTGCAGCCGGCGCCACGACTCGGCACGGTGCAGGCACGAGATCCGCTCGGCGTCGGCGAGCAGGTCGCGCAGGGTGCGGCGGTCCCAGCGGTCGGTCCACGGCTCGAGGTAGGCGTCGACGGCCCGGCGGATCTCGGGGCTGTCCGGCGCCAGGGCGAACCGGTTGCGCATGGTCCACACCGGGATGCGCGCCGTGGTCAGCGGGTGGGTCCACAACGCGTCACCGAGGTCGATGACGGCGATCGCTCCCCCGGGCCGGCGGAACGCGTTGCCCAGGTGCAGGTCGTTGTGCTGCAACGACGGTGGGATACCGCTCGCAGCCAGCCGCTCGGCCGCCTCGGCGATGCGCGGCAGTCCGTCGAGCACCGCGGCGGTCTCGGCATCGTCGGGGCGGCGTGGGTCGGCATCCGGCAGCGCCCGCAAGGTGTCGACGAGCGCGTGCACCCAGCCGACCACGTCGTCGGCCGACTCGGGGAAGGTGGGTACGCCGGCGGCGAGCACGGCGACGGCGTGGTCGGCGAGCACCTGCTGGACCCCGGCATACGCCTGCACGACGTCCACCCAGTCGGGCACCGGGGGCGCGTCGTCGTCGTGCCACATCGGCAGCCCGAGGTCGGCGGTGGCCAGCCAGCCACGGTCGCGGTCGGTCGCGAGCGGCGTGGCGACGGCATCGGGCACCAAGGCGTCGACGACCTCGACGAGCGCGGCCTCGAAGGCCTGCGACGGGGCGTTCTCCTTGACCCACACCCGGCCGGCATCCGTCTCGACGCGGGCGACGACCGACCAGAACCGCACGCGGTCACGGACGACCGGCGCGGTGGTGTGCACTCCCACGGCGTCGAGCGCCGGCACCAGCCAGGCCTCGAGCGCGGCCAGCCAGTCCTCCCCCTCCCAGCGGGCCGGGAGGTCAGCCTCCGGCACGGCGCCCCGCGACCCACTCGATCGCCTCGGCGTAGCCCTGCACCCCGTGGCCGATGACGTGGTGGTCGCACACGTCGGTGAGGTAGCTGTGGTGGCGGAACTCCTCGCGCGCGGCGATGTCGCTGATGTGCACCTCGACGCGCGGCACCCCGCAGGCCGAGAGGGCATCGCGCAGGGCGACCGAGGTGTGCGTGTAACCGGCCGCGTTGATCACGATGCCGGCGGTGCCCACGCGCCCCTCCTGCACCCAGTCGATGAGGGCCCCCTCGGAGTTGGTCTGCCGGAAGTCGACCGTGAGGCCGGCGTGCTCAGCCGCTGCGCGGCACAGGGCCTCGACGTCGGCGAGGGTGGCGCGGCCGTAGACCTCCGGCTCGCGCTCACCGAGCAGGTTGAGGTTGGGCCCGTTGAGCACCAGCACCGTGCGGTCGTCCATGGTGGGGAGTATGCCGCTCCGGTCAGGTCGCCGCAGTGGGGATGCCTCGGGCCTGGCACCCGATGACGCCGGCCACGACGAGTGACCTCAGCCCGCGCGGTGACCGGCTGGCGCCCAACCCCCGCGGTGGCGGTCATCTGCGGGGGTGGCGGCGCCATGGCGACGCCACCCGGGTGAACGGACCAGAGCCCAGCAGACGGACCAGAGCCGGGGAGACAGACCAGAGCCGAGCAGACGGACCAGAGCCCAGGGCAGCGGCAGGGGCGCAGGGTCCGTCGCCCATCCGGGAGCCCCCCCGGTCAGCCCCCGTAGTCGTCGGTGACCAGGGCGTCGCAGGTTGCAGGCTGCGGGGGGAGGGTGGCGCGCGCGTCGGCGGCGCGCGCGCGGCCGAGGTTCCACGCGAGCCAGTCGTCGCCCCCGGGGAAAGGGCCGCCGATCGAGTAGGGGCCGCTGAGGATGCACCAGGCGGCCTGGGCGGGCAGCCGGTCGACGATGACGGGGGTCGCGTCGGCGCTGAGCGTGGACAGGTAGGCGGTGTCAAGGCTCTGGCCGGCCTCGTAGCGGTCGATGTTGCGCCCGGCCACCCAGGCGTCGGGGTTCATTGCGGCGAAGCCGAGCGCGAACACCGCGGCGGAGACGAGCACCGCTCGCGGGACCCACGACCCGGACAGCCGGACACCGGCGACCAGCAGGAAGACCACCACCAGCCCGAGCCACAGCTCGAAGCCGTCGACGAAGACCCGCAGCACGGTATAGCCGAAGGCGTCCTGGTAGAGCGACATCCGGTACAGGGCACTCGCCACGACGGCGAGGGTGAGCACGCAGAGCGCGCCGAGCAGGAGACGCACGAGCAACCGGTCGCGCGCGGTGTCGCGGCCGGCCACGCGCATCGTGAGCGCGACGACCACGACGGTCAGCAGGGTCGCCACGGTCAGCTGCCCGAAGCCCTGGTGCACGTACTCGGCATACGTCAGGCCGGTGGTGCGCTGGAGGTAGTCGTGGCCGCCCCACATGGCGGTGGCCTGGGCGACCAGGAAGGCCGCAAAGAGGGCGACGACGGTGCCGACGGGCACCCCCCACTCCCAGCGGTGCGCGGCCCGACGGCGCTGCGGCAGGGTGACCCCGTCGACCGGCGGCGGGTTGAGGGCGAGGTAGGCCCCGGTCAGGACGACCCCGGACACGAGGAACAGCACAAACGTGCGGATGACGACGGTGTCCCAGCCGAGGTCGGGCACCAGTGCTTTGGCCCAGGAGCCGAAGAGCGCGTCGCCGGAGGCGAACAGGCCGCCGAAGAGCGCCAGGGCGACGAGCGAGAACCCGATGGTGCGCAGGATCGGCCAGAGCTTGGACACCTTGCTCGTCGCGGTGATCGTCCGGCCGAGGAGTGGCAGGCCCCGCAGCGCCGAGAGCGGCCACGCCAGGACGCTGAGCGGCACCGAGAGCAGGGACCGGGCGCGGGTCATGCCGGCCGCGGCGACCACGACCCCCACCAGCACCGTCAGCGCGACCACCCCACCGGCATCCCGCATCGTGACGGTGGTGGCCAGCACGGCCGCGAGCGCGGCACAGGCCATGGTCCAGCGGTCGCGCCGGTACCGGGCGACGACCCACATGAGCACCCCCGCCGCCAGCAGGGTCAACGCCACCTGGAGGCCGAGGTTCCGCAGCGGCCAGGTGAGCGCCGCCCAGCCGCCGATCGCCAGGGCGGCCAGCACGGTGAGCGGCTGGACGGGCACACCCTTCTCGGGCCAGAGGCTCTCGAAGGCTCCGCCGCCACCCCCAGAGCCGGCCGGTCGGGGCGCGACCGGCGGCGGGGAGGCGGCGGCGGTCGGGCTGGTGGGCGTCGTACGGGTGGGCACGGTCCTGTCCTCCTGGAGGTGGGTGGGCCGACCGGCGCGGGCGCGCCGGGGCAGGGCGGCACGCAGGTGCGCGCCGGAGGTTCCGATGGGGGTCGGCAGCGCGGTGATGCTGCCGCCGTGCAGCTCGCAGACCCAGCTGGCGATGGCCAGGCCGAGACCGGTGCCGCCGGCGGAGTCGGCACCCGAGCCGAAGCGGTCGAAGACCCGCTCGAGCTGCTCGGCCGGTATGCCGGGGCCGTCGTCGCACACCTCGAGCCACCACGCGTCGTCGTCGACCGCACGGGCGCTGACCCGCACCTCACCCTGGGGCGGGCTGTGCCGCACGGCGTTGTCGACGAGGTTTGCCACGAGCTGTGCGAGGCGGCCGGGGTCGGCGGTCACGGTGAGGTCGGCCGGATCGGTCTGATGCCGCACGGCCACCGACCGCCCACCCACCTGGGCCTCGGCCACCCCGGCGCGCAGCAGGTCTGCGACCCGCACCTGCTGCAGGGCCAGCGGGGCGGCGCCGGCGTCGATGCGGGAGAGGTCGAGCAGGTCACCGACCAGCGCGCTGAGCCGCTCGGACTGGGTCAGCGCGGCCCGCAGCGCGTCGTCGTCCGGCGACACGACACCGTCGACGAGGTTCTCGAGCAGGGCACGCTGGGCCGTGAGCGGGGTGCGCAGCTCGTGCGAGACGGTGGCCACCAGCTGGCGCCGCTGCAGGTCGGCGGCAGCGAGGTCGGCGGCCATCGCGTTGAACGCCCGCCCCAGGGTGCCGACCTCGTCCGTGGAGGTCGCCGTGACGCGCTGGGCGTAGTCGCCCGCCGCCATCCGGCGCGCCGCGGCCGTCATCTCGCGCAGCGGCGAGGTCATCCCCCGCGCCAGCCACTGGGTCACCGCCAGCGCCGCCGCGACGGTGACCGGCACGCTCATCCACCACGGCACCTCGGCCACCTCGCCGACCCCGGCGACGACCACCGCGACGACCACGCTGGCGCCGACGAGCAGGCCGAGCTTGACCTTGATCGAGGCGACCCCGTCGAGCGGTCGGTCGGTGTTCACGGGGCCACCTCGAGGGCGTAGCCGACGCCGTGCACGGTGCGCACCCGGTCGGCGCCGATCTTGGCTCGCAGCGCCTTGACGTGGCTGTCGAGCGTGCGGGTACCGGACGCGTCGGCCCAGCCCCACACCTCGCGCATCAGCACGTCCCGGCTGCGGACGGTGCCCGGCTCGGCGGCGAGCGCACCGAGCAGGTCGAACTCGAGCGGCGTCAGGTGCACCTCGCTGCCCTGCACCGTGACCCGCCGGGTGGCGCCATCGATGGTGAGCCCGCCGACGTCGGTGCGGGGTGCGCCGGATGCCGTGAGCGCCGCGGCCCGCTCGACCCGGCGCAGCAGGGCCCGGATGCGGGCCACGACCTCGCGCATCGAGAACGGCTTGGTGACGTAGTCGTCGGCGCCGACGGCCAGGCCCACGAGCAGGTCGGTCTCGTCGTCGCGGGCGGTGAGCATGAGCACGGGCACGGGGCGGCTGGCCTGGATGCGCCGGCAGACCTCGAGCCCGTCGAAGCCCGGGAGCATCAGGTCGAGCACCACGAGGTCGGGGGTGTGCCGCTCGAACGCGTCGACCGCGCCGGGACCGTCGTGCGCCTGCTCGACCACGAACCCCTCGGCCCGCAGCCGGTCGGCGACGGCCTGGTTGATCAGCGGCTCGTCCTCGACCACGAGGATGCGGGCGGTGACGGTGGTGCTGGTGGTGCTCCCCTCGGTCATGCTGCGAGCGTAGGACCGGGCCGCTGGGGCCCGTGGGGGCACCGTGTGGAGATCCTGTGAAGGTGCGCAGGTCAGGCCGGCAGGCGCCGCTGGGTGCGGAACGCGGTGGGGGTGATGCCGGTGCAGCGGGTGAAGTGGTGGCGCAGCAGCGCGGCCGACCCGAAGCCGGCGTCGCGGGCGACTGCCTCGACCGGCAGGTCGGTGTCCTCGAGCAGCCGGCGGGCACGCAGCACCCGCTGGTCGGTGACCCACTGGTGCGGGGTGGTGCCGGTCTCGGCGACGAACCGCCGGGCGAAGGTGCGCGGTGACATCGCGGACATCCGGGCCAGGTCGTCGACGGTGAACGACTCGGCGAGGTGGTCGAGCATCCACTCGAGCACCGGGCCGAGGCTCTCGGCGGTGGTCGTGGGCACCGGGCGGTCGATGAACTGGCGCTGGCCGCCGTCGCGGTGCGGGGGCACGACCATCCGGCGGGCAATGGCCGTGGCGACGGCGCTGCCGAGCTCGGTGCGCACCAGGTAGAGGGCGGCATCGATGCCGGCCGCGGTGCCGGCGCTGGTGATGACCGTGCCGTCGCGCACGTACAGGACGTCGGGGTCGACCTTCGCGAGCGGGTGGGCGGCGGCGAGCTCGGCAGCGTGCTGCCAGTGGGTGGTGCACTCGCGGCCGTCGAGGAGGCCGGCCGCCCCCAGGGTGAACGCACCCGAGCACACCGACATCACCCAGGCGCCACGGTCGACGGCGTCGCGCAGCACCTGCACCATGGCCGGTGACGGGGTGCGGGCCGCCGGCGAGGCGGGAACCGCCACGAGGTCGGCATCCGCGGCGGCGTCGAGGCCGAAAGCGGCGGTGACCGTGGTGCCGTTGCGCGCATCGAGCGCGCCGGGGGTCTCGGCGCACACCCGGTAGTCGAAGGCGGGCACGCCTTCCTCGGTGCGGTCGATGCCGAAGACCTCGGCCAGCACGCCGTACTCGAACAGTGCGACGGGCTCCTGGAGCAGCACGGCGACGGATCTCAGCGGCATGCCGACCAGTATGGCAGGTTTTCGATGTACTACGTCATTTCCGCCACTCGTGGCAGGTATTGGTGGAGCAGCAAACTCGTGCCATGGACACGAACAGCACCCTCGAGACGATCCTCACCCTCGCCGCCATCGGCGGCCTCGTGGCCCCCGTGGCCTACCTGATGGAGCGCACCAACCGGCGCGAGCGGCGCGAGCACGGGGCTCGCACCACCTGGACCTGGACCCGGTACGACGCGGACGCCCGCCGGGTCGGGAACGAGATCCACGCCCTGGACGGCGCCGCCCACCGCTGACCCGAGGGACCCGCCTCTCCCCGCGAACGTGGGTGAAGATCGCCGCCTGGACGACGGTTATCACCCACGTTCCGGGGAGCGGGCGGTCAGGAGCCGCGGCGGCCGATCAGCCAGCCGATCAGGAGCCCGGCGAGGGCCGCGATGCCGTACGGGGCGTAGCTCTTGACCAGCACCGGCAGCACCGTCGCGCCGAGGTCGATCGAGTCGTCGACCGGGGGCGCCGGGCGCAGTGGCCGCGGCGCGGGCGGGGCCGCGGAAGCCCCGGCATTCTCCGCTGCCGGCACCACAGCGGGGCGACCGGCCGAGCCGGTGGACGTCGCCCCGGAGCCGACCGCCGCGGCAGCGTCGGGCGGGGCGTTCGGCGCGACGACGGCATCCGCCGGCGGTTCCTGGCCTGCCGATGCTTCCGGCTCGTCGGCCGCGAACTGGCCTTCGATGCACGCGACGAACTGCTGGAGCAGCTTGTCGCTGACGTCCTGCATCACGCCCCGCCCGAACTGCGCCGGCTTGCCGGTGACCGACAGGTCGGTCGTGACGTCGATACGGGTGCCCTCGCCCGAGGGTGCGAGCTGCACCGTGACGGTGGCGCCGGCCGTGCCGTTGCCCCGCTTGTCCTTGCCCTTGGCCTCGATGACGGCCCGGTGCCCCGCGTCGTCGCGCTCGAGGAACTGCCCGGTGCCGGCGTACTGCAGGGCGATCGGGCCGAGCTTGACCTTCACCGTGCCGGCGAACCCGGACTCGTCCACCGAGGTGACCGTCGCGCCGGGGAAGCAGCTGCCCACCCGCTCGAGGTCCATGAACGTGGCCCAGGCGTCGTCGATGCTCGCCGGGACGGTGAAGTCGTGCGTCAGCTCCATGTGGGAGTCAGCCTCGCAGCGCTGTGAGAACGGCGCGACGGGTGAGCACCCGCGCGAGGTGGCGACGGTAGTCGGCGTCGCCGTTGAGGTCGCTCGGCGCGTTGGTGCCGTCGGTCACCGCGTCGCACGCGTCACCGAGGTCGGCGGCGGACCGGCCGACCAGGGCCTGCTCCACGCCACGGGCGCGCAGCGGGGTGTTGCCCATGTTGGTCAGCCCGATGCGGGCCTCGCTGATGGTGCCGCCGTCAGCCTTGAGCGCCACGGCGATCCCGACGATCGACCACTGGTGCGACACGCGCACGAACTTCTCGTAGTGCGAGGCCCAGCCGGTGTGCTTCGGGATGCGCACCTCGGTGAGCAGCTCGCCCTCGGCGACCGAGGTCTCGAACAGGTCGTGGAAGAACTCGGATGCCGGCACGGTGCGCTCACCGCCGGCGCCGGCGATGACCAGCTCGGCATCCAGCGCCAGCACCGGGGCCCCGACGTCACCGGCGGGGTCGGCGTGCACCAGGGCGCCGCCGATGGTGCCGCGGTGCCGGATCTGCGGGTCGGCGACCTCGGCGACCGCCTTCGCCAGCAGGCCCGCGTGCTCGTGCACGAGGTCGCTGTCCAGCAGGTCGCTGTAGGGCGTCATCGCACCGATGGCCAGGTGGTCACCGCCGTCGCGGATGCCGCGCAGCGCCTCGATGCGTCCGAGGTCGACCAGCGTCTCGGGCGCGTTCAGGCGCATCCGCAGGATGGGCAGCAGCGACTGGCCGCCACCCATCACCTTGGCGTCGTCGCCGCCGGACGCGAGCGCCGCGAGGGCCTCGTCGACCGTGGTGGGGGCGAGGTAGTCGAATGCCGCGGGGATCACTTGTCTGCTCCGTCCGTCGCGCCGGCTGAGGGGTCCTGGTTGTGCGAGTCGTCGGCGAAGTGCGGCTGGGCCTCCCCGGTGACGTCGCCGGAGTGGGCACCGGCGGACTGGATGGCCTTCCACACCCGCTCGGGCGTGCACGGCATCTGGACGTCCTCGACCCCGAGGTGCCGCACGGCATCCACGATGGCGTTGACGACCGCGGGGGTGGAGGCGATGGTGCCGGCCTCGCCCACGCCCTTGGTGCCGAGCGTGTTCGTCGTGGACGGCGAGCTGGTGTGGTCGGTGACGAAGCTGATCGTGTCTGCGGCGGTCGGGAGGGTGTAGTCGACGAAGGACCCGGTGACCAGGGTGCCCTGGTCGTCGTACTCGGCTCCTTCCCACAGCGCCTGGGCGATGCCCTGCACCAGGCCACCGTGCACCTGGCCCTCGACGATGAGGGGGTTGATGATCGTGCCGATGTCGTCGACGCAGACGTACTTGCGCATCGTCGTGGCGCCGGTCTCGGTGTCGACCTCCATGGCGCACAGGTGGGTGCCGTGCGGGAAGGAGAAGTCGATGGGGTCGTAGGTGGCGTCGGCGTCGATGCTCGGCTCGGCGCCGTCGGGCAGGTTGTGCCCCGCGAACGTCGCCAGGGCGATGTCGGTGATCCCGATGGCCTTGTCGGTGCCCTTGACGGTGAACCGGCCGCCGGAGAACTCGAGGTCGTCGGCACTCGCCTCGAGCAGGTGCGCAGCGAAGACCTTGGCCTTCTCGATGACCCTGTCCGCAGCGAGGACCAGCGCCTCGCCACCGACCGCCAGCGACCGCGAGCCGTAGGTGTCCAGCCCCTTCGGCGCGATCTGGGTGTCGCCATGCAGCACCTCGACGCTCTCGAACGGCACACCGAGCCGCTCCGCCACGATCTGGCTCCAGGCCGTCTCGTGGCCCTGCCCGTGGGGCGAGGTGCCGGTGATGACCTCGACCGTGCCCGTCGCGAGCATCCGGATGCTCGCGTGCTCCCAGCCGCCGGCGCCGTAGCTCAGTGCGCCGAGGATCCGGGACGGAGCCAGCCCGCACATCTCGGTGAACGTCGAGACGCCGATGCCGAGCTGGACGGGGTCTTTGCTGTCGCGGCGCCGCTTCTGCTCGGCCCGCAGCTCGTCGTAGCCGAAGAGCCCCTTGGCCTTGTCCGTGGCCGCCGCGTAGTCACCGGTGTCGTAGGTCATCCCGGCCACGGTGGTGAAGGGGAACTCGTCGTGCGTGATCCAGTTCTTCTCGCGGATCGCCAGGGGGTCGACCCCCACCTCGGCGGCGAGCTCGTCCATGAGCCGCTCGATGGCGAAGGTCGCTTCCGGCCGGCCGGCACCCCGGTAGGCGTCGACCCAGGTCTTGTTCGTGAGCACCGCCTGGGAGCTGAACTGGTACGCCGCGAACTTGTAGATCGAGTTGAACATCCAGGCACCGAGCACCGGGACGCCGCCGCCCATGATCGCGACGTACGCGCCGAGGTCGGCGACGAGCTCGACCTTCAGGCCCGTCACCGTGCCGTCCTTCTCGGCCGCGAGGGTGAGCTTCTGCCACTGGTCGCGGCCGTGGTGGCCCGAGACCATCGTCTCGGAGCGGGTCTCGGTGAACTTGCACGGCTTGCCCAGCCGGCGCGCGACGGCGATCGTCGCGAACTCCTCGGGCGTGGTCTGGAGCTTGCCACCGAACGCGCCGCCCACGTCGGGGGCGATGACCCGGACCTTGGACTCCGGCAGCCCCGTGGTGGCCGCGATCGCGAACCGCAGGATGTGTGGGATCTGCGTCGCACTCCACACAGTGAGCTGCTCGCCCGTGGGGTCCACGACCGTGGACCGGGGTTCGATGAAACCCGGGATGAGTCGCTGCTGGCGGTACTCGCGCTCGATGACGATGCCGTTCTCGCGCGCCGTGGCGATGACCTCGTCGACGTCGCCGCCGGTGCCCGCCTCCTTCGAGTCGAGCCTCCAGAAGGACGACTTGTTGGTGCCGAGGTCGGGGTGCGCGAGCACCGCGTCGGTCAGGGCCTCCCGCGCGTCGAGCACGGCCGGCAGCTCGTCGTAGTCGACGTCGACCTTCTCGGCGGCGTCGCGCGCCGCCCGCTGGCTGCGGGCCACGACCACGGCGACGATCTCGCCGGCGCACGCCACATGGTCGACGGCGACCGGCAGGTGCGTGGGCGCGACCTGGTCCGCGGTGACCGGCCAGGCGTTGATGTTGACGCCCTGGTTGTCCGCGAGGTCCGCGCCGGTGTAGACCCCCACGACCCCGGGTGCCGAGGCGGCTTCGCTGGTGTCGATGGCGCTGATCCGCGCGTGGGCGAACGGGCTGCGCACCATGGCGAGGTGCAGCATCCCGGGCAGCACGAGGTTGTCGGTCCAGCGGGTGCGGCCGGTGATGAGCCGCCGATCCTCCTTGCGCTTGCGGGCGGCACCGATCTCCGAGGCGGGGCGGTCATCGATGGTCGTCATGACGCCACCACCGTCACCGGGGAGTCGTCCTCGACGGCAGCGCCGCCGGAGGCCATGGTGCTCGCGCAGGCCGCGACGGCCTTGACGATGTTGTGGTAGCCGGTGCACCGGCACAGGTTGCCCTCGAGGCCGAGCCGGATCTCCTCCTCGGAGGGGTTCGGGTTCTCCTTGAGCAGGTCGAGCGACTGCATGATCATGCCCGGCGTGCAGTAGCCGCACTGCAGGGCGTGGTTGTCGTGGAATGCCTGCTGCATCGGGTGCAGCTCACCGCTCACCGAGATGCCCTCGATCGTGGTGACCTCGTGCCCATCGGCCTGCACGGCCAGCACGTTGCACGATTTCACGCTCCGACCGTCGAGGTGCACGGTGCAGGCGCCGCAGTTGCTCGTGTCGCAGCCGATGACGGTCCCCACCTTCCCGACCGTGTCGCGCAGGTACTGGACGAGCAGCGTGCGGGGTTCGATGTCGTCGGAGCACAGAACTCCATCGACGGTGACGTTGACCCGAGTCATCCTTGACTCCTTCGGCAGTGAGGACCGTGACGTGTTCGTGATCCTCACCGGAAGTGACCCCCGCCACAAGGGGTTCGACGAGATCCACAGGAAACTGCAGGCCAGCGGCCTTTCCCATCAGGAAAGGTCGGCCGTGTGGTGGTGGATCGCGCCGGCGGTCTCCTGCAGTCGCTTTCCACCGCCACCCCACTGCAGCGCGACGATCTCGGCCGCGATCGACACCGCCGTCTCCTCCGGGGTGCGCGCACCGAGGTCGAGCCCGATCGGCGAGGACAGCCTGGACAGCTCGGCATCGGTGATGCCGGCCTCGCGCAACCGCTCGAGCCGGTCGTCGTGGGTGCGCCGCGAGCCCATCGCGCCCACGTAGGCGACCGACGGCATCCGCAGGGCCACCTCGAGCAGCGGCACGTCGAACTTCGGGTCGTGGGTGAGCACGCAGACCACCGCCCGCTCGTCGACCCGGCCGGCTTCGACCTCCGCGGCGAGGTAGCGGTGCGGCCACTCCACGACCACCTCGTCGGCGGCCGGGAAGCGCGAGGCGGTGGCGAAGACCGGGCGGGCGTCGCACACGGTCACCTGGTAGCCGAGGAAGGACCCGACATGCGCGACCGCCGCCGCGAAGTCGATGGCGCCGAACACGAACATCCGCGGGCGTGGGGCGTAGGCCGCGACGAAGACGCGCAGCCCCTCACCGCGCCGCTCGCCGTCGGGCCCGTAGGTGAGCGTCTCGGTGCGCCCGGCGGCCAGCAGGCCGCGCGCGTCGTCGGTGACGGCCGCGTCGGCGCGCGGGCTGCCGAGCGAGCCGGCCGGCATCCGCTCGGCGCCTTCGGCACCGACGGCGTCCTCGGGGCGCACGACGAGCCGCCGCCCGACCCAGGCCGGGTCGGGGTGGTCGATGACCGTTGCGACGGCCACCGGGCGCCCCGCCTCGATGTCGTCCGAGACCGAGCCGAGCTCGGGGAAGGTCTGCTGCGACACCGTCTCGACGAAGACGTCGAGGATGCCGCCGCAGGTGAGCCCCACCGCGAACGCGTCGTCGTCGGACACGCCGTAGCGCTGCAGGACCGGCGCCCCGGAGGCCACGACCTCCTGGCCCAGCTCGTAGACCGCGCCCTCGACGCACCCGCCGGACACCGACCCCACGGCCTCGCCCCCGGGGCCGACGAGCATCGAGGCACCGGCCGGGCGGGGTGCGGAGCGGAACGTGGCAACCACGGTGCCGACGCCGACCGCCTCACCGGCCCGCCACCACTGCATCAGCTCGGGCAGGACGTCACGCACGGGCGACCACCTCCGTCAGCTCCTCGAACGCCGCCATGGAGTGCCCCGCGACGAAGTGGTCGACATGGGGCAGCACCGCCATGATGCCCCCCTGCACCGGTTCGTACCCCGCACGCCCCCGGTGGGGGTTCACCCACACGACCCGGTGGGCGACCGCCCGCAGCCGGCGCACCTGCTCCCCCAGCGCCTCGGGCTGGTCGCGCTCCCACCCGTCGCTGAACACCACGACGACCGCGCCGCGCGCCATCCCGCGCCGCCCCCAGCGGTCAAGGAAGACCTTGACCCCTTCGGCCAGCCGGGTGCCGCCCGACCAGTCGGGGATGGCGTCACCGGCGGCCACGATGGCGCGGTCGGGGTCGCGCTGGTGCAGGGGCCGGGTGATGTGGGTGAGCCGGGTGCCGAGCGTGAAGACCTCCACCGGCACGCCGGCGACGCAGTAGGCGTGCGCGAGCCGGATGAGCGCGTCGGCGTAGCCGCTCATCGAGCCCGAGACGTCCACCAGGAGCACGACCTTGCGAGACCGGCTGCCGCGCCGGCGCCAGCGCACCTCGCCCGGTTCCCCCATCCGGCGCAGCGTCGAGCGCAGCGTGGCGCGGGCGTCGACGGCACCACGCCGTGATGCCGTGTACCGGTGGGCGCGCCGGCGCGGCGCCCGCGGGCGGAGCGCCCCGAACAGTGCTGCCAGCGACTCGCGCTCACGGCGGGTGAGTGTGGCGACGTCACGGTGCCGCAGCACCTCGGTCGAGCTGGCCTGTGCGCGAACGACATCCTCGTCGTCACTCCCCTCACCGGAGGAGCTTTCGTTGACCCCGAGGCCCGCCTGGGGCACGACGTTGGGCAGTGGGGGGCGGTCCTTCATCCCGGCCCGCTGGCCGCTGAACCACGCGGTGTAGACGAGGTCATGGCGCTCGAGGTCGGCCGGTGAGGCGCACAGGGTGGCGCGGCCCGCGTAGTAGACCGCCGGCTGGTCGTCGAGGCCGACCGCCGCGACCGCCTCGAGGTAGGTGCGCTCGCGGTCGGCGGTGACGGCAACCCCGGCCGCGCGCAACGCGCGGGCGAAGCCGAGGAGCAGCTCCTCGGGCGGCTTGGTCGCGGTCCTGGGCGTGGCCTCAGGCGGGGGTGCGGGCGTCATCGGGTGAGCATCACGTCGAGCGCCTTCTTGACCCGCTCGGCATCCTCGCGGTACTTCACCGCCACCCCGAGCGTGGCCGCCGCCGTCTCGGTGTCGAGCTCGCGGGTGCCGAGCTCATGCAGGGCGCGGGCCCAGTCGAGGGTCTCGGCGACGCCCGGCGGCTTGAGCATCTCGCGGTCGGCCCGGATGCCCTGCACGGCCCGCACCACCTGCTCGGCCAGCGCGGCCGACACCTCGGGGGCCCGGCTGGCGACGATCGCGAGCTCGCGCTGGATGCCGGGGTGCTCGAGCCAGTGGTAGAGGCAGCGCCGCTTGAGGGCGTCGTGCAGCTCACGGGTGCGGTTGGAGGTGAGCACGACGACCGGCGGCACGGATGCCGTGACCGTGCCCAGCTCGGGGATGGTCACCTGCCAGGTCGAGAGCACCTCGAGCAGGAACGCCTCGAACTCGTCGTCGGCCCGGTCGACCTCGTCGATGAGCAGCACCGCGGGGGCGTCGCGCAGCGCCCGCAGCACCGGGCGGGCGATGAGGAACCGCTCGTCGAACAGCCCCTGCTCGACCTCGCGCACGTCACGTGCAGCGCCCTCGACCGCCTCGATCGCCCGCACGTGCAGGATCTGGCGCGGGAAGTCCCAGTCGTAGAGGGCCTGGGTGGCGTCGATGCCCTCGTAGCACTGCAGCCGGATCAGCGGCAGGTCCATGGTCTCGGCGAGCGCCTCGGCCAGGGCGGTCTTGCCGGTGCCCGGCTCCCCCTCCATCAGCAGGGGTCGACCGAGGCGCAGCGAGAGCCAGGTGATGGTGGCGAGGGCCTCGTCGGCGAGGTAGCCGGTGGCGCCGAGTGCGTCGGTCAGGTCGTTCGCCGTGCCGAACGTCGTCCGCGGGTCCATGGCGCCAGCATCCCTGACGACGTGCCGATCCGGAAGTGAACGACCAACCAGGGGCTGTGGTGCAACGCAGAAACTCGGGCGCCACGCAGCGATTGCTGCGCGGCACCCGGAGCTCTGCGCGACGTCGGGGGTGGGTGCGGCACCGAACGCACGATCAGCACAGGCCGACGACCGCCGCAGCCAGCTCGCCGAGGGCGAGGCCACCCACCACTCCCGCGACCACTCCCGGCAGACGCCCGTCCGCGAGCACCGAGAAGCCCGGCTGGTCCTGGTGAGGGCGGGCCATCCGCCGGGCCCGCAGCGCCTCGACGAGCACCCAGGCCGCCAGCGTCGCGCCGATCACGGTGGGCAGCACCACCACGGGGCCGAGCGAGTCGAGGGTGAGCCGGCCGATGGTCAGCGCCCCGATGAGCAGGGCCAGACCGGTGCGCCGCCACGCCAGGGCGGTGCGCTCCTGCGGCGCGGCGGGGTCGGGCGCGGGCGGCGACCACCCGGCATCCGGGCGGTCAGCCACCGGTGAGGCTGGCGACGCCCAGCACGACCGCCGCGACCGCGACGGTCACCAGCACGATGAGCATCGCGGGGTTGCTCGGAAGCGTCGACCCCTCGCGCATCGCCCGCTCGGTGCGGGCCCAGCCGCGCCACGCCGCGCCCGCCGTGAGCAGCCCGGCGAGGGCGAGCAGGCCGGCGAGCAGGCCCTGCACGGTGTCGGTCAGTGGCAGCGGCAGAGCGTCGACTGCGGCGGCCCCGGCCACCAGGGCGAGGGCGGTGCGGATCCACGCGAGAAAGGTGCGCTCGTTGGCCAGCGAGAACCTCGGGTCGGGCTCGTGCCCGGAGCCGTAGACACTGCTCGGCCAGCGGTGCTCGGGGTCGCTCACGGGGCCATCATCCCCGGCGCAGGTCGTCGAGGTCGGCGGCAGTGTCGAGGTCGCGGCCGGTGGCGAGGTCGCCGCACTCGACGAGGCGGTGCGGGGTCGCGCGCAGGTGGTCGCGGGCGCCGCGGTCGCCGGCGGCGGAGGTGATGACGGCCGCCCAGTGCTCGCGCCCGATGGCCACCGGGTGCCCTGGCACGCCGCCGTATGCCGCCCGCACCAGTGCCGCTGGCCCGTCGGCGACGGCGGTGGCCACCACGCGCCCGATGACCTCGGCGCTGACGTCGGGCAGGTCGACGAGGGTCACCAGGGCGAGGTCGGCGTCGCCACCCTGGAGGTGGGCCAGCCCGGCCCGCAGCGACGCCCCCATCCCCTCGTCCCAGCCCTGCGCGTGCACCACCTCGACCCCGTCGACGAGCGCCGCGACCTCGTCACCCGCGGCGCCCACCACCACGACCACGTGGTCGCAGCCGCCCGCGGCCACGCGAGCGACCGCCGTCTCGACGAGGGTCGGCCCACCGTCGGTGAGCCGCACGAGGGCCTTCGGGCCGCCCATCCGGCGGCCGGCCCCGGCGGCGAGCACGAGCCCGACGGAGGTCACCAGGCCAGCCTGCCACGGCACCGGGGCCGGCCGATGCTGCGCGGAGCGCGTTCCGGGCGCCCTTACCCGGATGCCGGGTACCCACCACCGACCGCGGCGTCGACCAGGACGCGCGCGGACTGGGCAGCCCACGTCGCGGCTTCCGGGTCGGCGTCGAGCGCGCCGCTGGCCAGGCCGCCGTCGAGCAGGAGGGTGAGCGAGCGCGCCAGACCGCGCGGGTCGGGCGCCCCGGCATCCGCGGCCAGCCCGGTCACCCACTCGAGCACGGCCGCCTTGTGCGCGACCGTGCGGTCGTGCACCGGCGTGCCGGGCACCGCCTCGGCGGCGGCGTTGAGGAACGCGCAGCCGCGGTAGCCGTCGCGTCGGCACGCGGTGCCGAGCGCGTCGAACAGCCCGACGAGCTCGGCGGCCGGGTCGGGCCCGGCGGCCGCGGCGGCGTCGTGCAGCTGACCGCTCCAGATGCCGTCGACCTTGTCGAGGTACGCCACGACGAGGTCGTCCTTGGCGGGGAACCACCTGTAGAAGGTCGCCTTGGCCACGCCCGACTCGGCGATGATCCGGTCGACCCCGACGGCGCGGATGCCGTGGGCGTAGAACAGCCGGAACGCCGTGTCGAGGATGCGCTCACGAGCAGTACCGGGGGCCATGGGTTGATAGTAGACAGATCTGTCTGCTAGCGTCCAGCTCGACATAGACAGACCTGTCTACTACCTTCGCCACGACCTCGGGGAGCCCCCATGAACATCGCAGTCCTCGGTACCGGCAGCGTCGGCCGCGCGATCGCCGGCCGCCTGCACGAGCTCGGCCACACCGTCACCGTCGGCACCCGCGACCCGCGGGCCACGCTGGCGCGCACCGAGCCAGACGCCACCGGCACCGCACCCTTCGCCCCATGGCACGCCGACCAGCCGGGCATCGCGCTCGCGACCCACGCCGAGGCCGCCGCCGGCGCGGAGCTCGTCGTGCTCGCCACGTCGGGGGCGGCCAGCCTCGAGGTGCTCGGCCAGGCCGGCGCCGAGCACCTCGCCGGCAAGCCGCTGCTCGACATCAGCAACCCGCTCGACTTCTCCAACGGCTTCCCGCCCACCCTGTCGGTGAGCAACACCGACTCGCTCGGCGAGCAGGTGCAGCGCGCCTTCCCCGACGCCCGGGTCGTCAAGGCGCTCAACACCCTCACCGCCGACCTGATGGTGCACCCGCAGAAGCTCGGGGCGAGCAGCACCGTGTTCGTCTCCGGCGAGGACGCCGGGGCCAAGGCGACCGTCACCGGCATCCTCACGTCGTTCGGCCACGACGACGTGGTCGACCTCGGCGGCATCGAGACCGCGCGCGGCACCGAGATGCTGCTGCCGATCTGGCTGCGGCTGATGGGCGCGCTGGGCACCGCGCAGTTCAACCTCAAGGTCGTCCGCTGACCTGCTCACCCACCGACCTAATGCGAATTTCCCACCCTGAGTTCGCCGCTGAGCGCGGCGCTATGGGTGGGAAATTCTCGCTAGGTCGGGGTTGGGGTCAGGGGCGGCGGTGGCCTCGATGGCCGCGATGATCTGTGGCCGGATCTCCTCCGGTGAGATGACGGCGTCGACCGAGCCCACCTCGACCGCCCGGTGGATGTCGTGCACCCGGTCGAACTCCGACGCCACCCTCCCGAGCATCTCGGCCCGCACCGCCGTGCGCACCGATGCCAGCTCCGTTGCGAGAGCGGCGCGCTGGGCACCGCTGGCCTCCCCCACTCGGTGCTGGAGGTCGGCCACGCGCGGGTCGGCCGCCGTGCGGGCGTCGACGTCGCGGGCGAAGACGACTGCCGCCGCCGGCGCCCCGCCGATGACCGAGGCGAACGACCCCTCGACGGCGAGCACCGTCATCCGTGGGTTGAGCGCCTTGGAGAACACCACGAACGCACCACCGTGGTAGCGCGAGACCACGACGAACACGATCGGGCCGTCGAAGTTGACCACGGCCCGCCCGATCTCGGCGCCGTACTCGAGCTGCAGGGCCCGCATCGAGTCGGGTGACCCGTCGAAGCCCGACAGGTTGGCGAGCACGACCAGCGGCCGGTTGCCGCTCGCGGCGTTGATCGCCCGCGCGGCCTTCTTCGACGAGCGCGGGAAGAGCGTGCCGGCCGTGTAGACATCGGGGCCGTCGGTCGGTGGCACCCCGCGCCTCGGCACGGTCTTGCTCTCGATCCCCAACAGGCACAACGGGATTCCACCGATGCGGGCGTCGAACACGACCGCCGTCTCGGCATCGGCCATGCCGGCCCACCGCTCGAGGATGCCGTGGTCCTGGTCGGCGACCGCCCGCATCAGGGTGCGGATGTCGAAGGCCTTCTTGCGGTCGGCATTGGTCGCCGGCGAGAAGATGTCGCCGACCGTGGTGAAGTCGCTGCCCGCCAGCGTGTGCGGGTAGGGCGTGACGTCGCGGTCGTGCGGGTCGGTGGTGCGGGCCCGTCGCGGGCCGCCCTCCCCCGGTGCCACCCAGGTGTTCTCGTAGTGCGCCAGCAGGATGCCGTAGGCGTCGACGAGGTCCTTGGCCCAGTACTGCGCCTGCCCGTTCGGGCCCATCACCCGGTCGTAGCCGCCGATGCCGAAGTTGTCCTCGGCCGAGACGCCACCGGAGAAGTCGAGCGACTGCTTGCCGGTGAGCACCATCGCCGAGTCGGGCGTCATCACGAGGATGCCCTTGGTGTGCATCAGCATCGTCGCCTCGGCGTTCCAGTAGGGCTGGGCGCCGACGTTGATGCCGGCGACGACGACGTTGATCTCGTGCCCGGCCTGGGTGAACTCGATGATCCGCTTGAGGGCCCTGGCGACCCAGTCCATGTTCTCGGTGCCGGAGTCCATCGAGATGCGCGCTCCGGCCGACAGGGCGAACCACTCCACCGGTAGCCCCCGCTCCTCGGCGAGGTCGAGCGCCGCGATGACCCGGGCGCACTCGGGCTCGGCCACGGCACCCAGCGCGCGCAGCGGGTCGCCGCAGAGCAGCACCCGGCTGACGCCCTCGGGGTGCAGGCGGGTGGGGGTGGTGACCAGCCCGCAGATCAGCCCGGCCGTGTTCTCGCCGTAGGGCCGGTTCACCGGCACCAACCGGCCGGTGTCGTCGAGGTCGAGCTCCTGCACCGAGCCACCGGCACCGGCGACCATCGCCACCAGCTCGTAGGGGTAGACCAAGCCGCGGCGCCGTGCGCGCACCACCTTCTCGGCGTAGGCGTCGAGCGGCGCGACCCGCGTGGTGGCCGGCGAGTCGACGGTGAACGTGACCCCGGACCCCGGCTGATAGGAGAACCGCGCACAGATCGGCACGGTCTGGCCGGCCTCGCCCTCGATCGCCCCCTCGATGCGCACCTCCTCGATGCCGGCACCGGCCGTCATCGGGGCGACCTTTCCCTGCAGGGCCGTCAGCTGGTCGAGGTCGGCCGAGACCGGGGGCCAGATGTGCAGCCAGACGTGGTTGGTGTCGAGCCGCGCCCCGGCGCCGAGCGTGGCCCGGGCCCGGCGGATCGCCTCGAGGCAGTTGGCCAGCGCCCGCTCGATGTGCGGTAGCGCAGTGACCTTGCCGGCCTCGTCGCGCACCACGACGAGCTGGCGCACCTGGGCGAGCGCGACCAGTCGCTGGTCCTGCGGGTTGCCCGCCGCCACCGCATGCAGCAGCAGGACGTCCTCGGGGGCCTCGAGCCGGCTGAGCTCGAAGTCGCGCAGCCGCCACAGGTTGAGCCGGCGGCCGACCATCGGGTGCACGTCGCGCACCGGCCGGTCCTCGTCCATCGAGCCGTCCGGCTGCGGGCGGAAGGTGAAGTAGCCGACCTCGCG
Source organism: uncultured Actinomycetota bacterium (assembly GCA_963834965.1). Classification (GTDB taxonomy): domain Bacteria; phylum Actinomycetota; class Actinomycetes; order Actinomycetales; family Dermatophilaceae; genus Fodinibacter. The sequence continues at coordinate 179,753 of CAWIEI010000003.1, read as the reverse complement.
TTCGTCGTCGGGGACGACGCCCACCGCGACGCGGCGCACCTGGGCCGCGAACGGCATCCGCGCCAAGCGTTCCGCGAGGAAGGCGGAGGCCTCCTCCTGGTCGTGCGGCAGGTCGCCCCAGTGCACGTACAGGTCGACGACGGGCTGGTGGTCGGCCGGGTGCTCGTCGACCAGGCGGGCCAGCAGCGCAGACAGGTCGGTACCCTCGGTCAGCTCGTCGACCGTGGCCGTGGTGCTCACCAGGTGCGAGTCGCGGCCGTCGAGCCGGTAGTCAGCGGTCGCGACGGCGCGGCCGTCGACGGTGACCTCACGCAGGTCGTGCAGGGCGTACTCGCGGTAGTGCCGCTTGATGAGCACGGCGAGCATCGGCTCGCGCTCGGGCACGGCCACGCGCAGCCGCTCGCCGAGAAACCGCACGATGCGCTCGGGGATGGCGGCCAGCGCGTCGAGCCGGGCGGTGCGCTCGGGGCCGTCGGGCAGGGCGTCGATCTGGTCGAGCTCGTCGCCCACCGACCCCAGCACCGAGGCCCGGTCGGCGTCGACGAGCGGCTGGTCGAACCAGCGGAACCGCACGCTGCGGGCGAGGTCGCCGACGATCGGGAAGCGCAGCTGGGTGGCCGAGACCAGGCGGTCGAGCAGCTCGCGGGCGGCGGCATCCTCGGCCGGGGCCGGCTCGACGAGCCAGCGCTGCAGGATCGAGGTGGCCATCGACACCTCGGGCGCCGACCGCTGCTGGGCGAGGAATACCCGGAACACCGCGCCCTCGAGCTCTTCGCTGCGCTCGACGCCGCTGACGCCGTAGTGGCCGAGCACGCGCTCGAGCCGCCCGACGAAGTCGGCCGGCAGCCCACCGCGCTCGGGGTCGAGGGTCTGCAGGTAGGTGTGGAAGTGCTCACGGGGGCTGTGCACGCGGTTCTCGATGTGCGCCTCCTCGCCGACCGGCCGGTTGCGGCTCAGCTCGGCGAAGTCGGCGAAGACGGTGAGCAGCTCCATCTCGTCGGTGACAGGTGAACGGCCGGCGGCCGCCAGCTCGTCGCGGGCCGCGAGGTAGCCGGCCAGGGTGCGCGTCTCGTGACCGGGGTCGAGGTCGTAGCCCAGCAGCATCGCCGCGAGGTCGGCCCGGGCGCGGGTGGCCCGCTTGGCGACGTCGCCGTTGACGACGTCCTCGGGCAGGTCGAGGTCGGGCGCGTCGGCGGCGGCCGCCGTGGACGCCTCCATGGCGCCGCCCGTGGGTTCCAGCCGCGCGAGCGCGGCACCGGTCTCGACCTGGCTGCCGGTGGCCACGTGCAGCTCCTTGAGCCGCGCATCGAACGGCGCCGGCAGCACGGTCTCCATCTTCATGCTCTCGAGCACGAGCACCGGCGCACCGGCGGCCACCTCGTCACCCACCGCGAGGGGGGTGGCCACGACGAGTGCCGGTGCGGGAGAACGCAGGATGCCACCCTCGTCGCGGCTCACCCGGTGGGTCACCCCGTCGACCTCGACGAGCTGCACCGGGCCGTGCGAAGCGGTGACCAGGCGATGGGTGCGCCCCCCCACGGTCACCCGGCTGGCGAAGTGGCTGACCCGCTCGAGGTCGGCCTCGACCGTCGACACCTCACCGCTCGGCTGGGCCACGGACACCCGGAAGCGGGCCGACCCGGTGCGGTAGACGGTGACCTTGTAGGACGTGCCGCGCAGCTTGAGGTCGATCGCGCGGCCCACGTCGTGCTGCACCTGCGGGCGCCCGCCGCGGGCGGTCTCGAGCAGCCGGGTGTGCTCGACCGCCTCGGCCTCCTCGTAGGCCTCGATGCCCGCCACGACCAGCGCGATGCCGGAGTGCTCCGCCGCCACCAGCCGGCCCTCACCGCGCACCCGGTCGATCCAGCCGGTGTCGGCCGAGCCGTCGACCACCTCGGGCTGGGCCAGCAGGTCGAGGATGAACGACTTGTTTGTCGCCCCGCCCTCGATGACGACGGTCGTCTCGCGCAGGGCGCGGCGCAGGCGGGCGAGCGCCTCGTCGCGGTCGCGGCCGGAGGCGATGATCTTCGCGATCATCGAGTCGAAGTCGGCCGGGATCGAGTCGCCCTCGGCCACCCCGGTGTCGACCCGGATGCCGGGGCCGGCGGGCAGCTCGAGGTGCACGATGCGACCCGGCGCCGGCGCGAAGTCACGGTCGGGGTCCTCGGCGTTGAGCCGGGCCTCGACGGCGTGACCGATCTCGTCGGGCCGGTGGCCGGTGAGCTTTCCGCCGGAGGCGACGTGGATCTGCAGCCGCACCAGGTCGGTGCCGGTGACGACCTCGGTGATGGGGTGCTCGACCTGCAGCCGGGTGTTGACCTCGAGGAAGGCGAAGAAGCGGTCGCGCGGGTGGTAGAGGAACTCGACGGTACCGGCACCGGCATACCCGACCGCGATGGCGAGCCGCTCGGCCGACGCCTTCAGCTCTCCGGTCTGCGCGACGTCGAGCACCGGTGAGGAGGACTCCTCGATGACCTTCTGGTTGCGGCGCTGCACCGAGCAGTCGCGCACGCCGATGGCCCAGGCCGACCCCTGCCCGTCGGCGATCACCTGCACCTCGACGTGCCGCGCGCCGGTGACCAGCTTCTCGAGGAACACCACGCCCGACCCGAACGCGCGCTGCGCCTCGTCGCGGGTGCGGTCGTAGGCGTCGGCGAGCTCGGCGTCGGACTCGACCTTGCGGATGCCGCGCCCGCCGCCCCCCGCGGTCGCCTTCAGCATCAGGGGGTACCCGATCCGGGCCGCGGCCGCGATGGCGTCGTCGAGGGTGTCGACCCCGCCACGGCTCCAGGGGGCCACCGGGACGCCCACCTCCTCGGCGATCAGCTTCGAGCCGATCTTGTCGCCCAGACGGCGCATCGCCTCCGGGCTGGGCCCGATGAAGGTGACCCCGATGCGCTCGCACAGCTCGGCGAAGGTGGGGTCCTCGGCCACGAAGCCCCAGCCGACCCACGCGGCATCCGCGCCGGTCTCGAGCAGCGCGCGCTCGAGCACGGCGTGGTCGAGGTAGGGGCGCAGCGAGGCCGGCCCCAGGTCGTAGGCGGCGTCGGCCTCGCGCACGAACATCGCCGACCGCTCGGCCTCCGTGTGCAACGCCACCGTCTCGATGCGGTGCCCACCCGGACCGGCCTGCGCGTTGAGGTCACGCACCGCGTGGACCAGGCGCATCGCGGCCTCTCCGCGGTTGACGATGGCGATCCGCTGGAACATCGGTGGTCCTCCCGGGGGTCCGGTGTGCGTGTCGTCTGTGGTTGTCGTCTCGGGGCGAGTTCGTCGCCGACGGTTCCCGAGCCTGTCACCATCTGGTGGTGACTCGCGAGTAATGAGCGTGGTCTCGCGGCGCGTCGGTGGAACGGCCGGCGCGTGCCCCCGCGTCCTGAGTACGCTGGCGGGACCTGTTGTGTCCCACCAGCGAAGGAGACCGCGGTGCGTCGTTGCTCCGGGCGATCCAACAGGGTGGTGCGCGCTCCCGGCCTGGCCCTGCTCCTCGTTGTCGGCGCGCTCCTCGCCGCCCCGGTGGCCGCCGGCGCCGCACCGGCGCGCGTTCCCACGGCCACGACGTCCACCGCTGACGAGCAGGCGCTTGCGGAGAAGTACGCGCCGGTGGTGCGGCTGGTCGAGCAGAAGGTCGACTGCGGGCCGGGCGAGCCGTTCGAGCCCACGAACGTCGACAGCCTGCTGGGCAACGACACCGTCGCGCTGCGCGGGCCCTGGACGACCGATGACCTGGTGAAGATCGCCCCCACCGCCGCCGATCTCGGCAAGGGCCTGTCCGGTTACCACCTCGACTTCCCGGGCAGTCCGCTCAGCCCGGGCTGCTCCTACGAGCAGTGGGCGAACGAGCAGACGGCCGGGTCGGCCCCCACGACGTATGCCCGGGTGGTCAAGGAGGAGGGTCGCGAAGGGCTGGCGCTGCAGTACTGGCTCTACTACCCGTTCAACGACTTCAACAACAAGCACGAGAGCGACTGGGAGATGATCCAGGTCGAGTTCGCCGCGTCCGACGCGGCGACCGCCCTGGCCCAGCGGCCCACCCGGGTCGGCTACAGCCAGCACGAGGGTGTCGAGATCGCCCAGTGGGGCGACCGCAAGCTCGAGGTCGTCGATGGCACCCACCCCGTGGTGCACCCGGCCGCCGGCTCGCACGCCAACTACTACGACGCCGCCCTCTTCCTCGGCCGCTCGGGCCAGCAGGGCTTCGGCTGCGACGACAGCCGCGCCCCCACCACCGATGTGCGGCCCGCGGTCGCGCTCGTGCCCTCCGACCCGGCGGCGGTCGGCGCCGCCTTCCCGTGGCTCGGCTACACCGGCCGTTGGGGCCAGCGCGAGACCAGCTTCTACAACGGCCCGACCGGGCCCAACACCAAGGACCAGTGGACCAAGCCGCTGACCTGGACCGACACCGAGGGCGCCCCCACAGCGTACGCCGTACCCGCGAGCGGCCTGTACGGCACCCAGGCGACCAGCTCGTTCTGCGGCATCGTCGCCACCGGCTCCGACGCCCTGCGGCTCGCGATGAACAACCTGGCCATCGCCGCGGCCGTCCTGCTCGTCACCGCGCTCGTCATCGCCTGGCTGGTGCGCCGCACCACGTGGCGCCCCTCGGCACCACTGCGCCTGGTCCGCCGGCGCAGCACCGGACAGGTCATTGCCTCGGTATGGCGCATGTACCTCAGCCGGCCCCTGCTGTTCGTCGGCATCGGCGTTCCGATCGCGGTCGCGACGATCCTCCCCGGCGTCGCCACGGTCTGGGTCACGTCGGCCGTCGAGTCGGTGCAGGGCAACCAGACGACCGGCGCCGTGCTCGTCGCGATCGCCGGTTTGCTCCTGGCCCTGTTGTCGCCGATCACCCTGTCGCTCGGTCAGGCGGCGACGATGTTCGCGGCCCGCGAGATCGACGAGGGCCGCCGCGTGGGGCCCCTGCGCGCCTACCAAGGCGCCCTGCGCCGCGCCCTGCACCTGCTCGCGACCGAGCTTGCCGTCTTCCTGGTGCTCGCGCTCCTCGCGCTGACCGTCGTGCTCGTCCCCGTCGCGCTGGTGCTCCTCGTGCTCAGCCTGATGACCATCCCGGTCGTGCTCTTCGAGCACCTGTGGGGCTGGCGCGCCTTCCGGCGCAGCGCCCACCTCGTGCGCCGGCACTGGGTCAAGGTCGTGGTGCTCATCGCCCTGACCAACGGGCTCGTGCTCGCCATCGGGCCTCTGCTCGGGGCCGCCCTCATCCTCGGCACCCCCCTGCCGTTCGGGGTGAGCAACGCCGTCGCGGGCGTCGTCTACGCACTGTTCGTGCCGGTCGTGGCCCTCAACACCGTCTACGTCTACGCCGACGTGCTCGTGCGCGACGAGCTGGAGCCACGTGTGGAGAAGTCGCCCGAACTGCCCGCCGAGGCCAGCATCGCCTGACCCCCCGTCGAGCTCAGGCGGCGAGTGCCGGCTCGGGGGCCAGGCGCCGGCGGGCGGCGAAGTACGCGGCCACCGCCAGCCCGATGATGAGCAGGATGCCGACCACGGTGGCGTTGCGCACCAACGTGTCGGTGAACGTCGCCACCACAGCCCGGGCGGCCTCTGCGGCGACCGGGTCGGCCAGCCGGTCGGTCGCGCCGGAGACGAGAACGCGCAGCGCCACGACCGCTGCCACGAGGGCGAGCAGGGCCACTCCCGCGAACCACAGCCCGGCGACGGCGACGTCGCGGAGCAGCCAGGTCCCGGCGACGGCGAAGACGATGACGAGCAGCGGGCCGAGCCAGACGAGCACCTTCAGCAGCTGGTAGTAGCCCTTCCACGTGTTCAGCTGCTCGACGGTGGTGATCGGCACGGATGCCTCGAGGGTCGGCAGCCGGTCGACGAAGCTGAACCCGGCGCCCACCAGCTCCTGGCGCACGGCGTTGCCGACCGTCGATAGCTTGATGCTCACCGTGTCGCCCTGGGTGACGACGGCGCCGTCGTTCGTGGCATCGCCGTCGAGGGTCGCCACGAGGTCCTGGTGGGCGGTGCGGGTGGCCTCCTCGAACGCCGTGGCGAACTCGGGGGCCTCCACCACCTTCGCGACGATGGATGCCGTGCGCGTCTCGACTGCGCCCCCGAGGCTGCCAGCGAGGTCGCGCAGCAGTCCCTTGACCAGGTCGGGGGCAGCCAGCTCGTCGATGGCACCGGTGACCTTCGGCGCGACGCGGGTGTCGATCGACTGGGTCACCTGGGCGGTCATCTCCTGCTCCACGAGGGCCTGCACCTCCGGCGACGACGCGACCGGGGTGGCCCTGGCGACGAACGCGTCGGTGTCGGTCACCGTGCGGGCCGTCCAGGTGGCGATGACGGCCACGGGCACGAGGAGAGCGGCCAGGACGAGCAGCACGATGCCGCCGATCCGGCGCGGTCGAGAGGTCATGTCGGCTCCTTCTCAGAGCGCCGCGGGTGGACCTCGGGCGGGGCCACCGCCGGCTCCACACAGGGCGCGATCGGGAGGACCGCGGGGGCAGTGGCCTCCATACGGGTCACCCTATGGCCGCCGGCTCACCCCTCCCCGGCGGCGCGCGGCGGCCGGACCTGCCGCCGACTACCGCCTGGTAGGTGCACGGATCACTTCACCTACGGGGCGGTAGGCGACGTCGGGTGCTTCCCCAGGCCAACCGGAGGCGTCACCGGGAGCGGCCGGTGCGGTCGTGCAACCGCTCGGGATGCCGCGCGGCGAGGTCCGGCGCCGCGCTCAGTGGGCGCCCAGCACCCGGTCGACGAAGGCGTTGCCGAACACCCGCTGCGGGTCGACCCGGTCGCGCAGGGCGCGGAAGTCGGGCAGGCGGGGGAACGCCTCGGCGAGGGCACCGGCATCCAGCTCGAACACCTTGCCCCAGTGCGGCCGGGCACCCAGCGGCACCAGCACCTCCTCGATCGTGCGCACGGCGCGGCGCACGGCGACCTCGTCGCGCACCCACGTGAAGTGCAGCGCGACCGTGTCCCGGCCCTGTGCGCCACTCAGCCACAGCTCGTCGGCCGCGATGGTACGCAGCTCGCTCACCATCAGCAGGGGCGCGAACGACGGTGCGAGCCGGCGCAGGCGCGCGATCGCCTCGGGGGCCGCCGCGCGGGGGACGAAGTACTCGCTCTGCAGCTCCTCGCCGTTGCTCGGTGTGAACTCCGTTCGGAAGTGCGGGAGCCGGTGCAGCCACGGGCCGGCGACGCCGCCCTGGGCCGTGACCGCCTGCTCCGACCCTCCGGACAGCATGTGCAGCGTGCCCGGCGCTGCCACGGTGCCGAACTCGTCCGTGGCCCGCGCCGGCCCCACGCGGTGCTTGAGCCAGAGCTGGTCGACGTCGACCCACGACCGGGTGAAGATGCTGACGCTGTAGGCCGCCGACGTGATGTCGTCGAACCGGTCCTCCAGCACGCGCCAGCCGAGCCCGGTGCGCACCTCCTGGCTGACGTCGTAGCCGGGCTCGACGTCGAGCTCCAGCCGACTGACGATGCCGAGCGCTCCCAGCGCCACGACCGACCCGTCGAAGTCGGCCGACCCGCGCTCGACCCGGCGCACGGTGCCGTCGGGGCCGACCACCTCGAGGGCCCGCACCGCCGCTGCCAGCGAGCGCACCCGGTCACCCGACCCGTGCGTGCCGGTGGCCACGGCACCCGCCACCGAGATGTGCGGCAGCGAGGCCATCGCGCCGAGCGCCCACCCTCGCTCGTGCAGGGCGCTCGCCAGCTCGGCGTACCGGGTGCCCCCATTCACCGAGACCACGGCGGAGGTACCGGTGCCGTCGGCATCCACGCGCACGTCGGCCGGCAGCGCCGCCAGGTCGACGAGGGTGCCCACCGTGTCGGTGAGGTCGGAGAACGAGTGCCGCGACCCCAGCGCCCGCACCGCGGCGGATGCCGCGACCACCTCGCACAGCTCGTCGACCGAGCGCGGTCGCACGAGCCGGGCGGCCCGGTAGGTGTAGTTCCCCGCCCAGTTGGTGCCGACCGCCTCGCCGTCGTTGCTCGTGGAGCCCACCGGCTCGACCCTAGTGGTCACGCGCGTCTCCTTCCCTTGCGTCGGGTGGCGGCCGGCCGTCGCTCAGAGCGGTCAGGATGCCGGCACGGGGCCGGTGGAGTCGCGCACCACGAGCCGGGTCGGCAGGCACACGTGCCCCGGCGCGGGCTCGCGCCCGGCGAGCAGCTCCACGAGCATCCGCACCGCGGTGGCGCCGATGTCGTGCAGCGGCTGGGCGACCGTCGTCAGGCTCGGGGAGCACAGCACCGACTCGGGCACGTTGTCGAAGCCGACGATGGAGACGTCTCCCGGCACGCGCAGCCCGAGCTCGTGGGCCACCTCGATGGTGCGGATCGCCGAGATGTCGTTGGCGGCGAAGACGGCGGTCGGGCGGTCGGGCAGCGACAACAGCTCGCGGGCCGGGGCGCTGGCGCTCTCGGGGCGGTAACCACCGACCCGCACCAGCTCGGGGTCGACCGGCACGCCAGCGGCGGCCATCGCCTCGCGGAAGCCCTGCTCGCGCAGCCGCGCCGACTCCAGGTCCTCGCGGCCCCCGAGCAGCGCGATGCGTCGGTGCCCCAGGCCGAGCAGGTGCTCGGTGGCGGCCATCGCGCCCGCGGCGTTGTCGGCGTCGACCGTGGGGAAGCCGGCGGGGCCGGTGTGCGGGTCGACCGCCACCACCGGGATCTCGGCCGGTGCGGAGACCACCGTGGGCGTGACGAGGATGGCGCCGTCGATCAGCGTGCCCCCGAGCCGGCTCAACGACCGGCGCTCCCACCCGACCGACCGGCCGTGGTGACCGCCTGAGTACGCGAGCAGCTCGTAGCCGGTCTCGTCGATCGCGCTCGAGACGCCCTTGAGCAGCTCGGTGCTGAACGGCTCGAACTCAGCGACGAGCACGCCGATGACGTTGGTGCGGTGGCTGCGCAGGCTGCGGGCCCCCAGGCTCGCCTCGTAGCCGAGCGACTCGATCACCTCGGTGACCTTGTCCATCGTGCTCTGGGCCACGCCGTAGCGCTGGTTGACGACCTTCGACACCGTGGCCACGGACACCCCCGCCGCGCGGGCGACGTCCTCCATCCGCACGCGTCCGGCAGTCGTCACGGGGCGACACTACCGGGCAGGGGCCGGGCCACTACGGCGGTTCGATATCGATGTCGGAGCGGTGCGCTCCGCTCGGGTCGTGGTCCACCGCTCGTGGGCCGGCGTCACCTGGTGGACGTCGCCGGAGAGCTCGACCGACACGACGTCGGCCCGGTCGTCGACGCAGGCACCGGCCCACACCTGCAGCTCACCGGCCTCGACCACCCGTCGACCGGAGCGGTCGGTGAACGCCAGCCGCGCGGGCGGCACCGTGAAGGTGACCTCTGCCGACGCACCCGCCTCGAGGTGCACCCGGCGGAAGCCGAGCAGCTGGGCCACCGGGCGGGTCAGGGAGCCGACGACGTCGCGGCCGTAGAGCTGCACGACATCGGCACCGGCACGGGTGCCGGTGTTGGTCAGGCGAACTCGCGCGACCACCGGCTCGCAGGTCGTGGTGGCCAGCACCTCCACCAGCTCACGCCGGAACGAGGTGTACGACAGCCCGTGCCCGAACGGCAGGGCCGGCGCGGTCGAGAGGTTGGTGACGTCACCGTCGCCGCCCAGGGTCGGGTGCAGGTAGGTGTAGGGCTGTGCGCCGACCGAGCGGGGCAGGCTCACCGGCAGCCGGCCCGAGGGGTTGACCCGCCCGGACAGCACCCCGGCCACCGCCGCACCGCCCTCCTCGCCGGGGAAGAATGCCTGCACCACGGCGGCGCAGCGCTCCAGCGCCCAGCCGACGGCGTACGGCCGCCCGGTGAGCAGCACGAGCACCACCGGTGTGCCCGTGTCGAGCACGGCCTCCACCAGGCGGCGCTGCACACCGGGCAGCTCGAGGTCGTCGCGGTCGCACCCCTCCCCCACCGTGCCGCGCCCGAAGAGCCCCGACTGGTCCCCCACCACCACGACCGCGACCTCCGAACCCGACGCTGCGGCAACGGCATCCGGGATGCCGGTGACGTCGCCGTCGTCGACCCCGCACCCACGCGCCGAGAAGAGCGTGGCGCTGGGCCACTCGGCGGCCAGTGCCTCGCGCACGGTCGCCACGGCGATGCCGGCCGCGGTGCCCGGGTGCTGGGGGATGACGTGGTTGACGAAGGAGTAGCAGCCGAAGAGCGCCTCGACCCGGTCGGCGTTGGGGCCGATCGCGGCCACCGTGGCGGGGCGGTCGAGCGGAAGGATCCCGTCGTTGGCCAGGAGCACCACCGACTCCTCCGCCAGCCGGGCCGCCACCTGGCGGTGCCGCGGCCCGTCGAGCTCGACGTGCTCCGGCGGCGGCTCCTCGAAGGTCGCGTCGAGCAGCCCGAGCTCCTCCTTCTGGGCCAGCGCACGCAGCACCGCACGGTCGACCAGGGCCTCGTCGACATGGCCGTCGCGCACGGCGGCGGCCAGCGGGGCGAGGTAGGCGTCGCCGGTGGGCAGCTCGATGTCGACGCCGGCGGCCAGCGCCAGCGCGGCCGCCTCGCCGAGGTCGGCTGCGACGTGGTGCAGCAGGTGCAGGAAGGCCACCCCGAAGTAGTCGGCGACGACCGTTCCGTCGAACCCCCACTGCTCGCGCAGCACCCCGGTGAGCAGGTCGGGGTCGGCGGCGACCGGCAGCCCGTCGATCTCGGCGTAGGAGTGCATCACGGAGCGCGCCCCACCGTCGAGCACCGCCATCTCGAACGGCACGAGCAGCACGTCGGCGAGCTCGCGCGGGCCGGCGTGCACGGGGGCGAAGTTGCGCCCGGCCTGCGACGCCGAGTAGCCCACGAAGTGCTTGAGCGTGGCGTGTACCCCGGCCGACTGCAGCCCGCGCACGTAGGAGGAGCCGACCGTGCCGACGAGGTAGGGGTCCTCGGCGATGCACTCCTCGACGCGGCCCCAGCGCGGGTCGCGCACGACGTCGAGCACCGGTGCCAGGCCCTGGTGGATGCCGAGGGTGCGCATCGAGGCGCCGATCAGGGCGCCCATCTCCTCGACCAGCTCGGGGTCGAAGGCGGCCCCCCAGGCCAGCGGGGTCGGGAAGGTCGCGGCGGTCCAGGCGGCCAGGCCGGTGAGGCACTCCTCGTGCACCAGCGCGGGGATGCCGAGCCGGGTCTCGGTGACCAGCCGGCGCTGCCACTCCCACAGCCACCGGGCCCGCTCGACCGGGTCGACCGGTCGGGTGCCGTAGGGCCGGGTCAGGTGCCCCAGCCCGTGCCGGCTGGCCTGGTCCAGGCCGGCGGCCTCGGCGAACTCCCCCTGCAGTGGCGCGACTGCCTCGCCGTCACCCTTGTCCCAGTAGCCGACGAGCTGGGCGAGCTTCTCCTCCAATGTCATTCGCTGGAGGAGACCGGCCACCCGGGCGGTGTCGGCACCGGACGGTGCGGTGGTGGCGGGCTGGGTCGTGGTCACGGTCCGGTCCTTGGGGGTGTCGATGGACGAGGGCGGGGCGGTGGCGTGGGCACGGGTGCTCATCCCTTCACCGCGCCCTGCAGTCCGTTGACGATGCGCCGCTGCATCGCGAGGAAGAAGACCAGGGCCGGGATCATCGCGAGCGTGGTGAAGGCGAACACCCCCGCAGTGTCGGAGGAGTACTGGGAGGAGAAGTCGGCCACCCCGAGGGGCAGCGTCTTCATGTCACCCTGCAGCAGGAGCAGCGGCAGCAGGTAGGCGTTCCACGAGGCGACGAAGGCGAGCACGCCCACGGTCACCACCCCCGGGCCGGAGAGCGGCACGATGACGCGCCAGAAGACCTGGATGCGCGAGGCGCCGTCGATGAACGCGGCCTCCTCGAGCTCGTTGGGGATGGCCATGAGGAACGGCCGCAGGATGATGATGGTCACCGGCAGCGCGAAGGCGGCCTGCGGTAGGGCGACCCCCCACCACGTGTTCCCGAGGTGCAGCTGGCGGGTGATGATGATGAACAGCGGGATGATCGCGACCGTCGCCGGGAAGAGCAGCCCAAGCACGAACACCATGTAGAGCGGCTCGCGCCAGCGGAACCGGTAGCGCGCCAGTGGGTAGGCCGCCATCAGCCCGAACACGACCGCCACCACGGTGGTCACCAGGGCCACGACCGTCGAGTTCAGGGCGTAGCGCCAGAAGCTCGCGCTGGTCAGCACCCGCTGGTAGTTCTCGAGCACCCACGGGTTCGGCAGGCCGGCGGGTGACTCGGCCAGCTGGGCGTTCGTGCGGAAACCGCCGAGCACCGCGTAGAGCACCGGCCCGAGCGTGACCGCGACGACGAGCAGGGCCACGAACCACACCAGCGGCGACCCGCCGCGGTGGGGGCCCGAAGCCCTTGCCTTGCGGAGCGCTGCAGGAGCCGCCGGTACCGGAGGCGGGGTGATCACGGGCGCGCTCATCGGACCCTCCGTGACCCGGCATCCGCCTGCACGACGTCGCGGCGCAGGACGAAGAACTGGTAGAGCACGGCCAGCACCAGCGCCACCGCGAAGAGGATGACGGATGCCGCAGTGGCGATGCCGTAGTTGTAGCGCTTGGTGCCCTCGGTGATGAGGAACGTGGCCATCGTCGTGGTGGAGTTGGCCGGCCCGCCACCGGTGAGGATCCACACCATGTCGAAGAGCTGGATCGCACCGATCATCGACAGGAAGGCCCAGGTGCGGATGGTGGGGCCGAGCAGCGGCACGGTGACCCAGCGCTGCACCTGCCACCACGACGCGCCGTCGATCTGGGCCGCTTCCACCAGCTCGTCGGGTACGCCCTGCAGCCCGGCCAGGAAGAGCAGCACCGCCAGGCCGAGGTACTTCCAGGTGAGCACGACGAAGACCGTGTAGAGGGCGACCTCGGGGGTGCCGAGCCAGCCCTGGTCGGGGCCGGAGATGCCGACCGCCCCGAGCAGGGCGTCGACGACGCCGTACTGGGGCTGGAGCAGCTGTAGCCACACGACGCCGGCGATCACCTCGGACAGCACGTAGGGCACGAAGATGATGGTGCGCAGCACGCCCTGCCCGCGCATGCGGCGGTTGAGCAGCAGCGCGATGGCCAGGCCGATCGGCAGCTGCACGAGGATCGACAGCACGACGATGGTCATGTTGTGGCGGAAGGCGTCGGTGAACACCTCGTTGGTCAGCACCGACACGTAGTTCTGCAGGCCGACGAAGTCGACGAGCGGGCCGAAGCCCTTCCAGCGGTAGAGCGAGAACTGCACCGCCCGCACGATCGGCCAGACGACGAAGACCGAGAAGAGCAACAGCGCGGGCCCGACGAAGAACGCGATCTCGCCCGCCGTCCGCAGCGATGCCCGGCGCCCACCGGGGCGTCCCCGACGCCCCGGCGGCCGTGCGGGTGCACGACCGACGGCGGCGTCGGGGACGGGGGTGGTCACACCACCGGCGACGGCGGTTCCGGTCTTCGAGCTCACTTCTCGGCGTCCGCCGCCTGCTGCGTCTTCTTCACGACGTCCTGCGGGCTGGCCTTGCCCGCGAACATCAGCGCGATCTCGTCGTTCATCGCGCCACCGACGGACTGGCCGAAGGCGGTGTCGAAGTACAGCTGCACGTAGGGGGCCTCGTCGCGCACCTTGAGCAGGCCGCCCAGGGCCGGGTCCTTGACCGAGCCGCCTGCGGCGGGGTTGGTCGGCAGGCCCATGTCGCGCTCGGCGAAGCCCTGCTGCACCTTGTCCGAGAGCAGGTACTTCACGAGGTCGACCGCGGCGGCGGGGGCCTTCTTGGAGACCGCCCAGGCGTCACCTCCACCGAGGGCCGCGCTCTGGTCGCCCTGGCCACCCGGGACGGTCGGGAAGGGGAACCAGCCGGTGTTGGCGCCCAGCCCCTTCTTGTCGGCGGTCAGGCCCTGCATGACGCCCGGCTCCCAGTGCCCCTGCATCTCCATCGCGACCTTGCCGGTGGCGAGCAGGCCGGAGGCGCTGGTCGGCCCGGTCTGCGCGGGGGTGGACAGGAAGCCCTTGTTGAACGGTGTCGCAGCGAGGATCTTCTGCACGTCCTCGCCGGCCTTGACGAAGCACTGGTTCGAGAAGTCCAGGCTCTTCACGGCATCCTGCAGCACCTGCTTGGGGCACTCGCGCAGCGCGGTGTAGTACCAGTAGTGCGCCGCCGGCCACTTGTCGCCCGCGCCCACCGACACCGGGGCGATGCCCGCGGCCTTGAGCTTGCCGACCGCGGCGAGGAGCTCGTCCATGGTGGTGGGGGCGGCGGTGATGCCGGCCTTCTCGAAGAGCGACTTGTTGTACCAGAAGCCGACCACGCCCACCGAGAACGGCAGCGCGTAGGTCTTGCCGTCGACCTGCCAGCCGGCCACCGACCCGCCGATGGTGTTGATGACGTCCTTGGCCGGCTCGGAGATGTCCTTGGTGAGGTTCGCCGCAACGTGGTCGGCCAGCTCGCCGCCGCCCCGCTCCATGTACACGTCGGGGGCGTCGCCGCTCTGGAAGGCCGCGTCGAGCTTGGTGAGCATGTCCTCGTGCTGCATCGCGCTGACCTGCACCGTCACCCCCGGGTGTGAGGCCTCGAAGTCCTTGGCGACCGTGTCGTAGTACGTCTTGCCGGGGTCGGTGTTGGAGTTGTGCCACCACGTGATGGTCACCGGGCCGCTGGACCCGCCGGACGTGCTGGTGCTGTCGCTGCTGGTCTCGCTGCCCGTTCCGCAGGCGGCCAGGACGGCCATCGCCGCGCCGACCGCGACGGCCCGTACCACCGTTGCTGTTCTCATCTGGATGCGCTCCTCGCCGTTGAGAGAGTGGGGATGTGCGGACACGCTGGCATCGGACGCCGGTCGTGTCAATCGTTTTCGATAACGTTATCGACACGCGGACGAATTCGCGACCGCAGCGCCTCGAGAGGATGCCGTGACACCCACCCCAGACCCCGTCGTCACCGCTTCCGGCCGGGGGCGAGTCGCCGCCCTCACCCTCGACGACGGGCCCGACGGCGCGGCCACGCCGGCCCTGCTCGACCTGTTCGCCGCCCACGGGGTGCAGGCGACCTTCTGCGTGGTCGGCACCCAGGTGCGGGCCGCCGTGGGCGTCGATGTGCTGCGCCGCACCGTGGCCGAGGGTCACCACCTCGCCGCGCACGGCATGACCTTCGTGGACCAGGGCGCGTGGCACCCCGAGCGGGTGCGCACCGACCTGCGGGCGACCGTGGCCGTCATCCGCGACGCGCTGGGCGACCCCACCGCACCCGTGCCGTGGTTCCGGGCGCCGAACGGCTCCTGGGGCAGCACGGCATCCGTCGCCGTCGAGCTCGGCCTGCAGCCGCTGGGCGTCACCGGCACGATCGACGACTGGCGCACCCAGCACGTGGGCACGCTCGTGGCCAACCTGCAGGCCGCGATCCGCCCGGGTGGCATCGTGCTGGCCCACAATGGCGGCGGCGACCGGTCGGGAACCGTGCAGGCGTTGGGCACCGTGCTGCCGCAGTGGCTGGCTGCCGGCTGGCGCTTCACCCGCCCGGCACACCCCGACCTCGACGCCGCCGGCGACCCGTAGGTCACCGGCGGCGGCAGGCGGTCAGGGGGTCAGGGGTCAGGGGTCAGGGCCGGATCGGGGTGACCTTGACGTCGATGGCCTTGGCAGTGCCACCCACGGCATAGGTCGAGACGCCCGTGGCCGATGCCGGCGGGAAGATCAGGTCGGTCACCGACACCGTCCCCCTGTCGGCCAGCACCTCGACCGAGCTGCGGTCGAGGTAGGCCGTGAAGGTCACCTCGCCGTCGTGCACCCGCACCGGCGCCTCCTCAACGCTCGGGAAGAGCGGGTTGAACGTGACGTTGCCGCTCCTGGTGCGGTCGACGACGAGCGTGCCGTCACGACGGACCCCGACCCTCGTGCCAACCGAGCCGTCGGCACTGCGCCGCAGCACGATGCCGGCCTCGGACGCCCGGCCCAGGTCCACCCGCACCTCCACCCGGGCCACGGTGGCGGTCAGCCCGGTCGGTCGCTCGCCGGGCGCGACCCGACGCACCTTCGCCTGCTGCTTGCCGCGGTCGACCAGCGCCTTCCGCACTCCCCCGACCGGTTCCTGCCGCAGCCGGAGCCCGTCGTGCGAGGACACCAGGGAGAGGGTGCGCGGCATCGTCATCTGCCCGCGCCAGGGGCTGGTGGGGACGTCACCCGCGTACTGCCAGTTGTTCATCCAGCTGATGGTGGTGCGCTGGTTGTCGGGCAGCCCGTTGAAGGTGACGCCGGCGTAGTTGTCGCGCCCGTAGTCGACCCAGGACGCCCGCTCGGTTCCGCTGCGGGCGGGAGCTGGCGGCGAGGATGAACTGGTCGGCGAGGACGTGCCCCCAGCCACCGCTGTTGTGGTCGACGACGCGGATCTGGGCGGCCTTGCCCTGCAGGCCCGAGAGGTCCCACGAGGCCCAGTCGAGGGCCTCGCTGTCGGACCCGGTGCTCGACCGCACCACCTCACCGTCGACCACCAGGTTGACGGTGGTCTGGGTGTCGCGCGGGCCGGCAGCGCTGTCCGAGAACCGGATGTCGTCGACCATGAGGTGGCCCCAGTCACCGCCGCTGTGCTCGTCACGCACGACGATCCGGGCCTGCTGGCCCACGACCGACCGGGCGTCGATGTGCCGCCAGTCCAGCTCACCGGAGTTGTTGCCGGTCACCGAGCCGACGACCTTTCCGTTCGAGACGAGCTCGACGACCGTGGGCCCGCTCGTGCCCAACGGGTGCGTGCCGCCCGGCGACGAGGAGGTTGACGTAGTCGCGGTTCACCGTGAACTCCGGAGAGGTGAACGTGCCCACCGCCGGGTCGCACTTGTCCGGCACGACGCAGGTGTCGAGCACGTTGCTGCCCTGGTGGTTCGGCAGGGTCGACGGGGTGGCACCGAAGCCGGCGAAGTCGCCCGTGGCGCTCCACCCGGCGGGCAGGTGCGTCGTGGGGTCGAGGGTCTCGAAGTCGGTGAACGAGGTTCCGCCCGGGTCGCCCTGGGTCGCGCCCGGGACCGCGGGGTGGTTGCCGCCGCCGACGAGGAAGTTGAGGTAGCGCTGGTCGATGGTGAAGCTCGGCGACGTGAGCTCGCCCTGGGCACCGTCGAAGTCGACGAAGCTGTTGACCAGGTGCTCACCCACGTAGCCCGTGACGGCCTGCTGCCCGGGCAGCGAGCCGGTCGCGGGCTGGGAGCCGAAGGCGGTGCCGGTGGCGGTCCACCCGGCATACCCGCTCTCGAACCCCTGCAGCAGGGTTCCGGCGGGCGGCTGGTAAGTGGCTGCTCCGTCGGCCGTGAACGTGGTGCCGTCGAAGTCGCCGACGAAGTACTGCGTGCCGGAGCCACCCGCGATCCCACCGGGGTTGAGGCTCACCAGCATGACCCACTTGACGTGGCGCCGGTCGCCATCGACGGCCAGCGGGAAGAGGTCCGGGCACTCCCAGACCCCGCCGGTCGCGTTGCGGGGACCGAACTCCGACAGCCGAGTCCACTGCTTGAGATTGGCCGATCGCCAGATCAGGACCTTGTGCTCGGTGGCGATCACCGACACCATCCGCCACTCCTTGGCCGGGGCGTACCAGAACACCTTCGGGTCGCGGAACTCGCGCGAGCCGATGTCGATCACCGGGTTGCCCGAGTACTTGGTCCAGGTGCGGCCGTCGTCGGTGGAGTAGGCGAGCGACTGCGCCTGGATGCCGTCACGACCGCTCGCGGGCGTGTAGGCGCTGGTGTACATCGCCACCATCGCCGGGTTCTTCGCCGTGCCGAAGCCCGAGCTGTTCGTCGTGTCGACGACGACCGAGCCCGAGAACACTCCCTCGTTGGCGTCGAACGGGATGGCCACCGGCTGCTCGGTCCAGTGCACCAGGTCCTTGCTCGTGGCATGGCCCCAGGACATGTTGCCCCACACGTCACCGAGCGGGTTGTGCTGGAAGAACAGGTGGTAGACGCCCTTGTAGAAGACGAGCCCGTTGGGGTCGTTCATCCAGTTCTTCGCCGGGCTGAAGTGGTAGGCGGGCCGGTGCTGCGGCGTGTCGTCGGCCGCCGCGGCCGCCGGCCCCACGCTCAGGGCGGCGAGCACGGCGACGACGAACAGGGCGATGCCGCGGCGGCGTCGCGGACGCGGACGGGTGCTGGCTGACATGGAGATTCCCCTCGGATGACAACGTTGTCAGTCACCATCGGACACCACCGAACGCCACCCGGCAACCCGAGCCGCAGGCATGTCCACCATGTGGCGTCGGGCAGGGATGCAAAGGCCCCCGACCGGCGGCGGCGTCGGTCGGGGGCCCTGGTGGTACCTCGCCTGGTGGTGCTCACCTCGAGATGGGCACCACGAGACGCGGACCGGGTGGTCAGCGGCGCGGGCGCCCGGACCAGGTGATCTCCCAGGTGGTGTTGTCACCGTGCTGCTGGGTCCAGAAGGTGCGCCAGCTCTCGGTGAGTGGCTTCGGCGTCTTCGCACCGAGGATGCCGCCCGTGGTGGGGTCCCCGTCGGAGACGTGGATGCCGGTGATCTCGTTGTCGCCGTCGTTGTACTTGGGCCCGCTCATCGAGTCGAACGTCGCCGATGCGTCGCGGCCCTCGGCCAGGAAGCGCACCGGGCGAGGGGCCTTGCCGCGGTTGTCGTCGCGCGAGCCGAGGTCGTAGAGGTAGCCGGAGTCCAGGGCGTTGCGCTGGGTGTGCAGCCCGTCGCCGGCATCCTCGACCACGAGCAGGTCGTCGGCCGTGAGGAACGCGATGTTGTCGAAGCCGGTGTGCTGCTGGTCACCGGGCGCGACGATCGAGATCCGGCCGGTGTCGGCGCCGGAGGACTTCTGCGAGAGGCGGAAGACCCCGCCGTAGGCGCCGGGCAGCGTCGAGGTGGCGGTGGTGTCGCCGGTCTCGGTGAAGTAGAACTCGCGGAACCCCGTGCCCGGCCGGAAGACGCCGTTCTCGGGGCGCTTGAGCGGGGTGGCGCCCGCGGCCTTGGCGGCATCCGTCGCGCCGAAGGCCTCGGTGGTGCCTGAGTGGATGGTCACCCAGGTCGTCGCGAACGAGGTGCCGTACGTGTGCAGCTGGCTGATGAACGCGTCGGAGGGGTTGGCCTGCACCTGTGCCGCGGTGACCGGCGTGCCGTCGGCCCGCTTGATCTGCAGCGCCTGCAGCGTGCCGCCCTTGGTCAGGTCGGTCTTGTCGGTGGGCTTGAAGCGGTACACGTAGCTGTTGGGCACCTTGCCACCGCCGGCGGCGGCTCCGCCGATGTCCTCGACGATCCAGACGTTGCCGTCGGCGTCGTTCTGGATCCCCTCGTAACCACCGCTGCCCAGGGCGGGCAGCCGGGCGGCCCGGCCGCCGTCGACGGGGTCACCGGCGGCGTCGAGGCCGACCGCGAAGACGCCACCGACCGGCGAGCCCGACTCGGCCGTGAGCAGCAGCTGCTTGCTGAACGGGTCCCAGGTGATGCCGTCGATGGTCGGGTAGGCGTTGCCAGCGGTGTCGGTGTCGGAGATGAGGGTGACCCGCTTGAGCGGGTCGGTCTCGTCGAGGTTGATGCGCGTGACGTAGCCGCGCGGGCCGATCTCGTGGCCCTGGTAGACGTAGTGCTTGCCGCCGAGCACGAGGTAGACGTTCTTGTCGGGCTCGGTCTTGTGCGCCTCGTTGACCATCTGGGTCAGCGGTGCCCCGTCGAGGGTGTTGTAGCCGTAGTGGGTGACGCCGTTGGCGACGTCGGGGTTGGTCAGCGGCAGGTTGCCCCAGGCCACGGAGGTCTGGGTGGCCGACGGGGTCAGGACGTTGTTCTGAATGCCGAACTTCGGGTTCGCGTTCGGCACGTCGACCACCGAGAGTCCGTCGTGCGCGTCGGCGGGGATCACACCGAGGGCGAAGGCTGCGGCGGCGGCCAGCGCGCCGACCGTTCCGGCCTTGGCCAGGGATGAGGTTCTCACAGGGTGCCTCTCATGCTGAGTCGGACGAGCGACCCGAGACCCGGGCCGTCGGCCATCCTGCTCACCCCAGTCGACGCGCAGGGAACCGCAAAGTGAACGTCTGCCGTCGGTGCCGCGGCCCCGTGTCGGTGATGCTGGCACGCACCCAGCAGGGGTCTGGCGAGCACCCGGCACGCGGACCACGAGCATCGAGGACTTCACCGTCGACCACGTCCCCGCCGTCGTGCGCGACGTGATCGCGCACCTGGCCATCGCGGTGGCGAGCAAGGCCGCCGAAGCGTTTGGGGCCGGTGACGCTGGCGATCTTGGTCCACCAGCGCCACCGGGTCGTGGGGCACCAGGTGCTACAACCGCGCGGCGAGTCGGTGGTAGGCCGCGCTCCACCGCAGCTCGTTCTCGACGGACGAGATGGTGGTCGAGCCGTCGATGACGACGAGTTCGGTGGCCAGCATCGTCGCCAGGTCGCGGAACTCCGGGGTACCGACGGCGGTGGACAGCACGGTGTGGTGCGGGCCGCCGGCGAGGATCCACGCCTCGGCGGAGGTGGCGAAGTCCGGCTTCGGCTCCCAGACGGCGCAGGCGACCGGGAGCTTGGGCAGCGGCTCGTCGGGTTCGACGACCCTGATCTCGTTGAGGGTGAGCCGGAAGCGGTCTCCCAGGTCGTTGATGCCGACCACGACTGCGGGTCCGGGGGCTGCGGTGAAGCGAAGCCGCACGGGGTCCTCGCGCCCGCCGATGCCGAGCGGGTGGATCTCCAGCGTCGGGTCGGGTGCCGGCGATGCTCGGGCACACCTCGAGCATGTGGGCGCCGAGGATCTTCTCCGAGCCTGGCGTGGCCAGGTCGTAGGTGTAGTCCTCCATGAACGAGGTTCCGCCCGGGCGGCCGGTTGCCATGGCCTTGGTGGTGCGCAGGATGACGGAGGTCTTCCAGTCGCCCTCGCCGCCGAATCCGTAGCCGTCGGCCATCAGTCGCTGGACGGCCAGGCCCGGCAGCTGCCGCAGCCCGGCGAGGTCCTCGAAGTTCGTGGTGAACGCGGTGAACCCTCCGTCGGTGAGGAACTCGCGCAGCCCGATCTCGATGGCGGCGCCGTAGCGCAGCGAGTCGTGGCGTTCGCCTCCGGGCCGAAGCTCGGCGGCGACGTCGTAGGCGTCGAGGTACTCGGCCACCAGGTCGTCGATGGCAGCACCACCGGCGGCGTCGACCCGTTCGACCAGCTCGGTGACGCCGTAGGTGTTGACCGAGACGCCGAACCGCAGCTGCGCCTCGACCTTGTCCCCTTCGGTGACGGCGACCTCGCGCATGTTGTCGCCGAACCGGGCCAGGCGCATGGTGCGCAGCTCGTGGGCTCCGCGGGCGGCACGGGCCCACGCCGCGACGCGTTCGACGACGACGGGGTTGCTCACGTGCCCGGCGACGACTTTGCGGGCCACGCCGAGCCGCGCCCCGATGTACCCGAACTCGCGGTCACCGTGGGCGGCCTGGTTGAGGTTCATGAAGTCCATGTCGATCGTCGACCACGGCAGCGCGGCGCCGGCCTGGGTGTGCAGGTGCAGCATCGGCTTGCGCAGCGCGTCCATCCCGGCGATCCACATCTTCGCGGGCGAGAACGTGTGCATCCAGGTGATGACGCCGGCGCAGTCCGGGTTGGCGTTCGCCGCGAGCACCTGGGCGTGGATGGTCGCGCTGTCGGTGAGGACGGGCTTCCACACGATGGTGGCGGGCACGACCCCGGAGAGCTGGAGGCGCTCGGCGACCTGCTGGGACTGCTCGGCGACCTGACGCAGTGTCTCCTCACCGTAGAGGGGCTGGCTGCCCGTGAGGAACCAGATCTCGATGGAGCGTTCGGCAATGGGTGTCATGGGAGGTCCTTGTCGGTCGTCGGCTGCGTCACGCGGCGCTGGCCGTAGACGTTCTGGTAGCGGTCGAAGAGGGAGTCGACGTGCCGCGGATCGATGACCGCCGGCTCACCGAGCTGGCGCGCGATGTGCACGGTTCGGGCGACGTCCTCGCACATCACCGCCGCCTTGACGGCGGAGCGGGCGTCCTTGCCGAGGGCGAAGACACCGTGGTTGCGCATCAGCACTGCCGAGGAGCGGCTGCCGGCGAGGGTGTCGACGATGCCCCGCCCGATGGAGTCGTCGCCGATGAGGGCGAACGGCCCGACCGGGACGTCACCCCCGAACTCGTCGGCCATCATCGTGAGCACGCACGGGATGGCTTCGCCGCGCGCGGCCCACGCCGTGGCGTAGGTGGAGTGGGTGTGCACCACTCCACCGACGTGCGGCAGGTGCCGGTAGACGTACGCGGCGGCAGCGGTGTCGGAGGAGGGGGCGAGGTCGCCCTCGACGACCTCGCCGTGCAGGTCGCACACCACCATCGACTCCGGGGTGAGCTCGTCGTAGGCGAGCCCGGACGGCTTGATGACCATCAGGTCCTGGCCGGGGACGCGGGCCGAGACGTTGCCCGCGGTCCAGACGACGAGGTCGTATCGCGTCAGCTCGGCGTGCAGGTCGCTGACCGTGCGGCGCAGCACCTCGATGGTCGCGCGGACGTCATGCGCAGCAGTCATGTCAATGACCCCCTGGGTGTTCAGCGGTGCTGCGGCGGATGACGAGGGGCGGCGACAGCAGGTGAACCGGGGACGCGTTCTCCCCGTGGATGGCCGCCATGAGCACCGTGATGGCGCGCGCTCCGACGTCGGCGAAGTCCTGGTGAACCGTCGTCAGCGGAGGGGTGAGGAAGGCGGCCTCGGGGATGTCGTCGAAGCCGACCACGGACACGTCATCCGGTACGCGCCGACCGGCCTCGTGCAGGGCACGCAACACACCGAGCGCCATCTGGTCGTTCCCGGCGAAGACCGCCGTCATGCCGGGGTCCGCGGCGATCGCTCGACCCGCCTCGAAGCCGGAGGCGGCCGACCAGTCGCCCACCAAGGGTTCCTGGGTCGCCAACCCGGCGCCGGACATCGCCGCCCGCCAGCCCTCGACGCGCGCCCGGGCCTCGGCCCAGTCGGCGGGGCCGGCGACGTGGACGATGCGCCGGTGTCCGAGCCCGATGAGGTGCTCGACGGCCGCGGTCGCGCCGGCGACCTGGTCGACGCCGACGCTCAGCGGAGTGCGCGACAGGTCGCCCTCGACGACGACGACGGGCAGCTCGCCGGGGCGGGACCGGGCTGCGTCGACCGCTGCGTCGTGGCCGGCGACGATCACGACGCCCTCGACGCCGATCCGAACCAGGTCGTCGATGGCGGTGGACAGCTCGTCGCGCGTCATGTCCGCGAGGTCGATCGAGGCCACCGCGAATCCGGCCGCACGGGCGGCCGTGCCGACCCCGTTCTGAGCACTGCGCGGGCCGAAGTACGACCCCGAGGCGGTGACGATGCCGACCATTCCCGAGCGCCCCCGGACCAGTGCGCGCGCCGCGGTGTTGGGCCGGTAGCCGAGCTGGTCGATGGCCCGCTGCACCTTCGCTCGGGTGGAGGGGCTGATGTTCGGGTGGTTGTTGATGACGCGTGAGACGGTCTGGTGCGAGACTCCGGCCAGCCGGGCGACGTCGCTCATGACCGGGGCGCGAACTGCGCTGCGTTGCATCCCACATCTCCTTCACCGACCCAACCCACATTGTTAACGATCACATTCAGCGCGTCAAGACCACTGCGCCTGATGCTGCCCCGTTCTTCTGCCCATCCACTCCAGAGATGTTAGCGATATCATTGCCAGGCGACGATGATGGAGCCACCAGTGAGGAGCACGCCATGACAGTCCGTCCCAGCGGCAGCGACGTGATTGCCGGCGGGCGGGCGGTACTCGGCATCGAGCTGGGTTCGACCCGGATCAAGACCGTGCTGATCGACCCGGAGGGCACCACGCTCGCCACCGGCAGCCACACCTGGGAGAACCAGTTCGTCGACCGCACGTGGACGTACTCGCTCGATGACGTCTGGTCGGGCGTGCAGGCCAGCGTCGCCCTGATGTGCGCCGATGCGCGGAAGCGGCACGGGGTGCGCCCCACGACCTTGGCCGCGCTCGGGGTGTCCGCGATGATGCACGGCTACCTGGCGTTCGACGACTCGGGGCAGCTGCTGGTGCCGTTTCGGACCTGGCGCAACACCAGCACCGAGCGCGCGGCCACCGAGCTCACCGACCTGCTTGGCTTCGCCGTCCCGCTGCGCTGGTCGATCGCCCACTTCTACCAGGCGATCCTCGACGAGGAACCCCACGTCGCGCGGGTCGCCAGCCTGAACACACTGGCCGGGTACGTGCACCAGCAGCTGACCGGGCTGAGCGTGCTCGGTGTGGGTGACGCCTCGGGCATGTTCCCGATCGACGCGGCGACCAAGGACTACGACGCACGGCGCCTCGAGCAGTTCGACACGCTGGTCGCCGACCGGCATCCGGGCCTCAGGCTGGCCCGCCTCCTCCCCACGGTGCTCAGCGCCGGCGCGGAGGCCGGCCGCCTCACCGCCGATGGCGCGGCGTTGCTGGACGCCACCGGGCAGCTCCGCCCGGGAGCGCCCCTGTGCCCACCGGAGGGAGATGCGGGCACCGGGATGGTCGCCACCAACGCCGTGGCGCCGCGCACCGGGAACGTCAGTGTCGGCACGAGCATCTTCGCGATGGCCGTTCTCGAGCGGCCACTGCTCCAGGTGCATCCTGAGGTCGACCTGGTCACCACCCCGGCCGGCGACCCGGTCGCCATGGTCCACTGCAACAACGGCGCCAGTGAGCTGGATGCGTGGGCCGGAGTGTTCCGTGAGTTCGCGGCCGCGATCGGTCACCCTGTCGACCCCGACGACGCCTTTCGGGCGATGCTGCACGAGGCCCTGTCCGGCGACGCCGACGCGGGCGGGCTGCTGGCGTACAACTACCTCTCAGGGGAGCCGATCACCCGACTCGTCGAGGGCCGCCCACTGGTGCTGCGCAGCCCCGACAGCCGGCTGACCCTCGGCAACTTCGTGCGCGCCCAGGTCTATGCCGCCTTCGCCACCTTGAGCCTGGGCATGCGCGTCCTGGCCGATGAGGGTGTCGAGCTGGACGTCATGGTCGCCCACGGCGGTCTCTTCCGCACCGAGGGTGTGGCCCAGCGCCTACTGGCTGCAGCGATGGGAACCCCGGTTGCGGTCGGACGGGACGCCGGCGAAGGGGGCGCCTGGGGCGTCGCCCTGCTGGCCTCCTACCTGGGCCACGCCGAGAATTCGGACCTCACCGGCTACCTCTCGGCCCGGTTCGCCAAGGGTTCCACCGTGACCGTCGTCGAGCCCGACCCGGCCGAACAGCGCGGCTTCGCCACCTTCCTGGAGCACTTCGTGGCGGCCCTGCCGGTCGAGCGGGCCGCCATCATGGTCACCCACGACGCCCCCAGCACCCCCGTCGGACGATCCGGCTGACAGCCCCAGTCAGGAAGAGCCGTGGTGTGACGACCCGGCTTCGGTCGCCGACGGGTCCGTTCCCGCCCCCGGGGCGTCAGGACGTCCGCTGCACGTGGTCAGCGGCGAAGAGAAGGTAGACCGCGGCGGTCCACGTGTAGGCGCGGTCCCGCAGGCCCGCACCGGTTCGGGCGTCGAAGTTCTCGGCAAAGCCGGAGCCTTCGCACAGCGCTCTGAACCGAGCGTTCACCACGTCGGCAAGGGCTTCGAACCCACTTCGCCGCAGGCCGCTCTCGAGGATTGCTGTCGAGGGTGCCCAGATCGGTCCGCGCCAGTAGCCGTCGTCCTCGTAGTGCGACGAGGACACCGGCTCGGTGGCGAGCCCGTGCGCGGTGAGGTGGTCCCGGATGCGGTCCGCCATGCTCGCGCGGACGTCGTGCGGAAGCCGGTCCCCGAGGACGAGCGGCAGCAGGTTGAGCAGGCTGGTCGCGGTGCTGGGGCGGCCGGTCAGCGCACCGACCGCGATGAACTCGGTGCCCGTCCAGAGCTGGTCGAGCAGCGCCCGGAGCATCAGGTCGCGACTCTCGCGCCACTGCGTCGAGGGGCGGTCGAGTTCGTCGGACAGGTCGGCCAGGACGTCGAGCTGCAGCGCGAGAAAGGCCGCCAGGTCCGGTGACTCGATGACGCGGTCGACGTCGAAGGTCGTCGAGTTGTCCCATCCACTGTCGTTTCCGTGCTGGTAGTACGGCAGTGCGTGTCCAGGACGCCGTCGGGCGTCGAGCCAGAACCGGCTCCATCGGGCCAGTCCGTCGTGCATGAGGCGGAGCTCCTCGACGGTCAGGTCACGGGCTGCCGTGGCCCGGACCCGCTGTAGCGCCCATCCATGGATCGGCGGCTTGACGTAGTTGGACAGGATCTCGGAGTGGGCGACCGAGTCGGGCAGGGCCCCGCAGTCGTCCTGGTGGTCGAACGGTGCCAGGAACTGGTCGAGAGCGGCGTCGGTGCGACCGGGAGCGAGCGCCATCGCGTTGAAGCAGTGGTCCCAGCTCCACACCTTGTCCATCCAGTGCTTCGACATGAGCACCGACTCGCGGGTGACGAAGCCGCTCGGGGCGACGGTCGCCGACCAGAGCACGTACGCGGCGAGGGCCGCTGCCGGGGTCTTGGGGTCGCGCCAGGGGGCGATGTCCTCGAGGTAGCCGTCGAAGTCCGCCGCGCTCTCGGCGACCACCTCGGCGAAGCTCACGGTGGCGGAGACGGCGGTCTGCTGCGAGGTCACCTCGCGGACCTCGACCTCCCAGCCCGCGCCGTCGCTGCCGAGCACCACGGAGCGGCTCGCGGCTCCCAGAGCCTCGCACCCCTCGGCGGCCCAGGCGCCACTGAGCACGCTGACGCGGTAACGGCATCCGGTCTCGTAGCTGGTGAAGACCAGTGCGCCGTCGTTCGGGTCCGCGAACAGGAAGGCACCGCTGAAGGGGGTCAGCTCGCGCACGGCATCCGAGACTCGCAGGCCGATCCCGGTGCCGCGCAGGCGGATGGCGTCGCGCCCCGCAAAGGCTGCCTCCACGCACCCCTCATCCGACACCCAGCGGAAGGTGGCGGCATCCGCGGACCACGTGGTGTCCACCGGCGCACCATCGCGCTCTGGTCGCAGCGAGAGGACACCGTGGAAGCCGTTGCGGTGTGAGATGAGGTGAACGGTGTCGGTCGTGGTGTGTGGGGCGACGACCGGCGAGAGGTTGAGCCAGGACCCACGCCGTGAGAAGGGGATCT
Organism: uncultured Actinomycetota bacterium; assembly: GCA_963834965.1. Lineage (GTDB taxonomy): Bacteria > Actinomycetota > Actinomycetes > Actinomycetales > Dermatophilaceae > Fodinibacter. The sequence goes on along the minus strand of CAWIEI010000003.1, from coordinate 152,766 downwards.
CGCGGATGTCGAACCGGACTCCGGAGTCGGGCCCGGGGGGCAGCGGCTCGCTGTCGTGGGAGAGGAGGGTTGTGTCGTGCGGGGGCATGAAGGAGTCCTCGGGTCAGTCCTTGACGGCGCCCGCGGTGACTCCTGCGGCGACGTACCGCTGGGCCACGACGAGCAGGATGGCGGTGGGGATGGAGGCGACGACGGCGGTTGCCATCAGTGGCCCCCACTCCTGGTTCTGGGAGCCGATGTAGTCGTACAGCCCCATGGTGATCGGTCGCAGTCGGCCGCCCTCCCGGTTGAGGGTCGAGGCGAAGATGAAGTCCGACCAGGCCCACAGGAACGCGAACAGCGCCACCGTAACGGCCGCGTTGCGCGAGATGGGCAGCACGATCCTGAGGAAGGTGGCCCAGGAGGAAGCCCCGTCGACCGCCGCGGCCTGCAGCAGCTCACGGGGGATCCCCGCCATGAAGGTGGCGAACAGCATCACACCGAAGGGGATGGCGATCGTCGCGTCGGCGACGATCAGACCGGGGATCGTGTCGAGGATTCCCAGCTGGACGTAGACGGTGTAGAAGCCGAGCGCCATGACCACCGCGGGGACCATCTGGGCGACGATGAGCAGGAAGTTGAACAGCCTGCGGCCGGGGACGAACAGGGAGGACAGTGCGTAGGCGGCGGGCGCTGAGATGAGCAGGGTCAGCAGCACGGTGCCGAAGCCGATCAGCAGGCTGGTCGCGAGGTAGGGAAGCTGGTCGTGCAGGACGACGGCGTAGTTGTCGAGGGTGAACGCTCGGGGGAACAGGTCTCCGCGGCGGATGGCGGGCCGTTGTGTGAACGACACGTTGATCATCCAGTACAGCGGGAAGAGCATGACGGCTGTGAGCGCGACGCCGATCGCCGTCTTCCACCAGGTCCGGGTGTCGCGGCGCATCTCAGTCCTCCTGGCGCCGCTGCACGGCGAGGTAGACCAGGCCCATGACCAGCGCGATGACCAGCAGGATCGAGCCGACCACCGAGGCCTGGGAGTACTTGATGACGGCCGAGGTGCCCTTGCCGAACGCCATGCCGTAAGCCCAGGTGGCGAGGGTCTGGGACTTTCCGGTCCCGGTGGTCATGATCCAGATGATGTCGACGACCTTCAGGGTGTAGACGAAGCCGAGGAGGAGGGTGATCGCGGTGACGGGGCGAAGGAGGGGGAAGGTGATGGACCAGAACCGTCGCCACGGCCCCGCGCCGTCGAGCTCGGCGGCCTCGTAGAGGTCCTTGGAGATGTTCTGGAGCCCCGAGTACAGGATCACCAGGTTGAACGGGATGCCGAGCCAGATGTTCGCGATGATGACGGCCCACAGCGAGTTGTCGGCGTTCAGCCACCAGACCGGGTCGACGCCGAAGAGGCCGAGGAAACGGTTGAGGATGCCGTTGTCGGCGTCCATCATCCACTGCCACGTGGTGGCCGAGACGATGATCGGGAGCAGCCACGGGACGAGGAACAGCCCTCGCAGCACGGTCGACAGCGGGAAGTTCTTGTAGAAGAAGACGGCCAGCGCCAGCCCGATCGAGTACTGGAATACCAGGGAGACCACGACGAAGATCGCCGTCTGCTCCACGGTCGGCCAGAACTGCGGTGAGGCCAGGATCTCCTTGTAGATGTCCGCCCCGGCGAACGGCGCCTCCCCGGTGACGTACGTGGCCCGGGTGAACCGGCGCAGGCTCATCGAGACGTTCACCGCGAGCGGGTAGGCGTAGAACAGGACGAGGTAGACGATGAGCGGGGCCGCGAAGACCAGCCCGGTGAGGTGCCTACGCCGCAGCCGCAGGCGGGACGACTTCGGGCGCCTCGCGGGAGCCGGCTGCTTCGTGGCCCCGGGCCTGCTCGCGGTGGTCTGGCTCATGGCTTCTCCGTCAGTTCAGGTGCTCGGATGGGCGGTCCGGTTCGGTCCCGGTGTTTCTCGGACCGCCCACCGCGAGAACGGGCCTCAGCCCTTCGCCTCCTGCGCGGCGACCTTGAAGGCCTCAGCGACCTTGGCCTGGTCACCACTGGCGTTGAGGGCGGCCTGCTCGGCCTTCGAGAGCGCGGCCGAGGTCGTCAGGTAGGCGGTACCGAGGTCGGTGGTGCGTCCCTGGGCACCGTTGATCGCGTCCGTCCACGGGGCGTACACCGGCTCCGCGGCGATCTGCTGCGCCCTGGTGGTCTTGTTGGCGGTGAAGTAGCCGAGCATGTTGTCGGTCGTGATCTGCTTGTCGGTCCCGAGTAGGCAGTCGATCACCGCCTTGGCGGCGGCGTAGTGGCCGGCACTGTTGTCCTTGTGGACCGGCACGACCCCGAACTCGCCACCCGTGGGCACGGGTGCGGCGCCCCCGGATGCCGAGGGAATGGGCATCATCTTGATCGGGAACTTCTCCGCGGCGGCGGCCTTGGCGAACCAGGAGCCGTTCTCGGCGAAGGCGTACTTCCCCGTCAGGAACTGGTCCCAGGACGCCGACTGGTTGTCAGTGATGGCGGACTTCGGGGCGTAGCCCTTGGCCACCCAGTCGGAGACGAGCTGCCCGGCCTGCACGGCCTGCGGCGAACCGATGTCCTTCAGGTTCGCGCCCGCGCCCCAGAACCACGGGAGGAACTGGAAGGTTCCCTCCTCGCCGGGGACGCCGGCGAAGGTGATGCCCTTGTCGCCGGCCTTCGTGACCTTCTCGAGCGCGGCGTTGAGGCTGGCCCAGTCGGTGATCGTCGACGGGTCGATCCCGGCCTTCTTGAGGATGTCCTCGTTGTAGTAGAGCCCGAGGGTGTTGGCGCCGATCGGCACTCCGTAGGTCTTGCCGTCGACGGTGCCGGGGCCGGCGAGGTTGGTGTCCGCGTCTCCCTTTGCGATGCCGACGGTGTCGAGGGGGGCCAGCAGGCCCGAGGCTGAGGCCTCCGGAACGGCCGGGTTGTCGAGGAAGACAACATCGGGCGCGTTGTCCTCACGGACGGCAGTGGTGAGGTTGTTGATGAGGTCGGTGTTGGGTGCGGTGGTCCGGTTGATCGTCGCTCCGCTGGGGGCGCACGCCTGGACGTACTTGGCCCAGTCCGAGCTGGCGTCGTACTGCGGGTACGGGTCCCAGAATCCGATCTGCGTCACGGCCGTGGATGCGCCCGCGGATGACGAGGAGTCCGCGGACCCACCACCACCACCACAGGCGGCCAGCGACGTGGCGACGACGGTTGCGAAGACGATGCCGGATGCTCGCCTGACCTTCGGGGTGGTGCGCATGGTGCTTCCTTTCACTTCGTGGTGTGCGGGTGGTGAACCGGTTCGACGACCCACCTGCCCTGGTCGGGGCGGCCACACGAAAGCCTGGCTACCCTGTGCTTCCGCGGTCGCGAAGGACCGGGGTGACGAACTGGAGGATGGGCGGGCCGGTCTCCTCCGGGTGCGAGATGCGACTGATCAGCCGGGACACCGCCTGGCGCCCGAGCTCCTCTGCGGCAGACTCCACCGCGGTGTAGGGCAGGGAGAACTCCTCGCCGAAGTCCCGCGAGTAGAGGCTGACCACGCTGAGGTCCTGCGGGACGTTCACCCCGCGCTCGCGCAGGATGGAGGGCAGCGCGGCAATCGTCGCGTCGTTGTGGACGATCAGACCGCTGGCGGACGGATGCGCGTCGAGGATCGACTTCATGCACGTGCCGATTCCGGGTTGGCGCGACTCCCCGTGGTAGACGTGGATGCGCATGCCGTATCGGGCAGCGCGCTCGACAGCCGCATCGCGGAAGCGCCAGGCGTAGGACCCCCCGCGCTCGACGACGTGCTCGGGCGGCGCGACGAGGACGAGCTCACGGTGCTGACGTTCGTTGAGGTGGTCCACCAGCAGCCGAGCAGCTTCGCCGAAGTCAAGGTCGACGATGTCGAGACCGGTGGTGTCCCTCGGCAGGCCGAGCAGAACCCCTGGCTTGCTCACGGCGCGCAGCGCGGGAAGCCGCGGGTCGTTTGCGGTGACGTCCAGCAGAACGATCCCGTCGACCATGTTCGAGTCCGCGATCCGGCGCAGCGCGGATGGCCCGTCGGGGTCGGTGACCATGAGGATGTCGTAGCCCAGGTCTCGCGCCGTCGTCGAGATGGGCAGGACGTACTGGAGCATGGCGGGGGCGAACTCGTCCTGGTGGAACTGCAGGAGGACGCCGAGCACCATGGTCTGGGAGGTCGCCAGGGCACGTGCGCCCGCGTTGGGCGTGAAGTCAAGGTCAGCGATGGCTCGCTCGATCCGGCGTCGGGTTTCTGCCGAGATCGACCGCTTGCCCGAGAGCGCGTACGAGACGGTGCTGCGGGCCACACCCGCGCGTCTGGCGACATCCTCGATGGTGGCCATCCGGACGCTTCCCTTCATCGTCGAAGCGGTTCGATCACCACAATTGTTAGCGTGCACATCGGGGTGCGTCAAGGGGTTCGCTGATGTTCGCGTGTGTTCTCCTGCACCATCAGTGAGCCGCGGGCCCATGCCTGCGGCACCCGGGTCACGGGGCGAGGCGGGGCCCGGCCCACCTCACCAACGCGCTGGGTGAGCCAACACCGTCGACATCTCGAGCAGTGCAGCACCGGTGGCTGCCGGCGCCGGATCCCCTTGGGCCGCAGTGATGGTCGGCTTCACCCAGCGTGTCGACACGCCGACAGCTCCCCGGGAGTCGAATGACCTTCCAGGCCGGGGCGGAGCAGGTCAGCGCCCTGACCAAGGTGGCCCCCGAGCACGACCCAAGGGATGTCCAGCAGTTGATGACGCCGGCAAGCGAGACCCCGAGCGCCCACGCTGCCCGGTCGATCGCCAGCAGGGCCTGCGCGTCGCCCGACCGAGCGGCATCCGCGAGGTCGCGACCCCGCCCAGGAAGCAGCCAGCCGCCACACGACGTCATTGGCGGCCGCAGCGCGCCCGCGCGGCTGTCCCGGCCGTTACCCATCACAGCCGCGAGAACCCAGTCGAAAGCGAAGAGCCCCTCGACACTGCGTTTCCGCAGGTCAAGGGGCTCTTCGCACTGGTGGCAGGTGAAGGATTCGAACCTTCGAAGCTTTCGCGATGGATTTACAGTCCACTCCCATTGGCCGCTCGGGCAACCTGCCTGGTGCGCATGGAAGGATAGCAAGCCGCAACCAGCACACCGAATCGACCGGAGGACCCGTGGCGGACAGCAGCTTCGACATCGTCAGCAAGTACGACAAGCAGGAGGTCGCGAACGCGGTCAACACCGCCGCCAAGGAGGTCGCCAACCGCTACGACTTCAAGAACGTCGGCGCGCGGATCGAGCTGGCCGGCGAGGTCATCAAGATCGAGGCGAACACCGAGGAGCGCTGCAAGGCCGTGCTCGACGTCGTCGAGACCTGGCTGATCAAGCGCGGCGTCTCGCTCAAGCACCTCGACATCCCCGAGGCCGGGCCGCGGCTGTCCGGCAAGGAGTACAAGCTCGACGTCCCGCTCAAGGAGGGCATCACCTCCGAGAACGCCAAGAAGATCACCAAGATCATCCGTGACGAGGGCCCGAAGAGCGTCAAGACTCAGATCCAGGGCGATGAGGTGCGGGTCACCAGCAAGTCGCGCGACGACCTGCAGGCCGTGCAGCAGCTGCTCAAGGGCGCCGACCTCGAGGTGGCGCTGAACTTCACGAACCGCCGCTGACCTTCAGCCGGGCCGATACGCGGTCTGGTGGGATGGCCTCGCGGTGGCTCCCCCCAGCCGGCCGGAACCCCACCGTCATCACCTTGCCGAGCTGTGCGGCATCGGTGCCGTGGACGCCGCGATCGCGGCTGCAGCCCTGCGGGGCATCGCTCGGCTCTGACTGCATCGCGTCCCCACGAGGCGGCAGCGCCGGCGTTGGTGCCTGGCTCGCTTCATGTGGAGTAGCAACACCGTTCATCTGCCGGGACAGGGCGCGGTTGGCTGCTGCCAACCCCGCGTTGTCGCGGGTCGTGCCACCCGTCCCGAGGTTGGCGTCCCTAGAAGGGCGGCTCAGCGGGGTATGGGTCTCTGGGCGGCGTGATGGGCGCGGCCGGCTGGGGTGGGGTGGGTTCGATGGGTGGCCAGTGGGCGTGTTGGGGGTAGGTGATGCGTCGTTTGCCGTTGGGTGAGGTCCAGGTGGCGGTGCCGTCGGGGTCGAGCTGGTAGGCCCATTGGCGGCGTTGTTTGAGGCGGTGGTGTCGCCGGCAGAGCCCGCCGAGGTTGGTGGGGGTGGTGGGTCCGGCGGGCCAGGGCCGGGCGTGGTCGGTGTCGCAGGCCATGGCGGGGCGGGTGCAGCCCCACATCCGGCAGGTGCCGTCTCGGGTGGCGACGAAGTCCTTCATCGCCCGCGGTGGGCGGTAGGCGTTGGTGACCGACTCGATCAGGGCGCCGGTGCGGGCGTCGAGCAGGGCGCGGCCGATGTCGGTGGGGACGACTGCGAGGAGCGCTTCGACGGTGTCGGCGTCGATGAACCCGATGCCGGGGACCTCAGCGCCGTTGAGGGCGGCGAGGACGGAGAAGTTGCGGCCGAGCCCAGCACACGCGACACCGGTGGTGCGGCCATCGGCCGCGGCGGCGGTGGCGGCCGCGTCCCTGGCCTTCACGGCGTCGGTGCCGGTGATGACCGGGATGCCGAGGGTGACCTTGGCGGTGACGGTGACGTTGGCCAGGACGAGGTCGGCCAGGGCGTCGGCGCGGGCCTGGTCCAGGGTGAGCGCAGGGTTCTCTTTCGCCAGGGTGTCGCCGTGGCGCTTGATGGAGTCCCACATCGCCGCGGACGGCCCGGTAGGCAGCTGGGCGCACCACAGCGTGGTGCCGTCGGGCCCGGCGTTGACCTGCACGTACCGGTCTGTGCGGTTCTTCTTCGTGGCCTGGCGCATCTGGTCGGCGGCGACGCGGGTGGCGACCGTGCGGATGACACCGGTGACCCGGGCCGGGTCGAGCCCGGGCAGCCGGTCGATCAGCCCGTCCTCGACGCGCGCACACGCCTGCAGGTCGAGACCGTCGCAGACGGAGACGACCTTCGCGACGGTGGCGGTGGTCAGCTCGCCGGCCACCACCTTGCCGAGCAGCCGGGGGAAGCGCTGCGAGGTCTTCGCGGCCAGCGACACCCGGCGACCGGCGGCCCACTCGCCGATGCCGGCCTCGAGAGACACCAGCGAGGGAGCCATCGTGTCGACGAACCCCACGTCGTGGTGGACCTCGACGAACCCGCTGCCGGTCAGGCGGCTCTCGTGGGCTGCAGCGTGGGCCATGGCGACCAGCTGCGCCCCCTCGACCGCGTTGGACGCCCCCTGCAGCTCGCCACTGATCTCGAACAGCTCGTCGCGCTCCATCGCCGACCCGCCCTGCGCCAGCTCGGTACCGATGGCGGCGGCCTCGGCGCGCAGCGCCGCGATGCGGGCTCGGAGCTGGCTGGTCGACATACCTCATCATATCCGAACACATGTACGCTTACCAGAGTTGTGCACACCCCAGTTCGGATGCGGCTCAACCTTGTTGCTGGGCAGCACGCTTGGTGGCAACGGTGCGAGAGATCGGGGTCATGGCACCGATTTCTCGCACTCCTGCCGGACGCGGTGGTGAGCCGAAAGCGCGAACGGGGTGCACGGCATCCAAAGCGCCGTTGACCGAACTCAGTCCGATCTGCAGGTGACCCGAGAGCTACGACCAACAGCGGAACCGGGGGCGGTGGCTCAGACCAGGCGCTGGGTCCACAGGAGCGCGCCGGCCGCCGCCAGGAGGGCGGTGAGCAGAGCGACCCCTGCGAACACCACCGTCAGGTCACGTGTCTTCACGGTGTAGGCGACGTCGCGGCCGATCAGGTTGTAGATCGAGCCGAGCTGGTCGGCGCTCTGCGCGGTGAACGACTTCCCGCCGCTGTCCTGCGCGATGCCGGCCATGGCCTCGGGGTCGATCGGCACCGCCACCTGCTGACCCCGCACGACCACCGTGCCGTCCGCCGTGCCGAACGCGATCGTGTTGACCGGCACCTGCTGGGCCTTTGCCTCCTGCGCGGCGGCGGAGGCGGCATCCGAGGGCGAGAGCTCACCGTCGCCGATCGTGGGCGAACCGTCGCTCATCAGCACGATGGCGGCGGGTACGGGCTTGCCGGTGGCGCCCTTCGGCACCCCGGCGATCGCGTCGAGCGACTCCCGGATGCCGGACGCCGTCGCCGTGCCGCCGCCGGTGGACAGCGACCGGATGGCTGCGGTGAGCTCGGCCCGGTCGGTGGTCGGCGGCACGAGCAGCCGGGCGGAGGTGTCGAAGGCCACCAGCCCGACCTGGATGCCGCGCGGCAGGTTCTCGACGAACTTCGACGCCTGGGTCTCGGCGGCGGCGAGCCGGCTCGGGGCGACGTCGGTCGCGGTCATCGACGCGGACGTGTCGAGGGTGAGCATGATCGTCGCGTTGTCCTTGGGCGTGCGCATCGCCACCGCCGGCTCGGCGAACGCCAGGGTGAGCACGACGAGGGAGAGCAGCAGCGCCGCCGACGGCACGTGCCGCTGCCACCCCTGGCGGCGGGGAGCCACCGAGTCGAGCAGGTCGACGCTGGTGAACCGGACCACTTGGGTGTGGCGGCGCCGCTGCACCAGCACGTAGCCGACGAGCAGGGCCAGCGGCAGCACGAGGAGCAGCAGCCGCCACGCGGACTGGAAGGTCATCTGGTCACCGCCGGGCGGAAGCGGGCGATGATGGTGTCGGCCGGGCGGGCGCGGCGGGCACGGTGCAGCTCGGACGCGAACCGCACGGTGTCGCCCAGCCAGTCGCGGTCGGTGGACAGGTGCAGGTAGGCGGCACCCGTGCTCTGGATGCGCCGCACGATGTCGCCGTGGCGCGCGGCCGCGGCCGCGGCATACCTCGAGCGCAGGCCCGGCGACGCGGACTGGACGTACCGCTGCCGGCCGGTCTCGGTGTCGACCACCGCCAGGATGCCGACGTCCGGGAGGGTCAGCTCGCGCGGGTCGGTCACGTGCACGGCGATGACGTCGTGGTGGCGGACCAGGCCGCCGAGCGCACCGGCCCAGGGGTCGTCGCCCAGGAAGTCGGAGACGACGACGACCTGGCTGCGCCGCGGCTGGACCACGGGCAAGCGCCGCAGGGCGTCGGTCACGGTGGCACCGTCACCGGGCTCGCCGGGCTGGCGCGAGGAGTCGTGGACCACGGCCAGCGACGCCAGGAATGCGCTGCGTCCACGGCGGGCCGGCAGGTGGCGCAGCGTGTCGGTGCCGGCGACCAGCGCGCCGAACCGGTTGCCGCCGCGGACGGTCAGCATGCCGAAGGCCGCCATGGCGCCCAGCGCGACGTCGCGCTTCTCGCAGTCGGCCGTGCCGAAGTCGAGGCTGGCCGACCGGTCGATGACCACCCAGGTCTCCAGCTCGCGGTCGGCCTCGGTCTGCCGCACCCACAGCTCGCCGGCACGCGCTGTCAGGTTCCAGTCCACGAGCCGAGCGTCGTCGCCGGCTGCGTAGGGGCGGGCGCCGGACCGCTCGCTGCCCGGGCCGTAGGTGTGGCTGGCGTGGTCACCGCTGTCGCGACCCTCGATGCGGTGCGCGATGGCCAGCTCGAGGCGCCGCAGCACCTGCGCCCGGGCTGCGGCGTCGGACGCCGCCATCGACAGCAGCGGGGCGCTCATCCCGCGGCCATCGGGGTCGTCACGGGGTGCCGGCCCTCCTGCTGGGGGGAGATGCTCGGTGCCGGCACCCGGGCCAGCAGCGACTCGACGACGGTCTCGGGGTGCACGCCCTCGGCCAGCGCGTCGTAGGTGAGGGTGATGCGGTGCCTCAGCACCTCCGGTGCCACGTCGTACACGTCCTGCGGCACGGCGTACCGCCGGCCACGGAGCACGGCGAGCGCACGGGCCGAGGACAGCAGGCCCAGCGTGCCGCGCGGGCTGGCGCCGAGCGCGATCATCCGGGACAGGTCATCGAGGCCCCACCGGGCGGGCTCGCGCGTGGCCATCACCAGCCGGACGGCGTAGTCCTGCACCGCGTGGTGCACGAAGACGTCACGGACGACACCCTGCAGGTCGACGAGCTGCTCGCTGGTGAGCACTTGCTCGGCGCGCGGCGGCGGCCCTGACATCCGGTGGGCGATGGCGACCTCCTCCTCGTACGTCGGGTGGTTGACGACGACGTGCATGAGGAACCGGTCGCGCTGTGCCTCGGGCAGGGCGTAGACGCCTTCGGACTCGATCGGGTTCTGGGTGGCGAGGACGAGGAACGGCCGAGGAAGGGCACGGGTCTCCCCCGCGATCGACACGTGCCGCTCGGCCATCGCCTCGAGGAGCGCCGACTGGACCTTGGCGGGAGCGCGGTTGATCTCGTCGGCGAGCACGATGTTCGCGAAGAGCGGCCCCCACTCGATGGCGAAGTCCTCGCGCGAGGGCCGCCAGGTGCGGGTGCCCACGAGGTCTGCGGGCACGAGGTCGGGCGTGAACTGCAGCCGCGTGAAGTCGCCCCCGACCGCCTGCGCCATGGTCGACACGGTCAGCGTCTTCGCCAGGCCGGGGAAGCCCTCGATGAGGCAGTGCCCGTCGGCGAGCAGGCACAGCATGACTCGCTCGACCAGCCGGTCCTGGCCCACGATCACCCTCTTCACCTGGAACAGCGCGTCGGACAGCAACGCGGCGTGGTCGGCGCCGGGGACGACGGGTGCGGGGCCGTAGGCGGGGTCGGGGTGCTGGCCGATCGTGGTCACTGCGGTGTCCTCTGTTCGGGAAGGGGTCGGTCAGCCGACCGGGCCGGAGCCCAGGCGGACGTGGGCGGAGTGCTTCTTGCCGGCGGCGTCGGTCCAGGCGATGAGCACGCGGTCGCCGGGCTGCTGGGCCGAGATGGCGTCGTGCAGGGCGGTGGCCGAGGCCACCGCGTGGCCGTCGAGCGCGGTGACCACGTCGCCCGCCCGGATGCCGGCGCCCTCCGCCGGCGACCCGGGCACCACCCCGGCCACCTGCGCCCCTCGCGCCCCTGCGCCCTGCAGGGGGTCGGGAGCGACCTGGACGCCCAGGAACCCGTTCGCCCCGATGTGGACGGTGCTCGACGAGCGCCCGTCGATGATCTGCTGCGCGATCGAGCGCGCCTGGTCGATGGGCACGGCGTAGCCGTCGACCATGGCGGACGGGTCGCCGGACCCGGAGTTGCTGGACCCAGCCGTTGTCATGCCGACGACCTTGGCCGACTCGTCGACCACGGCCCCACCGGAGTCGCCGGGCGCGATGGCGGCGTCGAACCGCATCATGCCGCTCAGTCGTCGAGGGGAGCCGTCGCTTTCGTCCTGCACCGTGATCTGCTCGCCGAGCGCGCGCACCGTTCCCGCTACGGCACTGGGCGTACCGCCGACTCCACCGGCGTTGCCGACGGCGATGACCTTGTCGCCTACCTGTACCGACGCCGACGACCCCATCGGCGCGACCGTGAGGCCCGAGGCCCCCTTCAGGCGCAGCACCGCCACGTCGTGGGTGCTGTCGTAGCCGGCGACCGTGGCGTCGTAGGTCTTTCCGGTGCCGATGGCGGTGACCCGGATGGAGGTCGCCCCGGCGACGACATGGTGGTTGGTGAGCACCAGGCCGTCGGCCGACAGCACGATGCCGGTGCCGGCGCCCTGCGCACCGTCGAACCCGATGGTCGTGACGACGTCGACCAGGCCCTTCGACACCGCCGCGGCCGCGGCCGACTGTTGCGGCGTCAGCTGCTGCTGCGGTGGGGCCGCGCTGGGTGGTGACCCGGGCAGGACGCCCGACGGGTCGCTGGGGGCGGGGGCCGGGGCGGGCGTGGCGGGGCTGGACGGCGTCGGGCGCGGAGGAACGCTCGGCCGGATGGGGAGGGTGGGCGTCGCGCTCGGCTTCGGCAGTGCGGCCGAGGTGCTCGGCGGGGACTGCAGGGAGTTCGCGAGCGCCAACCCACCGACCAGCAGGACAGCGGCGACGACGGCGGCGAGCACGGCTCGAGCGCGGCGGGACTTCCCGACCGGGCCCTGCGGCGGGGGTGGCGGTGCCACCGGCGGTGCGGCGTAGGGCGGCGCGTACCCGCCGACCGTGTCAGGTCGCGACCACAGCGGGGAGGTCCACGGGTTCTGTGACGGCGACGGTGAGGGTGCACCCCACGGCGGATCGCCGGGGCCGGGACGGAAACCCTGGCCCGGGTCGCCCTGAACCGACATGGCGGCACCTCTTCCGTGGCATGGACGGCCACCGTGGCCGAGCCCCCACAGTGTGTCGACATCAACCTGAAAGGCCCTCCCACAGAACCTGAGTGCAGGCTGTGGATGCCGGACGGGGACGTCCAGCGCCCGAGGTCAGGACGTCAGCGCCTCACCCCCCGCCGACCGCTCCGAAGCCGAAGCCGATGCCGTGTTCGCCGTCCGTCTCGACGAGCCGCTTCCGTTCGGTGTCGACGGCGTAGTACTTCCCCTGTGCGTCGTCGGGAACCGAGGTCTGCAGCACGGCCAGCGGCAGGTCCTGGTCGAGCCCACGGGTCCACTCGTGCCCGGCACCGGACGTCCCGTGGTGCACGCCGACGATGCGCCCAGAGCGGGTGTCGTAGGCGACGGACAGCGGCGGGGTGGTGGTGGACACGCGGGCTCCTAGATCCTGAAGATGTTGATCTGAGCCGTGGCGAAGACCCAGTTGGTCACGTCCAGGTTGAACTGGAGGGTGCCGCAGCCGCGCACCACCACGGCGTTCTGCGTGGGTCCGCTGCTGTTGGGGAACGGGGCGACGAGCACGCCGTCCGGCCCGTAGGTGGTCCACCACGAGATGTACGCGCTCGCCCGGCGCCGCATGTCCGGCTCGGTCGGGTACTGGCTCACCTCGGACAGCGCGATGGTGGCGTAGACGTCGACACCCGGTGGCTCGAAGACATGGAAGTAGGAGTTCGAGAAGTCCCCGGTGAACACCTGGGCGGACAGCCAGTAGCCGTCGACGGAGTCGAGCACATCGCGATCCTCCTCTCGATCGGGTCCCGGCGCGAGGGCAGCGGGTTCACCCTCCTTCGACGCAGGGTTCCCGCCGCTGCATCCCTGACGTAGCGTGATGCGATGAGCGAGCGTCCCACCCCGACCACCGTCGGCGAGCTGCGCGCCTCCGGGCACGTCGCCCGGTCCGTGCGCGCCGAGATCCGCGACAACCTGCTCGCCGCGCTGGCGGCCGGCCACGACCCGTGGCCCGGCCTGCACGGCTTCGGCGGCAGCGTCATCCCCCAGCTCGAGCGGGCCCTGCTCGCCGGCCACGACGTCGTGCTCCTCGGCGAGCGCGGCCAGGGCAAGACCCGCCTGCTGCGCAGCCTGGTCGGCCTGCTCGACGAGTGGTCGCCGGTCATCGAGGGGTCCGAGCTGGGCGAGCACCCGTTCGAGCCGATCACCGTGGAGTCGAAGCGCCGGGCCGCCGAGCGCGGTGACGACCTGCCCGTCGAGTGGCGGCACCGCGACGAGCGGTATGCCGAGAAGCTCGCGACCCCCGACACCAGCGTCGCCGACCTGATCGGCGACGTCGACCCGATGCGGGTGGCCGAGGGCCGCCGGCTCGGCGACCCCGAGACCATCCACTTCGGCCTCATCCCGCGCAGCCACCGCGGCATCGTCGCCATCAACGAACTTCCCGACCTCGCCGAGCGCATCCAGGTGGCGATGCTCAACGTCATGGAGGAGCGCGACATCCAGATCCGCGGCTACGTGCTGCGGCTGCCGCTCGACGTGCTGGTCGTCGCCAGCGCCAACCCCGAGGACTACACGAACCGCGGGCGCATCATCACCCCGCTCAAGGACCGCTTCGGCGCCGAGATCCGCACGCACTACCCCCGCGAGCTCGACGACGAGGTGGCCGTCATCCGGCAGGAGGCGCACCTCGTGGCCACCGTGCCCGACGCCCTGGTCGAGATCGTCGCCCGCTTCACCCGGGCCCTGCGCCAGTCGCCGGCCGTCGACCAGCGCTCGGGCGTCTCCGCCCGCTTCGCCATCGCGGGCACCGAGACGGTCGCGGCTGCCTCACTGCACCGCGCGACCACGCGCGGCGAGGAGCAGGCGGTGGCCAGGGTCGTCGACCTCGAGGCCGCGCTCGACGTGCTGCGCGGCAAGATCGAGTTCGAGTCGGGCGAGGAGGGCCGCGAGCGCGAGGTGCTCGCCCACCTGTTGCGCACCTCCACCGCCGAGACCTGCCGAAAGCGGTTGGGCGGCATCGACCTTCACCTCATCGTCGATGCCATCGAGGGCGGCGCGCTGGTCACCACCGGTGAGCGGGTCAGCGCCGCCGAGTTCCTGCGGGGGCTGCCCGTCATCGGCGAGTCCGACGTCTACGACGCCGTCTGCGAGCGGCTCGACGCCACCACAGACGGCGAGCGCGCCAGTGCCATCGAGCTGGCGCTCGAGGGGCTCTACCTCGCCCGCCGGATCAGCAAGGACAGCGCCGACGGGGAGACGATCTACGGGTGAGCGGGGCCAGCGGCTCGGGCCGCACGTCGAGGTACGCCCGGTATGCCGGGGGGCCCGATCCGCTCGCGCCCCCGGTCGACCTGCGTGAGGCGCTCGACGCCATCGGCGAGGACGTCATGGCGGGGGTCTCCCCCGAGCGGGCGATGCGCGAGCTGCTGCGCCAGGGCACCCAGTCGCGCGTCGGCCTCGACGAGCTGGCCCGGCAGGTGGCCCAGCGCCGCCGCGAGCTGCTGCAGAAGCACCAGCTCGGCGGCACCCTTGAGGAGATCGCAAAGCTGCTCGACGAGGCGGTGCTCGCCGAGCGCAAGCAGCTGGCCCGCGACCTCGACGACGACGCACGGTTCGCCGAGATGCGGATGGAGGGGCTCCCGGCATCCCCCGCGGCCGCAGTCACCGAGCTGGCCGACTACGACTGGCGCAGCAGCGAGGGTCGCGAGAAGTACGACCAGATCAAGGACCTGCTGGGGCGCGAGCTGCTCGACCAGCGGTTCGCCGGCATGAAACAGGCGCTCGAGAACGCCACTCCCGAGGACCGCGAGCGGGTGGAGGAGATGCTCAGCGACCTCGGCGACCTGCTGGCCGCGCACGCCCGTGGCGACGACACCGCCGAGCAGTTCCGCGACTTCATGCACAAGCACGGCGAGTTCTTCCCCGAGAACCCCGAGACCGTCGAGGAGCTGATCGACGCCCTGGCCGCGCGGGCGGCCGCGGCGCAGCGGATGCTCGCCTCGATGACCGCCGAGCAGCGGGCTGAGCTGGCCGAGCTGTCGCAGCAGGCCTTCGGCTCCCCCGGCCTGATGCAGCAGCTCGACCGGCTCGACGACCTGCTGCGCGGGCTGCGCCCGGGCGAGGACTGGGACGGCTCGGAGCAGTTCAGCGGCGAACAGGGCCTCGGGCTCGGCGACGGCACCGGAGCGCTGCAAGACCTGGCCCAGCTCGACGCGCTGGCCGACCAGCTCGCCCAGGCCCACCCCGGCGCCCGGATGGACGACGTCGACCTCGACGCCCTCGCCCGCCAGCTCGGCGACGAGGCCGCCGTCGACGCGCGAGCCCTCGCGGCGCTGGAGAAGGCGCTGCGCGAGAGCGGCTACCTCACCCGGGCCGCCGACGGCTCGATGCGCCTGTCACCACAGGCCATGCGCGAGCTGGGCAAGTCGCTGCTGCGCGACGTCGCCGGGCGGCTGTCCAACCGGTCGGGGGCACGCGACGTGCGCGCTGCCGGTGCTGCCGGCGAGCCGAGCGGTGCCACCCGGCAGTGGGAGTTCGGCGACACCGAGGCCTGGGACGTCACCCGCACGATGACCAACGCGCTCACCCGCACCGCCGACGAGGGTCGGGCCGCGGGCGACGGCATCCGGCTCGACATCCGCGACGTCGAGGTGGTCGAGACCGAGGCGCGCACCCGGGCCGCCGTGGCGCTGCTCGTCGACACGTCGTTCTCGATGGCGATGGACGGCCGCTGGGTGCCGATGAAGCGCACCGCGCTGGCCCTGCACCAGCTCATCTCGTCCCGCTTCCGGGGCGACCACCTCGAGCTGGTCGGGTTCGGCCGGCACGCCGAGGTCATGCAGATCGAGCAGCTCACGGCGCTCGATGCCATGTGGGAGAAGGGAACCAACCTCCACCATGCGCTGCTGCTGGCCAACCGGCACTTCCGCCGGCACCCGCACGAGCAGCCGGTGCTGTTGATCGTCACCGACGGCGAGCCGACGTCGCACCTCGAGCACGGCGGCGAGGTCTTCTTCGACTACCCGCCGCACCCGCGCACCATCGCGCTCGCCGTGCGTGAGCTGGATGCCGCGGCCCGCCTCGGCGCCCAGACCACTTTCTTCCGGCTCGGTGAGGATGCCGGGCTGGCCCGGTTCGTCGACTCGATGGCCCGGCGCGCTGGGGGCAAGGTGGTGGCGCCCGAGCTGGGTGACCTGGGCGCTGCGGTGGTCGGCTCCTACCTCGGGTCACGTTCTCCGTCAACGCCGTTCAGCTCCTACCGCGACATGTTCGGCACCCGAGGCTTCTGGGCCGACTGACGGCACCCCAACCGGTCAGGAACGGAGAAGCACGCCGGATGCCGTCCGCCTAGGGTCGTGTCCAGGCACATCGGGTGCCGCCGACGACCGGGAAGGACACAGACCATGAAGACGATGACGTGCCGACAGCTGGGTGGCGCCTGCGACCTCCCGCTCACCGGAGCAACGGGCGACGAGGTCATCAAGGCCCAGGACCAGCACCTCAAGGACGTGGTGGCGGCCGGCGACACCGACCACGAGCGGGCGCTCACGGAGATGAAGGGCCGCTGGAAGCACCCCATCGCGGGGATGGGTTGGTACAAGCAGGTCAAGAAGGACTTCGCGGCCCTGCCCGAGGGCTGACCTGGCCCAACGCACCACGAGGCGCACGACGCAGAAGTTCGGGTCGCGCGCAGCAATTACCGGATGTGGTCCGAAGTTCTGCGCGGCGGACTCGGTGCCGCGCAGCTCACCACCCACTCCGTGCCGCGCCCTACTCCGAGAGGCCGGCCTGCTGGCGGGCACAAGCGACGGTCGCCTCGAGGTCGAGGCCGTAGGTGGTGCCACCACCAGCGCTGTACGTGTCGAGCCTGCTCGCGGCCCGTTCGAGCAGCCGACCGGCGCCGACGGCGTTGCCGCGGGCGGCGTGGGTGAGCCCGACGCAGAGCTGGGCCAGCCCCTGCCAGAGGTCGCGCTCGTCGTCGGGCCCGGCCTTCCAGCGCGCCTCGAGCACCTCGTGCGCCGCGAACGGCCGGCCCTCGCGCACCAGGCCACGGGCGGTCTCGACAGTCTGCGCCGGCGGCAGTGCCACCTCCGGCACCGCCTCGACCCCGGCATCCCCGTAGGGCAGTGGCCGACCCAGGGCGTCGCGGGGGCGCTGCTGGCGCGGGCGGCCGGCGTCGTCGCGGTCGCGACCCGCGCTCACGGCAGCGCCCCTGCGTCGGGCGGCGGGTCGAACCGGCGCCGGCTGGCGAGCGCCTCACGCAGCTCGTGGTCGGCATCGAGCAGCGCGCGCCGCACGCCCGGGGTGAGGTCGCCGCGCTCGAGGAGAGCAGCGGATGCCGCCGCTGTCGCGTCGTCGACGAGTCGGGTGGGGTGGATGGCGGCGACCACCCGCGAGACGGCATCGTCGCCCATCCGCGCTGAGAGCGCCACGCACAGGTCGCCCACCTGCTCCACGTAGGGGCGGACCAGCCCGGGGTCCGGGGCCACCCAGAATCCCCCGGCCACGGACAGCGCAGCATAGTTCGACAGCTCGTGGTCGTCGCGCAGCGCCGCCCAGGCCCAGGCCTTCGCCTCTGGGGTCGGCCGCACCGCCCGAACACCGAGCGCCGCCAGCGAGCCGGCCAGCGACCGATCTGCAGCGGCAGCCTCGTCGATCTCGTTGTCGGACAACGCATCGAGCGACGCCAGCCGGCGCAGCAGCGTCCAGCGGAAGTCGTCGTCACCGTCGAGGACGGCCGGGATGCCGGACCCCTTCGCCCAGCGTCGCAGCCGGTCGACGTCGCTGCCGCTGCCGGCCCAGACCCGCGCGGCCACGACCGCGAGGCCGTCGCCGGCAGCGCCGTCGACCGTGGCGGCCCGGTCCGCCAGCACGTCAGCCGCGGCCGCGACCCCGGCCAGGGCCAGCTCCTGCTCGGTGGGAGGTAGGAACATCGGCACGACCCGGCCGGTCGTGGCCACGGCGGCCCGCGAGAGCACGGCCGCCGACGTCTCGTGCGGCCAGGCGGCGCCGAACACCTCGAGCTCCACGCGAGGGTCGACCTCGGCCCGGGCGACGGCGCCCAGCAGCGCGACCCAGAGCACCGCACGGGCCTGCGCGTCGGGCACGCCGGCCAGCCCGGCCGGCAGCGAGGCCAGGGTCGAGGGGTCGAGCGACACCTCGGCCCAGGTGAGGTCACCGGCATTCGGCACCACGAGAGCGCCCTCGGGCAGCGACCCGAGGCCGGGCACCGGGGTGCGCTCCCCCAGCGCGACGACGTCGACCCGCGCCAGCTCCCGCCCGCGGGCGAACGCGGCGACGTCGAGCGTGTGGGGGCGGTCGGCGGGGTGCCCAGCGGGCGGGGTGCGCGTGAGCACGTCGCCCTCGACGGCGAGCCGGTCGGCGCCGGAGGTCCGCAGCCACGCCATGCTCCACGCCTCCAGCGACCGGCCCGAGGCCGACTCCATCGCGGCGAGGAACTGGGCGAGGTCCCCGTTGCCGAAGGCGTGGGACCGCAGGTGCTGCACGACCCCAGCGACGAACGCGTCGTCGCCGACGTGCGCGATCAGCTGCCGGATCACCGATGCTCCCTTGGCGTACGAGATGCCGTCGAAGTTGCCGAGCGCCGACAGCGCGTCCGGCGCCGGCGACCCGGCGACCGGGTGGGTGCTCGGCGCGCGCTCCGCGGCATACCCCCACAGCTTGCGGATGACGCCGAACTCGACCCAGGCGTCGGAGAACTCGGTCACCTCGACCACCGTGCGGTAGGCCATGTACTCGGCGAAGGACTCGTTGAGCCACAGGTCGTCCCACCAGGTCATCGTGACGAGGTCGCCGAACCACATGTGCGCCATCTCGTGCGCGATGGTGTTGCTGCGGGCCAGCACCTGGTCGGGGGTGGCTGCCCCGCGGAAGACGTAGGTGTCGCGGAACGTGACGCACCCCGGGTTCTCCATGGCCCCGGCGTTGAACTCGGGCACGAACACCTGGTGGTACTCGCCGAACGGATAGCGAATGCCAAAGAGCTGGTGGTAGTAGTCGAAGCACGCCCGGGTCGTCGCGAGCATGTGCTCGGCCTGCTCGGCGAGGTAGGGCCCGAGCGAGCGCCGTGCGTGCACCCCCAGCGGGATGCCGTCGTGCTCGGCGCGCACCGACGCCCACGGGCCGGCGCAGACGGTGACGAAGTAGGTCGCCAGCGGCGGCGTGGTGGCCAGCTCGGTGCGGCCGGGGGCGACGACGGTCGCACCGCCGTTGCCCAGCACGGTCCAGCCGGCCGGGGCGGTGACGGCGACGGTGTAGGGCGCCTTGAGGTCGGGCTGGTCGAAGCAGGCGAACACCGTGGGGGCGGCGTCGAGGAACAGGTGGCCGTAGACGTAGTCCTCGCCGTCGGCGGGGTCGGTGCTGCGGTGCAGGCCCTGGCCGTCGTGGCTGTAGGCCATGCTCGCCTCGACCTCGAGCACGTTGTCGGCCGCGAGGTCGGTGAGGTCGAGGCGCCCGTCGACGACGGCTGCCGGGTCGAGCGGGCGGCCGTTCAGCGTCACCGCGTGCAGGACGCGCGGTCGCAGATCGACGAAGGTGGCGGCGCCGGGGGCGCGTGCGGTGAACCGGATGGTGGTGCGCGACCCGAAGACCTCGGTACCGCGGTCGAGGTCGAGGTCGACCGCCATCGCGTCGACGGTGATGAGCGCGGCCCGGGAGGTGGCCTCGGCGCGGGTGAGTGACGGCATCCCCCCACCCAACCAGAGGCTGCCCCGAGCCGCGCTCGGTGACGCGCGCCGTCGGTCACCCCCGACGGGTGGGGAGCCGAGGTGCAGGGGGACGCCACACTGGCCGCAGGGACGCGCCGCTGGGCCGTCACCTCGACGAAGGAGCCGACGATGAGCGGGCTGACGATGATCATCATCGGGCTGGTGCTGGGCCTGGCCGGTGGATGGTCGATCCGCACCGTGCTGACCCTGCTGGGCTTCGGCGCCGGCTGGTTGCTGGCCAACGTCTTCAACGCCAGCCTCCTGGTGACGCTGGTCATCGCCATCGTCGGCGCCGCCTTCGCGTGGCTCGTGGTGCGGCTCGCGGCATCCATCGTGTTCTTCATCGTGGGCGCCCTGGTGGGCGTGCTGGTGGGGGCGCGGGTGTTCCGGCTGCTCGAGGGCGGCGACGGCAAGCTGCTGCTCGCCGTGGTGTTCATCCCCGCCATCGGCATCGCCGGGGGTTGGCTGGCCGAGAAGACCAAGGAGCGGTTCGTCGCCTGGGGCACGTCCATCGGTGGGGCCGCGTTGGTGCTGGGCGGTATCGGCGCGCTGGTCACGAGCCTGGCGTGGCTGCGTCACCCGACCGAGTCGTGGCAGGCCCTGGTCGGTACGGCGGCGTGGGTCGCCCTGTCGATCGCCTTCCGGTTCAGCCAGAAGGCTGTCGGCAGCACGGACTCCGCCTAGCAGCACCGCCCGCGCCCTCACGAGCGGCTGAGGCTCGTTGGTCACAACTTCGTCTCAACGCTTGCGAATGATTAGTTAGTAAAGTTTACTAACCCGCATGACCAGTGCGATGCCGCGCCGAGTGCGGCCCTCAGCGGCCGTCCTCCCCACCGACGGTCGCCGCCAGAACCTCTCGCTGGTGCTGCAGACCCTGCGCCGGCTCGGCCCGACCAGCCGCGCCCAGCTGGCCCGCGAGGTGGGAGTCACCAAGGTGACCATGTCGCACCTGGTCGCCGAGCTCGTCGACGAGGGCCGGGTGCTCGACGTCGGCACCGCCGAGCAGGAGGGCCCCGGCAAGCGGGCCACCCTCGTCGACCTCGACCGCACCCGCCTGCTGACCCTGGCCGTCGACCTGTCCGTGCCGGCCCGGCTGCGCGCCGCCGTGCTCGACATCACCGGTGAGGTGGTGGTGCGCGAGGAGCGCGCCGCCGCCGTCGACGCCGCCCAGGGCCGCGGGGTCGACCCCGCGGTCGTCGTCGACCTGGTGCTGGCCACCATCGCCCGCTCCCCCCACCCGGTGCTCGGCATCGGCATCGGCACCCCCGGCCTGGTCGACCGCAACGGCACGGTGCGCACCGCCCCCAACCTGGGCTGGACCGACGTGCCGCTGCGGAGGCTGGTCGCCCAGGCGACCGGCATCCCGGTGCTGGTGATCAACGACTCGGATGCCGCGACGCAGGCCGAGCTGAGCGCCTCCCCCGCCAGCGAGGACATGGTCCTGGTGCACGTCGGGCGCGGTGTCGGCTGCGGCATCGTCACCGGTGGCCGGCGGGTCTCCGGCGCCCACCACGCCGCCGGCGAGATCGGCCACGTCACGGTCGGCACCGACGGCGGCGAGGACTGCCCGTGCGGCAAGCGCGGCTGCCTCGAGACCTGGCTGTCGATCCCCCGGCTGCGTGCCGCACTCGACTCCCCCCACGGCTCCGAGGTCGTCGAGGCCGGCGGCGAGCGCCTCGGCGTCGCCCTCGCGCCGATCGTCGCGGCCCTCGACCTGTCCGAGGTCGTGCTCGCCGGGCCGGAGGAGCTGCTCGCCCCGGTGCTGCCGGTGCTCGAGCGCACCCTCGCGCAGCGCCTGCTCGCCGACCCCGACTTCCCGCTGTCCGTGCGGCTCGCCGCCTCCCCCGAGGACATCGTGCTGCGCGGCGCCGCCGCGGTGGTCCTCTGGGACCAGCTCGGAGTCGTCTAGCCCCCCAGGAACCGATCCGAATCCCCTTGCACCACAACGCTCCACGCACCACTCAGCAGCACAGAACCAGTTCAGAACGCAGCACCACCCACCACCACCCGCACCTCGGTGCACACCACGGGGCCGACCGGCCCCACCGCCCGAAAGGAAGACCGAATGACTCGGCGCCTACCCATCGTCGCGCTGACCAGCGCGGCGCTCGTCCTGACCGCCTGTGCGAGCGGTGGTGGCACGTCGGACACCCCGGCCGCCACCAGCTCGACCTCCAACGCCGGCAAGACGATCACCTTGTGGCTGGCCGGCGGGGACACCCCCGACGAGCTGCGCACCTACCTCAGCGACACCTTCAAGGCCAAGACGGGGGCGACCCTGAAGATCGAGGAGCAGGCCTGGCCCGACCTCGTGACCAAGCTGACCACCGCTCTTCCGGATGCCGAGAACACGCCTGACGTCGTCGAGCTCGGCAACACCCAGAGCCCGACCTTCACCAACGTCGGCGCCTTCCTCGACATCTCCGACCAGTACGACGCCCTCGGCGGCGACAAGCTGCTGCAGTCCTTCGTCGAGGCCGGCTCGGTCGACGGCAAGAAGTACGCCCTGCCCTACTACTTCGGCTCGCGCTACATGTTCATGCGCAAGGACGTCTGGAAGGAGGCCGGCGTCAACACGCCGACCACCCTCGACGAGTTCAACGCCGCCGTCACCAAGGTGGCCCAGGCCAACCCGCGCCACATCAAGAACTTCTCCGGCTTCTTCATCGGCGGCCAGGACTGGCGCAACGGCATCTCGTGGATCTTCGCCAACGGCGGCGACCTGGCCAAGAAGCAGAACGGTCAGTGGGTCTCCACCCTGTCCGACCCGAACTCCCTCAAGGGTCTTGCGCAGCTCCAGACCATCCAGAAGACCGCGAGCAACGCGCCGGCCGACGCCAAGGACCAGACCCCCTGGCTCTACATCAACGACGCCGACGTGATCACCGACGACGCCGGCAAGGCCACCGGCAAGACCACGCTCTCCGCGGCCACCATCATGGCTCCGGGCTGGGCGCACTGGTCGATCGGCGACGCCGCCAAGAAGGACGGCAAGGTCGTGCGTGAGTGGAACGACAAGAAGTTCGGCACCTTCGTGCTCCCGGGCAACGACGGCAAGCCGGCCCCGGTGTTCGCCGGTGGCTCCAACATCGCCATCTCCGCCAAGACCAAGGAACCCGAGCTGTCCAAGGAGCTGATGAAGATCATCTTCAGCCCCGAGTACCAGCAGAAGCTCGGTGGGGCGGGTCTCGGCCCGGCCAACTCCGACTACGTCTCCTCCCTGGGCACCGACGAGTTCGCCAAGGCGCTCATCGACTCCGCGTCCAACTCCAAGCTGACCCCGGCCGCACCCGGCTGGGCGGCCGTCGAGGCCTCGCAGGTTCTCGAGGAGTTCTTCGGCAAGATCGAGGGCTCGAACGACCTCGCCGGCCTGGCGAAGCAGTACGACGCCAAGATCACGCCGATGCTCAACGGCCAGTGACGAACCTCCCCGGCGGTCGGTGGGCGATCCCCGTCGGCCGCCGGGGAACCACTCCCACTCGAGGACACCAGACATGACGACCGGGACGACCACGGCGGCGACGACGCCGACCACCTCCCCACCGCAGCAGCGGAACCGCAAGCCCCGCAACCGTCTTCCCCTCGTCCTGATCGTGCCCACCCTGGTGCTGCTTCTCGCGGCCCTGGGCTACCCGATCGGCTGGCAGATCGTCACCAGCTTCAAGAAGTACGGCCTGATGCAGCAGTTCGGTGCCCCCGCACCCTTCGTCGGCCTCGACAACTACATCGCGCTCGTGACGGACCCCTACATGTGGACCGTGGTCGTGCGGTCGATCGTGTTCTGCCTCGTCACCGCCCTGGTGACCGTCGCCATCGGCGGCGCGATGGCCGTGCTGATGAACGCGCTCACGACCTGGGTCCGCATCGTGCTCCAGGTCGCCCTCCTCGTCGCCTGGGCGATGCCCGTCGTCGCCGCGATGACCGTGTGGATCTGGATCGTCGACTGGCGCCGCGGCCTGCTCAACTGGGCCCTGGTCAAGCTCGGCGTCGACAGCGCCGAGGGCCACAACTGGCTCGCCGAGCCGCTCTCCTTCTTCGTCGTCGCCTCGGTGATCATCGTCTGGATGAGCGTGCCGTTCGTCGCGCTGTCGATCTACGCCGGGCTCACCCAGGTGAGCACCGAGGTGCTGGAGGCGGCCTCGCTCGACGGGGCGACCGGCATCCAGCGCCTGCGGCACATCATCGTGCCGATCATCGCCCCGGTGCTCTCGATCGTCATGCTGCTGCAGCTGATCTGGGACCTGCGGGTCTTCACCCAGATCAAGCTGCTCCAGGATGCCGGGGGCGTCACCAACGAGACCAACCTGCTCGGCACGTACGTGTACCAGCTCGGCACCGGGAAGGGCGACTTCGGCACGGCCAGCGCCGTCAGCATCCTCATCCTCTTCCTGACCATCGCCCTCAGCGGCTACTACGTCCGCTCGCTCATGAAGGACGACGTGTGATGCCCCGCTCCCGCGTGAAGCGCACCCTGCTCACCACCCTGGCGCTCGTGCTGGCCGTGGTCTGGGCCTTCCCCGTGTACTGGATGCTCAACTCGGCGTTCCTGCCCAACGTCGTGCTCCAGTCGGCCACCCCCACCTTCCTGCCGTTCGGCGGGTCGCTCGACAACCTCACGGCCGTCGCCACCGAGCCGTCGTTCGGGTCGGCCCTGTCCATCTCGCTCGTCGTCACCCTGACCACCGTGGTGGCCGCGATCATGGTCGCCTTCCTCGGCGCGCTGGCGATCAGCCGGTTCAGGTTCCGAGGCCGCGGGTCGTTCGTGCTCGCGCTGCTGCTCATCCAGATGCTGCCGGCCGAGGGCCTGTTCATCGCGCAGTACAAGATGATGAGCTCGCTCGGGCTACTCAACCAGGCGATCGGGCTGGCGGTGCTCTACACCGCCGCGGTCGTGCCCTTCACGATCTGGATGCTGCGCGGCTTCGTCGCCGGTGTGCCCGCCGACCTCGAGGAGGCCGCCATGGTCGACGGCCTGTCGCGCACCAAGGCGTTCCTCAAGATCACCTTCCCGTTGCTGGCCCCCGGCCTGGTCGCCTCGGCCGTCTACGCCTTCCTGCAGGCCTGGAACGAGTTCACCGTGGCCCTGGTCGTGATGACCGAGGAGCAGTCGCGCACCCTGCCGTTGTGGTTGCGTGGGTTCGTGCAGGCGAGTGCGAGCCGGGAGACCGACTGGGGCCAGGTGATGGCCGCGTCGACCCTGGTCGCCGTGCCCGTCATCATCTTCTTCCTCATCGTGCAAGGCCGGATGAGCAGCGGGCTCGTCGGCGGGGCGGTGAAGGGATGACCCTGTCCGCGGACGTCGCGGCCACCCTCCAGCCTGGCTTTCCCGGCACCACCGTGCCCGAGTGGCTGGTGCGCGCCGGCGGCGACGGGCTGGTGTCGGTGTGCCTGTACGGCGACAACGTCGCCGGTACCGACGGGCTGGCCGGCGTGTGCGCCGCCCTGCACGAGCGGATGCCGGGCGTGCTGCTCGCCGTCGACGAGGAGGGCGGCGACGTCACCCGGCTGCACTACCCGGCCGGCTCGACCGCCGTCGGCAACGCCGTGCTCGGCCGGCTCGACGACCCGTCGACGACCCGGGCCGTGGCCGCCGGCATCGGTGCCGAGCTCGCTGCACTGGGGATCGGGCTCGACCTGGCCCCCGACGTCGACGTCAACTCCTCCCCCGACAACCCGGTGATCGGCGTGCGCAGCTTCGGCGACGACCCGGTGCTCGTGGCGCGCCATGCCGCCGCCTGGGTCGATGGGCTGCAGTCCACGGGAGTCGCGGCCTGCGCCAAGCACTTCCCCGGCCACGGCGACACGGTCGTCGACTCGCACCACGGCCTGCCCCGCGTGGACGTGTCGCTGGACGTGCTGCACGAGCGCGAGCTGGCGCCCTTCCGGGCTGCCGTCGCCGCTGGGGTCGGCGCGGTGATGACGTCGCACATCGTCGTGTCGGCGCTCGACCCCCACCGCCCGGCCACGTTCTCGCGCACCGTGATCGGTGTGCTGCGCCACGAGCTGGGCTTCTCCGGCGTGATCGTCAGCGACGCGCTCGACATGGCCGGCGCCAGCGCCGAGACCGGCATCCCCGAGGCTGCGGTGCGCGCCCTGGTGGCCGGCGTCGACCTGCTCTGCCTGGGTTCCCAGACGCTGCCCGAGACGTATGCCGCCGTGCACGGCGCCGTGCTGGCCGCGGTGCGGTCCGGGCGGCTGCCCGAACACCGGGTGGTCGAGGCCGCCGGCAGGGTACGAGCCCTCGCGGCGGCCACGAGCGAGCGGATGCCGCGTCACGGCATCCGCGCTGACCTCGCCGCATCGCCGATGCTGGCCGGCGAGAACGTCGTTCGCGCCTTCCGCGTCGGCGAGGCCGCGCGGGTGTGGCTGGCGGCGCCCGGGCCGGTCGCCGTGGTGCAGGTGGAGAGTACCGCCAACCTTGCGGTTGGCGGCGTCGCGTGGGGGCCGGCTGCGCTGGGCGCCACGGTGGCCGAGGCCGAGGTGCCGGCCGGCGCGCGGGTCGCGGTGGTGGGTCGGGCGATCGGGGCGGGGCACCCGGCATCCGAGGTGGTCGGGCGGCTGCGCGGGGCGGGGCACGACGTCGTGCTCGTCGAATGCGGATGGCCGCGCGGTGGCGCCGACCTCGAGACCTTCGGCGGCTCCCCCGCCGTGGCAGGTCCCCTGCTGGCCCTGCTCCGTGGTGAGGTATCCCCGTGAGGCTCGGCATCGACATCGGCGGCACCAAGACGGCGGCACTCGTGCTCGACGAGTCCGGCGGCATCGTCGCCCAGGTCGCGGCGCCCTCGGGCCGGGGCAACGCGCAGGTGCTGGCGACCGCGGCGTCGGTCGCCGACCGGGCCGCTGCGCTGGTCGGGGGCTGGGGGCACATCGGCCACGTCGGCGCGTGCATGCCCGGGCTCGTCGACCGGCAGACCGGCTGGGCCCGGCACGCGGTCAACCTCGGCGTGCAGGCCATCGACCTCGCCGGCGGCATCGAGGCCGGCACCGGGCGGCGGCCGGCGGTCGACAACGACGTCAAGGCGGCCGCGCTCGGGGCGCACCACGCGGTGCGCCCGGAGGTTTCAGACGGCACGACCGCTTACCTCAATGTGGGCACCGGGCTCGCGGCTGCGATCGTGCACCGCGGTGAGGTGGTGCGGGGCGCGGGCGGTGCTGCCGGCGAGATCGGCCACCTGCCCGTAGGCTCGGGCGTGCCGTGCTCGTGCGGGCAGGACGGATGCCTCGAGACCATCGCGTCGGGCACCGCGCTGCACCGGATGTGGTCGCGGCCGGCAGCCGAGCTGTTCCCGGCCGCCGCGGCGGGTGACGACGGGGCGCGCGCCGTCGTCGGCACGCTGGCCCACGGCATCGCCCTGGCCGTGCAGGTGCTGGTCGTTACCGGGGCCGAGCTCGTCGTCATCGGGGGCGGCGTCGCGCGCGACCCGTTGGCTCTCGAGGCGGCGCTGGAGGCGGACATCGACGCCCGCGCCTCGGGCTCGCCCTTCCTGCGCCGGCTCGACCTGATGTCGAGGATCCGGGTGCTCGACGGCGACGTGCCGGTGGCGGCCATCGGGGCGGCGCTGCTGCCGGGGTCCACCGAACCGGTCGGGGTGAGCGCCTGATGGAGGTGGTCGTGTGCGCCTCGGCTGAGGAGACCGCGCGGCGGGCGGCTGTCGCCGTGCTCGAGCGGCTGCCGTCGGGTGCTGGCCGTTCGCCGGTCATCGGGCTGGCGACCGGGTCGTCGCCACTGGGGTTGTACCGCGAGCTCGGGCTTGCCGTGGCGCGCGGCGAGGCATCTTTCGCGGGTGCCTACGGGTTCGCCCTCGACGAGTACGTCGGGCTGCCGCCCGGGCACCCCGAGGGCTACCGCGAGGTGCTGTTGCGCGAGGTGTGCGGCGTGATCGGGCTGGCCCCGGAGCGGCTGGCCGTGCCCGACGGGTCAGGGCGCGACGTGCCGACGCTGATGGCGGCCGCCGCGGCCTACGAGACGCGGATGGCTGACCTCGGAGGGGTCGACGTGCAGGTGCTCGGCATCGGCGCCAACGGCCACCTGGGCTTCAACGAACCGGGGTCGGCGCTGACCTCCCGCACCCGGGTCAAGCGCCTGTCGGACCGCACCCGCCGCGACAACGCCCGCTTCTTCCATGACATCGACGACGTGCCGACGCACTGCGTGACGCAGGGACTTGGCACGATCCTCGATGCGCGCCGGCTGGTGCTCGTCGCGACCGGCGACGCCAAGGCGGATGCCGTCGCCGCCGCGCTCGAGGGCCCGCTCACGGCATCGGTGCCTGCGTCGGTGCTGCAGTGGCACCCCGACACCGTGGTCTGCCTCGACGAGGCAGCGGCCGCCGCGCTGCGCAACCGCCCGTACTACGACGACGCCGCGAGCGGCCTGCCCGGCTGAGCTCCCCTCAAGGCATCGGTGGGGCGTGCTGTACTGACGGTGGCAGCAGGGCGGTCAGTGGCCTCCCCCTGGGAGGCGCGCGAGTCCCTCCGGATCACGAACGTCCGACGACGCCGGGTCCATGGTTCGTCGACGGTGACATAGCGTGCCCTCATGGGACGCTCGTGGCGTTGGCTGGTGGTGCTCGCCGCCGTGGCGACACTCGCCGCCCTGCCCCTTGTCGTCCCGAACGTGCCGCTGGGATCGGCCACCGACGCCGCCACCCTCCTGACCCGGATGCGTGCCTCCGCCGACCGTCCGTATGCCGGGTATGCCGAGTCGTCGGGGTCGCTGGACCTCCCCGCGTCGGATGTGCTCAACGACGTGAGCACCCTCCTGGGTGGCCGGACCCAGGTGCGGGTGTGGTGGCGGGCGGCGGATGACTGGCGCGTCGACACCCTCACGCCCACTGGCGAGAACGACCAGTACGCCGTCGACCTCGGGACCGCCAACTGGGACTCCGAGGACAACCGCATGTCCTACGCGGAGGCCGACCTGGGCCAGGTCCGGTTGCCGCGTTCGCGGGACGTGGTGCCGCCAGAACTGGCCGCCCGGCTGCTCGGCGGTGCCACCGCTGATCGCCTGACGACGTTGCCGTCGCGGCTGGTGGCGGGTGGCGTGGCCGAGGGCTTGCAGTTCCGCCCTGACGACCCGCTCGGCAGCATCGAGAGGGTCGACGTCTGGTCCGACGGGGGTTCCGGGATCCCGGTGCGTGTCGATGTCTACGGTCGAGGGGCGCAGGTTCCCGCCATGTCGAGCACCTTCCTCGACTTCAGCACCGCCACGCCGAACGCGTCGACCACCCGCTTCGTGCCGCCAGCGGGCTCGCGGCTCGGCAGGGGCAGGCGCTTCGACCTGGTCCGCGCGGTGGGCAGGGTTCCCGACCCCAGCTTGCCGCAGCACCTGCTGGGCTACCCGCGGATGCCCACGACGCCCGGCCTCGAAGGGGTCGCGCAGTACGGTCGCGGCCCCACCCAGTTCGCCGTCGGGGTGCTGCCCGATCGGGCCGCGCGCTCGCTGCGCCAGCAGCTCTCGTTGGCCGTGGGGTCCGCCACTCTGCCCGAGGGCGTGGCGCTCTCGGTGGGGCCGGTGGCCCTGCTGCTGACCGACCCTGCGGTCACCGGCAGGACCCTGCTGGTCGCCGGGACGCTCACCCCCGAAGGACTGGCACTTGCGGCCGCCGACCTGCACGCGGCGACGAGCTGATGACGGCCATAGACGGCACGGCCACCGTGATCCGGACCGAGGGTCTCACCAAGGTCTTCGGCTCGGTCTCGGCGGTGGTCGACCTCGACGTGGCGGTGCGCTCGGGGGACATCTACGGGTTCCTCGGCTCGAACGGCTCGGGCAAGACGACGACGGTGCGGTGCCTGCTGGGGCTCGTGCTGCCCACCTCCGGCAGGATCGAGCTCTTCGGCCAGGAGATGCCCAAGGCGTCCGGCGCCGTGTTGGAGCGGGTCGGTGCCCTGGTGGAGGGTCCGGCGGCGTACGGGCACCTCTCCGGGCTGGCCAACCTGATGCTCCTCGACGCGAGCGGGAAGGTACCCGATGGCCTGCTCGGGGGCGGTCGGCGCGACCGACGAGACCGCGCCTCGCACGCCCTGGGCCTGGTCGGCCTGCAGTCCGTGGGCCGGCGACCGGTGCGCGGCTACTCGCTGGGCATGCGGCAACGGCTCGGCCTGGCCGCAGCCATGCTGCGCCAGCCGGAGCTCCTCGTCCTGGACGAGCCGACCAACGGGCTGGACCCGAGCGGCATCCGTGAGATCCGCGAGCTGCTCGTGACCCTGCACGATTCGGGAACGACGATCTTCCTGTCGAGCCACCTGCTCGCCGAGGTGGAGCAGCTGTGCACCCGGATCGGGCTGCTGGACCGCGGCCGGCTGGTGCTCGAGCAGGACCTTGCCGTGCTCCAGGCGCCCACCGGACGGGTCGTCATCGTGACCCCGGACCCGCACCGCGCCGCCGCGCTGCTCGGCGGGGCGGTCGAGGAACGCGACGGTGAGCGGCTGGTCGTGCGGGCGGGGGACCCCGGAGAGCTCAACGCCGCTCTGGTCGGCGCCGGTGTCGTGGTGCGCGAGCTCGGACCGGAGCGGCGCTCGCTCGAGGACGTCATCGACGAGCACACCAGCCGTCGCCGTCAGGACGAGGTGGCCGGGTGAACCACGTCGAGCTCAGCAAGCTCTTCCGGAGGCGACGAACCTGGTTCGTGATCCTGCTGCTCAACCTCCTGCCCACCATCGTGGCGGGCCTGCTGGCATGGACAGGCATCGCGCCACGGCCCGGCACCGGCCCGGCATTTCTCAGTGCCGTCATGGCGAACGGGTCGTTGTTCGCCATAGCGGCGCTGGCCATCGTCCTGCCCCTCTTCCTGCCGGTGTCGATCGCCGTCGTGGCCGGGGAGTCGGTGGCCGGGGAGGCCCAGGCCGGCACCTTGCGCTACCTGCTGGTCCGGCCGGTGGGTCGCACCCGGCTCCTGGTGCGCAAGCTCGCCGCGATCACCGTCTTCGTGCTCGTGGCGGTGCTGTCGGTGGCCGGGGTCGGTTTCGTGGTGGGTCGGCTGCTGCTGGGCAACGCCCCCGTCTCAGCAGCGCTGCTCAGCCTGTCCGGCTCGGCCCTGACACCGGGGCAGGTCGCCTGGCGCAGCGTCGCCGCCATCGCGTTCATCACGATCTCGATGTTGGGGGTCGCCTCGCTCGCGCTCCTGCTCTCCACGTTGACCGACTCCCCGCAGTCAGCGACGCTCGGCGCTCTTGCGTTCCTCATCGGCTCCTCCCTCCTCCTCACCGTCGACGCGGCCCGCCCGCTCCAGCCGTACCTCCCCACGCGGTACTGGCTGTCCTTCGTCGACCTCTACCGCGACCCGATCCTGTGGGCCAACGTCGAGCGCGGGATCGGTCTGCAGCTCGTCTACGTCGCGGTCTTCCTCGGCGCCGCGTGGGCGAACTTCACGACGCGCGACGTCACGAGCTAGGCGCACCACCGAGCCGGTGGCAGTCCGCCGCCGTCCAGCTCGGCGAGGCCTCCCGGTTCAGCACCTCCCCCACCAAGGCCTGGACGAGGGGGTCGCTGGGGAGGTCGCCGTGCCGCGCTGAAGCCCCCGGGCAGATGCTCTGTAACGATGGGCTCGGGACCCCGTCGACCACGGCCGAGGAGGCCGGCACCACGACCTCGTCGAGGGTGGTCCACAGCGAGACGAAGACCAGCCCGGCGGGGACCGGCTCCGCGTTGAGCCGCGCCAACAGCGCGCTGTCGGGCGCGAGCTGGCGGCAGGCCGCCGGGCAGGAGCCGGCCACGAGCGAGCCCAGGGACGCAAGGTCCGTGCCATGGTGGGGCGAGCCGAGGGTGACAAGGCGGCGCAGGTGGTCGCTGCCGCCGCCCTCGGTGGCCCACAGGCGGGCGACGACGCCGCCCGCGGAGTAGCCCACCACGTCGACCGATGGGGCCCCGGTCCGGGTCAGTGCGGCGTCGACGGCCGCGCCGAGCACCTTGGCCTGGTCGTCCAGGTCGCCCTGAGCGCGATCAGGAAGGGCGACCTCGGTCACGTCGCGGCCCTGTTCGCGCAAGGATCGTGCGAGAGCATCGAGGGACTGGGTCGACCCGCCATAGCCCGGCACGAGCAGCACCGGGCCAGCCACCGACTGGTCGACCGGGCTGGACGGCTGCCGCGAGAGCACCACAGCGAGGAGTCCGGCCAGCAGCGCGAGCACGACGAGTGCAAGCACCGCGAGCACGACCCGACGACGAGCCGGGGCGAGTCGGGAGAGCACACCTCATCATCGAGTATCGAGCCGAAAGGCCACCGGGCCACCGACGCCGTTTGGGTCGGCAGGAACTTCCGAGGCGGCGGGCGAAGACCGGGTCGTCGTCGGGGCCGCGGAGGCTGCCTGATGGCTGGCTCAGCTGGGTTGGCCCGAGCGTCTGCGCCCGCGGTGAGTCTGCGTCTTAGCGGCCCAGTGTGACCCACCGCTGATGGAGGGATAGACAGGGTGGGTTGCATCTCTGACGGCATTTCGTGGACCACAGCCGGGCGTCGGTAAGGGTGGCAGGAGCGGGATGCGTCGGGAGGGGGTCGCGGCTGGCAAGTGGTGCCTTCGGCGGTGGGCGCTACGTCCGCCCTGAGCGGGCCTCGAAATCCCAAACGGCCGCCGAAGAGTTCAGTGGTGAGCTAATGCAACGAAGAACTTCGAGTTCTCCAGCAACTGTGGGGTGCGCTCCAGCCATTTGAGGGCACCAGTTTCGGCCGATTTCGCTTCTTCGGCGTCGCCTAGCAAGGCGTTGAACGAGGAGCGGCATGCCGTGCCCCCCGTGATGAGACCGGTGTACAGATCGGTATCAGTCAGCCTGGGTGTTGACGTCAACATCGTGTCTGTCTCTTTGGCGCAAGTCTCAAGCGTCTGCATCTTCTGGATAGACTTGGGGGTGACAAATTTGACGAGTTGGTCGCCTAGCGCCTTCGTCGCGAAGTACGTTGCGCTTGATGCCTTGTCCCGCAGGTAGCGAACGTGAGCCGCTTGGGACAGGTCTCCGGTGGTGGCACACACAGACCATCCCGGCGGCACGAAATACACCTGGCTAAGTGGTACCCCCTGCGGCATCTCTGGAACGTTATTGGGGTTTGCGACGGAGGCAACGGCGTGGAGTGCCTCGACGGAGGCAGCGTCGCTGGGGTTGGCGTACGGCGCCGCAGCAAGCCGAGTAGTGCCGTCCTCGGGCGGGAACACCGCAACGGAGAGGCTGCCGCTGTTGGTCAGAAGTAGAGTTGTGTTTGTTGCGTCGGTCAGTAACTTCAGTGTGACGCCCGCGATGGCGGTTGCGTCCGCCAGCTCAAGCTGGGAACCCTCACAACCGCTTGGAGCCGCTGCTGGCTCGGCCGTTTTTGGCTCGGCCGTTTTTGGCTCGGCCGTTGTTGACTCAACCGTTGTTGGCTCGGGGGTTGTTGGCTCGGGGGTTGTTGGCTCGCCGCAGGACGCGCAGACCGTCACGGCGAGCATTGCTCCCACGAGCGAGGTTATGCTGCGAGGAATACCCATTTGACACCTCGCTTTGATCATCGTCTCTGTGTAACGGACCCCTATCGGAAAAGTCGCCGAACAGCCCTATGGGTGACTACTTTGTTGGACTCGATGATTCTCTTGCCGCTGTTGGGTGTCAATGACTCAAACGTGTCATCGTCGGGTACAGGTCGAGACAGCCGTGCCCGTCGTTCGTCCTGGCAGTGAGCCAACGCGAGCGCAACTCCCCGTGCGTCTCATCGGCCTGTCGGCGCCTGGCAGGGCAGATCGGCTCGGTCTCGGCTCGGTGCGAGGCGATCGTTATAAGGTGAGGGCGGGTCGCCGACTCCCGCATGCCAGAGTGTGGCTACCCCCAGCTCTCGGAACCCGACCCGTTCTGCTAGGGAGCAGACTCGGGTGGGACCTTGGCCCGCTGGGCCGCCTGCTGGCGCTCGTCCAGGACCTGCTGGGCTGGACCGGAGAAGGGTTTGGAGCGCTGCACCGCTGCGTAGGTTCCGGTGAACAGGCCAGTGTCGTGCGCGGAGAAGGGCGCATTTCCACCTGGCCCTTTTATGGGGTCCTTCCGGGCAGCTCTTCCGGTGGACGACTGCCTGCGCACGGCGATGTCGGCGATGTTCTCGCCGTCCAAGGCCGCGACGCGGGTGCGGGGCAGGCCTGACTCGGCCTCCTGCAGCCATGTGATCAATCCCTCGCGCAAGTAGCACCGCAGGTCCCACAGGATCGGCGCGGACGCCGCGCTGGCCAGGGCCCTTACCCTGATCAGCCCCCCCGTGGCGTCGGTCATCTGGATGACGCCCACTCGCTCGTCCCACAGGTCTGTTTGGCTGAGCAGCCGGTTCATCTCGGTGCGCAGGTCGTCCATCGGGACCGTCCAGTCCACGTCGATCTCGACCGTACCGAGCAGCTGGGAGGACCTTCTTGTCCAGTTCTGGAAGGGGGTGGATGTGAAGTACGTGGAGGGCAGGACCAGGCGTCGATCGTCCCAGACGCGCACCACGACATAGGTCAGGGTGATCTCCTCGATGACACCCCACTCCTCCTCGACGATGACCACATCGTCCACCCGGAAGGAATCGGAGAAGGCGACCTGCATGCCGGCGAAGACATTGGCCAACGTCGACTGGGCCGCGAGGCCGGCGATGATGGCGGCCAGCCCGGCGGAGGCCAGGATCGAGGCGCCGATGGCGCGCATGCCAGGGAATGTGTAGAGGATCGCGGCTGCGGCGACCACGACGATGAGGGCGGTGAACAGCCGTTCGAGCATCTTCACCTGCGTGTGGATTTGTCTCGCGTGCCTGTTGTCAGGGACGTTCGTGGGGAAGCGGGCGACGATCGCGTCCTGGACAGCGTGGGTGACCTGAACCAGCAGCCATGCCCCTGCCACGATCACCATGATGCGCAACATCTGGTCGGCGGGTGCCGTCCATGACGAGCCCTTGGTGGTGAAGTGAATTGCCAACCACACCCCGATGCTTGCCAGTAGGAGGCGCAGCGGCCACTTGATCCGGACACTCAGGGAGAGCATGTTCGGCCACCGGCGGGCTGGCACTCGCAGGCCTGCCATGATGAGTGCCGCGAGAAGCAGCGCTGCGAGCACGGCAGCAGCCGAGACCAGAAGCGGCACGATGATGCCGGACAGCGCATCCGTCTTGTCGGCCATGTTGAGGGCGGGCACGTTCATTGAGACAAGGGCCATGGGACAAGGCTACGGAGCCGCCGCTACGGAGCCCCTGCTACGAACTTGTTTCCCCCAGGGCTGGCTCGGGCACGATTCTCGGAACCGCTCCGATCGGATCGGACGCTACGGCCCCATCCGACGCACGCGACTGCTGGCGATTCCGTCGCCACCTGAGTTGTGGTGCCGATTGCCAGTGAGGCCGCGGAGAAAACTGTGGGGCAACGGAATTGCCGCCCGAGACGGTAACGCCTGCCGGTGCATGGGACCGGAGAGGGCGCCCCAGTCAATATCGACCTACCCTTGTGGACCACCCCTGCGACCAGGCCGCTAAACGACAGCCGAAACTGCTATCGCCGCAGTTCAGGGCACCTTGGGCCGTCCACGAGGCCCGCGGATCTTGCGCGATCTGCCAACCGTCACGACTGGCTCCCCAACCGGTCAGCTTGCCGCACATTCCAACGACCGCGGCACCACTTGGACCGCAGTGCGGCCGCGTCGCAACGCCCCAGTGAGGCCCCGCGCTGATCAGTTTCGTCGGTGCCTTGCGGCTTCGAACCCGAGGGCGCGGTATCCGGGCATACGACGGCGTAGTGACGCGCCCAAGATGGGTGTTGCCACGTCGTGGTAGTCGTGAACTTCGGCCACGTCCTTGCCTGGGAGGGCGCGCACGACTCGACCTGCGCACTGAACGAGCAAACCGTCGAAGGAGATCGGTCCAGCGAGGAAGAGGGTGTCGAGTGCTGGCGCGTCGAAACCTTCACCGATGAAGGGGGTTGTTCCGATGACCAAGATGGCGTCGCCAGGTCGGGCTTCCGCGAGTTGAGCGACGATCTTTCGGCGTTCGGCCACGGCCATGCCACCTTGGAGGACGTGTGGACTGAGGCCGCTGCTGCTCAGCCGGGCGGCAAGGACCTCCACGTGCGCCACTCTTCTGGTCAGAATGAGGCAGTTCCGTCCGCGGCCAAGGGCCTCGACGACGTCGCGGACGATCTGTTCGTTTCGTTCCTCATCGGCCACGAGGGCACGGTGTACCTGAGCCAGCGCTGATGGGTCCAGGGCGTCGACCTCCCCGTAGGTGAAGGCCGTTTCGTGGACGTGCAGTTCGCGCCGTGGCCCGGCCTCGGCCGACCCCGGCGACAGCAGCAGGCCTAGATCACTGGAGGCGCCGATGACGTGACGGACCGGACCAAGTTGCCAGGTGGCTAGCTCGCCGAGCCCGTCGCGTCGGGTTGGGGTGGCTGTGAGCCCAAGCCAGAATCGGGCTGCGACGGGTTTGACGGAGTGCTCGTAGGCGGCTGCGGCGAGGTGGTGGCATTCGTCGACGACGATGTGCCCGTAGTTGTCGCTGAGTTCTGCGATCCCTTCGCGTCTGGCCAGGGAAGGAAGCATCGCGATGTCGACCACACCGGTCAGCTTCTTTCGGCCGCCGCCGAGCTGGCCTGCACGCACGCCCAGAAACTGTTCAATCCGCGTGCGCCATTGCTCGGCCAGCGCCTTCCTGTCAACCAGGACCAGCGTTGAGGCGCCCCTCTCGGCCATGATCGCGCATGCCATGACCGTCTTGCCTGCACCGGGCGGGGCCACCAGCACGCCGTCGTCGTGGGCGAGGAGCGCATTGACCGCTGTCGCCTGAGGTTCAGACAGCTCCGCGGCCAACGTGAGGTCGATCTCCCGGCCCGCGTTGCGCGAGTCTGCTATCTCCAGGCGCGAGCCAGCCCCCTCGACGATCTCGCTGATCCGGTGCCTCAACCCGCGAGGCAAGACCAAGTGGTCATCGATCGTGACGTCGTAACCGCGCACGAAGCGCGGCGTGTTCCAGGTCGACTTCCGCAGGCGTTGCAGTTCGTAGAACTTGGGGTTGGCCAAGGAAGCCACGTGCTTGAAGGTCGCTAGCGCCGAGGGGGTCAGCTGTCCCATATCGAGCACTAGGCCGGCAGCCAACTCGGCCCGCACCACCGGGGGCAACCGAGGCTGGACCCTCGAAGCGGTAGAGACGGCCAAGGACGCGACGTCGGTGCCGACCGACGTCCGCCCCACCTGCTTGGCCAGCCGGGCCGCTCGATGGGGGTCGAGGCGATCGAGGGTGGACAGGTAGGCCCACTGGTCTGGGTGCGGTTCCAGCGTCGCCAGGTCAAGGAAAAGCGTCAGGCCGTCGCGGCGTCGGCGGCCTTGCAGCGGTGCGGCGATCAGGTTTCCGAAGCCACCCAGGGGGAGCACGTCCTGGTTCGGAAACAGCCTGTCGTAGGACGACAGGTCCATCGACCCCCGCAGCAACATCGCCTCATGGACCAACCAGGTCCCCAACGCTCGGGCCGCCTGCGCCGGGACCGCGCCGGAGAACAGGATCCACACGTGGGCTCCGCGCCCCGACTGGGAGATCTCCACAGCGGCCGGGACGCCCCGGCTCCGCGCGGCCTTCGCGTACGCCAGCGCATCCAGCATTGCGCCGGCGCCATCGAAGTCGGCCACCAGGAAGTGGCAGTCATTTGTCATCGTCAACGGGTACAGACCGACGAATGCCTGCCCGGACAAATGCGCCGACAGCACCTCCTCCGTCAGGGGCAGGTAGCGGGCGCCGCGGGGATCCGTGCCCTTTCGCCAGCCACCCGCCACGGCGGGAGACCACCCGCTCAACCCGGACCGGCTGTTCTCCCAACGAACCGCGTAGACATCGCGCCTGGCCCGGAACCGGTCGGCGTACAGAGCGAGCTTGTCCTCGAGGGAGGAATCCTTGGTAACCATCCCAGGTGAGGTCACCGGCATCGACGGCTGCTCAGGAGCCGGAGCCGTGTCCCACCCCCGCAGGTCCAGAAGCCGCGTCAAGCGAGCGTTCTCATCACGCAAACGCTGCAGTTCACTCGACAACACCACCACCTCCGCGCCAACGGGTTCACCCACTGGCCCATTCTTCACACTGTCCCCGAGCCCAGCCCTGGGCCACCATCAGCAGCGGTCGCCAAGAGGACTCTTCAAAGGCCTGAGACGGCGCCCACTGCAGCCGCCACCTCCGCCTCGGCAACCCCAAGCCCTGGAGGTCGCTGGAACTGCGCGGTCGACTGCGCCGCCGTACGGCCGCTCCGCTGAAAGTCGGCCCTAGGAGCCAACGCCGCAGGTCAGGCGCCCTGGATCACCCGTAGGGCCCCCGCGGAACCGTTGTGATCGGCCACCCGTGGGGTCTGGGTCTCCAACCGGTCAGCGTGCCGCATGTTCCTCGCTGACCGCGGCCCCACGTGGACCGCTGTAGAGCCGCGTCGACACTCCACAGAGGGCTGCCCGAGTCGTCGACACGCGACACTCGCGGTTTCACTCACATGCCGATGATGTCGGACGCTTTCGCGAGAGATGAGCATTGGCGGGTCGAGGGGCTACGGGTGAGACACAAGCCATCTCTCGGCGCCTACCGTACGACTGGTGGTTTCCCCCCGACAGGCAATGGAGCCATGGGGGCCGTCCGACACGCGTGGCCGCCGGACTCCGAGGAACCGTTTGCCCGTTGGCGGGCGCAGTTCCTCTCCCGCCGCTCGGAGCGCGGGTCGGCGACACCCTTGTGCGTGGAGTCGCAGATGGGCGGATCCCTGCGAGCATCTGCCATGGGTGAGCCCGATTGGGGAGTCGACGAAGCGGCGCAGTCGTTCGGTCCTGGTGGTTGGTCGTGGGAGCCGGTCTACTCGGATCGGCCCGAGGACGTGCCGGAGGTGGCTGCCGCTCGCGCTGTCGGCTTCTTTCCGGCCGACGAGGCGCCTTTGTGGTGCTTCATCCCGGCCATCTGGCCGGTGAATGAGCGGGCCTGGGTGCGCGACTGCCGGGTCCGGCACCTCAGTCGGTCCTACAGCGACGGGCGCTCGGAGCGGCTGCCTTGGACGGCAGCTGAGTACGGCGAGATCGAGGATGAGACCAACCGCTCTCTGGCGGAATGGGGGGCCTTCCGCCGCGCCCAGCCGGCCGGATCTGGCTGCTGCGTCCCCCAAAGAGGTACCGGTCGGCGCAAGCGGTGCTGGATGGCTTCTGGTCCGGCTGGCGCGATGGACCGGACACCTCGACCCCGAAGTTCGTCGCGCACATCGAAAGCCGGCTGCGCAGCATCTTCTGACGTGGTCGTGTCGACACGCCGCGCGGCGGACGGGTGTGACCCCGTAGCTGGCGGACGCACTCTCCTATGCCGCTGGTTGCGCTGAGCCGACGGCGTCGGCGCGTCGTGCTCAGGACGCTGTCCGGGTGAGTCTGCCTCCCCACCCACCCCTCCCTCCGTGGCGGGTGTTGGTCACGGATCGGTGCCGCCATGGCTCACTCACCACATCGGCAGCACAAGGGCCGTCAGCTCTGTAAACCTCACAAGAACCTGCGCGACGGTCGCGCCGCCCGGGTGTCTTGGGCCGTCCTCCGACAGATCGGCAAGAAACGCCGGATCACCCGTGGAGACCTGGGCGACGCCTGACCGCCGATCGATCTCGATGCGCTGGCCATCAGTGGTCATCGAACCCACCTGCCGCGCACCGCGCTTGGCAGACTGGGCCGATGACCAACGACGTAGTGGACTTCGATCGGAAGTTCGGTCTCTTTTCCGAACTCTGGTCGCCCAAGTTGGTGGCGCGCCTGAATGACTACGAGGTCAAGCTCGTCAGGCTCAAGGGCGAGTTCGTCTGGCATACGCATGAGAGCACCGACGAGTTGTTTCTGGTGCTCGAGGGGCAGCTCACGATCCAGTTGCGTGACCGTGACGTTGTCCTCGGGCCTGGCCAGCTGTTCGTGGTGCCGCGCGGC
Organism: uncultured Actinomycetota bacterium; assembly: GCA_963834965.1. Lineage (GTDB taxonomy): Bacteria > Actinomycetota > Actinomycetes > Actinomycetales > Dermatophilaceae > Fodinibacter. The sequence continues at coordinate 113,064 of CAWIEI010000003.1, read as the reverse complement.
GTCGAGCACTGCCCACGCGCGGACGAAGACGTCAAGGCGTTGCTCCTGGAGCCGGCAGGCACAGTCAACACCGGAGACGTCGGCGGCGATCTGACTGCAGTCGTCGAGGCAATCTAAAGAACTTGTCATCAGGGTGGTCGTCTACCGGATGTGCCGCCAAGCGGGAACAGGACTTATCGAACGAAGAAGCTTCCCGTGTACCGCCATCGGCCATCGATGTTCTCGTCGGTTGTCGTCGCCAGAGACTCGTCGAGGTGGATCGTCATGAAACGAGCAAGGGACTCCTCGACGGTTACTCCTGGCCCCCAGACGATCAATGCGGCTTCTTGGCCAGTGCGGAGTGAGCGTTCCAGCTCCCTCATGGAGAACATCAGCACGAGTCGGTGGCCGTCCTTGGCTACAACCAGCTCGTCGTCATTGGTCCCTGGCATGACGATGTAGCCGGTGGCTTCCAGCTTGCTTGCGAACTTGGCCAGTACCGAGTCTGTCGCTTCGCTCACGGCTCGAGCATCGCACCTACACCGCGGCGCCGCGGCACGACCACGAGGCGGTTACCCCTCATGCCGCTGCGGGGGTGCCTGCGGTCGGTGCTCAACGATGGACCGCAGCCGCATACGCTTCTGGTGTGTCATCGAGATTGAACCCATCGTGGCGAGTCGTGGCCAGTCCTTCGACGCCGACGCGGGACCGTTGCGTCGACATCTTCGAACGACCTGACGGCAGCTTCGGATACGAAGAGTTTCGTCGCGACGCCGAAGACATGGGCGCATGGACGCCGCTCACCTACTACTCGGTGCAGGTCTATCCCACGTTCGAGACAGCCCTGGCAGCTGCACAGGGACAGGTGAAGTGGCTGAGCGAAGTGGGCCAGCCCAAGGACGGGCAGAGTTGATCGACCGCTATGCCGCAGGTAGTGCTCTTCCGGCTCATGCTGACCACCCACGCGCATCGCGCCACCTGACTGTGGCAACTGCGTCGGCGTCGGCGTCGTAGAGTTTCCTGGGAGGATCCGGTCTGCGGCGCAACCAGTCAGCGTTGCCGCAGGAAGCGGTGGGAGGTTGTGCTCGTGAGCCTGTTTGACCTGAGCGGTCGCACGGCGCTGGTTACCGGGTCCAGCCGTGGAATCGGCATGGCCCTTGCGCAAGGGCTGCTCGAGGCTGGAGCGCGGGTGGTCGTGCATGGCCGCGACCTCTCTCGTGCAGAGGCCACCGCTTCGGACCTCAGCGTCGCGACGGGGGGTGCGACAGGGGTGGCCACGTTCGATGTCACCGATGCCGAAGCGGTCCACCGTGGAGTCAGCGAGATCGAACGGGTGTGGGGTGTTCCGGACATCCTGGTCAACAACGCGGGTATCCAACGGCGCGGCCCCCTCCTGGACTTCACCAAGGCGGACTGGGATGACCTGGTCGCGACGAACCTGACCAGCGTGTTCCTTGTCGGGCAGCGCGTGGCTCGCGGGATGGCGGTGCGCGGCAGTGGAAAGATCGTCAACATCGGCTCGGTGCAAAGCCGGTTGGCGCGGCCAGGCATCGCCCCCTACAGCGCGACGAAGGGCGGCCTCGTGATGCTCACCCGAGGAATGTGCGCCGACCTGGCGTCGTCAGGGATTCAGGCGAATGCTCTCGCCCCGGGCTACGTCTCGACGGAGCTCACGGCGGCCTTGGTGGCCGATGTGGAGTTCTCCGAGTGGGTTCAAAGCCGCACCCCGGCGGGGCGCTGGGGTCGTGTCGAAGACCTGGTCGGCGCCCTGGTCTTCCTGTCGTCACGGGCCTCGGACTTTGTCAATGGGCAGGTGCTGTACGTCGACGGAGGCATGACCGCGGTGGTCTGAGACGACCAGTCCCTGCACGGCTACCCCGTCATCCTCGCGGGCCGCGTGACCGACGTGGGCCGGCCTGCTCCCGGAGCCACCACTGGAGCAAGCCACTGCGACGTAGTTCCTCGCGACACCGGTCGGTCTCGGCGGGGCAGCCATACCGCCGCCTAATCCGCACCTCCTGGCTGGCGGGTGTCGCTGTGCCGGCGTGCGCTCGATGCCGTTGGGCCTGCTGCTAGTGCCTGGTCGAGAACGAGGTGGTCAGGGTGATGTTGGCAGCTCTGGGTGGTCCTTTCGCCGCAACTGAATGCGTCATGGATCCAGCGACGCGTGGCGGCGCCGTCCCCTACAGCAAGAGGTTCCGCCGGTGTCGCTCGGTGCCGACGTCACGTCCGGAGGTGCTGTGCAACGGTGTCGTACGCCCCAGCGCCAATGTCGTCGGCGAGGGTGGGGCCGTTGGGCTCCCAGCCGTACGTGGCGCGGGTGAGGGTGCTGGTCGAGGACATGTCCCTGCCGAAGAACTGTCCGATGAACCCGAAGTGGGCGACGGCGTCCTCAGGCGCGACCGAGGTCACTGGCAGACCGTGCCGCGCCCCGATGGCCGCCGCGATCTCGCGGGCCGGCACGCCCTCTTCCGCCACGGCGTGCAGGCGGGCCCCAGCCGGAGCCTGCTCCAGGCCAAGCCGGACGAGCCTGGCCGCGTCGGACCGGTGCACAGCGGCCCAGGCGTTCGACCCGTCGCCGACATACGCCGAGACGCCGGTGCGCCGGGCCGCTTCGGTGATGATGGCGATGAAGCCGTGGTCGTTGATGCCGTGGACGGTGGGCGCGAACCGCACGGCCACGGCCCGCACGCCCTGGTGGATGAAGTCGAAGGCGCGGTTCTCGCTACCACCGCGCATCGAGTCTGGCCCGACGAAGGGTGACGGTTCGTCCTCTGCCGCGAGTACTCCCGAGGCGAGCACGAGGGCGCGACCGCTCCCGACCAGAGTCTCGGCGATCGTCTCGACCGCGGCACGTTCGGCACGGTTGGACTCGGCCGGGTTGGCGAAGTCGTGCTTGTTGGCCAGGTGGACGGTGGCGTCCGCGTCGGCCGCGCCGCGTCGCAGCGAGTCCAGGTCGTCGAGCTCGCCGCGCAGCACCCTCGCGCCTTTGGCTTCAACAGCTGCGGCCGAGGAGTCCGACCGCGCCAGGCCCACGACCTCGTGGCCGCCGGCCACCAGCTCCTCGACGACCGCGCCGCCGATCCACCCGCTCGCTCCTGTGACAAAGACTCGCATGAGCTCGACCTGCTTCCATAGTGATGTCAGTTGCTGACATCAGACGGTAACACCCAATGTCAGCCACTGCCATCACTATGATCGGGCCATGGCCCGCTGGCAGTCCGGTTCGCGCGAACGGCTCGCTGCCTGCGCCCTGGGGCTGTTCGCGTCACAGGGCTTCGAGCGGACCACCGTCGCCGAGATCGCGGCCGAGGCGGGCCTGACCGAACGGACCTTCTACCGCTATTACGCCGACAAGCCCGAGGTCCTGTTCGCCGGTCAGGACGACTTCGAGGCGCTCTTCCTCACCGGTCTCGAGGCATCGGACAGCACCCGCCCGATGGACCTGGTGGCCGCGGCGCTCGAGCACGCGGCCGCGTTCTTCCCAGAGGAACGGCGCGCATGGTCGCGCAGCCGTCACGCAGTCGTCTCGGACAATGTCGCACTCCAGGAACGCGAACTGCACAAGATGTCGAGGCTCGCCGGCTCCCTCACCTCGGCCCTGGTCGAGCGCGACGTCGAACCGACCGCAGCAGCGCTGGCCGCCGAAGCGGGAGTCAGCGTCTTCAGGCGGTCCTTCGCTGCCTGGATCGGCGAGGGCGAACGACGACCCTTCCCCGAGATCCAGGACGCCGTGCTCCGCCAACTTCAGGCACTCCTCTCGTCACCCGGCTAACGGCATCGCGGACGCCTCGGACTGCTCTCGAGCTGAGGCCTCAGTACCGCGTCACTACGCCGCCTAGCGCTCGCAGGAATGCAGTTTCCTGGGGAGCCTCTGCACTCCTGCGCGACCCGCCCGATCGCCGGGCTTGCGCAGGCCGGAGTTCGGGAGTGTCATGGGGTCGGGTGCAGGACCGTGTCCAGGCTTGCCGGCGAGAGGTGATGGTCTGATGGCCGGAGCGGTTGCAGGACACCAGGTGATCGTGTTCCTGCAAGAGAACAAGACCACAGACTTCTACTTCCCGACGCTGGCCGCGTGGGGCGCCGCGGTGGCCAACCACGGCGGGCTGCTCTCGACCCCACCCAACTTCGACCAACCGCACGACCGCAACGCCTGGGTCCACTACGCCATCGGCGACTACCCCGCCCTGAACGTCCAGGTCGACAACGACACGGTGATCCCGTTCTACAGCTGGCTGGCCAAGCAGTTCACCTTCTGCGACCACCACTTCGGGCTCGGGTCCAACTCCACCTCCGGGCACATGCTGGCCATCGGCGGCCAGACTCCGACGTTGAAGAACCCGCCGTTCGTCGGCCCTGCTCCGACCTGGGACCTGCCCTCGATCTTCAGCGTGGCCGACAACGCCGGGGTGTCCTGGGGCGCCTTCCCGGACGGCTCGGGCTACCCCACCAAGTTCTACACCGGCCTGCACGCCCCAACCTCGGCCGCGAACATCCACCCACCCTCGCAGTTCATCCCCATGGCCAAGGCCGGGACACTGCCACGGATCTGCTACGTGTGGAGCCCGGCCGGCTACGACGAACACCCACCGGCGGTCGACAACCCGCAGTACGTCACCCGCGGCCACGACCTGGTATGGCAGCGTGTGCAGGCCGTCATCGACGGCGGCGGCTGGGCCAACACGACCTTCATCCTCACCTGGGACGACTGGGGCGGATACGCCGACTCGGTCCCCACCCCCGACATCGAGACGGCACCAGACGCCCTGCACCCGAACGGGTTCGCGGCCATCGGCGGCTCGCGGATCCCGTTGGTCATGTTCGGTGGGATGGTGGCCCAGGGCATCGACTCCGCGTGGCACTCGCACGCATCCATCCCCCGCACCATCATCGACCTGCTCGGGCTCCCCGGCATGGGCGTGCCGCGGGTCGACGACGGCCCCACCCTTGCGGGCCGGGTGGACCCCACGCTGCAACGCCCCACCCCACCAGCCTTCGGCAGCGTCATCAGCCAACCGGCACCCCCGACGCCGACCCCCGCCCCCGTGCCGCCCACCGACTGGGCCGGCCCCCTGGCGCAACCCATGCCGGCCCTGGTCACCCTGGGCGGCCCAGCCGTCCCGGCACCAACCGACGGAGTGGTGCGCGCGGCGCCACCCAAACCGCCCAAGGCGTCGCCACCCCCACCGAGCCTGACGGGCCTGGTCAAGAAGTCGTACACCGGCAAGACCGCTGCCGAGCTCGCTGCGAGCCCCGTCACCGCGCTCAAGGGGGTCAGCCCTGCCGACGCGACCGCACTGGCGGCAGCACTCGGCATCCACACGGTGCACGACCTGGCCACCAACCCCGTGATCCGAGCCGCCCAGACCATCACTGCCGAGACAAACCCCTGACCCAGAATCACGGCGCCCGCGGCAAGCGCCGGAAACCCAAGCCCTCAAGCAGACCGCGAGGCCAGCAACCGGATACCTGAGTCTCAGCGCCGCACATATAGCAGTTCGTCGGCCGGCATCGTGCCGCCTTGAGTTGCGTCACGGAGCGCGTGGCCGTGGCCCGTTGATCGGTTACGGGGTGATGGCTTGGTGGGGATCGGCGCTGATGCGCAGGAAGTGGTCCTCGAAGATGGTGGGGTCCAGGGGCTGGCTGAGCAGGAAGCCCTGGACGTCGGTGATGCCGTGCTTGCGGACCTGGTCAAGCTGCTCGGTGGTCTCGACGCCCTCGGCGACGGTGGTCAAGCCGAGGTCCTTGGCGAGCTGGACCAGGGTGCGGATGATGGCGTCGGCGTCGCGGGAGTGTCCGATGGCCTCGATGAAGCTGCGGTCGATCTTGAGGGTGTCGATGGGGAAGTGCTGCAGGTAGGCCAGGCTGGAGTAACCGGTGCCGAAGTCGTCGAGGGCGATCTGCACGCCGATGGACTTCAGCTCGCGCAGCCGGCTCGAGACGGCGTCGAGGTCGCGCAGGATCGCGGTCTCGGTGACCTCCAAGGTGAGCGCCGCCGGCCGCAGTCCGCTGATCCGCAGGGCGTCCCGGACTTGGTCGACGACGTTGTCGTTGTCGTTGTCGAGTTGATGGGCGGAGACGTTGACCGAGACGCTCAGCTCGTGTCCACTGCGGTGCCACTTGGCCATCTGGATGCAGGCTTCGCGCAGGGCCCACCGGCCGACCTCGACGATCTGGCCACTGTGTTCCAGAGCGCGGATGAACTCACCGGGCAGCACGTCACCACGAGTCGGGTGGTGCCATCGGATGAGTGCCTCGACGCCGACCATGCCTAGCTGGTCGAGGTCGTAGATCGGTTGGTAGACGAGGTGGAACTGGTGGTTGCTGATGGCGACCCCCAGCTCGGAGCTGAGCCCATCGCCGGACGTCGGCTCGTTGCTCATCTCGGCGTGGAACAGCGCGCAGCAGTTCCGACCCGCGTGCTTGGCCTGGTACAGCGCGACGTCGGCGTTGCGCAACAGCTCGGTGGCGGACTCCTTGTCGCTCACGGCGACCCCGACGCTGGCCGTGACCATCAAGAGGGCAGCGCCGTGGGGGATCTGGAACGGCTGCCGCAGAACGTCGAGGATGCGCTGCGCCACCAGCTCGGGTGCCCAGGGCCTGCTGGAGCAGTCCACGACGGCGACGAACTCGTCGCCGCCGAGGCGTCCGAGGGTGTCGACCTCGCGCAGGGTGCTGGTCAGCCGTGAGGCGACCGCTTGGAGCAGCTGGTCCCCGGCCTCGTGGCCGCACCCGTCGTTGACGCCCTTGAAGCCGTCCAGGTCGATGTACAGCACTGCCGCCTGGCCACCTTCACGGCGAACCCGGGCCAGGAGCTGCTCGAGCCGGTCCATGATCAGTGCCCGGTTCGCCAGCCCGGTCAGGGTGTCGTGCAACGCCAGATGCAGCAGCTCCTGACTCTGCTCGTCAGCCCTGGCCAGCGCCCACCGGTTCTGGTCCACCAGCGCGCGCATGCTCGGCAGCACCGCCACCGCACCGGCGAGCATCACGACCACCCGCAGGACGTCCTCGAGTGAGGGCAGCGGCACCATCTCCAGGGCGAGCAGCCCCCCGGTCAGGACCAGCCCGACGCCGAGCCACGCACGGTTCTCGTACAGGGCGAGCCAGACCAGGGGCAAAAGCATGACCACCAGAAAGTGCGAGCCTGCCCCCCCGCTGGAGCGCATCAGCGCATCGACCAGCACCAACGAGGCGACAGCCGCCGTTGGCTGGCACCACCGCGGAATCCGACGCCACGGAAGCAACGCGGCCGCGGCCATCGCGCCCATTGACCCAGCAGCCACCAGCACCGTGGCCAGCGCCCGGGAATGGTCGTTGAACGCGATGCTCGCCGAGCCGAGCGCGCCAACCAACAGGAACGGGGCGACCCGACGCAGATATCCAGGCGCCGCCATCGGGCCCAGCAGGTCGACATCGCGGGCCACCTCGAGCAGCGAGTCGAGGCTGCGCTCAGGCCTCGTCATGACGCCAGACCCGGACGCACCCCGACGACACGGAAACAGGCGAACGTCCCGCCGGTGGCTAACGCTCGGCCCCGGACGGGCAGACAACGCTGACCTCTCCTGATCTCTTGGACCTCGTCGGTGCTGAAGCACGCCCTTCGCCCCCCTACCGCGGCCTCGAGCGCGCGGTAGTGAAGGTCGTGTCGTCCGCACCGGTGCACAGGGTCAGTGTGCAGCGGCGCAGGAATTCAGGTGCACGATCACGCTGGCGAGAGGGACGACCCCTTCAGCAACAACTCAGGTTGCTGCCATCCCCACTCGTGGATTCCAGGCAGAAGAACACCCGCGCGGCGCTCCCCGAACGAGCCGCATGAACGCTGGCGGACGAGCGAGACCAGATGCGCGTAACCTCAGCGCGGGTCGGGGTGGGTCACACCGCCGCGTTGGGCCGTCCCGAGTTTATGCGCCATGGCTGGTGCTAGGACTCAGCCGCGCGCCCACGCGGACTGGCCCTCTACTGTCAGGAGTCTTCGAGCCGAGCCGCAGAGGCGGGCTCGCCTCATCCGGCCAAGTCGCTATCGGATCGCTTCGTCGCAGTCCCGGGGCACATGCGAACGTGCTCCTCGAACTCCACCGGGCTGGCGTAACTCCAAGCGCTCTCCGGGTAGCTCGGATTCGGCGGCTTGTCATGAGCCGGTCTTGTCGCGTCGGCGAACGCCTTGGCGGTCTCATTGTCAGAGAACAGGGAGATCCTGGCCATCAGGACATCCATCGATCTCGCCCAATCCTCGAACCTCGGATCGCGGCGGTCCACCGGCGCCGAGCGCCGGAGCCCGTAGGAAGATCAGCGCATCTGTGAGCGCCTCCGCGCGTCGACCCACAGCCGATTCCTCTGTTCGCGCCGATCGGCCGCACGCGCGGTGAACGCCACGCCTACCCGTGCGATCGCTGCGCCCAGGAGCGTCGTGATGGCGGGGAGGTATGCAGTCATCAACCCAGAGTTACAGGGAAAGCGCGCACCTTCCACGTAGACCGAGAATCCGTGAGCGTGACGCCAAGCGGCGCAGCGATGGGCCTGCCGCGAGGTGAGTCTCATCGCCGCGAGGTGACCGCTCGGCGCCTCTGTCCGCAGCCAGCGTATGAAGAATCGGAGTACTGGCATGCGGCACGTCTCGTGGTGGCCGGCCACCTTCTCAGTTCGTCGGGGCGATGTAGGAAGAGCCGGTTGCCATGCGCGATTCCGTTTCGCAGGTGCTGCACCATCTCCAGCGCAAGTGCCGGCTCAGGCGGTGACGAAGCGCTCGCGGATCCGCGAGGTGTACTGGTGGCCAGCATCGGTGTCGAGCCAGTCGCTGTACGGCTCGACCGGCGAGTGCAGCAGGACCTGGTGGGCGATCGTGTCTGTCTCCACAGGTGCGTGAACGGCATGGCACGCGGCCTTGACGCCGGCAATGACCTCGGGGACGGCGCGTGCGTCGACGCGGATCGCCAGGTGGTGGCGCTCGAGGTAGACGTCGGTGGCCGCCTCGACCAGGACCCCGGTGGGCACGCCGGTCATCGGGACGGGGAAAGGTGCCCTGATCAGGGCGACAGTCGCCTCGACGTCGCCGTCGTGCGCCTTGTCGAGCAGCGGCTCCACGTCCTCCATGCTGGTCGGGTAGGTGGGTAGCCCTGCATTCTGTGTGGTCATGACATTCACGGTACGCGCCCGCCACGTCTGCACCACGACTGCCCATGGGCAGCCCGAAGTGTGCGCCGCGCGGCTGGGGGGTTGCGGCACAACGGATTCCGAGGTATTCGGCCGTGGCTGGGAATGGGTGGACCGGCCCGGAGACCCTCCCCCACCACGATGATGTGTCGAATCGAACATGGATGCCTGAGCGACTTCCCAAGCCGATGGCCGCTCCAGGCGAAGAGGGCGAAAACGTTCACACAGGGCGGGACCGGTAGGCCCCACCATCGTTCCAAACCTTCGTCGGCGCGATAGCGACTCCCACGGCGTCGCCGGCCACGCCGCTTCTGAGGCCCACAGGGATGCTGGGGTCGGCGTCGTCGACCCTTCGACCAGTCTCAACGGCAGCCGCTTGTCGCCTATCGCAGCTTGCCGCCTTGGACGTAGAGCAGATGTGCAGGGGCCTTTGACCGCGAACCGCCTGGCGGACGAGTGCTCCGGTCTCAGGTCGCATCCGTCCGACGAGCTCAGCTCACTCCTGGGCACATGCGCCGGGTGGGACGGCACTCATGATCAGGGCCGCAGCCGCAGTTCAACCATCGGCAGACCGATCAGGGGCTGGTCGAGCGCCTCTTCGATGACGCCCCACAGCCTGAGCACGCTCGCGGATGGGCGTGCTGGTACCGCGAGAGCGTGGCCGCTGACTCGTCGTCGGACATCAAGCGAGCCCGAGCCGATACGCCGCTGATCCGTCCGACGCTGACGCGGCAGGTGGGGTTCGCCTGCAGGTTGCGGTACCACTGAGCCCGAGCGCCGAATCCGCTCGCAACGATGATCGCGTTGGTGCTTGGTCGGTCGACGACCTCAAGACAAACGAACCGCTCCGCACCCGAGGCACGTCCTCGGTGCTCCAGCATGAGTACACGGGGACCCATCAGCCAGCCCAACCGGTGCCGGTCGAGCCAGATCGGCGATCGCGCAAGGCGAGGCGTGGTGAGTATGTGCGCACCGATCGTATTGAGCACAGGGGTCACTCCGAGAGGTTAGCCGGGCGCGCGATGGTTGAGCTCGAGCCCGAGCCCGAGCCCGAGCCCGAGCCCGAGCCCGCCGCGCCGCCGGGCCGGGGCGCGGCTTGAGCTGCTCGCCGCGGTCACGCTCCCCGACCACGGCGTCGTGCTCGTCGTCGGCCCCGAGGGCGGGACCACCCGGAGGGGGTCGTCGCCCTCGAGGCCGCGGGTGTCCGGACGGTCCGGCTGGTTCGCACCGTGCTGCGCGCCACGAGCGCCGGCCGGCGGCGTTGGCCGTCCTCAACGCCGTGTCGCGCTGGCGCTGAGGACGCCTGACGTCAGCGGACGGTGAACGACACCACGTCCTCGGCGTCGACCGCCCCGTCGCGGGGGCTGAGCGAACGCACCCGGATGGTGTACCCGCCGCTGGGCAGGGTGCCGAGGTCGATCGTGTAGTCGCCCCAGGCGGGTGCCCCGGCGGATGCGGTGACAGAGCCGCGGTCGACCACGGTGCCGTCCCGCTCGAGCTGCCAGGTCAGCGCCGCCTCGAAGACCGAGGCCTGGCCGCTGACTATCACCGGGGAGCCGGCGGGGAGGCGCTCCCCGGGGGTGGGGGCGGTGACCCACACGTTCGTGAGCACCGTGTACCACTGGTCGGTGGCCGGGCGGGTGACGACGCCGAGCGGGCTCCCGCCGGTCGTGACCGTCACGGGCACGTTCCCCCGCCCGAGGACGGCCTGGGCCGTCCACCCGACCTGGGCGAGCGCGAGGTCGTCCGCCGCGGTACCGGTCCGGCGTGGTGCGGCGCTGACCTCGACGCTCACGCCGTCGGTGGTCACGGTCACCGCGCTGACGTCGACCCCGGCCCACGCGGACGGGTCCACCCCCTCGACCGGGGCGCCGAGCGAGGCGTCGACGGCCGCCCGGACCCGGGTGGCGTCCTCGTCGGGCGCGGCGAGGGTGACCCAGCGCCGGGCCAGGCCGTAGCCGCTGCCCGGGTCGCCGGGCACCTCGGGGACGACGACGTAGACGGGCAGGGCCGACTCGATCGCGGGTGCGGTGGCGCTCGGGGACGGCGACGGCCCGCGGCCGGAGGGGCTGCCGGAGGGGCTCGGGACGGGGGTGGGGGCGGTCGTGGGGGCGGTCGTGGCGGTCACGGCGGGGACAGTGCGGGCGGGATCCTCGAGCGGGCCCCGGACCAGCCACGCCCCGGCCACCACCGCGGCGACCGCAGCGGCCGCGGCACCCGCCGACAGCCACCACCGCCGCCCGCTGGGGGCGCCGGCCGCCGCGAGGACGTCCTCGAGCCGGTCGGCGGGGTCGAGGACGTCGGCGCGCTCGCGCAGTGCCGCGCGCAGCAGGTCCTCGGTCTCGGGCATCCGGTCCATCACAGCTCCTGTCCGGCCCGCAGCGCGGCGAGCCCGCGGTGGGCGTGGCTCTTGACCGAGCCGGGCGAGATGCCGAGGGTGTCGGCGATCTCGTGCTCGGACAGGTCGAGGTAGTAGCGCAGGACGAGCACCTCGCGCTGGCGCCGTGGGAGTCGGGCGAGGCGCGCGAGCACTGCGGCGCGCTCGGCAGCACCGGCGGCCACCGTGTCGGCGCCGGGCGCGGTCGTGGCTGCCTCGGCACGCACCGCGGCGGCGTGCCGCCCGACGACCCCCCGGTGCCGCAGCGCCGAGCGAGCGCCGTTGACGACGGCCCGGCGCAGGTACGCCGGCGCGCTGGCCGGTGCGTCAAGCGCCGACCACCGGCGGTACAGAGCCACGAACGCGTCCTGGACGACCTCCTCGGCGTCCCCGACGTCGTGGAGGAGCAACCACGCCAGCCGGACCAGGCCGCGCGCGTGGACGGCGTACAGCCCGCTGATCGCGTCGTCCGCCTCACTGCGAGGGTCCACGGCTGTCATTGTCATGCTCCACTGACGCCCCGGACCCCGTCCCGGTTGACACGGAGTGTCGTCGGCGACCCTATCGTCGTGCCATGGAGCTGGAGTTCTCCGGGGAGGTCGTCGAGTGGCGTGGCCCGGCCCCCCACCACTTCGTCGCGGTCCCGGAGCCGGAGGCGGAACGCATCCGCGAGGTCGCCCGGCTGGCCACGTACGGCTGGGGCTGCATCCCGGTCTCCGGCTGGCTCGGCGGCAACGACTTCACGACCTCGCTCTTCCCGAAGGACGGCGGCTACCTGGTCCCCCTCAAGGTGGCCGTGCGGCGCCGCGAAGGAGTCGGGCTCGGCGACACCGTGACAATGGGCATCACCCTCGACATCTGAGCGCCGGCCCCCGGCGGGTTGCGCGCCCGACCTGGGAGCGCCTGGGTCGGGAGATGAGCTTGAGGCCGCCCTGATCGACGCCGTCTTGTCGGTTCGGGCTCGATACGGCAACCGCGACCGCAAGACCGGGTCTTCGGCGCCGTGAGCCGTGGCGAACCGGCCAATGATCTACGGTTCCTTGCCGCAACCTCCCCAGAAGCCCTCCGCGCCATCACCAACAACGGCAAAGCGCTACGACAAGCGGGAGCTGGACTACCTCGAGATCGCCGAGGTGGACGCGCTGCTCGCCGCACCTGACCGGACAACGTGGATCGGCCGGCGAGATCACATGCTGCTGGTCCTGGCAGTCCAGACCGGTCTGCGTGTCAGTGAACTCACGCATCTGACCATCGCGGATTTCGAACTCGGACCCGGTGCTCACGTCCGCTGCCACGGCAAGGGTCGCAAAGACCGGGCGACTCCCTTGACCAAGCAGACGGTGGCCCTGCTTCGGCAGTGGATGAAAGAGCGATCGGGCGCACCCAACGACCCGGTGTTCCCCACCTCACGAGGACGACTCCTTAGCGTCGACGCCGTGCAGTGGCTGGTGGCCAAGCACACCAAGACCGCGGCAGTGACCAAGCCGTCCCTGACCGCGAAGACCGTTTCGCCGCACGTCCTTCGACACACCTGCGCCATGAACCTCCTCGAGGCAGGCGTGGACTCCGCCGTGATCGCCCTCTGGCTTGGCCACGAGAGCTCCCAAACCACGCAGATCTACGTACACGCCAGCATGGCGCTCAAGGAGAACGCCCTCGCCCGCACGGCGCCGCTCAACACCAAACGAGGCCGATACACCCCACCTGACGACCTCCTTGCATTCCTGGTCAGCCTCTGATTATGCCGAGCTCCGAACCCGGAAACGGCTGCCCTCCTTGAGAACCCAAGCCGCCCGCGCATCCATTCGGCATAACTGGCGGCTCGGCATAAGGCCAGCACGTACGTCGGGGCCCCACCCAAGCGGCGCAAGGTGACATCCAAGGCGGCCATCACGCTCGGTGCGGTCTTGTCCCGGATCGCCAGCACCACCCGGAACCTGCTCCACGCCAACCACGCCACGAACAACGTCGTCCTCACCCCCTCGATCAGCGGGCCGTCGCCGAAGTCGTACTGCAACCACATCCCCGGCTCGGCCACCCACGGCCGGTGCACCCGCACCCGCCCCAACCGGTAGTTCTTCTTCACCGCCGCGACCGCCCGGCGGGTCGTGCGCTGCGAGCCGGCGTACCCCAGCGCGACGAGCTTGTCGTGCGCGACGTCCGCGCGCAGCCGGCCCTTGGAGCGCTCGATCCACTCCTCGAGCTTGGGCAAGTGCTCATCGATGAGCTGCACCCGCGCAGCGGGACGGTCACTCAAAGCGCCGGCCTCACGCGCCTTCACGTACCGGCCCACGGTGTGGTGCGAGACCCCAGCCAGCTCCCCGGCGTCGCGCAACGACCCCGTCAAATCGAACGCTTCCAACATGTTCATGATCTCCTCGGCAGACTTCACAGTGGTCCCTCCTGGGGGCGGTAGGCGCTTCAGCACCGCCACCGCAGCCCAGGAGGGGCCTCAACCGCCGGACGCGGCGAGGCAGACGAACTCGTGTCGGGCAGATCCCATGACCGCCAGCGGGCAACTTCCGTGACCGCTACCGGGCAGCTTCGTGGCCGCCTCCGGGCAGTTTCTCGTGGCCGCTGTCAACTCGACCATGCAGTGTGGGCCTACCGGCGAAGCGCCAAGGCGCCACACGAGTCGTAGCAGCGCCCGAAACGTCGGCGGCCGAGCTGCGTCTTCAGTAGCCGCCAGATGGTGAGCCAAGGGGGCCTCTCCTCGGGCCTCCACGGCCGGCCCCCCGCCCCCCCGGCCAGAGGGCCGAGAGTCTCGGTTCGGCCGTGCCCGGCACGCAAATTCGGGGCGGTAGGACCAGGTCTCACCCGCTGCGCACCTCTGCAGCTTCCTTCGTGCCGCCTGGTCGCATCACGACAAGGTTCTCGGCAGCCAGACCCCGGAGCACCGGCTGCCAACCGTTCGGCCGTCCGCGGGTGGGTGACTGCTCACGATGGCAAGCTGCCCCGGGAACGCCCTCGCTAGGCTGCGAGCACTGCACTGCTGAGCGGAGCGCATCATGGACGAGGCGCCGGAGTACGACGTCATCGTCGTCGGTTCGGGTATCGGAGGGCTGTCGGCAGCCGCACTCCTCGCTCGGCTCGAGGGCAAGCGGGTGCTGGTGCTGGAGTCCCACTTCAAGCTCGGCGGCTTCACGCACACCTTCCAGCGCAAGGGCTTTCACTGGGACGTCGGGATCCACTACCTGGGTGGTCTGCGGGAGGGCAGCACCCTGCGCGGCCTCTTCGACCTCGTCACGGGCGGCGGGGTGAAGTGGCAGCAGATGCCGCACGTGCTCGAGGTGTTCCACTACCCGGACCTCAGGTTCGAGGTGCCGAGCAACCCCCGCGAGTACGCGGCCGCGCTCGTCGCCGCGTTCCCGGACGAGGCCGAGGGCATCGAGCGCTACTTCGCCGACATCCACAAGGCTGCGGACTGGTACGGGCGTGAGACGTACCGCTGGTCGGCCCCCGGCGTCCTGCGCGTCGGCATGGGCCTGGTCGGGCTGCGCGACCGTGGTCTTGCACTGACGACCACCAAGGACTACCTCGAGCGGCACCTCACCGACCCGCGCCTGCGCGCCGTGCTCGCCTCGCAGTGGGGCGACTACGGGCTGCCGCCGTCCCGCAGCGCCTTCTCGGTGCACGCCCTCGTCGTGCGGCACTACCTGCACGGCGGCTGGTATCCCGTCGGCACCTCGAGCACGATCGCCGACGGGGCGAAGGAGGTCATCGAGTCGCGCGGCGGCTCCTGCCTCGTGGACCACACCGTCGAGGAGATCCTCGTCGAGGACGGCCGAGTGGCCGGGGTCTCGGTGAGCTACAAGAAGGGCCGCGGACCGCGGCACGCGACCTTCCGCGCACCCGTCGTCATCTCGGATGCCGGTGCACACACGACGGCGACCCGCCTCCTCCGCGCCGGGTCGGCTCCACGGCTCACCGCCGCGGTGGGTTCGGCCGAGCCGTCGGCCTCCACGGTCACCCTGTACCTCGGTCTGCGTGAGTCACCGGCGACGCTCGGCTTCACCGGCGCCAACCACTGGTACTTCGACTCCTTCGACCACGACGACGTCCGCGCCCGGTGGGGCGACGTGCTGCAGGGCCGCCCGCCTGGCGCCTACCTGTCGTTCCCGTCGCTTAAGGATGCGCAGGCGCACCGCCACACCGCCGAGGTCATCGCCTTCGTCGAGTACGACGCCTTCTCGCCCTGGCGCGACGAGGCGTGGAAGCGGCGGGGACCGGCGTACGAGGCCCTCAAGACGCGGATCAGTGAGGGCCTGCTCGAACTGGTCGAGCGCCACCACCCGGGGTTCCGCGACCTCGTGACCTACGCCGAGCTCTCGACGCCGCTCACCGTCGAGGGCTTCACCGGTCACCGCGACGGCGGCATCTACGGGATCGCCTCGACCCCACAGCGGATCAGGGACCACCTCGTCCCGGCCACGACCGAGGTCGACGGGCTCTACATCGCCGGGGCCGACGCATGCTCACCCGGTGTGGCGGGCGCCCTCATGGGCGGGGTGTTCGCGGCCGGGGCGGTGATCGGCGTCAAGGGGTTCCCGACGATCATGGGAGCCGCCCGCCGAGAAGCACGCTGAACGCCAGCAGTCCACCACGCCGCCCCGAGGAACGACGGCGTGATCCTCACGCTCACCGATCGGCGTCAAGGCGCCGATACGCCCTCACCGTCCCAGGTCGAGAACGTCATGCGGGCACTGGGCTGGATGCTGACGAACAGCGTGTGGCCCTCGGGTCTCAAGGTCGACTCCCTGAACGCGTCGCCAGAATCGTTCTTGCTCGGTAGCCAACGACGCGTCGCAGCGACCGCTCCGGCAGGTTGCGACGCTCTTCGCCGCCTGCCGCCCAGCACCTCATGGGATGGGCTTTCTCACCTCGGTACTTGGGGCTCCAGTGCGTCGTCGGTCATAGGCGTTGAGCAGTCCGATGGGGTGTGGGCAGGGCTACGGTCAAAGCATGAGCATCACAGACATCGGCCCCCGTCCCCAGTCGTTCGACCTGGAGACCGAAACGCTCGAGAACCCGAACTACCGCACCGTGGCCTGGAGCGGCACCTACCTGCAGGTCACCCTGATGTCGATTCCGGTCAATGGCGACATCGGACTTGAGAAGCACCCTGACACCGACCAGTTCATTCGACTCGACCGTGGCCGCGGTCGCGCCCAGATGGGCCCCGGCAAGGACGAGCTGACTTTCGACCAAGAGGTCACCGACGGCTGGTGCGTCCTCGTCCCTGCTGGGAGCTGGCACAACGTCACCAACATCGGCGACGAGCCGATGCAGGTGTACACCGTCTACGCGCCCCAACACCACCAGCCGGGCAAGGTGCAGCAGACCAAGACGGTTGCTGACACCGACACCGATGACGAACCCGCCGACTGGTCTGTTCAACCACGCATGGCGGCAGACGAGCACGCCTAACCTGAGCCGCCGGCGCGATTGGCGCGTCGTGTCGCCGCTTGAACCTCCACCCGTCACAGGCGGCTGGCGGCTGGGTCAGTACACCGGGCTGTACATCGTGGAGCGTATGTGGGCCACGAGGTCTTGCGGGCGTGGCACACGAGCCAGCCCCTGCGCGTAAGCCACCTGCGCGACGGTGACGGCGATCTCCGCGGAAACGTCGCGGATGTTCCGCAGCAGCGGGTAGAGGTTTCCGGTGGCGAGCTGGTCCTGTGAAACCAGGTCGGCCAGCTTCCGGGCCGCCGCCATGAACATCTCCTCCGTGACGTGCGTCGCCTCAACCGCGATCACGCCGAGGCCAACACCGGGGAAGATGTAGGCGTTGTTCCCTTGCCCCGGAACCAAGGTACGGCCCTGGTACTGCACCGGGGCGAAGGGGCTGCCACTGGAGAAGACGGCGCGCCCATCGCTCCACTCATACGCGCGCGACGCCGTGCACTCCGCCTTGGAGGTGGGGTTGGAGAGCGCGAAGATCACTGGCCGCTCGTTGAGCTCGGCCATGCGCTGCACCACGCCCTGGGTGAAGGCCCCATGCTGGCCCGAGACCCCGACCAGGAACGTGGGGCGCACTGCGTCGACGGCCGCCAGGAGGTCCGCGGCCGGAGCGGCGTCGTGCGCGAAGCGCTGCTTGTTCTCGTTGAGGTCGGTGCGGCTGGAGACCACCAGGCCCCGCGAGTCGACGAACCAGCAACGGGACCGGGCCTGCGCCGTCGTGAGCCCCTCCTGGGCCATCGCGTCCGTGATCAGGGTGGCGATGCCGAGGCCGGCACCGCCGGCGCCGTGGAATAGGAAGGTCTGGTCCACAAGGCGGCCGCCGGTGACGCGCAGTGCGGACAGGACACCCGCGAGCGCGACGGCGGCGGTGCCCTGGATGTCGTCGTTGAACATGCAGTAGCGGGCGCGGTACCTCTTCAGCAGCCGGAAGGCATTGGCGTTGCCGAAGTCCTCGAACTGGACCAGGGCCCGCGGGAACCGCTGTGTGACAGCCTCCATGAACTCGTCCAGCAGGGCGTCGTAGGCCTCGCCACGTACCCGCGGCTCCTTGACGCCGACGTAGAACGGGTCATCGAAGAGGTCGTGGTTGTTGGTCCCGACATCGATCGTGATCGGGAGGGTGGCTGCAGGGTTGATCCCAGCGCAGGCTGTGTACAGCGAGAGCTTTCCGATCGGGATGCCCATGCCGTTCGCGCCAAGGTCGCCGAGGCCGAGGATGCGCTCGCCGTCGGTGACGACAATGACGCGGATGTCGTCGATCGGCCAGTTGGCCAGGACATCGGCGACCGAACCGCAGTCGTCGAGTGTGAGGTACATGCCGCGGGACCGGCGGAACATGTTGGAGAACTCCTGGCACGCCTGCCCCACGGTGGGGGTGTAGAGGATCGGCATCATGGTCTCGATGTTGTCCATGACCACCCGGTAGAAGAGGGCCTCGTTCCGGTCCTGCAAGTTGGTCAAGGTGGTGTACTTCTCCAGGTCGTTCGGTGCGGAGTGGAAACTGTTGAGCACCCGGGATACCTGGACCTCTTGCGAAATGACTTGGTACGGGAGCAACCCGCGCAGCCCCAGACTCTCCCGCTCCTCGCGCGTGTGCGCCGTGCCGTGGTTGAGCAGCGGGCTGTTCAGGATGTGAAACCCGTGCTGTGGCATCGCGCCTCTTCGGTTGTAGAACTGAATCCCTGCCAGATTACTGGCTCTTCAGCATGACCCTGTTCGACGATCAGCAGCCAGAGCCCTGATCCCCGATTGGCCGGCGGTCTGGGTGGGTCGTGATCACGTTCCCCAGCGAGGTTCCGGTTCAGAGCACACTCATCGGCTCGATCGTCCGATCGGAGTGCGTCTCATCGAGTCAGCCGCGTGAAGGTGACCTCTGACTCTCGGGACATGACCCGACGGCGTCACGCGAGTTCGCATTCGTGCGCATCCGCCCATCGAGACGTGGAGGAGGAGCTCTCTGTGCCACCATCGGCCATGGAGGCGAACATGGGGGCAGGTCAGCAATCGGATCGGCGGGATCTTGAACGTCGGGTGCACATCGACCTGCCGCGGGTCCTGCCGGAGGATACGGGGACGACTCAGTACGTCGAGCCGGCACCCGACCCGCAGGAAGGCAGGGATGCCAACTCCGAGCTGATGCTGCGGAACGCTGGCGTTCTCTGGCCCTGATCGGACAGGGTCACCCCGTTCGGCGGTGCGTCTCATCGCCAGCCGGCACTGCGGTTGTGGCGGGTCCAGGTCTCCCTTCGTCTGGTTCGCGCCTGTCCGTGGGCGCGCCGGGAATGGGCAAGGGCACCTGGCCCCGCCGTGGTCCGCCGCATGGACGCCTTCGGCGTCGTGGGCACCGATTGCAGCAGCTCACGGTCATGGGCCGCTCGGTCGGGCGTCATGGAGGAGGGAAAGCGGCGACGAAGAGGTCGACGACCCGGCTGTAGGAGCGGGTGTAGAGGCCCTCACCCCACGCCGTCTCGGGTTCGTTGGCCAGGTGCTGGCTCAGCACGCCGAAGTGCAGGCTGGCGAGGATGACGAGGCCCTCTGGAGAGTCCGCTTCGCCCGCGAGCTGGCCCCGGGAGACGGCGTGCCCGATCATGGCTCGCAACTCGGCGACGAGCTGGTCTGCCGGGGACATGGCCTCGGGGCTGGGCTGGAATCCGGGCACGGGGCGCCAGAACAGCAGCTGGGCCTCGACCTGGTGGCCGACGGCCCAGTGCGCGGTGGCCGTCATGCCTGCGGACAGGGCAGCAAGGCCGGGCTCGGCGCCGGCGATGCCGTCGCGCCAGGCGGCCAGGTTGGCTCGTTGTCCGCGGGCGAACACAGCGTCATGTACCGCCAGGACCGACGGGAACCACTTGTACAGCGAGGGCGGCTGGATGGCCAGGGCCCGGGCCAGTCGGGTCATGGTCAGCCCGGCCACACCCACCTCGGCCATGATCTCGACCGACCGGTCGAGGATCGACTGCAGGGTCGCCTCATGCCGGGGAGCGCGGCGGCTGGTGACTGTCATCGGAACAAGCGTAGCCACTCCGTCCCCCTTGTCGGCTACGGCTACGAGGCGTAGCCTTTCCTGACAGCGGGGACGCTGCTCGCGCAGACGAAGGGGAACGGTCATGAAGGTTCTTACGATCTCGACCAACACCGGGGACCCGACGGCCCACCTGGCCGACGAAGGCGCTGCGGTCGAGGGCCTCGTTCGTCAGGGAGTCGTGCAGTGGGTACTGGTGAAGGCCGACTGGTCCGGGGCGGTGCTGCTCCTGGAGGTGCCCGACCTCGACACCGCCCGGGCCACCGTGGAGGCGCTACCCATCGCTGCCCACGGGCTCACCCGATTCGACCTCATCCAGGTGGTAGACCCACCTGCCCCGAGCTAGCGGCCCAGAATCACAACGCGAGGAACGGACCATGACAGTAGCCAGCGGCCAGCGCCCGCAACTGTGACATCGGCGCTTCCGCTTGCCGGGGTGCGCACGCCGCGACAGGGTCCACACCGAAGATCCGGTATCCGTGACGACCAAGGTCTTGTCGTCCTCACCCTGTCGCAAACGCCGACCGTGTGAGCGTCTCGGCTGGACCCAAAAGGTAGGCGCTCCGATCGCCCTCGCAGGCTGCCTGGGCCTGTTCCTGTAGGCAAGCGTATCGGCGCTGCGCGTAGGGAGTTGTCGCGAGCCTGCGGCCCGTGATGCGTCTCAGCGCAAATCACAGGTCGAACCCGTGGGACAGGCACCTTCGGGGCTTTAGTCGATCCCGTGGAAGGTTGGGCTGCGACACGTTCGTCTGCGCCTCCCTCTGATCGCGGCTACTGTGCCAGCAGGTTGCGGCGCGGGAGGTGGCACGGGAGGTGGTCGGTCGGGTTTGGTTCTCGCAGGCCCGAGGCGGCGTGCGCACCCGAGCGCTGACTGCGGTCGTGGTGATGGTGGTCATGCTCTGGAGCAGTGCCCTTGTCGCGGCGGCTAGTCCCGGCACCAGTTCGGGCGGCTTGGTCTCGTTGTCCCCGAGCAGGTTGCTGGACACCCGCACGGGCACTGGTGCCGCGAAAGCACCGGTGCCGGCCAACGGCACGGTGCACCTGCAGGTAACTGGCCGCGGCGGGGTGCCAGCCTCCGGGGTCTCAGCGGTGGTCCTGAACGTCACAGCCACCGCCGCCACCCGATCCGGCTACGTCACCGTCTACGCCGACGGCACCACCCGACCCACCGCCTCGAACCTGAACTACCTCGCCGGACAGACCGTCGCCAACCTGGTCATCGCCCCGGTCGGCGCCAACGGCAAGATCGCCCTGACCGCCACCAGCTCGGGCGCCACCGCCCTGGTCGCCGACGTCTCCGGCTACTACCTGGCCGACACCACGCCCCCGAGCCCAGCAACTGCCGCCACGGTGACGTCCACGGCATCCGCAAGGGTCACCCGGGCCTGGACCAACCCCACCGATCTCGACCTCACCGGGGTCATGATCCGCCGAGCGACCGGGGACACCCCACCGGCGACCCCGTCGGCCGGGGCACGTGTGGCTGATGTGGCTGCACCAGTGACGTCATTCATCGACGCCGGGCTGACCGGGTCGACCAGGTACTCCTACGCCGTGTTCACGCATGATGCCGCCGGCAACTACGCCGCCGGCGCGACGGCGACCGGCACAACGCAGATGTCCCTCACCATTCGGGCACTGACCACAGACGGCGCCGACAAGGTGGCCATCGGGCTGGTCGACGGGGTCGTCACGATGACCACCCCTTTCGGCAACAACGCGCTGAGCAACCTACGCAGCGTGTTCTGGCCCTCCGCGCAGCCGCCGGTTGCCGACGAGCAGGTGTGCGCCACCTGGCTAGACCAGTCAGACGGCTTCGTCCAGGAAGGGGTGGCCCTGCGCGTCGTCGACCAACCCGGCCGGGTGCGCGCCCTGACCGTGACCAAGAACGTCATCTACGGCACGCAGTGGGCGTTCAACGTGCACACGTGGGACACCGACCTGTCCGAACCGTTCACTGCTATCGGTCAGTACGACATGAGCCAAGTGGTCACCTCCGGGGGTAACTACTTGGACTTCCCCTGGCGAATCTGTGCCCGCGTGCTCGGCGACCAGCTCACGTTCAAAGTGTGGGTCCCCAACCGCGAGCCTGAGCCCGAGTGGAACGACGCCGTCCACGCCCGCACTACCACCGTGCCCGCCAGCAACTCACAGCCGGCACCACCGGCTGGTACATCGGCCACATCCCCGCCGGCGGCAGCGCCCACTACGGCGACCTCGAAACATGGTCATGGGGCGCCTCGGCCCCCTAGCGCGCTGCCCCGCCACGCCAGGTGAGTCGCGCCGCGCAACCTCATCCCGGCCCGGGCGGCCTCCCTCATCATCGAACTGGGAGGAAGGTTTCCTGCACCCGTGAGTGCCCACCGGGCCCCGGACCTCCGGTGCGTCCTAGCCGCCTGATGACAGTAGAAGCGGGCGACTCCGGTCAGGAGCTGATGGCGCAGGGCGCGGTTGCCGACCCGGGCGTGAGGTGACCCGGGCCTTGGGGCGCTGTCTCGTGCTCCGGGCGGTTGGAATCATTTTGAGCGACCTGAATGGCGGCGGTGTGCTCGCATGTGGTGCAGTGAGCCTGTGTCGGTCTCGAACCCAGACGAGTCTGCGTTGGTCATCCGCGTTCCCGCTGCCGAGTCAGCGGTATCCCGGCACCGGAATCTGTTCGACATGGCAGCCGGGGTGGGTGTTCCTGCCCATGTCACCATCGCCTACCCGTTCAAGCCCGTCGACCGTCTCGATCGCGATGACATGGGGCATCTGACACTGCTCTTTCGCCGCTTCCAGCCGGTCGTGGTCACGTTCTTTGAGACGGCGTGGTTCGGCGACGAGGTGCTCTACCTCAAACCATCAGACCCGTTGCCGCTCGCGGCCCTCACTGCCGCGGTGCAGGACGCCTTTCCCGATTACCCGATCTACGGTGGAGCCCACCAAGAGGTTCATCCGCACCTCACTGTGGGGCACTCGCAGCCACGCGATGTTCTGAGGGCCGCTGAGCGAGACGTGCTCGAGTTGCTCCCGGTCACGCAGCTCGTGAGCGACATCGAGCTATGGCGCGGGCCCCCACCGGCTCAGGGTCTGGGCCGGTGGGGGTGCGTGAGAACCTTCCCGTTGGGACCTTGAACGAGCACCCAAACTCAGGCCTGCGGTGAGTGCGGCGAGTTCGCCTTCTCGTCGCCAGTCGCGCGTCGGAACTATTGCATCGGATTGCTGTCAGAGCAGCCGCATGGCTCTTGATCCTGTTTTCGGCCCTCCTGGTGTCGGCGCGTTCGTTTCGGGAGGGGCGGACCGCGGCGGTCGCCTCGGTCTTGATCGGGTGCTGCTTCGCCACGCGGACGCATTCGCGGATGAAGTCGGTGCCCTCGCCGGTGCGGAACACCTCGAACAGCCCGGACACGGCTGACTGGGACATGGCCATCGGGGAGATCTCCTTTGATGAGTACTTGGCGGCACACATCAGGAATCTCGCCGGTGGCTCCCTTCAATCAGGGCGCCGCGCTGTCACCTCAAGCCCTCCAGTCGGTGGGGCTTTGTCGGCGGACGGCGAGGACCCCCAGCCGGACTGGGGCCGCCGTGGCCAGCGCAACGGCCGGCGAAGAGCGTGGCGTCTGTCTCCCGTTGCCACGATTCCGTGTGCCCGGTCCCGGGAAACCTTCCCGAGCGATCCGGGACGCCCGCCCCATGCAGCCGGGTCGGCCTCCGGGGGACCGTCAGGGCATCGGTGAGAGCCGCCGACGAACTGAGAGACGGAGCGCAGAGATCCGCGCGCAGGAGGTCAGCAGATGAACCCTTGTCAATCACCCGACGTGTCCCGCAGCCGTGTGCACGACGCCGGAGGTCCCGGGGCAGCCACCAACCGGGGTCCCCGCCCGGACTCCCATCCGTGCCTCAGTGCAGCAGAGCACAGGAGGAGCAGCAGCCTGTCCGTCGCCAGGTCCACGGGGGCCCGACCGTCCAGACGGTCGGCTCTCATGGTCCTCGCGACTTCGGCCGTCGTCACGGCGCTGGTCCTGGCAGGATGCACATCGGGCACCGCAGCCACTGATCCTCCCTCTGGTTCCTCGAGCACCAGTGCCGCACCCCCACCCGAAGGTCCCGACATCACCGTGGCCTACTTCACCGACTCCTGGGGCGCGGGCAGCCACTGCAGCGGGTGCACGCCGTGGCCACGTGAGCTCGCCCCGGCATACGAGAAGACCTATGGCGTTCATGTGACGCCTTTGGACTTCGCGAACCCGGCGGGCAGCAACACGGACCTGCTGCTGAACAGCCTGAAGACCGACAGGAAGTACCGCGATGCCGTGGCCGCTGCGGACGTGGTCGTGTTCAACCACGGCCTGAACGACTTCGACCAGTTCGACAAGGCGGTGTTCGTCCCCCTGCGCGACGGCCACTGCGGCGGCGACGACGGACTCGCGTGCCTCAAGAAGCTCACGGACCACTGGACCCAGAACCTGGCGGGCTACGCCGCAGTGGTGAAGGACCTGCGCGGTGACAAGCCGACAGCGGTGCGCTTCGTCGGCATCAGCAACGAGTACCTCACCGACCCCGTCCCCAAGTTGATCCTCGGTGGAGCACAGAATGCGCAGGCCGTGTTCGCCGGCTTCAACGACATCTCCTGCGCGGTCGCCGAGGATCACGGCGGCATGTGTGTCGACCTGCGGCCCGTGCTCAACGGCCCCACCATGGACACAGGAGCGGATCCGAACTCACCTGAGTCGATGAAGGCCGTCGCTGACGCGATCGTCGCGCTCGGTCTTCCCGAACTCGGTATCGACAAGCTCAACCCATAGTTGTACCTGCGGGTCGGGGCCGCGGAGACGTCCACCGACTCGATGACTCACCCCTGGGACCGACGAGCCCGCCCATGCGGGCCGCGTCGTGGGCATGCCGGCAGGGCGCCCCGCCGAGCCCTTGGACCGAGTCTGGCCAAACACCGGCCGTACCCGGAAACCTCAAGGGCCGCAAGCGAGTGGGCGGTGGCGACCGACTCCTCACCGTCAGACGTTGGAGCCCCCGAGGCCGGCGTCTCGGGCGGTGATGATGGCCGATGATCGGTCGGAGACCTGCAGCTTGGTGAAGATGTTCGAGACGTGGTTGCGCACGGTCTTGAGGCTGATCATCAGCTCGTGTGCGATCGCTGCGTTGCCCTTGCCTCGGGCGACGAGGTCGAGCACTTGGCGTTCCCGGTCGGTCAGCGACGGGAATGTCTGTGTGCTCGACCCGGCCGGAGGGGTGAGTAGCGAGATGAGACGCCGGGCGATCTCGGGACCGAAGATCGCCTCGCCGGCGGCCCCGGCCTGGATCGAGCGGACGATCTCATCTTGGTCGGCACCCTTCAACAGGTACCCACAGGCGCCTGCCTGCATGGCCGCCAGGACTGCGTCATCGTCGTCGAACATGGTGAGGACCACGACCGCCACTCGCGGCCGGCGACCGATGATCCGACGTGTCGCCTCGATCCCGTCGAGTCCGGGCATCCTGAGGTCCATCAGGATGACGTCTGGTTGCAGCTCATCGCTGAGCTGGACCGCTGCGTGCCCTGACTCGGCCTCGCCGACCAGGTCGACGTCCTCGACATCGCGGAGCATCAGCTCGATCCCCCGACGGAAGGCCGGGTGGTCGTCGGCCACGAGCACCCGGATCATGGCGCCTCCTGCAGGTCGGGCGACGCTAGGTGCGGTTGCTCGACGGGGAACACGGCGCGCACGAGAAGGCCACCCTCGGCGAGGTCGGAGATGGTGCAGCTGCCGCCGAGCTCGGCCGCCCGTTCACGCATCGAGTCCCAGCCGAGGCCACCTCTGCCCGTCGCGCCGCCTGCGCCGCGACCGTTGTCCGCGACGGTCAGCTCGAGGGCATCGGCCGCATGCACCTCGACGCGGCACAACGTCGCTCGCGCGTGCTGGGCGACGTTGGCCAGCGCCTCCGATGCGATCTTGAATGCTGCGACCTCGACCGCTGCCGGCAGGGGAGGCAGTGGTTCGCCACCCGATACCTCGATGCGAAAGGCGACGGACATGGTCCCTGCGCGTTGACGGATAGCAGCGAGCAGGCCCATCTCGTCGATGGCCGGCGGCCTGAGGTCATCCACAGCACGCCGTACCTCGGCGATGGCACTTCTCACCTCGTGACGCGCCTCGGAGATCAGGTCGGAGCGTTCCGCCCCGTCGGGTCTGGACTCGGCGGCGTTCAGTGTGAGGACGATCGCGGCGAGGCACGGTCCGACTCCGTCGTGCAGGTCCTGACGGAGACGGCGGCGCTCCTCCTCACGAGCCGCCACGATCCAGGTCCGGGACTCGCGCAGCTGCTGTTCCTGACGCTGGTGGCGTACGAGCACTGCCGCGTATCTCGCCAGGTCGCGCAGGAGGGTCCGGTCCTCGGCGGACAGGCGCCGCCCGGGTGGGACGTCCACGGCGAGGATGCCGAGATGCTCGCCCCCATGGTTCAGCGGAACCCGCACGACGCCGTCCTCCACGTCCACGTCCACCGCGTCGGCATCCACCCAGACCCGGTCGACGCGCAGGGCCTCGGCGACCGCGTCGGTCAGGGCGATGTCGAGAGCGTCGGAGCCGGCAGCCTCGGCTCGGTCGGCCAGCATCCGTAGTGCCTGGTGTGGCATCGAGCGGTACCCGTAGACCCACCGCTCGACCCGCCGGCGGAGCCAGGAGTACGCGGGGTGCACCGCGACGGCGACGACGGCGACGGCCAGGAGGCCGCCCGCAGTACTGCTCCCGCCGAGCTGATCCGCGCCCAGCAGCAGCAACCCGTACAGCAGGACCACCCCGAGCAGCAGGGCTCCGTAGGTCAGAGCCCGGCTCAGGACAACCTGGATATCGAACAACCGGTGGCGAAGGATGGCGATCGCGATGGTCACCGGGAGCGCGACGCTGACCGCGCTGAGCGTGAGTTCGGCGACCCATTCGCTTCCGCCCAACAGGAGATAGTCGGCCCAGACCATCAGGAGCCCCACCGGCACCGCCAGAGCACCGACCAGCAGCCACATCAGCTGCGCCCGTACCACGCCGGTCGACGCGCGCCAACGAGCCCGGACGGCGAAGGCGGACCCGAAGAACAGCAGGACCACGACGACGAGTCCTAAAACTCCGAGCACGTCCGATATGGCGGGCGGCAGCCATGCCAGCGGGGGCGCCCGGCCACCGTGGTTCTCACGGAACCCTTCGCGGTCACCGGCGGCGCCCACGACGAACAGCACTGCCCCCACCAGCCCGACCAGGAGCCAGGACCTCCAGCGCGTCGTCAGCGGACGGCCGTCCGGCACAAGATAGGCGACCACCACGAGCCAGAGGAACAGGAAGATCCAGCTCCCCGCCAGCACCTGGTCGAGGACCAGCGCCGCGGTGCTGGCACCCGTCGGTCGCGGCCCGCCGAGCAGCACGCCGACGGACAGCCCATGGGCCACCAGCAGCCCACCCATCAGAGGCGACCCACGGCGGATCACCAGGATCCCCAGCAGGACCGGGACCGCCGTCGCCAGCGCAACAGCCGGGTAGAGCATGCTGTCAGTCTCCCGCTGCCACGATCCCGTGTCACCGGTCCCGGGAACACTTCCCGAGCGATCCGGGACGCCCGACCCATGCCCCCGGGTCGGCCTGCGGGGGACCGTCAGGGCATCGGCGAGTGCCGCCGAGGACCTGAGAGAAGGGAGCGCAGAGATGCCGCTCAGCACATTCGAGAAGGTGCAGCCCTGGACCGGCGCGATCGCAGGTGTCGCGTGGATCGGGCAGTCCTTCCTGTTCAGGGTCGACACCGAGGACCAGCCGGGCAAGGCGACCACCGCCACGATCCAGGACCATCTGGGCCTGAACTACGCCGCGGTGGCCTGCCTGGTCGTCATGGGCATCGCCTTGGTCTTCTTCGCGTCCGCGCTCCGCAGCCACCTCCGCTCGGGTGAGGCCCGCGAAGCCACCTACTCGAGCATCGCCTTCGGCGGTCTGCTCCTCGCGGCCGCGGGCCTGTCGCAGATGGTGATGTGGAACTGGGGCCTGATCGAAGGCGCCGCCGCCGGGAAGGACGACGCGGCCCTCCACATCCTCAGCCTCGTCGCCTACTTCGGATACTCCGGCATGGGGATCGGAGTGGCGGCCGTGCTCCTCGCCACCGGACTCGCCGGGCTGAGCAACGCGGTCCTCCCCCGCTGGTTCGCGATCATCACCCTCGTCATGGGCGTGTTGGGCGTGCTCGGCACCGCCGGCATCCCGCCCGGCGGGCTGGTCAACTACGTCCTGCTGCCGTTCTGGCTCATCGCGACGGCGATCATCCTCGCTCGCGCGCAGCAGACCCCAAACGCCAGCACACCGATCCCCGCAACCCTACGGACACCGTGAACACAGACCGGCGCCCACGTACCGACATCCCCAGCTCAGGATGCCCGCGCCCAATGCCGACCCGGCGTCCGGCCAGTCCTGCCCACACGTGCAAGTTGCTGCACTCCGCCGACTGTCGTTACACCACATGAAACTCGACTCGGTGGACCAGCGTCTCTTCGTGGATCAGCCCAGAGTGGGCAGCTCTTTCACGGAGCGCCTCCCGATCAGCTTCGCCTGACGCCGCCACGTCGTCGTCGGTCACGGCCGAGAAGGGCAGGACCTCCAGGGAGTCGACCTCGATGACGCAGCCGGCTGTCGCGTACTGGCCACCAACCTTGACCTGGGGTCGGCTCCAAAGTCGGATGGAGACCGTGACGTCGCCGCGTGCTACTGCATCACGAAGGTCCCGACTGAACATCATCTCGACACGCTAGGCCGCCTCGAGGCCCTCATCGCCCTCGCACTGCTCACCCTCGGCGGCTACCGACCCGACCTCACGGGCAGGAAATGACCCACAGGTCACGAGAGCCCGTTTAGTCGGTGGATGCCGCTTACGACGCGGTTCTGACCCTGCTGCGCGAACGCGGGGCGGACCGGGTGGTTCATCCGGGTGGCACCTTGCTGGCTCACGTTGAGCGTGTCGCGGCACGGTTGCACCGTCATGGCGTGGACCAAGTGGTCCGACTGGCCGCACTTGCTCACGCGGTCTACGGCACGGATGGCTTCGACACGCGTCTGCTCCGCGATGACGAGCGAGGGTCACTCACGCGGGCAGCAGGCGAAGAAGTCGAGCGGCTGGTCTACGTCTACGCAGCGTGCGACCGGAAACGGACGTGGCCAACCCTCATCGATTCGAGCGCTGTCCAGGACCGGTGGACCGGCAAAACCCTCCACCTTGACACCGTGCAACTTCGTCGTTTCGTGGACCTCAGCATCGTCAATGAACTGGATGTGTGCGAACAATCGACGGAAACCAAGGCCAAGTATGGGCCTGCCCTGTTAAGACGTTTCGAGAGTTGGCGCACCCTCGGCTCGGAAGCAGTCCTTCAAGATGCCGAGCTCACCCTGGGCGGCCACCCCGCCTAACCCCCATAGCGCTGGTCCGCTCATCGACAAGACGGTGGTGATCCACAGTCTCAGCGCTGCCGGACGCCGTACCGTCCGCAGAAGGTCCGACTTCCCCGTCCAGACCGCCTCGTGTCTGACGGAGGGCTTGAAAGGCCGCCGACGCCGCAAGACCCTAGGAGGGTGCGAGCGTTCCAAAGGGTCGGGGCCGGGGGCGCCCTCCTGCTGCTCATGGCCGGGGGCGCCCTCCTGCTGCTCATGGCCGCGTGCGCAGGACAGTCGTCACCGCCTCCGATCACGACGTCCTCGCTGAAGGGTTCCTTCTTGTCCACGCCGTCGGTTGAGGGCGGCACGCTGTTGGACTGCAACCCGATCGGCGACGCGCTGCCGCCCTCTGACCGTCTCGTCGTCTTCGGGTCGGTCGCTTTGCCTAACCCGGCCCTCGTAGCCGCTTTCGGAACTGCACGCGATCCGAGCCCGACCTCCCCAGTGACAACGTTCTTCGCCAAGGACGGCCTGGGAGTCACCGCCGGGACCCGATGGCGCATCATCGTGGCGCCCGAGTCCGCGGGTCACCTGCGCATCGGGTGGGGTTCTCCGGCGGAACCCGGCTTGGGCGTGGGACCCACCAGCACCTGCCATGTGCAGACTTCCACGGGCTGGCTCTGGTACCCGGGCGGCTACTGGACCGACCACCCCGCCTGCTACGCCGTCATCGTCGAGACCGGGACCCGCCGCCAACGAGTGAACGTCGGTGTCGGTGCCCCCTGCCCGGGGCAGCGATCACCCCAAGGCGTTTCGGACCATTGAGCGAGGTACAAACACCTGGCCCAACAAGGCCCATAAGGTCGAGGAAAGGCCGAGAGCCGTTGAGCGAGTCTCTTCGCCGCGTTACGTCGCCGGTTTCAACTGGCAAACGCGTCGGTCACGGCAAGCCCTGCGGTGGCGGAGAAGTCCTTCACGTTGCGGGTTGCCAGTTGGTATCCGCCGGCGAGGCAGATCCCGGCGATTTGGGCGTCGCCCAGGGCCATGGGTCGGCCGGTACTTTCGGCCGCTACCAAGATGGCTGCTGTCTCGCGTGCGGCGGGCATGTCGTAGACGACCACTGATTCGGCATAGGCCTGCAGGAGTTGTGCCCACCGCTGTGCCAGGTCGCGCCGCCGCTGCCCTTCGGGGAGCCGTCTGAGCCCGCGTTCGATCTCCTCGACCGTGACCACGCAGATATGCAGATCGGACGCTTCGATCGACTCCGCCCACCTGACAACGACTGGGTCAGGGGCATCCCTCATGAACTCCGACACCACGTTGGTGTCCGCGATGATCACGACAGGTCGACCGGACGCGGCTGGTCGGTGCGCGCGGCTACCTCGAGATCGACACCACCGGCCTGAGCCATCGAGGCCTGCAAAGACATCAGGAGATTCTGCTCGGGGCGGTTCACCGCAGCATCCAGGATCGCTCGGACCTCGGCCTCGACGGACCGGCCGTGCTGAGCGGCCCGCCCTCGCAGCCGGGCGTGCGTGCGCTCGTCCAACTGCCTGATCGTCAAAGTGCTCATCTCGACACCTCCAATGACAGCAATGCTAGCACGCGTGCAATGTAGGTTGGGAGTCTCAGCGCCGCATGACGGGTCGGACAGGTGTCGCTCCCGATCGGCGATCTGAGAGGAGGAGGGCGACATCTCGGCCCGGCACAGGGAGAAGATCGAGTACAACGGTCCGAGGCCACGGGTAAGGATCGACACTGGTAGCGACATGG
Source organism: uncultured Actinomycetota bacterium (assembly GCA_963834965.1). Classification (GTDB taxonomy): domain Bacteria; phylum Actinomycetota; class Actinomycetes; order Actinomycetales; family Dermatophilaceae; genus Fodinibacter. The sequence continues at coordinate 81,935 of CAWIEI010000003.1, read as the reverse complement.
AGGTGTGTTATGCCCACACGGGTCATCACGGTTGGCGTGGACGGTTCGAAGGCGTCGATGACGGCGATCCGCTTCGCGCTCGAAGAGGCAAAGCTGCGTGGTGCCACGGTCCGCGCGGTGACCGCCTGGGAAGCCGATACCGCCTACGCGGCGCGCGGCTTCCCCCTGCTGGAAGAGGAAGAAGCCGCCTATGTGCGGTCAGCGACCACGGTGCAGGACAAGGCGCTCGAACTCGCAGTCCCGGCTGTGGAGGACGCACCCTCGATCAAACGAAGGGTCGTGCGGGGACGACCCGGTCAGGCGCTGGTGGCGCTGTCGGCTGACGCCCTCCTGCTTGTCGTCGGCACCGAGCACAAGGGTGCGCTCAAACGCGTCGTGGTGGGTTCGACCAGCGCTCACTGCGTCAAGCACTCGCGAGTCCCCGTCGTCGTGGTTCCGTTCCTCGACCCAGACCTCTACGGCGGCGAGGGCTGAGTCACGCGAATCGAAGCCGCATCGGTCGGTGCCGGCGCGGCTGACGTGAGCGACATGCACCGGAGACGACGAACCTCAAGGCTCTGGGGCCAGCAGGGATGGCCGAGGCAGCTACATTCGCTCCTTGGTGCCAGTTCGGACACGCCACCAGCTCATGGGGTACTTGGTCGCGAGCCCTGCGAGCAGGGCGAGCTGCGTCGCGAACCAGAAGACCGGTGAGTTCGCCTCCGGCTGCTGCGCGCTCGCGAGCTGCGCCTGGTACCGCCGCCAGTCGACCACTGACGACGGCACAGGTCGGACGGGGATATTGAGAGCCCTTGAACCAGATGCCGGACGACGCGGCGCCGGGCCCCCTGGTGCTCTGGCGACCCCCACTCCTGGAGGTCAGCCGCCGAGCTGTTGCGCCTGCTCGAACAGCTTCTGCGCGGCCGCTCCGACCTGCTCGGCGTCCTTGCCGTCAAGTCCGTGGGCCAGTTCGGTCGCCGCAACTGAAGCGCCAAGGAAGACCTGCCATGGCAACGGGTCTGGGCCACTGCCCTTGGGCTGGGGGATGTGGTGCGGCCAGCCGGTGCCGCACCAGTTGTCGATGTCTTCGGCGAACTTGGAGAAGCTGCCAGCGACCGCGGCCCGCTCGGCCAGAACCGAGACGAGTGCGGCACCGATCTCCTGGGGAGGCAACGGTTGAGGGTTCAGTGCAACCTGCCCGAACCGCCCGAGTGGCCCGCCGCCGACGACCTCCCAGATGTACGGGTTCCGTAGGGCGAGGAACCGAAGAAAGCTGTCTGACTCATACAGGTCCATGGTGTCTCCTTGGATGGTGTGACATACACACCATGAGGAGCAGCCGGGCCGCCTCGTGATACGGCGCCAGCCGAGGTAGCCCTCGCGTACATCGCCCACGTGTAACGGCCATGAACCCGAGCGTCCAAGCTGCCCCACTTCGCCGCCCAATGGGAAGCACGCGGCCGCCTCGCTGTGCACCAATCCACATCGCAGTGGTCCGCAGCCTGGGCTCGTGCGTGACAGGTCCAGCACCAACGACGCCCTACCGGAGAGTGGCGAGGTCCGTTCCGCGGATGGCACGACCATCGGGTACCAGCAGGTGGGCGCTGGTCCGGCCGTCGTCCTGCTCCACGGCGCCGGTCAGTCCTCGGGCAACCTGACCCACCCCGCTCGCGGGCTGGCTGGGGCGTTCACCCGTGTACGTCCCCGATCGGCGCGGCCGTGGCCTGAGCGGACCCCATGGTCGGTTCCGCGGGTTGCCCACGGAGATCGAGGATCTGACGGCGTTGCTGGACCAGTGCGGAGCGTCTCGCATTTTCGGGCTCAGTGCGGGAGCGGTCATCGCCATCGAAGCGACTCGGACACGACCGGACATCACCAGACTCGCCCTCTACGAACCACCCCTGTCCTTCGACGGCGTCGTGCACGGTGAATGGGCTGCGCGATTCAACGGTCTGCTCGACGCCGGACGGCCAGGGGGCGCGCTCGACTTCGCGCTGATCCGCACCGCCGGGCGCCCAACGGACCCCGGCGTGATGTCACCTCGTGAGCTGATCCCCACCGTCCGCTACGACGCGCAGACGGTCAACGGAGCGGAGGGTCCGCTGGAGCGCTTCACCGACCTGCAGTGCGAGATCCTCCGTCTCGGCGGCACCAGGAGTGCCCGAAACCTCACCGCGTCGCTCGACGGCCTCGCCCGGCGCTCTTTCCACTGCGAAGCGGGTCCTGGCCGGAGCCGACCATACGGCCCCCGACAACAGCGGCCGGCCTGACCGGGCAGCCGCCCAGCAGCTGGACTTCTTCGCCTAACTGAACATGATCAACGATGCTGTTGCGCCCCTGCCAGCAAGGAGCAGCACGAACCGGCCCCGCCACGCCGCCTGCCGTCGCTCGCAAGGCGGTTCACCGTGTCTGGGCAGCTGTTCGGCGAATCTGTTGTCGCTCGTCCGCTCGTCTGCTCGTCTGCTCGTCAGCTCGTGGTCGGCGGGCTGGAGACGGCCAGGTGTCCGGTGGCGGGGTCCAGGGTTGCGTAGGTGACGGTCAGGTCGTGTGAGTTGGAGCCGGTGTACAGGCCGGTGACGGTGCCTGGCATCTGCGCCCCTGACTTGAACACGAAGGTGCCGGTCAGGGTGTACGGCACGGCGATCGTTGACAAGGTCGTGGACACGATGACCGACGCCATGGAGCCAGCTGGAACGTTCAGGGGCGCTGACCATGACCAGGTCTTGTTCTTGGTCTCCGATCCGCTCCAGGTGTAGGTGTTGTTGGCCTCGATGGAGACATCGACCTTTCCCTCGGCGACCAGGGGCACGCCACAGGCGAACGAGGTGGACACGCCTACGGTGATGCCGAGCGAGTCCGACCAGCTGGAAGTCTGCTCGACTGATTCCGAGCCCTCGATCGTCGGGGACTGATCGGTTTGGGTGGAGTTGCGCACGGTTTGCCGGTAGAGCTCGGCGGGCCCGGACTTCAGGATCTGCGCAGCGGCCACGTCGTACTCGATATTCCTGATCTTGAAGTCAGCCACGGGGTCGGTGTGCATGGAGCACCAGACCCCGCCGTGGTTGTCGTTCGGGCCTGTCCCCCGGTAGACGCAGAAGTTCCCGTCGTCCTGGATGATCGCGAAGTAGTTTCCCTCCCCTGGGTGCTGCATCGAGCACCAGACCCCACCGTGGTTGTCCGACGGGCTCGTGCCGTGGTAGACGCAGAAGTTGCCGTCGCTCTGTTGCACAGCGAAGTAGTTTCCCTCCCCAGGGTGCTGCATCGAGCACCACACCCCACCGTGGTTGTCCGACGGGCTGGAGCCGTGATAGACGCAGAAGTTGCCGTCGCTCTGCTGGACCGCGAAGAAGACCCCGTTGGGGGAAACCAGGTAGTCGTTGACGCCGAGGAACTCTCCGACCTTCAAGAACGTGCGTGGCGTGGTGGGCATGCTGCAGCCTTTCGTCGAATTCGTGATCGCAGTTGCCTGCTCTGGCCCGGCCAGACACACCACGGCGGATGGTCGCAGCGATGCCCGCTCCCGGGACGATCCAGTCCGTGAGATCCCCCTCCCCGCATCTCCAAAGAGCCGCACGTCCTCTTCTCCACCAAGGGCGGCCCCTTGCTTTCTACGCCCCCCGCCGATGCGCAGTCAACGCCCACCACAAGCCAACTCCAGGCGACCCAACGACCGCGTCCAGAAGCGTGTCATCACCACGTGCGGCACGAGCCGAGGCCGGCTCACGAACGCCCCGGCGGTCCTACGTGCCTACGGCGGCTGGGAACGCGTCAGAAAGGGCGCGCGAGATCCACTCGTCGTTGAACGGTCCGGCATCGATGACCACCGTGAGCCAGCGTGGAAAGCCGTCCGGAAGAAGTCATTCACCCAATCTATGGCGGCCCTGGCAGGCGGTGTGTCCTGAAGTGCGTCTGTGGACACCGACTCAGGGCATCGTGAGTACGGTGCGACGTTGATGATGCCGAGCCGACTCGTCGTGACCCCGACAACCCGGCCGTGCGCAAGGTGCGCCCTCTCAGCCGGGATGGAAGCCGACTGGTGAGCCGGCGGATGATGGTGGCGTGCCGTCAGAGTTGACTCCGCTGGTCAGGCAGATCGCGCCAGCTGATCGCGCCTGGGTGGCGGAGACACTGGCGCAGGAGTGGACGTCGACATCGGTGGCGCGGCGCGGTGAGCTGGTTGAAGCCGCCGAACTACCTGGCTACCTGGCCACGCGGGGTGGTCGGCGCGTGGGGCTGGTCCTGGTGGACCTCAAGGACCGCGATTACGAGGTCGTCACTATCATCACCACCGAGCCGCGGCTTGGCGTTGGGCGCGCTCTCATGGTGCGTTGTGTCGCTGAGGCACGAGCAGAGGGGTGCCGACGTGTCTGGCTCGCGACCACCAACAACAACCTTGCCGCCATCGGCTTCTACCAGCGCTGTGGCCTGGATTTGTGCGCGCTGCATCGGCACGCCGTGCATGTTGCCAGGGAGCTGAAGCCGACAATCCCGCTACGTGACGCCACTGGAGTGCGGATCGACCACGAACTGGAGTTCGAGCTGCTCCTCGAAACCTGAGCTGATCGTGCACCGTGGCGGCGAGGGTCAAATCGAGGAACCTGCGTCCATCCGCCGCGTGGCGGGCGTCGTCCTGCTGCGCGGCAGTGGTCTTCAGCGACCGCGAGGTCGTCGATCCGACGCCGGACCGGCAGGGGCTGCGTCCGTCGTCGTTCTTGGGCGGCACCGATAACCCCATCGGGGTGATGAGGGACGAACCACGGCGTGGCACTGTGGAAGAGGCTTCGGGAGCCCGCCCCTGGCGGCTGCATGCTCGAGGACTCAACTTGTCGCAGGTGGCGCATTCCCGTGACCTGCGCTCACCGGTGAAAGGGACACAGTGATGGGGCTGCGACACCACGGGCTGGACGGACCCACCTTCCAGATGCGCGAGAAGATCTTCGCGATCGGAGACGACTTCTGGATCGAGGATGCCGATGGCAACAGGGTCTTCAAGGTCAACGGGAAGGCCGTTCGGCTGCGGGACACGTTCATCCTCGAGGACCCCCACGGCAACGAGCTGTCCAAGATCCAGGAGAAGAAGCTCAGCGTCCGCGACAAGATGACCATCGAGAGCGGGGCCACGCAGGCCACCGTCCACAAGCGGCTGATCGGCATCCGCGACCACTACGTCATCGACGTCGACGGCGGCGAGGACCTGAAGGCCCACGGGAACATCGTCGATCACGAGTATGAGATCGAGCGCGACGGAGAGAAGATCGCCGAGGTCTCCAAGAAATGGTTCCGCGTGCGAGACACCTACGGCGTCCAACTCGCCCAAGGCCAGGACGTGCCTCTCATCCTCGCCATCACCGTGTGTGTCGACCAGATGGCTCGCGGTTAGGGACGCTCAGCCGGCTGGTAGCTGTGCGTCACTGCGGCGAGCCGGCGCACCTTCGCAGTCCGCCGAGCACTCCCGACGTCGTGGCCGGGTACGCCTAGGACGGGCCGACGCCGGTTGGGTCGGCAGTGCCGTCAGAGGCGCTTGAGGAAGTCCGGGTCGTCGTCGGGCCCGCGGGGGTTGCGTGGTGGCTGGGCCTGCAGGGCCTTCTGGGGCTGAGACGAGGTGTGCCGCAACCAGCTCTCGCGGGTGGGCCGGCCGGCCACCAACCAGGCCACCGCGCCCACGACAGGGACGAGCAGGATCAGCAGGATCCAAGCCCACTTGGGCAGGTTTCGGATGTCCCCCGGGTCGCTCTGGATAGCGTCTATCACGCAGTACAGCGTCAGGACGAACTCGAGCAGCTCGGGCACGTAGTCGAGCACGCGCCCATCCTGCCACTGCGGCCACGTGATAGCCGTGCGGCGCCGTGGCCCGGTGCCGGGCTGTCGGCTCGTTCGTGGCCGCCGCAGCGGCAGCCGTGGCGACGGCCCAGGCCGATGGATCTCGCTTGTGCGTCGTAGTCGTGATCTGCCTCCGCTTGCTGGGCTCATCTGCGGGGACGAGGCGCACCTGGCTGGCTCGACCGGAAGATCTCGAGTCAGTCGAAGGGGTGACCACCAGTGGCGGCACCAGCGGCGCTTCGTATTCGGCTCAAGGGTTGGCGGAGCGATGGTCCGGCGGGACCGGTGGCCTCCTGCTTGAACGGCGATGCGTGAGGACCATGGCCGCCGACACGACGAGCGAGAGGACGAGGAGCACGCGACCGAGGTCGTATGCCGGAAGAGCCCATGGGGGCGAATAGCAGGACCACCCCGCCGCAGATCTCGCAGAGCACGAGTCCAGGTACCCAAAGCCGGTCAGGAACAGCCCTGCGAACAGCGCGAGGAGCACACCGCCAATGGCCAGGCTTCGCCACTGGGCCGAAGCTGAACCATCCACAGGGCAACCGTAACCCCGCTCATCGACGGGGCCCGGTGGACAGCCGTACGTCAGGGCGTCAGTGGCTGAAGTGCTGCGCGCAAGACGCCGACCGTCGGGGAGGGGGGAGCCTTCCGCATCCACCCACAAGGCGCGGGGACATAGTTGACCTGGGCGTGGAGAGCGTGTCGCATCCGACGGCGCGCCCCAGCATCCGCCCCCGGGCACCAGACCGTCGTCCTGGGCATCAGGGTTCGGCCCCAGTGGCGGCGCATCGGGTCGGCGGCAGTCCCTGCGCCCTCACCCTTCCGGTGATGATCGGGCGGCAGTAGCATCGCAAGGCTCGTCGGCAACGACGTCGGCGACAACTCGCCGTTTGAAGGGGGAACACACGATGCGCCCACTACACGGACCGCGCCGAGCAGGACGCCTGGCCCTGGTCACCGCAACAGCGGTCGCCATGGTCTGGGGCCTGACGATGGTCGGCTCGAACGCCACGGCCAGCACCTCGCCGCAGACTGACCACCGGAACTCCTGCGCCCACCGCGCCAACAACACAACCCAGAAGCTCGTCGACTGTGTCACCCAGGACGACCTGTGGGCGCACATGGTCAAGTTCCAGCAGATCGCAGACGCGAACCCGGGCCCGGACGGGCACCCGTCTCGCAACTCCGGGGAACCCGGCTACAAGGCCTCGGCCGACTACGTCGCCAAGGTCATGCGCGCGGCCGGATACTCAGTGAAGCTGCAGGAGTACAAGTTCCACTACTTCAGCTTCGTCGGCACCCCCGTGCTGCGTGAGTCCTCGCCCACGCCGCGCTCGTACGCGCTCGGTTCTGACTTTGCGCCGGGTCCGGTCGCCGGGTCGGCGAACGCGAAGCTGCAGCCCGCGGGCGGCATCGTCGTGCCTGCCACCCCGGCTCCGAGCTCGGCCAGCGGCTGCACCGCGGCAGACTTCAGCGGCTTTGTCGCGGGCAACATCGCGCTGATCCAGCGCGGCACCTGCACCTTCAGCCAGAAGGTTGCCAACGCCGAGGCCGCCGGCGCCTCAGCGGTCATCATCTTCAACGAGGGCAACCCGGGTCGCACCACACTGTTCACGGGTGGGCTCGACGGCACCGAGACGGTGCCCGTCATCTTCACGTCGTACGCCGTGGGCACCCAGCTGCTGGGGCAGTACGTCCCGGGCACGGGCCCCGTCTTGACGATCGACGTCAAGGCCATCGACGACCCGAACCGCTCCGACTGGAACGTCATCGCCGACTCCAGGGGCGGGGACCCGAACAACGTGCTGGTCATCGACGCGCACCTGGACGCCATCTACGGCGCCGGGATGCTCGACAACGCGTCCGGCTCCGCGGCGATCCTCGACATCGCCCAGCAGCTGAAGAACACACACACCCGGAACAAGCTGCGCTTCATCTGGTTCGGCGGTGAAGAGCTCGGCCTGCTCGGCTCGGACCACTACGTGAACACGCTCCCGGCGGCGGAGCTCGCCAAGATCAAGTACGACCTCGACGCCGACGTGCTGGCCACACCGAACTACGTCGCCGGCGTGCTCGACCCGAAGGATGGGGTCGAGCTGTTCAGCCGCGACCCGGGCACCCCGATGCCCCCGAGCATCTGGGCGCCGTCCGCCATCGCGCGGGACGCCGGCATCGCCTACCTCGACTCGATCTGGAAGAAACACCTCCTCTTCTCGGCCGACGGCACCGATGCGTTCATGTTCCAGCAGGCAGGTATCCCGGCGAGCGGTGTGCTCACGGGCCAGGACTGTTGCAAGCTCGCGTCGGACGTCGTGCTCTTCGGCGGCTACGAGGGCAACTTCGAGGGGACCGTGCCGGGCGACGACGGCGGCTGCGTCGACAACCCGTTCCGCTGGTGTGACAACCTCGGCAACAACGACCCGCAGGTGCTGACGTTCATGTCCAAGACGTTCGCCGCCATGGTCGGCCGCATGATGAACGACAGGCAGGTCTTCACCTCCGGCCACTCGGATGCGGGGCATGCGAAGAGGCATGCCTCAACCCAGAAGGGGTTGGCCTTCCACAAGGATGCCGTCAAGCGCTGAACGCTGATCCGCCCCGCCGCCCGGCGCTTCGGCGCCGGGCGGCGCGCGGCGGGCGATGTCCGCACTTTCGTGAGCCCCCGACAGGGCGCCGACCAAGGCGCCCCGGGCCCAGCAGTTGCCGTCGTGATCTTCATGCCGGCCCGGCCGGCGGCCGGTGCCGCCGCGGCCAGTGACCCCTGGGCCCCACCACGGTTGCGGCCTCTCGGGACGTGCCCGGGGGAAGGGCCTTCCGTACGGCTCGGATGCACCATTGCGGATGCCGCCGACGGCCGCCCTTCTCGAACCTCGACATCACGGCCGGCGACCCCGGTGCATTAGTGCTAAGCGCATGGGACGTCGGCCAAAGTCGGACGACCCGGTCTACACCCGCATCGAGGAGCACCGGGTACGGACCGGGCTCAGCCGTCAGGAGCTCGCCGATGCCGTCGGGGTCCACTACCAGACGGTCGGTTGCCTCGAGCGGGGCGAGTACGCCCCCTCGCTCGCGCTGCGCATCGCGGCTCTCGTGGACGTGCCAGTCGAGCAGCTGTTCTCCCTGACCCCGTTCACCGACTCCCAGACCTGAGACCCCAGCATGACCAGGACCGGCTCAACGCGCGCCAACGCAACGACAAGGCCGTCGCCGACATGCTCCAGACGGTGATGCACGACACCCGATGGGACCGGCTGCGCACCAGGCAAGCCCGGGTGAGGATCGTCGCGGCGATGACCGCCCTGCTCGTGGCAGTCCCCGTCGCCTGGGCGACCCTGCCCGCCCATGCGGCACTGGGGGTCGTCGCGGTCGCGATCGCCGTCTGGTGGGTGCTGCGGATGTCGGCGCGCGTCGTCGCCGACCTGCCCGAGGCGTACCTCGACGAGCGACAGGTCCGCGTCCGCGACCGTGCCTACATCGACGCGTACCGATGGTTCGCCGGACTCACTCTCCTCGCCGCGACCATCCTCCTCGTGTGGTTCGTCGTGGTCAGCGAGAACGACGTCGCACCGGTCGAGATCAGCTGGAGTCAGGCCTCCCCGGTGCCAGATGAGTGAGCCGATGCTCGCGGTGCGCCATCTCGACGTTCAACAGCCCTTCGCCCTGAAGGGGAGGCGTCTATGGTCGCAACCGTGGTGGACACCGAGGTGGTCGTGGTGGGCGGGGGGCTCGCGGGCCTCCGCTGCGGATGGCGGCTTGCCGAGGCGGGCCGCTCGGTCGTCGTCGTCGAGGCGGCCACGGTCGTCGGCGGCCGCGAGCGTACCGACGAGGTGGATGGTTTCCTCCTCGACCGAGGGTTCCAGGTGCTCAACCCGGCGTACCCGGCGGTCCGCCGGTGGGTGGACCTCGATGCCCTTGACCTGCGGCCCTTCGGTGCCGGGGTGCTCGTCCGCCGCGCGCACGGTCTCACGGAGCTGTCGCATCCGCTGCGGCACCCGAAGGGTCTGCTGGCGACGTTGCGCAGTGGGCTGCTCACCCCTCGGGGGGTGGCCGCCATGGCGCGCTGGGCGGGTCCGGTGCTCGCCGCGCCGCGCCGTGTGGTCGACGGCTCGGATCGGTCGTTGAGCCAGGGACTGGACCGGGTTGGTCTTTCTGGCCCGCTGCGCGTTGAGGTCATCGAGCCCTTCCTCGCCGGGGTGCTCGCCGAGGACCGGGGAGAGACCTCGGAGGCCTTCACGAAGCTGCTGGTGCGGATGTTCGCGCTGGGTGTGCCGGGCGTGCCGGCACGCGGCATCCGGGCGCTGCCCGAACAGTTGGCTACAGCGGCCGTGCGGGCCGGGGCCGACCTCCGGCTGGGTGAGGCGGTCGTCGAGGTGAGCGGCGGGGTATCCGGCGCGGTCCTGCAGCTGGCCGGTGGCGAGCGCCTGGCCGCTCGCGCGGCCGTGGTGGCGGTCGGCCCGGAGGCCGTGGGCGGGCTGCTCGACGTGCCTCCGCCGCGCACCCGGGGCCTGCAGACCTGGTGGTTCGCGGCGGGCGAGCGCCCGACGGCATCCACCATGATTGCGGTCGACGGCCGGCGGCGGGGGCCGGTCGTCAACACTGCGGTGATGACGAACGCGGCTCCGGGCCTCGCGCCGCCGGGCCGGCACCTCGTGCAGGCCACCTGCCTCCTGCCGGCCTCGACAGGTGCGGCCGCGAAGGAGGCCGAGGTGCGTCGGCAGGTCGGCGAGGTCTACGGCGTCGACACCACGCGGTGGCAGCTGGTGCACCGCCACGACATCCGGCACGCCCTACCGGCTCAACCGCCCCCGCTGCGCACGACGTCGCCGGCGCGGGTCTCGCCGTCGGTCTACGTGTGTGGCGACCACCGTGACACCGCGTCGATCCAGGGGGCGCTCGTCTCCGGACACCGCGTCGCCGGTGCCGTGCTCGCGGACCTCGCATCGGCATGACGGCGCGCCGCCGCGTACAGGTGCTCTACCCGCCCCAGCGTCGCTCCGTCGATGGGCTCTCCGACCGAGAACGCATGAACCACAGCGCCGCGGAGGCGTGCCACGATGACCCATGACTGCGGACCTGCACGTTCTCTCAGCGGGCTTGCCGACGAGCGGGTGGCCAGCACCGTGGTGCTGATCCGCGACGAGGGCCACGCGATCGTCGTCGACCCCGGGATGGTGTCGGACCGCAGCAAGATCCTCGACCAGCTCACGCACCTGGGGTTTCGACCCACCGACGTCGGCGAGGTGGTGTTCAGTCACCACCATCCCGACCACATGCTGAACGCCGCACTGTTCGAGCGCGCTCGGTTCCACGACTTCTGGGCGATCTACCAGGACGACATCTGGACCGACCGGCCGGCCGATGGCTTCCAGCTCTCGCCGTCAGTGCGGCTGATGGCCACCCCCGGACACACAGCACAGGACATCACCACACTCGTCGAGACCGCACAGGGCCTGGTCGCCTGCACCCACCTGTGGTGGTCGGCCGACGGCCCGGCCGTGGATCCAACGGCCGAAGACCAAGCCACGCTCGAACGGTCCCGCGCTGCGCTCCTGGAGCTTCGACCCGTCCTGATCGTGCCCGGTCACGGTGAGCCCTTCCGACCCGAAGCACTCGAAGCGCGGTAATCCTGTCGCCCGCCCGGTTGTGTACCGCAATCAAGGCGCAACATGCCGCCGTCTGCCGGTTGCGTTCTCTCACGAGTTCGTGACACCGACAGTAGGTCGTGCGCTGCGGGTATCAGCGGCCCACTCCGCACGCTCCTTGAGGGCAACAGGTTGGGCGGCCTGCCCAGCCGAGGTTGGAGGTCGTCATGTCTGACGGATTCGCGGCACGCATATCGAGCTTGGCGGTGATCGTTGCAGCACTCTCCACTCTGGGAGCCGTGATCTACCTGTCTGTGCGGGGCCAGCCGGTGAACGAGTACCTGGCGGGCCTGGCGGGGCTGACGATCGGCGCCCTGCTCCCGTCGCCGCTCACCGCGCAACGGGCGGCCCAGCCAGTGCCCGAGCAGCGACCCGATCGGATGCCGGCCAGCACCGACGCGGCGCGAGGCACCGCAGCCTGATCGCTGAAGTGCCCGGCGGGCCACGTGCCCGCCCCTCGAGGTGGACCCTGCTGCCGGCGAATCGCAGCGGCATCCGGCTCCCTGTGAATGCAGAAGACACCCCTCCGGAAGGGAGGATCAGATGTTCGGCTCGACAACCAACCGCACCGAGGCGGTGGCCGCCTGCACTGTCGATGCAGCCCACCGACGCGACCACCACCACGGAGCTGACGAGGCCTGTCATCCCCACCTCATCGATGTCGTCCACCTCGGTCGACGAGCCGTCGCGGTCTGCCACGACTGTCGCCGGGACTCCGGCTTCCTTCCCGAGCGCGACGCCGACCGACTGGCCATGGCCCACCGCCGAGAAACAGACACTGACGGATGCACCAGCTTCTCTGTATGGGTGGCGTGAGCCGACATCCCAATTGCGTTCAGCCGCAGCCGCCGAGACAGAGCAGGTCGATCGAGATCTCGACGGGCTGGCGGAGATCCGGAGGGTGCCATGGATCCATCCCGCCGCCGCCAGCATCGGGCGATGTCGATATCGGTCAACGGTCGGGCATCTTCGGGGGCGGACGGAGACAACTAGACTCGGCTGGCGCGGCGTTCGAAGCGTCCGCCCGGCATGAGATGGATGTGATCGCGTTGGCTGAACCGGTCGAGGTCCACATGCGCGACACCAACGCGTTCGCCTGGTACATGGAGCAGGACCCGCTGCTGCGATCGACGGTCGTCGTCGTCCTGATGCTCGAGCGCGCGCCGGACTGGGATCGGTTGACCGAGCGGCTCGAGCGGCTCACCCGCATCTCGCCCGGCTTCCGGCAGAAGGTGGTGCAGCCACCGCTGCGGCTGGCCACGCCCCGCTGGGTCGTTGATCCCGACTTCGACCTGTCCTGGCACGTCCGTAGGTTCGAGGCCGCATCGCCGAGGACGCTCGAAACGGTCCTGCAGTTCGCGCGCAAGACCGGCATGGCGGGCTTCGATCGAGACCGACCCCTGTGGGAGGCGACGTTCATCGAGCAGCTCGAGGGTGGTCGGACGGCTGTCGTCCTGAAGATCCACCACTCGTTGACCGACGGTGTCGGTGGCATGGACATCGCGCGCCTCCTGTTCGACGTCGAGCCGAACCCCGCGGAGCTCGGGCCCCTGCCCGAAGCGCCCGCCGGCGAGAGCCTCGACACCGTGGACCTGGTCCGTGATGCCCTCGGCCACAACTGGAATCGCCTTCTGGGCTTCTCGAGGGAGATGCTCACCTCGGCACCCGGCGACGCGGCTCACGCGGTGCTGCATCCGCGCGAGACCGCCAGCGAGGCGATGGCGACGGTCCGGTCGGTTGCGCGCTTCCTCCAGCCGGCGGAGGCCACGCTCTCGCCGGTCATGACCGGACGCCACATGGCCTGGCACTACGACGTGCTGCAGCTACCGCTGGAGGACATCCTGCGGGCGGCGCACGCGGCGGGAGCCAAGCTCAACGACGCGTTCCTCTCTGGCGTCACGGCGGGCTTGCGGATGTACCACGACAACCACGGCGAACCGGTCCACGAGCTGCGGGTCACCATGCCGATCAGCATCCGCAAGCCTGGCGACGCCATCGGCGGCAACCGCATCACACTCATGCGCTTCAAGGTGCCCGTGGCCATCACCGATCCGGGCGAGCGGATGAGGGAGACCCACAAACGTTGCGAGCCGTTGAAGACCGACCGGTCGCTGCCCTTCACCGACGTGCTCGCCGGCGCACTCAACCTCCTCCCCCGCGCCTACGTCGGCGGGATGCTCAAGCACATCGACTTCCTCGCCAGCAACGTGCCAGGAATCCCCATCCCGCTCCACCTCGCCGGAGCGGAGGTCGACGCCTTCTACGCCTTCGGCCCCACGATCGGAGCAGCGTTGAACGTCACGTTGATGTCGTATCGCGGCACCTGCTTCGTCGGCATCAACATCGACACCGCTGCAGTCCCCGACCCTGACGTGCTGATGGACTGCATGCGCGACGGCTTCGACGAGGTTCTCTCCAGCGCAGGTCCGCCCGGGCACGTGGTCCTGCCGAACTCCGGCCCCTGAAGAACGACGGCGGTCACCGCCCTTCTCACGCTTCGATGGCGAAAGCGAGGTCGTAGGCACTGGCGGGCTGACCACCCCTGAGTCCCCAGTTCTCGGGCGGGCTCGCGCGCAGCAGCATGGATACGCCCTCTCGCGCCCGTCTCGAGAGGCGCAGGCGAGGTGCGTCATCCGGCGACGGAGAACTCACCGAGACGAACTGCCATGTTCTTGCAACCATTGACGGATGGTTCGGGTCCCATTGGATTCTGGCAGGCAATCCCTATACGACGGCTTCACGTCCTTCGCGGGCTCGGCCCTCGATCAGCTCACGTCGGCAGCGCTTGCGGTCCGCTCCTCCCTGCAGGATGTCAGCCCGACCCTGCTGGCTGAGATCCCGGTGCTGGAAGCCTCGGACAAGATGCCCCCGGTGTCGTGCGCGTTGGTGCCCAGAGGCGGGCTCGGAGCGTTCACCCTGTCGGGAGGGGACGGATGGCGGATCGCCGTCCATGAGCACACCCCGCAGTTTCTGGCTGCCTTCTCGTCCTACGTCTTCTCGCGAACAACGCGCGACCCCGCGGCCCTGAATGCGCTCCTCACCGTGGACGCGTCAGGGCCACCGACCGCACTGCTGGAACTGCACAAGGCCCGGCCGGGCGACGCCGGGGGCGACATCGCCGCGAGCTTCTCAGAGGCCGCTGTGTTCTTCGTGATAGCGCACGAGCTCGGACATGTGCTCCTGGGCCATGCGGCCGCGGAGCCACCTCCGGATCCGCGGTTGACCGCGGTCGGGTTGCCCACCACGTATGCGAACGCACGGGAGGAGATCGAGGCGGACTCCGTGGCTGCCCTCCTGCTGAGCAAGCTGCCTGAAGGTGTGGATGAGTGGGCGGTCGCGGGGGCGAGAGTCTTCTTCCTGCTCTCGCACGCCAGGTTGAGGCGCGCCTTGGCGCTTACCGGGGGAACGACATCGGAAAGGTACGTGGCCGGCACCCACCCGCACCCCGCCCTTCGGCTCGATGCGGTGCAGTCGTACTCAGGCACGCAGCTGGCGGATGCCGCTCAGTTCGTCCAGGGGGACGTGGACGAGGCGTTGGGTGAGCCACCCCTGGTCCGAGACCCAGTGGCGTTGGCCGCCATCACATCCATGGGTGAAGGTGCCCCGGACTTCGGCGCGGAAGCGATCACGGCACGGCACCAGGGCGGCCTCGGACCACGCCTGGACCGCCGACACCTCGGCAGTGTCATGGCGCAGGCTGGGCCGGGCGGATCGTCGGCAATCCTCATGTCGGCCGCGGCCTCCTACGTGCGGGCGAATCCGTACCGTTGGGCCGCGGCCAGAGAAGCGATCGCCTTCGCGGTCGTTCACTCCACCTACCGGTCGCTCACCCACGCTTCTCCTCGCGACACGGCGATCACCGAGGATCTTCTGCGACGGGCCGTGCCAGAACTCGACGAGATCGATGAGCTCGGGCGCAGCACGGTGTACTGGGCGCACGGCTGAGGTGGGCCGACTGACGGCTTCGTTCAGTCCTGACCGGGGACCCTGAGTGCTCGGGCCATCAGGTCACGCAGATCCCCTCCGCTGACGTCCTTGGTCAAGACCGGCTCACCATAGCGCGGGATCATGAGCACCGATCCTCGCTGAAGGCTCTTGTCCTTCGTGATCTTCACCGGAGAGGTGGTGCTGTCGACCACCACCCCCACCTCGAACACGCGATGCAGGAACGCCACCACGACTGCGAGCCCTGCGGCTGCGGTGCTGGCGAGCGTCACCAACGCCACGACCGCCGCGACGTCCAGGGCGCCCCTGCCTTCTACGTACTCGACCTGTGCGTGGACCCCGGCGTCTCCCAACTCAGCGATGAGTTCTTGCGCCTCCTCTGAGCTGACGGCATCGAACGCATCGAACGGCACCTCGACTGCAACCTGTGACATCTGAAAACCCCCACGTCAGAGACCTGTCACCAGCAAGGTAGCAGCGGAGATCGGTCTGGCAAACGGCTACCGCGATCGCCGATGCCGAGTCGGCGTTGCGCTTCGGCTCGGCAGTGGTGCGGCCGCAGCGTGCAGATGAGGTGGGACGCTTCGCGGCGCCCCGTGATGACGCCTCCGAGAAGGGACAGAGGTACGAGTTCCGGGGTCCGGGGATCCGCTGAAGGAACGCTTCGAACACGCGATCGGCGGCTTCTCCTGCTGGCTGAGGCATCCTGCGGGCAGCTGGCCTCACCCACTGCGATGATCGGCCGATGAGCCCGGAGAACGAGCCCACTGACCCGGCCGAGGTCCGTCGCCGCCAGGCGCGGGAGAACGCCGAGTACCACCGCGCGGCCGCAGCGCGGGCGGCTGAGGCAGAGGCGCGGCGAACGGCTCCGATGGTGGCGGCCTTCGCCGACGCGATGCGGTCGGCGGGCGTCGAACCCACCCGGCTGCGGGCACTCCCCTACAGCGGCGGCGGGACCATCCGCACCGATGTCGTCGGCTGGTACGTGCGACGGGACCACCGGGCCGGCGTCGGCGCGGACGGCCGCTGGTACGTCCTCATCGTGGCGCCCACCCTGCGTGCGCGGTTGGCCGGCGTCCACGTCGAGCCGAGCGACGCCCCGCTGCAGGTCGGAGCGGGCGGCCGCGACGGTGACTCGGTGGCTCTGGACGTCCTGCTCCAGCTGCGCCTGGATGCCGGGCCCGACTTTCCCCCATGACGCCCAAAGGCGGTGGATGCGCCACGCCACTTCGCTCGGCTGCCTCCCTGACGCGAGGGTGAGCCACCCCGTGGCGGGGGTCACGCGCAGCTGTTGCCCATCCGGTTGAGCAGTGCCGCAGCACATTCCGTGCTGGTGGTGACCGAGGGCGGTCTTGCTACTGGCTGGGCTCCGGGACTGCCGCGCCGCTCGAGGTATCGAGGTTGCCAGGTTGGTCGCCCAGGTCGAGACCGTTCGCCCCTTGGCGGTAGATCTTCACCGCGGCGGCCTCCCGCTCGACGTGCTCACTGAGGTGTGTGAGGTGTCGCTCGCGGTCCGCGATCTCGGTCTGCAGCAACGTCTGCCGAGCCAGGTAGCTGGTCTGGATCAGCTTCGCGACCTGAGGACGAAGCGCGTCCAGGGCACGGCGCTGATGGGTCGTGTCCGCGTAGTGCTGGATGCTCGCGAGGTTGGCATCCACCGCCGCGGCGTTGACCTTGAGCTCGTCGAGGAGGGCACGTGCGTCGGCGATGAACAGCCGGCCGTCCTTCGCACGGGACAGCATCACGTCGGCGGCCTCGACCTCCGTGCGCAGGTCACGACGCAACCGGGCGACGTCACGTCCCGGCCCGGGCATCACCGCCCGCGACTTGATGCCGGCCTGCCCCCGGTGCCACCCACGCCAGCGGCGGACGCGCCGGTACACCCGCCACACGATCAGCGTCGTGGTCAGCCCCAGCGCGAGGAGCATCAGCAGCACCAGGGTGAGGCTGATCATCAGCGTCCCGCCCAGCGAGGCCAGGCCGCCGCCATCGGCCAACGCTCTCATCCTGACCTCCCGCTACCCAGCGGCTACCCGCCGACATCCCTGAATATACCTAGCGGGCCTGAGGCCGTGGCCGTGCTTCATGGCACACCCGAGCCAGCGGGGCCGACGCTGCTGGCGCATGTCGGGGTGGCGTCCATGGCGTCGGGCTGTGGGGTGTCGCCGACCACGCCGCAGGCGCTCGGCTTGTGGGGTGGTCAGTGCCACGATCCGAGCGCAACAGCAACCGCCTCGACGGTGGGCTCGCTGCGGGCAACGGCCATCACCAGCTCGTACGCGTCGTCGTCGGGTGCCTCGAGCGTAACGTCGTTCAACCCGTAGAACACGACCGTGGCCAGCCACCCCAGGCGCTTGTTGCCGTCCACCAGGGCGTGGTTCCGCACGAGCGACTCGAGAAGAACCGCGGCCTTGGTGTCCAGGTCGGGGTAGGCCTCGTCCCCATAGAGCTCGACCTGGGGTCGGTGAGCCGCAGAGTCGAGCAACCCGACATCGCGCACCGGCCCGACCCCGAGGTCGGAAGCCAAGGCCAGCAGGTCCTCAAGCGAGAGGTAGGACGTCACCGGCCGAGGCGCTCGAGCACGTCGGCGTAGCGAGCACGGGCCGCGGCGGAGAGCTCGCTGACGCGGTCCTGGTGAACACGACGAGCCGCCGCCTCGCGGATGGCGCGCACGGTTGCCTCTTGCTTGCTGATCCCCTGGGCCTCGGCCAGCAGGGCGAGAGCGTGCTCGTCGTCATCAGTCAGTCGCAACGTCATGGCCATGGAGCGATGGTACCAAACTGGTATCACCTACTCGCTCCATGCGGCCTTCTCGCGCGGGCGACCAGGCCCTGCAGCGCACCGCGATCCGCACTCGACGCGACGTTCCCGTGCGGCTGGGCTGTCAGCCGCATCCGGGGCCGAGCTGGCGGTGGCCCTTCACTCGCTGCCCGTGACGTGCAGGCCAGCAGGATCGCGGCCGAGATGAGCACGGCATTCTTCAGCACGAACTCGCCATCCGCCGTGAGCAACAAGGGATTTCCTCCCTGCATGGTCAGGCCGGGCGCCATCAGGAACGTCAAGAACGTGTCGGCAGGATGCGCGGCCAGGGCGGGCAGTAGCAACCGTTGGGTTCTTCCGACGAGCAGTCCGATGCCGAGACCAACCTCCACAGCGCCCAGCAACGGCACGACAGCCGCCGGATTCGCCCACGGCAGGGTCGGGCTCACGAGCGGGACGACCGGCGAGTCTCCAGCGAGCCTCAGTGCTCCGAACCACACGAAGACCAGGCCCAGCGACAGCCGAAGCGCCACCGCGGCGGCCGGAGCCACGCGAAGCAGGACCCGGCCGACAACGGCCTCGGACCGGATCCGCAGAGGAGCCACGCGGCGACGGCCCGGTTCAGCGGGGCGACGCCGTCCGAGCACCGTCCCGTCAGCGGTTGTCAGTGCGTCGCTGGGTAATCGGTTCGTGTTGTATCTCGCGATGAGCCAGTGCTCCCCCATGTCGCCGCTGCTGGTCACGCCCCGTTGTTCAAGTGCGCATGCTCGGCCCCCGCCGAGCCACTGCTCAGGAGGGCAGACCACGACGAGGTGATACCTCACGCCGAGAAGGCAGTTCGAGGTGGCGGGTCAGACCAGCAGCTGATGCCGGGCGAGATCGCGGTAGAGCGGCGTGGAGTCGACGAGGTCGGAGTGCGTGCCCTGACCGACGACCTTTCCGTGGTCCATGACGACGATGTGGTCGCTGTCGACGACGGTCGACAGGCGGTGGGCGATCACGATGAGGGTGCGATCGGTCGCGACGGCGTCGATCGCGTCGCGCATGCGCTGCTCGTTGAGGCCGTCCAGTGAGGAGGTCGACTCGTCCAGCAGCAGGATAGGAGGTGCGGCCAGCAGCGCACGGGCGATCGCGAGGCGCTGGCGCTCGCCACCCGAGAGCATGACGCCGCTCTCGCCGACCGGAGCGTGCACGCCGAGAGGGTTGCGCTCGAGCACCTCGGCCAGGTTCACGGCGCGCAGCACGCGCTCGCAGTCGTCATCGGACGCCTCGGGCGAGGCCAGCCGCAGGTTCTCGGCGATCGTCCCCGCGAGGGTCGGGGCGTCCTGCTCGACGTAGCCCAATCGGGCGCGCAGGGCGGCACGGTCGAGGGTGCGCGAGTCTTCACCGTCGATCAGCACGACGCCGTCCGACGGGTCGTAGAAGCGTTCGATGAGGGCGAGGGTCGTGCTCTTCCCGGCTCCGGACGGCCCGACCAGGGCCACCCGAGAGCCCCGCGGCACCGAGAAGGACACTCCCGCGAGCACCTCTCCGGCGATCGGGGTGGGCGCGAGGTCGCCGGTCCCCGACCTGGAGTAGGCGTCGACGTGCGCGTTCTCGAGGACGGCGAGCGCCTCGGACTCCGCCGTGTGCCGTGCGGCAACGACGGCCTCCGGGTAGCGGAAGTGCACGTCTCGGAACTCGATCGCCGTGTCGGGCGAGCCGGCGCGACGGTCGTCGGCGTCTCGCACGCGCACCGCGAGCGCGGCATCCCCCTGCGTCTCGGTCGGCAGGTCGAGGATCTCCTGGATGCGGCCGAGCGCGCCGAGCGCCTGGTTGACCGACGTGATCGCGCCGAAGGTCGACCCCAGTGGGGAGATCAGCAGGAACAGGAACATGATGAAGGTGACGAGCGCGGCGATGGTGATGGCGCCGGAGGCGACCCGCAGGCCGCCGACCCCGAGCACGACGAGCAGCGACAGCTGCAGCGCGATGCCCGCGATCGGCACGATGAGCGCCGACACCCTGGCGATCCGCACGCCCTGGTCGTAGGCCTCCCCGGCCAGCCCCGAGATCGCGACCTCCTCGCGGTGGCTGGCTCCGGCCGCGCGCACGGTGCGGATCGAACCGACGGATCGCTCCACGCCAGAGGCGAGCTCGCCCACCTTCTCCTGCTGGTCTCTCGTGGCGGTGCGAATCCGCCCACTGAGCAGCACGACGCCCCCGATCGACAGACCGATCACGACCACGATGAGGGCCAACAGGGCGGGGTCGATGAGCGCCATCGCCACGAGGGCGCCGACGAAGACCAGGCTGTTGCCGACGGCATCCGCGAGGCCCTGGGTGAGCACGGCGTACAGCAGGGTCGTGTCGGTGCCGACCCGCGAGACGAGATCGCCCGTGCGCCGCGCGTCGAACTCGCTGATCGGCAGGTGCAGGATGCGCCCGATCAGCTGGCGCCGCGACGAGTAGACCACCGCGGTGCCGGTGCGCTGCAACAGGAAGTGCTGGAAACCGCTGATGACGGATGCCGCGACGACCAGCACGAAGACGCCCCAGACGGCCAAGCCCAACGGCTGGCCGGCCTGCACACGGCGGATGAGCAGGCCCACCAGCAGCGGCTGCGCGAGGGTCGCGATCGCGCCGAGGATGCTCAGGAGCACGACGATGCCGAGCACGCGACGGTGTTCGGCGAGGAAGGGCAGCAGCTGCTTCAGGCTCGCGCGCGGGCCCTCGTCAGGCGCGCGTCGACCACGGCGACCACGGCGACCGCGGGTGGGGGTGGGGGTGCTGGACATACGGGTTCCCTGCCGATTGATGCCGAAGAGCGGGCCAGAGCCCTACCGACGACCGTACTTCTTGTGCACGGCCTGCCTGCTGACGCCGAGGGCGCCGGCGATCGCGACCCAGGAGTATCCCTGCGCCCGGGCCCGGCGCACCTGCTCCGCCTCGGCGCGGGCGAGGTCGGCGTGCAGGGCCTGCAGCCGGCGCAGCTCGGGCAGCGGCTCGCCGCCCTCTGCGGCGCCGATGGCCGTGTGGATGTCGCTGCTCACGCCGTCAACCTTAGTTGACAACATCCGGCCCCGTCAACTCAGGTTGACGACTCTCGCGGCGCGGTGCCCGGCGGTCGGTGCGTCTGGGCGTGACCGAGCTGACCGAGAACGAGCGCTCGAGAGTGCCTGTCATCATGTGGGCCATGCCTACCGCCGAGATCTACACCCTGCTGCTCGCGGGGCTGCTCGCCGTCGGGGTGATCTGGGTGGTGGCCCGCTTCACGGACCGGGACTGACCGGGTCTCGGTACCCGCTGGAGGATGCCCGCGACGAGCTCAGGTCGGGCGGAGCGTGAGGACCTGGGCGAGGGTGCCCACCGGGCCACGGTGGTCATGAAGCACGCTGCTGGTCAGACCGACTCCGTCGGGTCCGAAGCTGACCGTCGTGTCGAAGCCCACCCAGTCTCCTTCGGGCTGGTCGAACAGGTGCGCGGTCAGGTCGAGGTTAGGGAAGGTGACCTCGTCGGGTCGGGCGCGCACCGTCATCCCGTTGGCGATGTCGAACAGGCCGACCGCTCGCGCCAGGGCACTGGTCGGCTCCTCGGCCAGCAGGGGTAGCGGGGTACGGACCCAGAACGCTGCCCTCCCGGGCTCCAGCTCAGCACGTCGGACTTCGGCCGTGGCGATGAAGCCGCCGGGCCACAGAGAGGACGCATCCCAGGCCGGCATGTCCCGTGCGGCCGGGATGCTGGGCATCGCGGACCCGGCCAGCCCCGCAGTGTCGCGACGCTGCATGAGCCACGCGCGCACCAGCACCGCGTCTCGCCCGCCGTGGGCGAGGCGGCCCTCGACCAGCTCGATGGTGCGGCCCGGCCTGATGACGGTGACCGTGGTGGTCACCTCGTCGATCGGTAACGTGCCCAGGATGTCGAAGGACACCCGGGCCACCACCAGGTCATCGCCGCGCCTGGCGTCCCGGTCGGTCTCGATGACGTGGACCAGGAGCCCGAGCGCCGGCGCGATGTGCTGCTCGTGCGGCGTCCAGCCACCCCCGACGTGTTCGCTCGGACGAAAGGTGCTTCTTCCGGTGCGGTGAAAGTAGGCCACGGCTCTCCTCTACGAAGGGGCATTGGTCTTCCACAAAAATGCGGCGCCGCGGGCCACGGTAACCGTCGACGCGTCGAGTTCGGCGCGTGAGTCAGGTCCGGCGGTGGATGGTGGTCGCGACGAGTGACCCCGCCAGAGCCAACAGAGCCGCGCAGGCTGCGCCGACCAGGCCGAGGATGGCGAAGAACGGCAGCCTCGACAGCACGGGCGCGCCGCCGTCGTAGCCGGCGACCATGAAGGTGAATGCCAGAGCGCAGCCGTACGCCGCCGCACCCGCCAGTGCCGCACGGCGGGAATGGGCCAGGACGCCGACCAGAACCGCGACCAGACCCCAGGGGACCAGGCTCAGGCCGGACCCGACGAGCACATAGCGCGCCCCGAGCAGCCCGAGGGTCGCCCCGAGCGCGACGAGTCCGGCGTACCGCCAGCCGCTGGCCACCCGGTGCTGGCCGGCTCGGGCTGCGTCGCTCATGGCTGGGCGGGGCCGTGGCGAAGGCGCAGGGGGCTGGACCGCAACAGCAGGATGCCGCTGCCCAAGGCCGCCAGGAAACAGACGGCCGAGGCCACCCAGAACAGGCCGGCGCCCCACAGCGCGGAGATGACCGCGTCGTCGGCGGCCAGGAGCGCGGTTCCCAAGGCGCCGACTCCGAAGGCGACGGCAGCCAGGGCGGGCCCGGTGCGCTCGGGCACCAGCCCGGTGCGCGGCCCGGCGCCGCGCTGCAGCACCACGACCAAGACGGCCAGAACCAGGCCCGCCACACCCGCCACGGCCAAGCCGAGGGTGAGGTCGGCGGCGGCTTCGAGGGTGGCGGCCTGGCGGCAGCTCGCGGCAGCGGGTTGGGCGCTGAGCCAGTGCTGGCACGACGTGACCGGCAGGTGGGCCCCGGCCGGCAGGCCGAACACTGCGGTGGTGGAGGTCAGGGCTGCCGCTGCCCGAGCCAGCAGCCCCACCACGCCCATGGCGAGCAGCCCCGCGGCCGTGACCGCCAGCCCGGCCGTGGTCGCCTCGCGGACCGCCGGGCGCCGGTAGCGGGCCCTGGTGGCCCCGTTCATCGCACGGGCCACCACGGGCACCTCGCCGAACCGCACGACCGCCTCGTGCCGGGCGACCAGCGGGTCGCTGCCCGCAGCCACCAGGTCGGCCACCGCGTTGTCCAGGTGCGCCGCGGTCTCATCCAGGAGTCCGTGGACGTGATCGGGTGGGCCGGAGAGCCGGGTCGCCAACCGGTCGAGGTAGACCGCGACGGGGTCGGACACGGCGTTCACGCCCCGGACCCCAGCACGGCCGACATCCCGGTGGCGAACCGCTGCCAGTCCTGTCGCTTCTCGACCAGGGCGGCCTCCCCCGTCGCGGTCAGCCGGTAGACGCGACGCCGACGGCCCGAGACGGTGGCCCACTCGCTGGCCACCAGCCCGGCATCCTCGAGTCGGTGCAACGACGGGTAGACCGTGCCCTCCGGAAGGTCGAACAGTCCCCCGCTGCGATCCTTCAAGGCAGAGATCACGCCGTACCCGTGGGTCGGTCCGGCCACCAGGACGCGAAGGAGGAGCACCTCGAGGTGGCCGCGCGTCGCGTCACGCTTCATACCTAGCGACTCTAGGCATGAAGCTGCGGCTTCGTCAACGGTCGACGGTGTGCCGGTCCCCCGCGGTCTGCGACGAGGGCCCGAGCATGGCGGTCTCCACGGATCCGGGTCACCGAGGTCGTTCGGACGCGGATACTGGGGCAACCATCCAGATCAGGACCAGGGCCGAATGCTCGACTGGTCGCACCATCGCACCTCCCCTCATTGCGTCGACCGCACGAGTCGAGACTCCGCCAGACGAAGGACACGTCCACGCATGAACACCTACCTGGTCACCGCCGCGTTCTCACCGGCGGACGACCTGCCCCTGATGAACACCGTCCTCGACGCCGAGGTCGCCCAGGTGAACGCCCTGAGGGCCGAAGGTCGCCTGGGTGCCGTGCACGTCTCGCCCGCCCGAGGCGCCGTCTTCCTGGAGGTGTTCGCCGATGACGAGGGTTCCGCGCGCACGACGGTGCTGACCCTGCCGATGGCCAGGTGGTGGGCCATCGACCTCTTCCCCACCGTTTCGCCACCCCCCGCCTCCTGACCCGGGCCGCGTCCAGCGCAGCCACGCCGACCGGGTCAGCCCAGGCGATGGCTCACGAACCGGAGGACCGACTCACGCCCGGGCCCGGTGCGCATCTCGGCAGCGGTGCCGTC
The DNA here is from genome assembly GCA_963834965.1 of uncultured Actinomycetota bacterium. Taxonomy (GTDB): domain Bacteria; phylum Actinomycetota; class Actinomycetes; order Actinomycetales; family Dermatophilaceae; genus Fodinibacter. The sequence continues at coordinate 57,480 of CAWIEI010000003.1, read as the reverse complement.
AAGGCCCCGACCACCTCATAGCCTGTGGTGATGCGCGTCGAGCGTGAGACTGCCGTGGTCGAGTCCGCCGACGGCACGGCGATCTCCTACGAGCGGGTCGGCGCCGGGCCGGGGCTGGTCCTGGTGCAGGGCGCGATGGGCACGGTCGCGAACTTCCGGTCCCTGTCTGACCACTTGGCCCCGCACTTCACCGTGCACGTGCCCGAGCGTCGGGGGCGGGGTGCAAGCGGCCCGGCCGCTGCGAGCTACGGCGTGGACCGGGAGGTCGAGGACCTGGCGGCTGTGCTGACCGAAACCGGTTCGCGGTACGTGTTCGGGCTCAGCTCGGGGGCCATGATCACCCTGCACGCGGCGCACGTCCTTCCGTCGCTGGACCGGATCGCCGTCTACGAGCCGCCGTACTTCGAGGACCAGGCGCGCCCGCGCCAGCTGCTCGACAGCCTGCACCGAGAGCTGGCAGCAGGCCGGCTCGCCTCGGCGCTGGCGCTCGGGATGCAGGGCGGGCAGATGGGGCCGCCGGTGATGAACAGGATGCCGCACTGGCTCGCTCGCGCTGCCACCGGCGCGATCATGCGTGCCGAGGACCGGAACCCCGCGGACCGCGCCACGATGCGGATGATGGCGCCGACTCTCGCGCAGGACTTCCAGGTGGTCGCCGAGATGAACGAGCGGCGAGAAGAGCTCGGGCGGGTGACCGGCCAGGTGCTGCTGCTCGGTGGCGACCAGAGCCCGCAGTACCTCAAGGATTCGCTGACGATGCTCGAGAGCCGTCTGGCCCATGCGCGGCGACACGAGCTTGCCGGGCTGGGTCACGCAGGCGCCTGGGATGCCGACCCACGCTCGAACCCGACCGGCGACCCAGCCAGCGTGGCCGCCGCCCTCGTGGAGTGGTTCACCCCCGAGAATGGCGAAGCAACGACCGAGGTCGGCTAGGCAGCGCTGACGCCGCTCCGGGCCGTCTCTTGCAGCGCCCAGTCATCGGGAACCTTGCTCTGGGAGCCGACGCAGGGCACGGACTTGCCCAGCGTCGGGAACTCGTGCGAATGGTCGATGAGCCTGCTGTCACGCACGAGGATGCGCTGCTGGCACGCGCTGCAGATCGCTCCACTGTGTCGCCCCATCGCCGTTCTCCCTTCACGCTGAAGATGCCGCGCAGAACACCGAAGAAGTGGTTGGCCTCTTCACGCAGCGACGACCTGAGCCTGGAGTAGGTCACCCCAAGCCTTCTCATGATGACCTCTTCCGCCTGCCCTGTGTGGGCAAGGAACAACCGCCTACAGGGAGGACGGCCTGGGGATCCGGTCTATCCGCCGCCCGTGCCGTCCACGAGCCAGGAGGCGGCAGGGTCGGGCACGTCGACGCCGTCGGTGACGCTCGGGTGTGGGCAGCTGGCCAGGATGGGGGTGTGCACCGGGCAGGTGACGCTCTCGTCCTGGATGGGAGCGCCCTGCATGTCGAACGCTCGGCCACACTCGCTGCACCGTCCTGGCGGGGCGGTCTGGCCACTCCATGCCTCGGTGCTCGAGGTGCATTGGGTGCAAAGCCTCATACGAATGGCCTCCCTGGGAAACGGAACTGGACTGTCCGGTCGTTCTCGCCCCGCTCCGGCGCACCCGGGTCCTGCGCGGTGCTGGTTGCGTCGTTCGCGGTCCGCCTGGCGCCACATGGTGCCCATCAGGTTGCGCACGGTCGCGATGGCGTACGGCTCGACCATGCCCGGCTCGATCCGCTCGCGAGCGGCCAGCACGCGCACGAGCGTGTCCTGCACGAGGTCCTCGGCCGCCGGGTGGTGACCGACCCGGGCGCCCACGATCCGGCGGAGCATGGGGATCAGGTCGGCAACCTTGCCGACCCGGTCCTCCACCCCCACCCACGCGTCGGCCGCCCGCTCGGTCACGCAGCCGACCCTAGGGCGCGGGCCGGGCTGGGGGGCTGCCGCTGACCGACCGGTTCGGGCAGGCCGGTCACGCCTCGTCCACGGGCGTCGACAGCTGCTCGAGGAGCTCGCTCTGCTCGAGCAGGTCGACGCATCCTGCTGGACCTTGAGGCCTCCGGGACGATTGAGACGACGACCTGGCCGGTGCGGCCCTAGCTTGTGGGTCCAGGTGCCGGTGTAGTTCCACGCCTGACAGTGACGTCAGCGACGTCGTCACGGCAGGCGCCTTGTGGGCGGTGGCCGCGTTGCTGGCCGTCAGGCCGGGACCGAACCCCCATGGCACCGACCAGGACGGGCGGCGGCGCCGGGTGCGGATCGCGGCGCTCTTCGACAGCGCCGCCGGCGGAACCGTGCGACGTGCCGGACCGGCCGCGTCATGTCCGGCACGTCAGGGCGTCAGGACACCTCGCCGCGCTCGAGTGCGCCCGCCACGCGTCGCGGTCCGCTTCGCGACCCGCCACTCCACGGGTGTCGCGTGGCGCAGCGCCCCCCAACCGCCGACGACCTGACCCGAGCAGACGACCAGGCCCGTGTTCCGGTGCGCCCACACCAGGCGACCCCCCAGGCGGGCCTGGATCACCTCGACCGCGCACCAGGAGCAGACCGCTGCCTCGGCCAGCTCGTCCACGAGCCCTTCCACGAGCGCCTCCAGCCGGACGACCCCGTCGCCGCCGATGAAGGCTCCGCTCACGACGTCGCCCACTACCGCTCCCACCTGCGTCGGGGTGACCCCTGGCGCGGCTCGACGGACCGCAGGCGGGGGCAGGTGGCCGTCAGGTCCGGGTGCGCCGACGGCACTCCGACCTGATCTAGCCCGTGCCCGCAGCTCTCCCGGTCCATCCCCCGATTTTGCCACGGTGTCGAGTGGTGGCGCCAGCGTGGCCGGCGTCCCTGCCGAGCCCAGGGGCCTAGCATCCCTGGGTATGCGCCCCATGCCCGACTTCTTCGGCGCCGTGCTGAGCGACCACGACCTGGTTGTCACCAGCGCGCACGAGCACGCCTGGCGCCTGGCGCCTCGCCAGTCGGACCTTGCGTGGTACTGCGACCTCGACGACGGCACGCCGACCGGTGAGAGCGATCCTGCGTCGTTCGTTCGGTGGGTGTGCCCGAGCCTGCCGGCTGGTGGTCCCGCCATGGGGCGGGAAGCCCCAGTGGTGAACGTGAGCCGGGCCGGCCCCGGCTCCGACCTGGGCAGGCTGGTCCGGAGGTTCGCGAAGCTGGCCGGACGCTCGTCCGGTGCCGACGCGGACGGCCGCTTCGTGTACACCGACCCCCTCGGCATCCTCGACACCGAACTGCGCCAACGCATCGAGAGCTGGCCGTCCGCCATGCACGGCGACGGCGTCCTGCGTCCCGCCGAGCTGTGGTCGATCAGCGTCACCAGCGAAGGCCTCGTCGTGGAGTCGGCGTCGTGGTGGGACAGCGCGGCCGCTCTCGGTCACCAGATCGACCTCGCGCTCGACATCGCCCATCGGCTGGAAGCACGTCGCCCGGAGGCCCCATGAAGCTGTTGCTGACCTCAGGGGGCGTCACCAACCCGAGCATCGAGGCGGCGCTGGTGCGGATGCTCGGCAAGCCCGTCGACCAGTGCCGCGCCCTCTGCATCCCGACCGCGCAGTGGGGTCACCCGCTGTGCGGCCCGACGTCCGTGCAGGGCTTCGTCGCCGCCGGGCCGGACTGGCAGCACTTCTCCGGCCTGGGCTGGGCATCCCTGGGCGTCCTCGAGCTCACCGCCCTGCCCAGCATCGGCACCGACCGGTGGCTCCCCTGGGTCCGAGAGGCGGACGCCCTCCTGGTCGACGGCGGTGACGCCACGTACCTGTGCCACTGGATGCGCGAGTCCGGGCTCGCCGACCTGATGTCGTCGTTGGCCGACACGGTCTGGGTGGGAGTCAGCGCCGGCAGCATGGTGATGACGCCCCGGATCGGGCAGTACTTCGTCGAGTGGGAACGCGCCCCGGACGACCAGACCCTGGGCGTCGTCGACTTCGCGATCTTCCCGCACCTGAACGCCTTCCCGACCAACACCCTCGACGACGCCGAGCGGTGGGCCGCAGATATCGGCATCCCGGCCTACGCCATCGACGAGCAGACCGCCATCACCGTCGTCGACGGCCGCGTCGAGGTCGTCTCGGAGGGGCAGTGGGTGAAGCTGCGGTCATGACGGCTGATGCGCATCGGTTGTCCCCCAAGGTGATTCACCCGAGATTCTCGGCGGCCCGCCGCTGCAGCACGGCACGCTCACTGGCGTTGCTGCTGCGGGCGGCCGCCTCGGTGAACGCCTCCCTCGCCTGGGTGTGGAGCCCGGCCCGTTCGAGCAGGTCCCCGCGCACACTGGGCAGCAGCGGCGAGTCACCGAGGCTCCCCGCATCCAGGCCGGCCAGCACTGCGAGGCCCGCGTCGGGGCCGAACGCCCGCCCGTGCGCGACCGCCCGGTTCACCTCCACGACCGGTCCGGGGGCCGCCTGCGCCAGGACGTCGTACAGTGCCGCGATCCCGCGCCAGTTCGTGTCCTCGGCCCGCCCGGCCCGGGCGTGCTGGGCGGCGATCGAGGCCTGCAGGAAGTACTTTCCCACCGGCTGGCCGCGCGCCGCGAGCGACTCGGCCTGCCGTAGGGCGGCCAGCCCGCGGCGGATCAGTGTCGTGTCCCACCGGTCACGGTCCTGCGCCTCGAGCAGGACCGGAACCCCCTGGTCGTCGAGGCGGGCCGGCATCCGAGAGCCCTGGATCTCCAACAGCGCCTGGAGGCCGAGCACCTCGACCTCGTCGGGTGCGAGGGCGGCCAGCATCCGGGCGAGCCGGATCGCCTCGTTCGCCAGGTCGGGGCGCATCCAGTCCTGGCCGGTGGTGGCGGTGTAGCCCTCGTTGAAGATCAGGTAGATCACGGCCATCACGTCGTCGATGCGGCGCGTGCGCTCCGTTCCGGTGGGGAGCTCGAACCCGGCGTGAGCGGCGGACAGTGTCTTCTTCGCCCGCGAGATGCGTTGTCCCATGGACGACTCGCTGACCAGGAAGCCACGCGCGATCTCTGCGGTGGTGAGGCCGCCGACCAACCGCAGGGTCAGGGCGGCCCGGGACTCCGGCGTCAGGGCCGGGTGGCAGGACAGGAAGATCAGCCGCAGGACGTCGTCCTCGATGTGGTCGACCTGGCCGTCGAGGTCGGGCATGGCCGCCTCCTCTGCGCCACGGGCGTGCTCGAGCTCCGCGGTCTTGCGGCGGAGGGTGTCGGCGCGCCGGAAGTGGTCGACGGCACGCCGTTTCGCGATGGCCATCAGCCACGCGGCCGGGTTGTCCGGGATGCCGTGTGCCGGCCACTGCTCGAGCGCGGCCACGAGGGCGTCCTGGGCCAGGTCCTCGGCGAGATCGAGGTCACGGGTCATCCGGGTGAGAGCGCCGACGAGGCGGGCCGACTCGGCCCGCCACGTCGCGAGGACTGCCGTGTTCGCGTCATCCGCGCTGGTTGCTGCCGGCACGCGGCCAGCGTAGTGAACCCCGGTCAGGCGCCGGGCGCCTCCGGGCCGTCGGAGATCTGGCGAAGGGTCGAGACCACGGTGACCTCGGGCCAGTGCTTGGCGTGCAGCTCGGCGAACTCCCGCTGGTCGGCGATGGCCTCCTCGAGGTTGTCGTACTGCATGATGGCCCAGCCGCCGACGACCTCCTTGGCCTCGGCGTACGGGCCGTCGACCCGGGTGATCTCGCCCTGCCGGACCACGAAGTTCACGGCGTCCTCGGTCCCGTAGAGACCGCCTCCGTCGAGGAACACACCCTTGGCGGCCCGCTCACCGATGTGGGCGTCCATCGCCTCGAACAGCGACTGGGGCGGCGTGCCGATGCCCTCTTCCATCCTCACGAATCCCATGAAACGCGGCATTGCGATCACTCCTACTGGTTGCTGACGGGTTGCTTGGTGCACGTACGTCGAACGGCGCACGCCCTCTTCGACATCCAGTATCGAAGTTCTTTCCCCGGGGCGGGGCTCGGGGCCAGATCGCGGGGGACGATGTCGGGATGTCCGACGACGGCCTGTCGACCTACCGCGCCAAGCGGGACCCCGCGCGCACCCCGGAGCCGGTCCCGCCACCGGGCCCCCGGGCACCCGGCGGGGACGACACGTTCGTCGTGCAGGAGCACCACGCGACGGCCCTGCACTGGGACTTCCGGCTCGAGCGGGGCGGCGTGCTGGTCTCCTGGGCGGTCCCGAAGGGGCTTCCGCTCGACCCGGCGGTGAACCGGCTCGCGGTGCAGACCGAGGACCACCCGCTCTCGTACGCCGGCTTCGAGGGCGACATCAGCCACGGCGAGTACGGCGGTGGCGGTGTGACGATCTGGGACCACGGCACCTACGAGACACAGGAGTGGGCCGAGGGCAAGGTCAAGGTGGTCCTGCACGGCACGCGGGTGGACGGGCGCTACGTCCTGTTCCGGACGGGCGGGAAGAACTGGATGGTGCACCGGATGAGCCCACTGCCCGACGGGTACGAACCGCTGCCGTCGCGGCTGGCCCCGATGACGGCGACGCCCGCCGACGCGCTGCCCGACGACGACGAGGAGTGGGCCTACGAGATGGCGTGGGGCGGCGTGCGTGCCGTGGTGCACGTCGAGGGTGGGCGCCCGACGGCGTGGTCGCGCAGCGGCCGCGACATCACCAGTACCTACCCCGAGCTGCGGGCGATGGCCGAGTCGATGGGAGCGACGCAGGCCGTGCTGGACGGCGAGCTGGTGGCCCTCGACCCGGCCGGTCGCCCCAGCGTCGAGCTGCTGCGACAGCGTCAGCGCGCCTCGGGGGCTGCGCGCGTCCGGCGCCTGGCCGCGTCCGTCCCGGTGACCTACCTGGTCTTCGACGTGCTGCACCTCGACGGCCGCTCGACCCTGTCAGAGCCCTACCGGGAGCGTCGCGCCCTGCTCGACGACCTCGACCTGTCCGGTCCGTCGTGGCGAATGGCGCCGGCCTGGTTCGGCGGCGGTGCCGCCGTGTTGGCCACCGCCCGTGAGCAGCACCTGGCCGGCGTGGTCGCCAAGCAGGTCGAGTCGGTGTACCAGCCCGGGGTGCGGGCGCCACACTGGCTCGAGGTCGACGCACACGCCCGCTGAGGCCGGTGCTCGTCTGCGGTCCCCTTCACCGGGTGGACGCGGGGTCCTCCGGGCGTGTCAGACCCGCCATCACGGCATCCGCGAACGCCGCGTGCATCGTTGCGCTGGGGTGGAAACCGTCACCGGCGAACATCTCCGGCCCTAGCGGCTCGAACGTGCCGATCCGGAAAGCCCTCTCGCGGGATGCGACTGCCGCGACCCCGATCGCGTCGAAGACCCGGCCCCGCCAGCCGAGGGCGTCGGCGAGTGGCCGGGGGAACGCCGGGAAGTGGTCGAGCGGAGGGATGCCGAGCAGGCAGACCTGCGCCCGCGGCGCCGCAGCGAGAACGGCATCCAGGAGCGACCCGAGTTCTCGCTGGAACCGGGCCGTGCTGTGCAGGTTCTTGAGGTCGTTGACACCGACCGAGACGAAGACGACGTCGGCGTCGGACAGGTCCTCGGCGCGGACCATGCCCAGGGCCTGCCCGGCGGTGGCGCCCGACCGGGCGCAGGCGAGCCAGTCGACGGTCGCGTCGTGGCGGTCGGCCAGCCGGAGGGCGAGCTGGCCGGCGACGGACGAGCGGTGGTGCTCCACGGCGTAGCCCGCCGTGACGCTGTCGCCGAGCGCGACCACCTTCATCCGGCGGTCACCGGAACCGACGTGCCCCGTGATGCCGTCGGCGTCGGCGAACCGCGGGAGGGTGCGGGTCAGCCGGTAGCCCTGGTACGGCACCAGCGGCAGCCCCAGCCACCACCACTGTGCCCGACGTGCGACACCTCGCCCGCTGGCGCGCTCGGCACGGCCCACGGCGCTGCGCATCATGCGCCGATGCTATGCGGCCGGTCCTCGAGGCTGAGGAGGCCCCGGCTCGATCGCTCGGCGGTCAGTCGAAGATGGGCAGGGTCAGCGCGTGCCACGTGGTCGGGCCCACCACGCCGTCGGCCGGTGGCGCGAACATCGTCTGGAACTCACGGACGGCCGCCTCGGTGAGCGCGCCGAAGGACCCGTCGACGGTGAGCCCGCCCGGCACGAGGGTCTGCACCGCCTTGACCGCCTCGCCGTGGTCGCCGGGCCGCACGGTCGACACCAGTGCGGGCCAGTCGAGCTGGCCGACGGTCGTGCCGAGGTCGGTGGCCCGCAGGGTCTGCTGGAACGCCTTGACGGCTGCGCCGCTCGCGGGGCCGAAGCTGCCGTCAGCGGCGATCGAGGAACCGCGGGCGCGCAGCAGGTGCTGTGCCGCGAGCACCCTCCAGTTGGTGTCCTGCGAGGCCCCCTGCCGCACCAGCGGCCAGGGTGACCCACCCGGGCTGGACGTGCTGAGGAACGACCACGTCTCCGGGCCGGCGCTGCCGTCCATCGCCAGACCCCACTGCCGCTGGAACTCCGTGACCCGCTCGGTGGTGAGCGGCCCGTACGACCCGTCGACGACGAGCGGGTCCACGCCGGGGGACGGGACGAGCCCGAACTGCTGCACGGCACGCACCGCGTCGCCGTGGGAGCCGCCGTGGGTGGTGATGACCAGCCGTGGCCAGGTCACCGGCCCGACAACGCCGTCGGCCGCAACACCGGCGGCGGCCTGGAACGCCGTCACCGCCGCCGTGGTGGCCGGTCCGTAGGACCCGTCCACGGTCACCGGGTGCCCCTGCGCGCGCAGGAGGTACTGGATGCCGGACACGGCCTGCGACGTCGCCCCAGGACCTGCTGTTCTCCACGGCTTGGTGTTCATGACCCCTCCTGCGTCGACGGCCCACCTGGGCGGTGGCCCGCCCTCAGGAGGGCCCGGGCTGCCACCTGATACGCGCCAGCCTCAAAAGGAGAGCATCCCGCTCACGAGGGCCTGCCACGTGATCGGGCCGACGACCCCGTCGACCACGACGGCGGGGATGTCGGTGTGCAGGGCCTGCTGGAAGCCGCGCACCGCCGCCTCGGTCAGGGGGCCGAAGCTGCCGTCGACGGCCAGGCCCTGGGCTGGGTCACCGGACAGGTTGCGGAACTGGAACTCCTCCTGCACGCCACGCACGGCATCGCCCCTGCTCCCCCGCCGCACGGTGACGATGAGCGCACCCCAGGTGTGCGGGCCGACCACGCCGTCGACGGCCAGGCCCTTCTGCTGCTGGAACGCCCTGACCGCAGCGTCGGTCAGCGGACCGAAGCTGCCGTCGACGGCGACCGAGCGACCGTGCTCGCGCAACAGGTGCTGCAGTGTCTGCACCGGGTGCTCGTGGTCTCCTTGCCGCACCTGCGGCCACGCGCTGATCGATCCGGACATGCCACTCCCCCTTGCTCTCCCGGCCCGGCGGATCCCCCGCCGCGACCCTCGACCACCATCTCGCGACCCGCATTCCTCGTCAACCGTCGCCTCGAGGTGCGCCTGGCCGTCTGCCCGTGTTCGAGCTGATCTCCTGACCCGACGGATCAGCGAAACACCTCGAACCGCCACGAGCGACGCGGGATGGTGCGCCCGAGGACATGCAGTCGGCCCACCGAGCCGCCGTTGTCACGCTCACGGACGCACCGGCGACCCTCGACTGCATGTCTGCGGAGTCGCCGCCCGCCGGGTGCTCAGGGTTTGGCGCGGTAGCCGTAGGCCATCTGCTCGAGCCGGGCGATCCGCTCGTCCATCGGCGGGTGGGTCGACATCAGCCGCGAGACGTCCTGGGCCCGGAACGGGTTGGCGATCATCATGTGGCTGGCGTCGACGACCTTCTGGGTCGGGGCCAGCGGCGCCTGGGCGACGCCGATCTCGAGCTTGCGCAACGCCGAGGCCAGGGCCAGCGGGTCGCCGGTGAGGGTCGCGCCGTCCTCGTCGGCGTCGTACTCGCGGGTGCGCGAGATGGCGAGCTGCACCACCATCGCGGCGAACGGGGCGAGGATGGCGAGCGCGAGCCCCGCCATCGGGTTGCGGTCCTCGTCGCTTCCACCGCCGCCGAAGATCATGCCGAACGACAGGAACTGCCCGATCGTCGAGATCACACCGGCGACCGCGGCCGCCACCGACGCGGTGAGGATGTCGCGGTTGTAGACGTGCATCAGCTCGTGGCCGAGAACCCCGCGCAGCTCGCGCTCGTCGAGCAGGCCGAGGATGCCCTCGGTACAGCAGACGGCGGCGTTCTCGGGGTTGCGGCCGGTGGCAAACGCGTTCGGCGCCTGGGTCGGCGAGACGTAGAGCTTGGGCATCGGCTGCCCGGCGCGGGTCGAGAGCTCGCTGACGATGCGGTACATGGCCGGGGCCTGCGCCTCGCTGACCGGGTAGGCGTGCATCGCCCGGATGGCGAGCTTGTCGGAGTTCCAGTAGCCGTAGACCGTCGTCGCGACGCCGATGAGGGCGAAGACGAGCAGGAAGATGCTGTTGCCCAGCCACGAGGCGACGATCCAGCCGAGGACGAGGAGGAGGGCCCACATACCGCCGAACAGGGCAGCGGTCTTCAGCCCGTTGTGGTGCTTGTGCATGTCTGTCCCAACGTGGCGGGGTGGGCGGTTCGTTCCGTCAGGACAGCAGGCCCAGGAGCAGCCCCGGGAGCACGCTGGACAGCACGAGGATGCCGGTGCCGATGATCAGCACCGCGGTCGCCCCACGGCGCGGGGCGGCCGTCGCGGCCGGCTCCGTGATGACGTCCACCGCAACACCTTGGCTGACGTCCGCCCCGTCACCAGCAGTGACGTCGACGGCCCCGCCCTCGAGGGAGCCCGCGGCCCCCCCGTGAGCCTCGCGGGCCGACGCCGGGTCGCGCGCGATGACCAGGGCGAACCAGCGCGTGTAGACCGCGATGCCGAGCACCACCGCCACCACGGCGACCAGGGCCAGCGGCCACAGGCCGGCGCCGACGACCGGCTGCAGGGCCACCACCTTGGCCACCAGGCCGATGATGCCCGGCGGCAGGCCGGCGAGCACGAGCAGCGCGAAGGCCAGCGCGCCACCGGTGAGCCGGTCGCGGCGCAGCAGGCCGCGGGTGCGCTCCAGCGGGCCGGCCCCCACCACCGACACGGCGGCGAACGCGACGAGGGTGGCCACGGCGTACACGAGCACGTAGGCGGCCGACGCGCGCAGGCCCGGCGCACTGAGTGCGGCCACCGGCAGCAGCACCCAGCCGGCCTGCGACACCGTGGACCAGGCCAGCAGGCGGGTGGAGTCGTCCTGGCGCAGCGCCATCACGTTGCCGAGCAGCAGCGAGGCGGCCGAGAGGACGCCGATGATGACGCTGACCGACCCGCTGTCGATGGCGGCACCGGCCAGCGCCTGCCCGACGACGAGCAGCGCGGCCACCGCGGAGATCTTCGAGGCGGCCGCGAGCGCGGCGGCGGTGCCGACGTCGGCGGTGGAGTAGGCCTGCGGGGTCCACGCGTGGAACGGGACCAGCGACAGCTTGAAGCCCAGCCCGGAGAGCAGCACCGTGACGGCGAGCAGGAACACGACCCGGCGCTCGGGGTCGCTCCACGCCCCGGCCACCGCGGTGACCGAGAAGGCCGGGTCACCGGTGGCGGTGAGCCACAAGGCAGCCCCGAGCACGAGCAGGGCGAACGACGTCACCGACGTGACCAGCAGGGTCAGGGCACCGTGGGATGCCGAGCGCGTGCCACGCAGCGCGACCAGCGCCACGACCGGCACGGTGGCCAGCTCGAGGGTGACCAGCCAGGTGCCGAGGTCGCGCGAGGCGGCGACGGCGACCCCGCCGGTGGCGGCGGCGAGCAGCAGGGTGGTCGTCACGGTCGTGTCGCGGGGCCCGCGTGCCCCGTCGTGCAGCAGCGCGAGGGCCGCGGCGGTGGCGAGCAGGATGCCGGCCTGCAGCGTGCCGGTGGCCGGCCCGGCGGTCCACAGGCAGGCACCGTCGGGGCCGGGGAGGCACAGCGTGCGCACCGGGTCGTCGACGGCCCGCAGGCCGGTGGCGAGTGCCGTGCCGGCGGCGATCGCGAGCACCACCACGCCCAGCAGCGGCTGCCACGAACGCTGCCCGGGGCGCACGGCATCGCCGAGCAGCACGAGCACCGCACCCAGGGCCGGTAGCAGGGCCGGCGCAAGGCTGACGACGTCGATGGTCACGAGGTCGGTGCTCATCGGCCACCCCCGGCGATGAGGGCGGCGGCGTCGGCGGTGACGGCCAGGAGTGGACCGGGGAACACGCCCAGCAGCACGACGAGGGTGCCGAGCACCGACAGCACGACGACCTCGACGCCGCGGGTGTCTGGGGTGACGGCGGCCGCCTCCGGGTCGGGCGCGTCGCCCACCCACACCGTGCGCGCCACGCGCAGCGAGTAGCCGGCAGCGAGCGCGGCGCCGATGGCGGCGACCACGGCGCACCCGACGAACAGCGCGCGGGGCCGGTCCGCGGCCGGCAGCCACGCGGCATACACCGAGAAGAACTCGCCCCAGAAGCCGGCCAGGCCGGGCAGCCCCAGGCTGGCGGCCAGGCCGAGGATGAACAGGAAGCCCAGTCGCGGCGAGGTCTCACGAAGCGCGGGCCGGGCGACCGTGAGGTCGACGCTGCCCCAGCGCTGCTTGAGGCCCCCGACGAGGAAGAACAGCAGCGCCGAGATGACGCCGTGCGCGATGTTGGCGAACAGGGCCGCCTGGATGCCGGTCGCGGACCCGGCGGCCAGGGCGAGGGCGACGAAGCCCATGTGCGCCACCGACGAGTAGGCGATCAGCCGCTTCAGGTCGCGCTCGACCAGGCAGACCAGGGCTCCCCAGACGATGCCGATGACGCCCGCGATCCCGAGCACCGGCGCGATCCGGGCGAAGCCGCCGGGCACGGTGGCCACCGGAAGGCGCACCAGGCCGTAGGTGCCCATCTTCAGCAGCACGGCCGCCAGCAGCACCGACCCCGCCGTGGGTGCCGTGGTGTGGGCCGGGGGAAGCCAGGTGTGCAGCGGGAACACCGGCACCTTCACCGACAGGCCGAGCACGAGCAGCACGGCGACGAGCAGCTGCCGGCCGGCGGGCAGCGCGGCGCCCGCGCCGGCGGCGAGCGCCCGTAGGTCGGAGGTGCCGGCCGAGGTGACCAGGGCGAGGATTCCGACCAGCATCAGCGTGGAGCCGACCGCCGTGTAGAGGATGAAGCGGTGCCCCGCGTCGGTGCGGGCGCGCTCGTCGTGCGGGTCGCCGAACCGGCTGATCAGCACCCACATCGGCACCAGCACCAGCTCGAAGGCGACGAAGAAGAGCACGGCGTCGCGAGCGGTGAACGTGGCGAGCGCGCCGGCCTCGACGATGAGCAGGCAGCCCAGGAAGGTCGCCGGAGCACCGCCCTCGGGCACGTCGACCCATGCGTGGGCGGCCACGAGCACGCCGATGAGGGACGTGAGCAGCACCAGCGGCACGGCGATGCCGTCGACGCCGAACGACCAGCGGATGCCGAGCTCGGGCAGCCACGCCAGGTCGACGGTGGGTCGCGCGATGCTGACGGCCACGGCCAGCACGAGGGTGAGGGTGGCGGCCCCAGCGGCCGTCAGCCGGGCCGGCTCCATGGCGAGCGTGCGGCCACCGGTGACGAGAAAGAAGCCGGCCACGGCGGGGACGAGGAGGAGCAGGCTCACGACCACGCCAGCACCCCCGCGATGCCGAGCACCACGACGGCCGCGAGGACGAGGCCGACTGCGGAGCTGGGCCGCTCACCGCGGAAGGCGCGGCCGCCCGCCCATCCGGCCGCCCGCGTCGCGACGGCGGTGCCGCGCACGTAGGCGTCGATGACCTCGGTGTCGAGGAAGGCGACGAGCCGGGCGAGCCGGAGCACGGGGTGGGCCACCAGCCGCAGGTAGAGGGCGTCGACCCCGAGGCCGCGGTCGGCGTGCGGGATCAGTCGCGGCACCAGCACCTGCGCCGGGTCGCGGTCGAAGCCGCCGCGCAGCGCCACCACCACGCCGACGACGATGGCCAGCACCGTGACCAGCACCCAGACCAGCGAGGTCGAGCCCACCCGGAACGCGTCGGTGAGCAGCACCAGACCGCCGACGACGCTCAGCCCGACGAGCACGGCGAGCACGCCCTGCACTGCGAGCGTGATGGGTGCGCTGACCGGCTGGGGCCGCACGTGCGCGGTGAGGATCAGGTAGGCGCGGGTGCAGTAGGCAGCGGTGACCGCGGCGGTCACGATCAGCGCGACGAGCACGATCAGCCCGGGCCCGGACTCGACGGCGCCCTCCCACGACACGGCGACGACGTGCTCCTTGGACAGGCCGCCCACGACCAAGGGCACGCCGGCCAGGGACAGCAGGCCGAACAGGAACGACACCCGCAGCAGCGGTGCGGCGAGCGCGCTCCCGCGCAGGGCCTTGGCCGCGGTGCCGCCCGCGGCCAGGCCGGCCCAGCCGATCGTCAGGAAGAGCAGCGCCTTGAAGATGGCGTGCGACCAGAGGTGGAACAGGCCGGCATCCGGCCCGGCGGCCGGCGGCGCGGCGGCGAGCGCCGACAGCATGACGCCGACCTGGCTGACCGTCGACCAGGCCAGGAGGCGCTTGAGGTCGCTCTGGGCGAAGGCGAGCACGGCGGCCAGCAGCATGGTCACGGACACCGCGATACCGAGCACCCAGCGCGGGGTCTGGCTCACGGAGAGGATCGGGAAGAGGCCGGCGAGCACCACGGTGCCGGCGGCGACCATGGTGGCGGCGTGGATGAGCGCGCTGGCCGGGGTGGGGCCCTCCATGGCGTCGGCGAGCCAGTCCTGGAACGGCACCTGCGCCGACTTGCCGAGCACGCCGATGACGACCAGCGTGAGGAACACCGCACGCAGCGTGGCGTCGGGGGCGCCGCACTGGGTGAGGGCGTCACCGACGGTGGAGCCGTTCGCGACCAGGCTGTCGATGCACGCCGTGGGGCGGGCCCAGGTCGTGATGACGGTGCCGAGGTTGGTGGAGCGGGCGCCGGTGGCCAGGCCGATGATGCCGAGCACGAACCCGATGTCGGCGACCCGGGTGACCAGGAACGCCTTGTGCGCGGCCCGGCGCGCGCTGTGCCGCCGCGACCAGTGGCCGATCAGCAGGAACGAGCACCAGCCCATGACCTCCCAGCCCACGACGGTGAGCACGAGGTCGCCGGAGACCACCACCAGCAGCATGGCGGCGGTGAACAGCGACACGGTGGCCGCGAAGCGGGCGTAGCGGTCGTCGCTGCGGAGGTACCACGTGGAGTAGATCTGCACGCCGAGCGCGACGAGCGCGACGACCGCCGCCACCGCCACGCGCGCGTGGTCGGTGACCAGGTCGAGCGGCACCTGCACGTCACCCGCACTCAGCCCCGGCCCGGCCGAGACGACCACCGACCCGCCCTGCACGACCCAGCCGATGCCGGCCAGCAGCAGGGTCACCGTGCCGCCGCCCACCGCCACACCGCGCGCGAGGCGAGCGTCGCGGCCGACCACGAGCCCGAGGAGCGCGGCGAGCGCCGGGACGAGCACGATCGGCCAGGCGTTCACGGCGCCTCCCCGCTCGGCTCGTCGAGGTCGACGCGCGACCGCTGCCGGAAGGCGGTGAGGATGATGGCCAGCGCCACGACCGTCTCGGCGGCGGCGATGGTGATGACGAACAGCGGCAGCACGCTCCCGGCGGCCCACCGGTCGGCGCCGGCGGCCTGCGTGGTGACCAGCAGCACCAGCCCCCCGCTGAGCACGAGCTCGACGCCGACGAGGAGCAGGACGGCGTTGCGGCGCACCGAGATCCCGAAGACGCCCAGACCCACCAGGGCGGCAGCGAGCAGGTAGGGGCCGGCGAGGTGGATCACGGCGTCACCTCGTGCTCGGCCGGTTCGGCCGGTTCGGCCGGTTCGGCCGGTTCGGCCGGTTGCGCCCGATCGGGCTCGGGCCGCTCTTCACGCGGGATGCGCGACACGGCCAGCGCGGCGACGACGGCGACGAGCAGCAGCAGTGAGAGCAGCTCGAAGGGCCACACCCAGGTGCCGAACAGCTGGCCGGCGACCTGGGTCGACGAGACGTCAGCGCGCTCGACCGGCTGCCCGGCCAGCGGCAGCAGCACCGAGCCCAGGAGCAGCGCGACGGCCCAGCCGAGCAGGGCCGCTCCCACGGTGCGCCACGGCCCGGCGGCGTGCTCGAGGTCGGGCCCGATGGGCGCCCGGGTGAGCATCAGCGCGAAGAGCACCAGCACGACCACGGCGCCGACGTAGACGAGCACGAGCACCAGGGCCACCAGCTCAGCGCCGAGCACCAGCAGTGACCCGGCCACCCCGAGCAGGGCGACCACCAGCCACAGGGCGGCGTGCACCACGTGCCGGGTCGTCACGGCGAGCAGACCACCCGCCACGGCCACCAGCGCGGTGGCCGCGAACGCCGTGTCGAGTGCGGTCATGTCGCGTCGTCCACGGGCGGCGGGGTCGGGGAGGTGTCGTCGGGCACCGACTCGGGGGTTCCGGTCAGCGGCTCCTTGGCCGGGGGCGGCACCGTGCCGGTGGGCAGCGGCTCGGTGGGCTCCCCCGGGGACGGGGCCGCCGTGGGAACCCCGGCCGGTACGGCCTCGGTGGGTGCGGCGGCCCCTCGTGCGGCACCGGCGCCGGCGGGGCGCGGACGCACCGTGCGCGGCATCCGGGCGCCTGGTCCCCCGGCTCCGGCCGCACCCGGACCGGCACCACCGACCAGCCCGGTGCCACGCGCCGGCTTGTTGGCAGCCGCGATCTCGGCCGGCTCGGCCGACTTCTCGTCGAGCGCGGGCGGCGGCGGCACCGAGGCCATCCAGCCGCCGAGGCGGTCCTTCTCGTGCAGCAGGTCGAGGATGTCGACCTCGGCGTACTCGAACTGCGGGCTCCAGTGCAGCGCGTCGAAGGGGCAGACCTCGATGCAGATGCCGCAGTACATGCACAGGCTGAAGTCGATGGCGAACCGGTCGAGCACGTTGCGCTGCCGGTCGCGGCCGCCCTCGGTCGTGGCCGGGATCGTCTCCTTGTGCGAGTCGATGTAGATGCACCAGTCGGGGCACTCACGGGCGCAGAGCATGCACGAGGTGCAGTTCTCCTCGAGCAGCGCGATGACGCCGCGGCTGCGCGGCGGGAGGTCGGGCGCGACGTCGGGGTACTCGGCCGTGTGGGTGGGCCGGAACGCGGTTCGCGCGGTCGTCAGCATCCCTTTGACGAGGCCGGGGAGGCCACCGTCCTTCCTGCTCACCATCCGAGAACCACCCCCACGCCGGTCAGCATCAGCTGCAGCAGGGCGAGCGGCACCAGCCAGAGCCAGGCCAACCGCTGCAGCTGGTCCTCGCGCAACCGGGGCCAGGCGACACGCACCCAGATGACGCACACGGCCACCACGAAGCCCTTGAGCAGGGTCCACAGCCAGCCGAGGGTGTCGGGGAACGGCCCGTGCCACCCCCCGAGCCAGAGCGTGGCGAACAACAGCGACATCACGACGATGCCGGCGTACTCGGCGAGCAGGAAGAACGCGAAGCGCAGGCCGGTGTACTCCGTCCAGGCGCCCATGACCAGCTCGGCGTCGGCGACCGGCATGTCGAACGGCGGCCGCTGCAGCTCGGCCACGGCGGCGACGAGGAACACGACCGCGCCCGGCAGCTGCCACAGCATCCACCACGGCGACCAGCGCTCGGTGAGCGTGAGCAGCGACAGCGAGCCCCCGGCCATCGCCATCGACGCCACGGCGAGCACGATCGGCAGCTCGTAGGACACCAGCTGGGCGGCGGCGCGCAGGCCACCGAGCAGGGCGTACTTGTTGGCACTGGCCCAGCCGGCCATCAGCGTGCCCAGCGCCCCGACCGACGTGGCGGCGAGGATGAGCACCACCGAGGCGGGCACGTCGATGGCGGCCACGCCGGGCGCGATCGGGATGGTCGCGAGCGCGACGAGGTAGGGGATGAGCGCCACGGCGGGGGCGAGCCGGAAGACCCAGCGGTCGGCCGCCCGGGGGGTGATGTCCTCCTTCTGCACGAACTTCACGCCGTCGGCGACGAGCTGCGCCCAGCCGTGATAGCCGCCGGCGTACATCGGCCCGAGCCGGCCCTGCATGTGCGCCATCAGCTTGTGCTCGGTCTGCCCCACGAGCAGCGGCAGCGTCAGGAACGCGAGCAGCACCGCGATCGCCCGCACCGCAACCTCGAGCACGCTCATCGGGGCCCCCACTCGGGTGGGGGGACGCCGGGCGCCTGCACGCGCCGGCGGCCAGGCGCCTTGCCCGAGTCGTGCCCCTCGCCGGGCTCCTTGCCACCGGGCCACGGCTTCGAGGCTCGGGCGGCGAGCTGGAACGACTTGCGCAGCGGCGTGCCGTCGAAGCCGTCGGGCAGCAGCAGCGGGCGGATCGGCAGGCCGCTGCCGTCGTCGAAGCCGGCGAAGTCGATGCCGAACATCTCGTAGGTCTCGCGCTCGTGCCAGGCCGCCCCGGCGAAGATGCCGGTCACCGAGTCGACGGGCGCGCCGTCGGCGACACGGGTCACGAGCAGGATGCCGCGCAGCGCGCCGGGCGTGCCGACGTCGAGCAGGTGCGCGGTGACGTCGAAGCCGGGTGCGGCCTCGTCGTACGTGCGGTCGACGGCGGTGAGCCAGTCGAAGAACGTGAAGCCCTCGTCGCGTGCGGCCGCAAGGGAGACGCCCCACGCCTCGACCTCGACCACGCGCGTCTCGTCAGCCACGTCGGCAGCCTATCCACCGCCGGGTTCGGCCACGCGTCAGGCGCGCTCTTGCCCCTCAGTGTCTGCCCGCGGCAGTGCGATCTGCGCCACGACCACCGCGATGCCGGCGACACCGACGAACCAGCCCCACCACGGGTAGCCACCCTGGAGCAGCCCGTCGGCGGTGAAGAGGCACAGCAGCGCCGAAACCACGAGGCGCGGTGTGGTGGGCAACCGCCGTTTCGCCTTCGGTGCCATGAACAGCCCCCAGAACGCGAGGATGCCGGCCGTCGCCACCGCCGCCGTGACCCAGCCGGCCAGGCCGCCTCCGCCCGTCTGGTAGAAGATCAGGGCAACGCCGCCGAACAGCGCGAGCTCGACCGCGAAGGCCACCACGGCGAGGGCGAGGAGGCTCGGCGTCGACATCAGGTCGGCGCCGTGGCCGGGCGTGGGCGATCCGCGCCGCGGCGCGTCGTCGCTCACGGCCGGGTCACGAGGTCGCGGGTCACCTCGCCGGCGGCGGCGGTGCGGTGGCCGGCGTACCGCGCCGGGGCGGGGGTGCGGCCGGGCTGCCGGGCGGCGATCGAGGCACCGCTGAGCCGCTCGTCGGAGATCTTCTCCTGCAACCGGATGATGCCCTGCAGCAGCGCCTCCGGCCGGGGCGGGCAGCCGGGAACGTAGACGTCAACGGGGATGAGCTGGTCGACGCCCTTGGTGACGGAGTATGAATCCCAGTACGGCCCACCGGAGTTGGAGCAGGCGCCGAACGAGATGACGTACTTGGGCTCGGGCATCTGGTCGTAGAGGCGGCGGATCGCCGGGGCCATCTTGTCGGTGACGGTGCCGGACACGATCATCAGGTCGGCCTGGCGCGGGCCGGGGGCGAACGGGATGACGCCGAGCCGCATGAAGTCGTGGCGGCCCATCGACGTGGCGATGAACTCGATGGCACAGCAGGCAAGCCCGAAGTTGAACACCCACAGCGAGTAGCGACGGCCCCAGTTGAGCACGACCCGGATCGGCTTCGGGGCGTGCTCGGCGACGGGCCCCACCCGGGGCATCGGCAGGTCGACGCTCACGAGTGGCACCCTAGCCCCATGGGCCGGGAGCGGGCGGTGCGACGGGCCTCGACCCGGCAGATCGCCCTGGCGGTGACGCAGGGCCCGGCCGGCGCCGACGCGCTGCTCGCACCGGAGCTGGAGCTCATGCGAGGGGCCACCGTGGCGCGGGTGGCCGAGTTCGCCGCTGGGCGGCACTGCGCGCACCTCGCCCTGGCATCGCTCGACCCACGGCTCGCGGGGATGCCGGTGCTCCGCGACCCCCGCGGCGCACCCGAGTGGCCAGGCGGTCTGGTGGGGAGCATCACACACTGCGCCGGGTGGACCGGTGCGGTCGCCGCCCGCTTGCGGGTGTCGCGGTTCGGACGTGGCGTCGCCGCCATCGGGCTGGATGCCGAGCCGATCGAGCCGCTGCCGGCCGGCGTGGTCGAGGTGGTCGCCTCGGTCGAGGAGCGCGAGGGGCTGGCGCGGCTGGGAGGCGAGCAGCCCGGCATCCCGTGGGACACGCTGCTGTTCTGCGCCAAGGAGGCCACCTACAAGGCGTGGTACCCGCTGACCGGTTCGGTCGTCGGGCACGACGCGGTGCGCGTGAGGCTGTCACCTGCGGGTGGCTTCACGGCCGTGGCCTCGGCCGACGACACCACCGGGCAGCCGGTCACCCTCACGGTGCGCGGCCGATGGCGGATCGGCCCGAGGGTGGTCGTGGCGCTCGGTGTCGTCACCTGACCCGGCCGGCCCTTCCTCCCCTGTGCCCCAACCGCGAACGTGGGTGAACACCGTCGGCAGGGCAACGGGAATCACCCACGTTCGCGGTCAGCGGCCCTTGACCTGTTCGCCTCCTTCGCCCCGCCTGTCCTACCGCCTGGTAGGTGCACCGTTCACTCCACCTACGGGGCGGTAGCTCAGGTGGAGTGGGAGCAGCCGGGGCGCCGGCCCCGACCCGCCCCCGCCTACCGCCTGGTAGATGCGCCGTTCACTCCACCTACGGGGCGGTAGCTCAGGTGAGGTGGGAGCAGCCGGGGCGCCGGCCCCGACCCGCCCCCGCCTACCGCCTGGTAGATGCACCGATCACTCCCCCTACGGGGCGGTAGCTCAGGTGAGGTGGGAAGGAGCCGACGGCGCGTCGAGGGCTCGGCCCGAGGGCGGTCGTGGCGCTCGGCGTCGTGGTTCGCGGTCAGCGGGCGGTCGCGGGGGCCCCGACCAGTGGCGGGAGCGCCCGCTCGCACAGCCACGGCCTCAGGAGGCGATCGGCATCGATGCCGGCCTCGTCGCGGACCAGGGCGAGGAAGTCGGCGGTGGTGACGACGCCGAAGCGGTGCCGGTCGACCCACGTGCGCAGCAGGGCGAAGAACAGGTCGTCGCCGACGGCACGGCGCAGTGTGTGCAGGGTGAGGGCTCCACGCTTGTAGACCCGGTCGTCGAAGACGCGGTGCGGCCCGGGGTCGGTGAGCACGAGGTCGTGGGGCAGGCGGGAGAGCACCATGTGGTGCCGCTCGGCCTCCTCTTGCGCGGTCGTGCGGCCGATCGACTCCGACCACAGCCACTCGGCATAGCAGGCGAAGCCCTCGTGCAGCCAGATGTCGCGCAGCGTGGCGGCGGTGACCGTGTTGCCGAACCACTGGTGGGCGAGCTCGTGCGCGATGAGCCGCTGTGCCTCCCAGGCTCGGCTGAGGTGGTTGGTGCCGAACGTCGACAGGGTCTGTGACTCCAGCGGGATCTCGAGGGGGTCGTCGGTCACCACCACGGTGTAGCCGTCGAAGGGGTAGGGCCCGAAGAGCCCGGAGAAGATCTCGAGCATGCGGGGCTGGTCGGCGAACGCGGTGCGGGCGGCCGGCATCCGGGCCCGGGGTGCGGCGAGCGCGCTCGACACCGCCCCGGAGGTCGCCTGGGGCTCGAGCTCGTAGCGACCCACCTGCAGGGTGGCCAGGTAGGTGGACATCGGCACCGGCTGCTCGTGCACCCACTCGACCCGCCGCCCCACCCGGCGCTGCGAGGTGAGGATGCCGTTGGAGACCACCCGGTAGCCCGGATCGGTGCGCACGGTGACCGTGTAGGTGGCCTTGTCGGACATCCGGTCGTTGCAGGGGAACCAGGTCGGTGCACCGTGCGGCTGGGCGGCCACGATGACCCCGTCGGTGAGCTCCTCCCAGCCGCTGGGGCCGTCGGGGCCGGGCATCGTGCGGGGCCGGCCGCGGTAGGCGACGGTCACCCCGAGCTCGGTGCCGGCGGCGACCGGGGCCCGCAGGCGGATGCGCAGCCGGGAGGCCCGGTGGGTCCATCGGGCGACGGAGGCGCCGGTGAGGCGCAGCGAGGTGACCTGCAGGGCGTGCAGGTCGAGCACCAGGTCGGGCAGGTCCTCGAGCGCCGTCAGGACGAGGTGGGCCCGGCCCTCGAGGTGGTTGTCGGAGACCTTGTACTGCAGGTCGAGGTCGTAGTGGTCGACCTGGAACCGCACGTCACCGTGGCCCGGCAGGTAGGGGTCGACGCCGTTCACTCGTCCTCCGTCCAGGGTCCGACCGGGTTGCCGATCCATCTCGTCTTGTCGGGCACCGACTCGCCGCGCATCACCAGCGACACCGGGCCGACCGTGGCGTGCCGGCCGATCCGGGCCGCCGGCAGGATCACCGAGTTCGGGCCCAGTGTTCCGCCGTCGGCGATGGTGACACGATCCATCGACAGGATGCGGTCGTGGAACAGGTGAGTTTGCACGACGCACCCCCGGCCGACGGTGGCACCGGCCCGCAGGTCGATGAGGTCGGCCTCGGGCAGCCAGTAGGTCTCGCACCAGACGCCGCGCCCGATCCGTGACCCCATCGCCCGCAGCCACGCGTTGAGCACCGCGGTGCCGGTGGCGGCCCGCGCGAACCAGGGCGCGGCCACGACCTCGACGAAGGTGTCGGCCAGCTCGTTGCGCCAGACGAACGAGCTCCACAGCGGGTGCTCGGAGGGGCGCATCCGGCCCACCAGCAGCCACTTGGCGAGCACGGTGAGCGCACCGGCGAGCAGGCCGGTGACCAGCAGCACCGGGCCACCGAGCAGCACGGCCCACACCGGCCCCCGCTCGAGCAGGCCGGCCAGGGCTGCCGCCGCCAGCACCACCAGCGCCACATGCAGCCAGACCGGCACGACCCGGCACACCTCGACCAGGGCCCGGGCCACCTTCAGGCGGCGCGCCGGGGCGTAGGTGCGGGCCGTGTCGGAGTCGTCGTGGTCGCGCCGCAGCGGGCGCGGCGGGCTGCCCAGCCATGACGTGCCCGCCTTGGCGGCGCCGCGCTGGGGCGCCGCCGAGAGCACGGCCACCAGCGCCTTCTTCGGCACCCGGCGGCCGGGCGCGGCCATCCCGGAGTTGCCGACGAAGGCTCCCTTGCCGACCCGCACGTGCTCGACCCGCAGCCAACCACCGCCGAGCTCGTAGCCGCCGACGAGGGTGTCGTCGGCGAGGAAGGCGCCGGAGCCGACCCGCACGAACGGTGGGATCATCAACACGGTGGAGGCTTCGACGTCGGAGCCGATGTCGGCCCCCAGGGCGCGCAGCCAGGCCGGGGTGAGCCCCGAGGAGTAGAGCGGGAACAGCCAGGTGCGGGCCTCGTCGAGCACTCGCAGGATCGACCACGCCTGCCACGCCTGCCGGCCGTGCACCGGGTGGTGCCCGACCTCCAACCCCAGCGAGAGCAGCCGCACCGCCACGAGCACCAGCGCGGCGAGCACCACCACCCCGACCACGGTCGCGGGCAGGAGCCAGAGCGCCGCCGCGAGCACGGCATCCGCGATGCCGGTCGCCCCGGTGAGCGCGGGCGCGGTCACCGCGACCCCTGCCACCACGGCGGCGATCGGCAGCAGCGACAGCACCACGGCCGAGGCCGCGTAGGCCCCGAGCCAGGCCGGCCGGTTCGGGGGCCGGTCGTCGCCCCACGGGCCGCGGGCGAGGCCCGAGAACAGCGCCGGGGCGCCTGACCACGCCTCCCCCGCGGGGATCACGCCGAACACCGCGGAGCCGGCCGCCACCTCAGCGCCGTCGCCGACGTTGGCACCGGGCAGCAGGGTGCTGCGCGCACCGACCCGGGCGTCGGCGCCGACGCTCACCCGGCCGATGTGCAGGTGGCCGCCGTCGAGCCAGTGGCCGGAGAGGTCGACCTCGGGCTCGACCGAGCAGCCCCGGCCCAGGCTGAGCAGCCCGGTGACCGGGGGCACGCTGTGCAGGTCGACGTGCTCGCCGACCTGGCACCCGAGCAGGCGGGCGTAGACCTTCACCAGGGGTGCCGACGAGAGGTTGGTGGACCCGAGCTCGTCGACGAGGCGCTCGGCGAGCCACAGCCGCAGGTGCACCGCACCGCCGCGCCGGTAGCGGCCCGGGCCGACGCCGTGCAGCACGACCCGCGCGGCCGCGGCGCCGAGCACGACCCGGCCGGGCGGGCTGACGAGCAGCAGCCAGCCGAGCAAGACCCAGCCCCAGCGCACGTCGGGGAGCCAGTCGATGCCGAGGACGCCGCGGCCCACGAGCGCGCCGAGGCCGACCCAGGTGAGCCAGCGCAGGGCGCCGATGGAGCGCAGGCCGACGGACGCGACGACCTGGGCGGCCTGGGTCTTCAGCGGCACCGGGAGCACCGCCGAGTTCTGCCGGCCGGTGGGCGTGGCCATGTCGTCGAGGGCGGCGGCCAGCTCGCCGAGCCCGGGGTGGTCGTAGACGTCGGCGACGGTGACCTCGGGAAAGCGGTCGCGCAGCCGGCTCACGAGCTGGGCCGCGGTGAGGCTGCCCCCGCCGAGGTCGAAGAAGTCGTCGTCGGGGCCGGACGGCGCGCCGCCGAGGATGGCGGCCCAGTGGCCCGCCACCCAGGCCGCGGTGCCCTCGACGCCCGGCGCCTGCTCGGATGCCGCGCTGCCCGGTCGCGCGGGCGGCGGCCAGGGCAGCGCATCGCGGTCGATCTTGCCGGAGGTGCGGGTCGGCAGGGTGCCGACCACGGCCAGCCGCGGGACCAACGCGGCCGGCATCGTGCGACGCAGCTGCTCGACCGCCGCCTTGGCGTCGAAGCCCGGCTCGGTGGTGACGTAGCCGACCAGCAGGCTGTTGCCGGCCTCACTGCGGCGCACCGCCGCCGCCGCGCCGCTCACCCCGGGGAGCGAGAGCAGGGCGCTGTCGACCTCGCCGAGCTCGATGCGCCGCCCGCCGACCTTGACCTGGTCGTCGGCCCGGCCGTTGAACACCAGCCCCTCGCCGTCGAACCGCACGATGTCGCCGCTGCGGTAGGCGCGCTCCCAGCCCAGGGTGGGCATCGCGGCGTACCCCTGGGCGTCCTTGGCAGGGTCGAGGTAGCGGGCCAGCCCGACCCCGCCGATGATCAGCTCGCCCGGCTCGCCGTCGGGCACCCGGTTGCCCTGGCGGTCGACGACGGCGAGGTCCCAGCCGTCGAGCGGCAGGCCGATGCGCACCGGCGGCTCGCCGGTGAGCCGGGCGCCGCACGCCACCACCGTGGCCTCGGTGGGGCCGTAGGTGTTCCAGACCTCGCGGCGAGCGGTGGCCAGTCGGGCGCCGATCTCAGGCGGGCACGCCTCACCGCCGAGGATGAGGAGGCGCACGTGGTCGAGCGCCGCCGCCGGCCAGAGCGCGACGAGGGTGGGCACGGTGGAGACGATGGTGATGTCGTTGGCCCGCAGCCACGGGCCGAGGTCCATGCCCGACTTGACGAGCGATCGCGGGGCCGGGATGAGGCAGGCGCCGTAGCGCCAGGCGAGCCACATCTCCTCGCAACTCGCGTCGAAGGCCACGCTGAGGCCGGCCATCACCCGGTCACCCGGGCGGATCGGCTTGTCCTGCAGGAACATCCGCGCCTCGGCGTCGACGAACGCGGCGGCGCTGCGGTGGCTGACCGCGACGCCCTTCGGCGTGCCGGTGGAGCCGGAGGTGAAGATGATCCAGGCGTCGTCGGTGAGGTGAGGGTCCTCTTCGGGCGCCGGCTGGGCGGCATCCTCGGTCGACAGGATGACCAGGTCGGCGGTGACCACCGCGGCCACCCCGGCCTCGTTGAACACCAGGCGGGCCCGCTCGTCGGGGTCGTCGTGGTCGACCGGCACGTACGCGGCACCGGCCAGCAGGATGCCGACGATGGCGACGTAGAGGTCAGTGGTGCCGCTGGGGATGCGCACGCCCACCCGGTCGCCCCGCCCGACGCCCTCGTCGCGCAGCGCGGTCGCGACGTCACCCGCCGCCGCGAGCAGCTCGTCGTAGGTGAGCACCTCGCGGCCGTTGTCGATGGCCGGGGAGTCGGGGTGGCCGTCGGCCGTGGAACGCAGCACGTCGACGAGGGTGCGCGGCGACGGGGCGCGGTGGGCGCGAAGCAGTGGGTCGGTGCCCGGCCCGGGAGTCTCCACGGGGCTCATCGTGTCGGGCCGCTGGTCCGTGGCGTCAGGCCGTCCAGCGCAGCAGGCCCCGGCGGCCGGCATGGACGAGCCCCACGAGGATGACGCCGACGAAGACGGCCACCTCGACCAGCGACGCGACACCGAGGTTGGGGTCGCGCAGCACCAGCGCCCACGGGAAGAGGTAGACCGCGTCGACCGCGAACACCACGTAGAGGAAGGCGAACGAGATGTAGCGGATCTGGCTCTGCGCCCAGCCGAACCCCACCGGGTCGACGCCCGACTCGTAGGTGCGCAGACCCTTCTCGGTGACCGCGCGGGGGGCGACCAGGCGGCGGGCGATCATCGCCGCGGTGACCAGCAGGATGCCGGCCAGCACCACCGCTGCTGCCGCTGCGTAACCCTCCATACCGGTCAGCGTAGCCACATCGGGGTGCCGGCGTCCGCCCTCCAGGTGTGCAGCACCGTGCTCGTGTCGCGTGCGGGGCTGTTGGTCCCGGCGGCTCGCCGACGCCCAGGTCCACCGTTGCGGTGATGCACCGCGCGCGACCCGGCGCGCCCCCCGCAGCACCGCACCCCGCGGACCACCGCAGGAGTGATGCACCGCGCGCGACCCGGCGCGCCCCCCGCAGCACCGCACCCAGCGCACCACCGCAGGAGTGATGCACCGCGCGCGACCCGGCGCGCCCCCCGCAGCACCGCACCCAGCGCACCACCGCAGGAGTGATGCACCGCGCGCGACCCGGCGCGCCCCCCGCAGCACCCCATCCCCCGGCCCCGGCCGGGGCAGCAGCGGCTCAACCTGCCGGACATGTTGTGTACATTTCATGGACATCCGTGGACACCGGCGGCGCTGGACGTACGATGGGAAACGCTGCGCCCGCGGCGGCACACCCTCAGGCACAGCAGCCATCGATTCTTCGTCGACATCCCAGGGTGAACCGTGAGTAGCAATACCGTGCACGCCCTCGACCATGTGGTGATCCGTTTCGCCGGCGACTCGGGCGACGGGATGCAGCTCACCGGAGACCGCTTCACGAGCGACACGGCCGCGATGGGCAACGACCTGTCGACGCTGCCGAACTTCCCGGCCGAGATCCGTGCCCCCCAGGGCACCCTGCCCGGCGTCTCCAGCTTCCAGCTGCACTTCGCCGACCACGACGTCCTCACGCCGGGCGACGCCCCCGACGTGCTCGTGGCGATGAACCCGGCGGCGCTGATGGCCAACCTGGGTGACGTGCCCCGTGGTGCCACGATCATCGTCAACACCGACGAGTTCACCACCCGCAACCTGGCCAAGGTCGGCTACACGGCCAGCCCGGTCGACGACGGCTCCCTCGACTCCTTCCACGTGCACCCGGTGGCCCTCACGAGCATCACCGTCGAGGCCCTCGCCGACTTCCCCGGCCTCACCCGCAAGGAGAAGGAGCGGGCGAAGAACATGTTCGCCCTCGGCCTGCTGTCGTGGATGTACACCCGCCCCACCACCGGCACCGAGGACTTCCTCACCCGCAAGTTCGGCGCCCGGCCCGACATCCTCGCGGCCAACCTGGCCGCCCTCCGCGCCGGCTGGAACTACGGCGAGACCACCGAGGACTTCGCCTCCTCGTACGTCGTCGCCCCGGCCGCGATGCCGTCCGGCACCTACCGCAACATCACCGGCAACCACGCCCTGGCGCTGGGCCTGGTCGCCGCCGCCCACCGCGCCGGCCTCCCGCTGGTGCTGGGGTCCTACCCCATCACCCCGGCGTCCGACATCCTGCACTCGCTGGCCGCGCTCAAGCGGCACGACGTCACCACGCTGCAGGCCGAGGACGAGATCGCCGGCATCGGCATCGCCATCGGCGCCAGCTTCGGCGGTGCCATCGGGGTCACCACCACCTCCGGCCCCGGCGTGGCCCTGAAGTCCGAGGCCATCGGCCTGGCCGTGTCGCTCGAGCTGCCGCTGGTCATCGTCGACGTGCAGCGTGGCGGCCCCTCCACCGGGCTGCCGACCAAGACCGAGCAGGCCGACCTGCTTCAGGCGATGTTCGGCCGCAACGGCGAGTCCCCGGTGCCGATCGTGGCCCCGCAGACGCCCGCCGACTGCTTCCGCGCGGCCATTGATGCCGTGCGCATCGCCACCACCTACCGCACCCCGGTGTTCCTGCTGTCCGACGGCTACCTCGCCAACGGGTCCGAGCCGTGGGCGATCCCGTCCGTCGACACCCTCCCCGACCTGCACGTCGAGTTCGCGAGCGCCCCCAACGACACCGACGCCAAGGGCGAGCCGGTCTTCCACCCGTTCCTGCGCGACGAGGAGACCCTGGCCCGGCCGTGGGCCGTCCCCGGCACTCCGGGCCTGATGCACCGCATCGGGGGCATCGAGAAGGCCGACGTCACGGGCAACATCAGCTACGACCCCGACAACCACGACCTGATGACCCGCCTGCGCCAGGCCAAGGTCGACGGCATCGTGGTGCCCGACCTCGAGATCGACGACCCGAGCGGCAACGCCCGCATCCTCGTGCTGGGCTGGGGCTCCACCTACGGGCCGATCGCGGCCGCGACCCGGGTGGTCCGCAACGCCGGCCACCCCGTCGCCCGCGCCCACCTCACCACCGTCAACCCGTTCCCCAGCAACCTGGGCAAGCTGCTGCACGACTACGACCGGGTGGTCGTGCCCGAGATGAACCTGGGCCAGCTGTCGATGCTGCTGCGGGCCCAGTTCCTCGTCGACGTCCGCTCGCACACGTCGGTGCGTGGCCTGCCGTTCTCCACGGTCGAGCTCGCCGACGTCATCTCAACGACCCTCGAGGAGCTCTCGTGACCGCCACCGACCTGGGGATGCCGGTCAGCGGCCTGCGCTCCATCCCGCACCTTCCCGACGACGCCGGGAAGCAGACCAAGCGCGACTTCACCTCCGACCAGGAGGTGCGCTGGTGCCCCGGCTGCGGCGACTACGTCATCCTCGCCGCGGTGCAGTCCTTCCTGCCCGAGCTCGGCCTGAAGCGCGAGAACATCGTCTTCGTCTCCGGCATCGGCTGCTCGAGCCGCTTCCCGTACTACCTCGACACCTACGGCATGCATTCGATCCACGGCCGGGCGCCGGCGATCGCCACCGGCCTGGCCACCAGCCGGCCCGACCTGTCGGTGTGGGTCGTCACCGGTGACGGCGACGCCCTGTCGATCGGCGGCAACCACCTGATCCACGCGCTGCGCCGCAACGTCAACATGACGATCCTGCTCTTCAACAACCAGATCTACGGCCTCACCAAGGGGCAGTACTCCCCCACGAGCCGGCTCGGACAGGTCACCAAGTCCTCCCCCGTCGGGTCGGTCGACACCCCGTTCAACCCGGTCTCGCTGGCCCTGGGCGCCGAGGCGACCTTCGTCGCACGGGCGATGGAGAGCGACCGGGCCGAGCTCACCGGCATCCTCAAGGCGGCGGCCGAGCACCGGGGCACCGCGCTGGTCGAGATCTACCAGAACTGCCCGATCTTCAACGACGGCGCCTTCGAGGTGCTCAAGGACCGCAGCCAGCAGGAGGCCCGCATCGTGCGGCTGCGCACCGGTGAGCCGGTGAGCGTCGGCCCCGAGGGCGACCGCAAGCTGCTGGTGCGCAAGGGGTCGGGCACGATGAAGTTCATCGGCGAGGCCGAGGCCGCCACCGGCGAGTCGGGTGCGGTCGTGGTGCACGACCCCACCCTCGACGACCCGGGGCAGGCCTTCCAGCTGTCCCGCCTCGACACTCCCGAGATGTCGCACGTGCCGATGGGCATCTTCCGCCAGGTCGAGCGGCCGAGCTACGACGACCTGGTGCGCGACCAGGTGCGCGCCGCCGTCGACAGCGCCGGCGGCCCCGCCACCGACGACGACCTCGCCACCTTGCTGCGCGGGCACGACACCTGGACGGTGGAGTGACCGCACCGCCCCCACCGGCGGTCGAGGGGGACGGCGCACCCGACGCGAACGACGCGGAGGAGGTGCGCAAGGGAACGATCTACGGGTTCCTCGCCTACGGCATCTGGGGACTGTTCCCGCTCTACTTCGCGGCGCTCGAGCCGTCCGGTGCCTTCGAGATCCTGGGCCACCGCATCCTGTGGACCCTCGCCGTGTGTGCCCTGGTGCTGCTCGTGCGGCGCGACCTGGGCTGGATCCGGCCGTTCGTCGCGCGGCCGAAGCTGGTCGGCGGCATCACCATCGCGGCCCTGCTCATCGCCACCAACTGGACGATCTACGTGCTGGCGGTGCTCACCGGCCGCACCTACGAGGCGGCGCTGGGCTACTTCCTCAACCCGATCGTCACGGTGGCGCTCGGCGTCGTCGTGCTCGGCGAGCGGCTGCGCCCGCTGCAGTGGGCTGCCGTCGCGATCGGTGCGTTCGCCTCGGTCTACCTCGCGGTGGCCGGCGGGGTGCTGCCCTGGATCGCGCTCAGCCTGGCGTTCTCGTTCGGCCTGTACGGGCTCACCAAGAAGAAGGTCGGCGCGAGCCTGGAGGCGATGCACTCGCTCGCGGCCGAGACCACCGTGCTCGCGCCGGTCGCGGTGGTGGTGCTCGGCATCCTCGTCGCGCGCGGCGAGACCACCTTCCTCGACTCAGGCACCGGGCACACCACGCTGCTCGTGCTCGCCGGCGTGGTCACGGCCGTGCCGCTGCTGCTCTTCGCCGCCGCCGCCCGACGCCTGCCGCTGGTGACGGTCGGCCTCATCCAGTTCGTCACCCCGGTGCTGCAGCTGCTCGTCGGCGTGTTCGTCCTGGGCGAGCACGTCAGCGCCCGGTTGTGGGTCGGGTTCGGCATCGTCTGGCTGGCGCTGGTGCTGCTCACCATCGACTCCGTGCGCACCGCCAGCAGCTCGCGCACCGAGCGGCGCCGCGTCGCCCGCCTCGACGCGCCGGACGGCACCGCGGCGCCTGAGCCCTGCCCCTAGGAGCCGGGCTCGGTCAGCTCGTCGGTGAGCAGCTTGTCGAGCTGGTCGATCGTCTTCCGCTGCTCCGCCATGAGCATCCGCAGGTGCTCGACCCGCTCGCGCGTCTCGAGCACCTCCACCTCCTCCTTGGGAGGCTTGGGCGCGAGGAAGACGTTGGCCAGGTAGCCGGTGAACGTGCCGAAGATGCCGACCCCGATGACGATGATGATCGCGCCGAGCACCCGACCCTGGGTGGTCACCGGGTACTGGTCGCCGTAGCCGACGGTCGAGATGGTGACGATCGTGTACCAGAGCGCGTCCGACGCCGTGACGATGTTGGCGTCGGGAGCCCCCTCCTCGAGGGCCAGCATCCACAGGCTGCCGAACTCGAGCACCAGGATGCCCATCAGCAGCAGGGTCAGCAGGGCACTGCCGGCGCGGTTGCGCATCAACCGGTTGCCGATCACCCGGACGCCGTTGGCCCGCAGCAGGCGGAAGACCCTGATGAGCCTGAACACGCGCAGGATCTTCAGCTCCGCCACGGGCAGGCTCGCGAGCAGGTCGGCCCAGCCGAACTGCTTGAAGAAGTAGGCCCGTCGGGACGGCGCGGTGATCAGCCGGTAGACGAAGTCGCCGAAGAGGATGAGCGTGAGCAGCACGTTCATCGCGAACAGCACCGTGTCCAGGCTCTCTTCGTGCACGACGCCCATCAGGATGATGTTGACGATCGACAGTACCGAGATGGCCGCGATGAAGATCTCGTAGCCGACGTCCTTGAGCTCGTGCCGCTCCTTGTGGGGCCTGGGGGCCCTGCGGGGCAGACGGCTGCTCATGGGCCCCATGCTCGCGCCGACGGGTTTCTCGTGCCTCACCCCGAGCGGGTGGACGGCACCGGCTCGAGCACCACGACGGCCGTGCCGTGTGGCCGGCGGCTCGCGTAGGCGTCGAGGTTCGCGTCGACCTCGCCCCAGCGGGCCCACAGCCGGTCGCGCTCCTCGCCCACGGCGGCGCGGCCGGTGACCTGCAGGCGTGCCCCGGCGAGCTCGGCCTCGGCCTCGGTGTGCGCCTGCAGGTTGAGCCACCAGGCGGGCTCGGCGGGGTCCCAGCCGTTCATCGCGAGGGTCACGAGGTTCGGCCCGTCCTCGAGGTAGCCGAGGATGACGTGTCGCGCCTGCCCGGTGCGGCGTCCGGTCGTCGTCAGCCGCAGGGTGCCCCAGCGCTTGGTGGGGGCCCACAGGCCGAGCCGGCCGCCAGTGGCGCGGAACAGGGCGCGGTGCAGCTGCCAGAAGAGGCGGACGAACCAGCGGGGCGGCAGGCGGGGCTCGCGGGGTGGACGTTCGAGGTCGGTCGGCATTGCAGCTCCTGTCTCCCCCGCCATCCTCCTCCCGGCGGGCGTGGGTGCGCACGGCATCCGGCGCCTTGTCGGTCTGCTGAGAACCGCTGTGGCAGTTGCCCCGGGATGCACTTCGGTCCGCGAGAACCGCCGACTACGCTCGAGTGAGTGGCCGGAACCAAACAGCGAGTACCGCCACGGAGACCATCATGAGCCCTACGCTCGCCCGTCGTACCGCCCACATGATCGGCAACGCCCACATCGACCCGGTGTGGACCTGGTGCGCACCGGAGGGTCGTGCCGAGGTGCGGGCCACGTTCGCCTCCGCACTGGACCGCCTGGCCGAGTACCCCGAGTTCGTGTTCACCCAGAACCAGGTGGTGTTCCTCGACTGGCTGGCCGACACCGACCCCGCCCAGCACGCCGAGATCGCCCGTCACGTGGCCACCGGCCGCTGGCAGCTGGCCGGCGGCTGGTGGGTCGAACCCGACACCAACCTCCCGCTCGGGGAGTCGCTGGCCCGCCAGGCCCTGCACGGACAGCGCTACCTGGCCCGCGCCTTCGGGGTGCGCACCGACATCGGCCTGTGCCAGGACAGCTTCGGCCACCCGGCATCCCTGCCGCAGCTGCTGGCCGGCGCCGGGCTCACCCGCTACGCGTTCCTGCGCCCCGGTCCCCACGAGCAGCAGCTGCCCGCAGGTCCGTTCCGCTGGGTGGGGCCGGATGGCGCCGTGGTGACGGCGTTCCGCATCCCCAACGAGTACGGCACCTCGCGCTGGGACATCGCCGGGCACATCGACAAGTCGCTCGGGCTGCTGTCCCCAGACGGTGACGTCGCGATCTTCTACGGCGTCGGCAACCACGGTGGCGGCCCCACTCGCGAGAACCTCGACACGCTGCGACGGCTGCACGGCTTCACCGACCTGCCGCAGCTGCGCCCCTCGACCCTCGGGGCGTTCTTCGCTGCGCACGACGGCGCGGCGCTCCCCGAGGTGGCCGGCGACCTGCACCGGCACTCGGTCGGGTGCTACAGCGCGCACCAGGACATGAAGCGGTGGATGCGGCGGGCCGAGCGCTCGCTGCTGCGTGCCGAGCGCTGGGCCACCGTCGCAGCCGGCGTGGCCGGGCTCAGCTACCCGCGTGCCGAGCTGGCCGACGCGTGGAAGGTGACCCTGTTCAACCAGTTCCACGACACCCTGGCCGGCACCGCCATCCCGGCCGCCTACGACGACGCCCGCGACCAGCTCGGTTATGCGGCAACCGTCGCCGACCGCGCCACCGACCGTGCCCTGCAGAGCCTGGCCGCGCGCGTCGAGCTGCCGTTCCAGCCCGACACCCAGTGCTACCTGGCGTTCAACCCGCACCCTGCCGACACCAGCACGACCGTCGAGATCCCGCACGCCCACGGTGAGCCGGGGCCGCTGCAGGTCGAGGACGCCACCACCGGCGCGGTGCTGGTCAGCCAGGCCGTGCCCGGCGAGACCACGATGGGTGGCTGGGCCCGACGGTTGCTGGTGCGGGTCGACGTGCACGGGCTGGGCTACCGGGCGCTGCGGCTGCGGCCCGCCGCGGGCGGCACCGGACGGGCGGCGGCGGAGCGGAGTCTGCGCGAGGGTGAGGAACCGGTGCTCGACAACGGCCTGGTGCGCCTCGAGCTCGACCGTGCCACCGGTCGCCCGGTGCTGCTGCGCACAGCCCGCGGGCCCAACGTGCTCGGCGACGGCGCGCACGCCGTATCCCTGGCCGACGACAGCGACACCTGGGGGCACCGGGTGCGCCAGTTCGCCGGCGGGGCGCACGCCTTCGGCGACGCGCAGCCCACCGTGCTCGAGGACGGCCCGGTGCGGTGGTCCCTGCGCGTGGTCAGCACGCTGGGCCCGAACCGGCTGGTCGAGGACTACTTGCTCTGCGCCGGTGACCCCTTTGTGGAGGTGCGAGCCCGGCTGACCTGGGCCGCGCCGCACACCGTGGCCAAGCTGCGCTTCCGGACCGCGATCGTCGGCGCCTCCCCCGCCTCCCCCGCCTCCCCCGCCTCCCCCGCCTCCCCCGCCGGCCCGGAGGCGCGGTGGGAGGTGCCCTACGGCAGCACCACGCGCGCCGCGGACGGCTCCGAGGAGCCGCTGCACTCCTGGCTGGCCGTCACCGGCCTGGTCGACGGCGCCCCCACCGGGCTGGGGGTGGCGGTCGAGGGGCTGAGCGCTGCGGACATCGACACCCGTTGCGATGCAGCCAATTTCGCGCCTACCGCCGACGTCGGCCTCACGCTGGCCCGCTCACCGCTGTACGCCTGGCACGACCCGGCGCCGGCGGCCACCGACCCGGAGCTGCCGCACCTCGACATCGGCACCCACCGCTTCCGGGTGCGCCTGGTGCCGTTCACGCCCGACCCCGCTCGGCCGGCATCCGCTGCTGTCGTCGAGGCGGCCGCGACGCTGGTCGACCCGGTCACCGTCGCGCGGGAGGGAGCGCACCCCGGCACGTTGCCCGGCAACGCGTCGTTCGCGTGCGTCACCGACGGCACCGCCGCCCTGACCGTGCTCAAGGCCCCCGAGGACCCGGCCCTACCGGTCACCGTCATCCGGGTCTTCGAGACCTCCGGCGCCCCTACCAGCGCCGGCATCCGGCTCGGCGGGCGGCACCTGCGGATCGAGCTGCACGGGCACCAGCTGCTCACCCTGCTGGTGCCGCACGACCCGTCCGCGGCGCCGACCGAGGTCGACCTGTGCGAGTGGTCCGACGCCGACCGCCCACCCGTGCAACCGCTTCCGACCCTGCCGCAGCACGACGAGGCACCAGCCACCAACGGTGACGGGGCGCGAGCCGTCGCTGCCGCTCGGCCGTGGCTCGAGCCGACCGCCCCGCCGCAGGCCCGCGCCGCAGCGCTGCTCGCCGCCATGAGCACGCAGGAGAAGGTCGCCCAGCTCACCGGGGTCTGGGTGAACGAACGCGACGAGCACCAGGCCGCCTTCGCGGACGGCACGTTCCTCGCCGTCCTGCGCACCGCTCAGCCGCACGGGTTCGGCAGCCTCACCCGGCCCTACGGGTCCGGGCCGACGCCACCGCCGCTGACGGCCGAACAGGTGGGTGCCGTGCAGCGGTTCCTCGTCGACGGCACCCGCCTGGGCATCCCGGCCCTGGTGCACGAGGAGTGCCTGACCGGGCTGATGGCCCCGGGGGCCACCGTCCTGCCGTCGGCGCTCGCGTGGGGTGCCACCTTCAGCCCCGAGCACGTGGGCGCCGCCGCCGCGGCCGTGGGTCAGCAGCTGGCCGGGCTCGGCATCCACCTCGGCCTCGCGCCCGTCCTCGACATCGCCCGCGACCATCGCTTCGGGCGCGTCGAGGAGTGCATCGGGGAGGACCCGCTGCTGGTCTCGACCCTCGGCGCCGCCTACGTCCGCGGCCTGCAGTCGGCCGGTGTCGGCGCGTGCGCCAAGCACTTCGTCGGCCACGCAGCCCCCGAGGCCGGGCACAACACCGCCCCGGTGCACGCCGGGTGGCGCGAGCTCACCGACGTGCACCTGCCGCCATTCGCCGCCGCGGTGTCCGCCGGGGTCGCGGCCGTCATGAGCGGGTACCACGACATCGACGGCGACGCGGTCACCGGCTCGACAGCCCTGCTCGACGGGCTGCTGCGCCGGCGGCTGCACTTCGACGGGCCGGTGGTCAGCGACTACTGGGCGCTCAACTTCCTGGTCACCGCCCACCACGTGGCGGCCGACCGCGAGCAGTCCGCCGCGCTGGCGCTGGCCGCCGGCGTCGACCTCGAGCTGCCCGAGCCCGACCACTACCCGGCCCTGGTGGCGGCCGTGGATGCCGGGCGCGTGCCGGTCGCGCTGCTGGACGCGGCCGTGGCCCGGGTGCTGACGCTGAAGTTCCGGCTCGGCCTCTTCGAGCACCCCTGCCCCCCGGACCCGCACGTGCCGCTCGACCCATCCGCCGCGCGCGACGCGGCGCGGGCGCTGGCTGACCGGTCGGTCACCCTGCTGCGCAACGACGGCGTGCTGCCATTGCGCGGTGTCCGCCGGGTTGCGGTGGTCGGCCCGTGGGTCGACGACCCGAGCGTGCTGGCCGGCAGCTACTCGTGGCCCAACCACGTCGGCTACCGCTTCCACGAAGACCGGTTCGCCTGCGGCCCAAAGGTGCCGACCTTGCTGCAGGCCCTGTGCGAGGTCGCCGATCGGCACGGCGCGCAGGTGGTCCCCGTGGTGGCCTGCCGCCCGGCTGGCCACCTCGCAACCCGCGGCTTGGTCGAGGCCACCTTCACCGGCGGGCCGGATGCCGGGTACCGCGACGACCCGGCCGGGATCGAGGAGGCGGCCCGGGCCGCGCGCGACGCCGACGTCGTGATCGTCCTGGTCGGGGACCGGCCGGGGCACTTCGGCACCGGCACCGTCGGTGAGGGCACCGACCGGCACACCCTGACCCTGCCGGGGTCCCAGCCCGAACTGGTGGCCGCCGTGCTGGCCACCGGTACCCCCACCGTCGCGGTCATCACGGCCGGCCGCGGGCTCGACCTGGGGGTGTGCGACGACGCGGCCGCCCTGCTGAGCGTCTGGTTCGGCGGAGAGGCCGGCGCCGACGCCCTGGCCCGTGTGGTGTTCGGCGAGCTCAACCCGTCGGGCCGCTGCCCGATCACCTTCGCCCGGGGCGCCGGGCAGCAACCGGTGCACCACTCCTCGAAGCCGCTGGCGCGGCACCACTACCTCGACGAGACCACTCGCCCGCGCTTCGCCTTCGGGCACGGGCTGGGGTACAGCCCGTTCGCGTACACCGACCTGGCCGTGTCCAGCCCGACGGTGGGTGTCGACGGGCAGGTGCAGCTGTCGCTGACCGTCAGCAACACCGGGGCGCTCGACGGTGAGGACGTCGTGCAGCTCTACGCCCGTGATCACGTGGGGGAGGTGTCCCGGCCGGCG
The DNA here is from genome assembly GCA_963834965.1 of uncultured Actinomycetota bacterium. Lineage (GTDB taxonomy): Bacteria > Actinomycetota > Actinomycetes > Actinomycetales > Dermatophilaceae > Fodinibacter. The sequence goes on along the minus strand of CAWIEI010000003.1, from coordinate 20,373 downwards.
CTCGAGCTGCTCGGCTTCACCCGGGTCGCCGTTCCAGCCGGGAGGTCGGTGCGGGTCACCTTCACCGTGCCGGCCGGTGCCTTCGCGCACGCCGGGCGCACCGAGCGGATCGTCGACCCCGGCCGGCACACGGTGTGGGTCGGCGCATCGAGCACCGACCTGCGCCTGCGCACCGACCTCGACGTCGTGGGGCCGGTGCGCCCGATGCCGCTTCCCCAGCTGGAGTGGGTCAGTGCCTGCGTCATCTCGCTGCCCCCGCCGGACCGGCCCACTCCGGCCGCGCCGGACCTCGTGGGGGCGCCATGACGACGGCTGCGGCGGCGCCGGCGGGCGGTCGGGCCGCGGGCCCGGGCACCCCGGTATGGCTGTCCGACGGGCTGTGGCAGGTGGCGGGGCCCGGCATCACCCACGCCTGGGACGCCGCCGCCTACCTCGTCACCGGGCAGCGGGCCGCCCTGGTCGACTGTGGCAGCGGCCTCGGGGCCGACCTGCTCGACCAGACCCTGCTCGAGGCCGGCGTCATCCCCACCGCGGTGACCGCGGTGGTCGCCACCCACGGCCACTTCGACCACGTCGGTGACGGAGCGCGGTGGGCCGCGCACGGCATCCCCGTCCACCTGCACCCCGGTGACGGTGAGGCGGTGCGCACCGGCGACCCCGTGCGCACCTGCGCCGGGTCGCTCTACGGCGAGGTGTTCCCCGCGTTCGAGCCGGTCGCGCTGTCGGACGGGCAGGTGCTCGACCTCGGTGGAGCGTTGCTGCAGGTGGTGCACACGCCCGGGCACACCCCGGGGTCGGTGTGCGTCGTGGCCCGGGTCGGCGGGCGGTCGGTGCTGCTGGCCGGTGACACCCTGTGGGGCGGTTTCTCCGCGGCCGTCGGCTCGGACGCCGAGGCATGGGTGACCTCGCTGGAGCGGCTGGAGGGCCTGCCGGTCGACGCGCTGAGCTTCGGTCACGGCGTCGACGTGCTGCTCGACGACCCGGCCGGGCGCATCGCCGAGGCCCGTGCCCGGTTCGGCACCTACTTCGACCCGTGGTTCCGGGCGCCGCGCCTGCGGCTGCGCTACTGACTGCCGACCGAGGCGCCACCGGGCCTCCCGTACCGTGGTGGCGCAGGACGCTGCCGTCGCGGCGGGGTCCGGGAGAGGACCCGTGATGCTGAGCCGGCTGGCCAGGTTCGTGCTGTGGGCGACCCGGTGGACCGCCGTCGGCGAGGTGCCCCGCAGCGGCATCCTCGTGGGGGCTCCGCACACCTCCAACTGGGACTTCGTGATGATGCTGCTCATCATGTGGCGCGGCGGCGTCGCCCCGCGGGTGCTCATCAAGAAGGAGCTGTTCCGCGGGCCGCTCGGCTGGCTGCTCCCCCGGCTCGGCGGCATCCCGCTCGACCGCGCCAACCCCGGGTCGGTGGTCCGCGAGCTGGTGCGCGAGGCGAGGAGCGGTGAGCCGTTCCTGCTGATCCTGGCCGCCGAGGGCACCCGCACCCAGGGCGAGTACTGGAAGTCGGGCTTCTGGCGCCTCTCGCGCACGACCAAGCTGCCGATCTCGCTGGCCTTCATCGACGGCCCGTCGCGCACCTCCGGGTTCGGCCCCACCTTCACCGCCACGAGCGACGTGGTCGCCGACATGGACTTCGTGCGCGCCTTCTACGCCGACAAGCGCGGCATCCACCCCGAGCGGCGCACCGAGCCGCGGCTGCGCGAGGAGCTCACGCCGGCGGCGGTAGCGGCAGCGAATCCGCTTCTGCCTGAACGTGACCCGTCACCACCGGTTCTGGACGTCCTCGGCCCACCCGAGGATGCCGTCGACGCCGACCCGCGCTCCCGCGTCGTCGCTCATCCACCCGGTCCAGTGCCCGAAGCACTGGTCGGCGCGCTGCGCCAGCACGCCGAGGTTGGTCGATGAGGCGTGGTCCCAGAACGGCGTGAAGGTGAGGTCGACGAGCTCGCCGTGCACCCGCCACGGCGCCAGCCAGTCAGCCGGGTCGTACTCCCAGGCGAGCTCCTCGCTGACCTTGTGCACGCGGCCGTCGACCACCAGGGCGTTCTCGGTCGAGCTGGTGCCGTCGGTCCAGCGGCCGCCGACCTGCACGCCGATCACGCGGCCTTCGACCACACCCGACCCGGCGCCCCAGTTCCAGTGCATCGAGTAGGGCCACCGGCCCCGGCCGTGGTCGAGCACCGCCCACGACTCGCCGGCAGGGACGGCGTGCTCGAGGCCGTCGACCCACAGCCGCCCGGTGGCCGGGCGTGCGACGTCCTTGACGGTGTACTGGAACAGCCGCGGCGACCACGGCACGACCACGCCCATCGCCTCGTGCCCCGGCGGCCGGGCGGCCAGCACGTCGAGCCGCAGCCGGGGCGCGGTGACCTGCAGACGGGTGCCGTCGGCCACCGGATCGACGTCGATCGACAGGTGCTTCGTGCGCGCCCGGGCGGGCCCGGCATCCAACCGCGGTGGCAGGGTCGCGCCGCGGGCGAGCGGGTCGATGACGTCGGCGCTGATGGTCTCGCCGGTTCGCCGGTCGTGCACCCAGATCGCGTGCACCCCGGCGTAGTCGAGCGACGAGACCGTGACCCCGACCAGGTGGGTCGGGGTGGTCACCGCCCAGTACTCCCAGCGCTTGTTGCGACCCCAGCCGTGCCGGCCGGTGCCGATGCGGCTGGTGTCGTGCAGCGGATGCCGGGTCCACCCGACCGCGGCCGGGTTCAGCCGGCCGTCGGGCCGGCAGAGGGCCACCTCAGCCCGGATCTCCCGCTCGGGGACGAGCACCGTCTTCAGCCGTCGAGCAAGGAGGCGATGTGCGCGTTGGTGAACCGGTGGCCGGGGTCGAGGCGCTCGCGCACCGCCCGGAAGTCGTCGAAGCGGGGGTAGAGCTCGCGCAGGCGCTCGGTGCCGAGTGAGTGCACCTTGCCCCAGTGCGGGCGGCCCGCGTGCTCAGCCACGATCGCCTCGAACGCGGCGAACAGGGGGCGCGGGTCCATCCGGTGGTACTGGTGCACGGCCACGTAGGCGTTGTCGCGCTCGTGGGCCGTCGAGAGCCACACGTCGTCGGCGGCGATGAAGCGCACCTCCACCGGGAACGGCACGGCAGCGTCGGTGCGGGCGAACCAGGCGCGCAGCTCGGTGAGCACGGCCTCGACGCTGTGCCGTGGCACGGCGTACTCGCTCTCGACGAACCGCACGTCGCGCGACGAGCAGAACACCTTCCACGAGTCGTCGGCGAACTCGCGCGAGCCCAGCAGCCGCGAGCTGAGCCGGTTGATGGCCGGCACCAGGGTGGGCCGCGCGGTGGCCAGCCGGTTCACGCCCTCGAACAGCCGGTTGGCGAGCAGGTCGTCCTCGAGCCGCGAGCGCCAGGCGGGCAGCGGCGGCGGGCCCTCGCCCGGCCCGACGACGTCGTTGCGCTTGGTGAGCACCCGGTCGGAGTGCGGGAACCACAACAGGTCGAGGTGGTCGGTGGCGTCGGCCTCGGCCTGGATGACGGGCAGCAGCTCGGTCAGCGAGGCGGCCGCCTCCTTGGCGTGCAGCCGGTAGGCCGGCACGCACTGCAGCTCGACCTCGGTGACCACGCCCAGGGCGCCCAGCCCGATGCGGGCCGCGTCGAAGACGTCCGGCTCCACCTCGGCGGAGCACTCGAGGGTCGACCCGTCGGCCAGCACCAGGGTGAGGCCGCTGACCGCCGCGGCGATGCCCTGCCGGCGGGTTCCGGTGCCGTGCGTGCCGGTGGCGATGGCGCCGCTGATCGTCTGCCGGTCGATGTCGCCGAGGTTGGGCAGGGCCAGCCCGAGGGCCTGCAGTGCCGGGTTGAGCACGTGCAGCGGGGTGCCGGCGAGCACCCGCACCCGTCGGGTGCCGCGGTCGAACCCCAGCACGCCGCTCAGCCGGTCGACGTGCAGCAGCAGCCCGTCGGTCGCGACCAGCGGGGTGAACGAGTGCCCCGAACCGGACACCCGCACCCGCAGGCCGCTCGCTTCCGCACGCCGCACGGCATCCGCCACGCCCTCGCGGGTGCCCACGTGCACCACCTGTGCCGGGGTGGCCCGCACGTTGCCACCCCAGTTGCGCCACTCGCTCACCCGAAGTTCCTTCCCTCACCGCGGTACGACGGGACCGTCGCCACCAGCTCGTCCCCACGCACGAGGTGCACCACGTCGAACCGCTCGAGCAGCTCGCCCGCCTTGGCACCCCGCAGCCACACCCGGTCCCCGACCCGCACCCCGTCGGCGGCGGGGCCGCGCAGCGGGGTCTGCACCTCGCCGGTCGCCTCGGTGCGCACGAGCGACAGCCCGCGACGCACGGGCGAGGGCACCCGCGACCAGCCCGGCTCACCGCTGGCCACGTAGCCGCCGCCGAAGGCGGTGACGTAGCCCGGCCCCGGCCGGCGCACGACCGGCAGGGCGAACGCCATCGCCGGCTGCGGGCTGAAGTCGTCGTAGCCGTCGAACAGGGTCGGCGCGTAGAGCCCGGAGCCTGCGGCCAGCTCGGTGACGACCCGGTCGCCGCCGAAGCGGTGCAGGCTGCCGGTGCCGCCGCCGTTGACGAAGCGCAGGTCGGCCTCGGCGCGCACGGCGTCCACGACGGCGGCCCGCCGCCCCGCCAGCTCACGCACCGAACGGCGCTTCATCGTGCGCACGTGCGGCCCGGCATCCGGCAGGCCGGCGACCTGCGCGTCGTAGAACATCATCCCCCGCACGTCGAGGCCGACCCCCAGCGCTGCGCGCACGACGGCCAGCGCCTGCTGCGGGCCCCGGGTCGGCGAGCGGCGCACCCCGAGGTGCACCCGCCCCACCCGCAGCGACGCGTCGCAGTCGAGCGCCACGCCCAGCCCGGCGACGTCGGCGCCCAGGGTGTCGCGCAGCCAGCGCACGTGCTCGACCGAGTCGATGGTCACCGTCACCTCGGCGCGCAGCAGGTCGTCGGTGGCCACCGCCCGAAGCGCCGGCTCGTCGACACTGGGGTAGGCCACGAAGACGTCGCGCACGCCCGACCCGACCAGCCAGACCGCCTCGGGAACGGCATACGCCATGACCCCGGCGAAGCCGGGCCGCTGCAGCACCCGATCGAGCAGTGCGCGGCAGCGCACCGACTTCGAGGCGACCCGCACCGGCAGCCCGCCCGCACGCCGCACCAGGTCGTCGGCGTTGGCGTCGAAGGCGTCGACGTCGAGCACCACCAGCGGGGCCGGCAGCCCGGCCGTCGCGCTCGCCCAGCGGTCCGTCTCCGTCACGGTGCCGACCCTAGTGGGATGCTGGGCCGGTGACCCACGACCCCGGGACATTCGTCGGTGACCCGCCGCGCACGCGGTGGCACCGCGCCTGGGTCGTGGCCGCCGTCACCCTCGGCGCCCTGGTCGCCGCGGCGGCCTTCCGCAGCTCCACCGGGGTGCTCATGGAGCCCATCGAGGCCGAGTTCGGCTGGTCGCGGGCGGTCACCTCGGGCGCCGTGAGCCTCAACCTGGTGATCTACGGGCTGGTCGCCCCGTTCGCCGCCGCCTTCATGGAGCGCTTCGGAGTGCGCCGCACGGTCACCGTCGCGCTGGTCGTCGTCGCCGTGTCGAGCGCCCTCACCATGGTCATGACCCAGCCGTGGCAGCTCTGGCTGCTCTGGGGCGGGAGCATCGGCATCGGTACCGGCGCGATGGCCCTGGTCTTCGGCGCGATCATCGCCAACCGCTGGTTCCACACGCACCGCGGGCTGGTCACCGGCATCTTCTCCGCCGCCAACGCCACCGGGCAGCTGCTCTTCCTCCCCCTCATCGCCCGTACCGCGGTCAACAACGGATGGCGGGCCGCCGCCGGCATCGTCGCGGCGCTGGCGCTGGTCATGGCCGTGCTGGTGCTCGCGTTCCTGCGCGACCGCCCGTCCGACCACGGGCTGCTGCCCTACGGCATGGAGCCGGGGAGCGTCGTCGTCGAGGCGCAGCGCAGCGGCGGCTCGCCGGCCCGGATCGCGGTCGGCGTGCTGAGCAAGGCATCTCGCCGGTGGGCGTTCTGGGCGCTCGTGCTCACCTTCTGGGTGTGCGGGTGGTCGACGAACGGCATCATCCAGACCCACTTCGTACCCGCTGCGCACGACCACGGGATGCCGCCCACGACCGCCGCCGGGCTCCTCGCCGTCGTCGGCATCTTCGACATCGCCGGCACGATCGGCTCCGGCTGGCTCACCGACCGGGTCGACCCGCGCTGGCTGCTCGTCGCCTACTACGCCGGGCGGGGCGTGTCGCTGCTCGCGCTGGATGCCGTGCTCGCCCCCGGCATCGCGCCCGGGATGTGGGTGTTCATCGTCTTCTACGGCCTCGACTGGGTTGCCACCGTGCCGCCCACGGTTGCGTTGTGCCGCACCCACTTCGGGCTCGCCGACTCGGGCGTGGTCTTCGGCTGGGTGTTCGCGTCGCACATGGTCGGCGCGGGGGTGGGGGCCAGCGTGGCCGGGTGGGTGCGCACCAGCCAGGGCGACTACCACTGGGCCTGGGTCGTGGCGGCGGCGCTGTGCTTCGCCTCGGTGGCGATCGCGCTGTCCATCCCCAAGGCCCGCGATGCGACGACCGCAGCGCTGGAGCCGACCGTCACCTCGTCCCCGAACTGACCAATTGGTCACAGCAAGGACAGCACCACCGTCCCGGATGTGACCTATTGGTCGATGTGAGGACACCCCAATGCACCGGCTGCGGGGGTCTGACCAGGTGCTCGTAACCTCGCCCCGGCTACCGCCTGGTAGGTGGGGTGATCGAAGCACCTACTGCGCCGTAGACGGAGCCAGGTCGGAGCAGGCCCGCGACCCGGCGTCGTCTACCACCTGGTAGATGGAGTGATCGAAGCACCTACTGCGCCGTAGCCGGCGCTTGGTCTGGCGCGGCGGCCGGCGGACGTCGCCACAGAGACGCCCTACCGTTGGCTCGCTGCGGCTCAGGTCGGGAGAACCACGGCAGGAGCGGAGCGGTGGGATGCCGGAGGCGAGCCGACCAGCGAAGGGTCAGGAACGTGGGTGAGCACGGCCGAAGGAGCGGAGCGGCGGGATGCCGTGGGCGAGCCGATGGACGGGTCTGGCGGGAGCGCGACCGAGCGCCAGCGAGGGAGTGCGGATGGTGAACGGCCGCACACGGCATCCCACCGCACTGCGGTCAGCGAGAAGCGCGACCCAGCCGAGCGTCCCCCGTGTGACCTATTGGTCGATTCCGGGACAGGAGTGCTGGTCTCAGCCGACGCGGGTGACGACGCCGGTCGCCAGGGCGCGCAGGGCGTCCTTGGCGTCGCTGTCGGGCAGCGAGGTGAGCACGTCCTGCGCCTGTCGGGCGACGGCATACGTGTGCTCGCGTGCGACGTGCATCGCCCGGTGCCCGCGCAGCAGGCCCAGCGCCTCGGCGAGCCGGGCGTCGTCCTCGAGGTCGCCGGTGAGCAGCGTGCGCAGCCGGTCGTCGGCGGGGTCGCCCGAGGTGAGCACGTGGATGACGGGGAGCGTGCGCTTGCCCTCGCGCAGGTCGGTGCCCGGTGTCTTGCCGGTCTCGTCGGCCTCGGACTCGATGTCGATGAGGTCGTCGGCGAGCTGGAAGGCGACGCCGAGCAACTCCCCGAACTCGCGCATCGTCTCCACCGTGGCGTCGTCACAGCCGCCGAACATCGCGCCGTAGCGGGCAGCGGTGGCGATCAGCACCCCGGTCTTGTCGGCGAGCACGCCGAGGTAGTAGTCGACCGGGTCGGTGCCGGGCGGGCAGGGGCGGTCGTCGCGGATCTGGCCCGAGCACAGCCGCACGAAGGTCTGGGCCTGGATCTTCACGGCCTGCGGGCCGAGGTCGGCCACGATGTCTGACGCCGTGCCGAAGAGCAGGTCGCCGACCAGGATGGCGGTGGAGTTGCCGTAGGCGGCATTGGCGCTCGAGGCACCGCGCCGCACCATGGCCTCGTCCATGACGTCGTCGTGGTACAGCGAAGCGAGGTGGGTCAGCTCGACGCCCGTCGCGGCGGCCACGACGCGATCGTCGATGCCGTCGCCGAGCTCGGCCGCGAGCAGGGTCAGCAGGGGTCGGAAGCGCTTGCCGCCGGCTGCGGTGAGGTGCGAGCCGGCCTGGGCGATGAACGGGTCGTCGGAGTCGACCCGGGTAGCGATCAGCGCGTTGACGGCAGCGAGCCCCTCGGCGAGCCGCACCCGCAGCCGCTCGGACGCACCGGGCAGCTCGAGCACCGAGGGGGTGCCGCGCTGGACCGGTTCTGCCGTCACGGGGGTCACAAGAGGAACTGCGAGGCGTTGCTCGCGATCTCGAGCAGGAAGCTGGGCACGATGCCGAGTACCACGGTGGCGGCGACGCCGGCCGTGATCGCCACGGTCGACCCGATCGACGGGGTCAGCACGACGACGACCTCGTCGTCACCGGGCGCATCCGTGAAGTACATCAGCACGATCAGCCGAACGTAGACGAAGGCCGTGATGGCCGACGCGAGCACCGCGATGACCACGAGCAGCGCGCCGCCCGCGCCCGAGGCGACAGCCGGCGCGAACGCGGCGTACTTGGCGGTGAAGCCCGAGGTAAGCGGGATGCCGGCGAAGGCGAGCAGCAGGAAGGAGAACGTCGCCGCGAACACCGGGTGGTGTCGGCCCAGGCCCGCCCACTGCGAGAGGTGCGAGGCCTCGGAGCCGCCCTGGCGCACCATGGCGACCAGGCCGAACGCGGCGACGGTGGCGAAGCCGTAGGCCACCAGGTAGAACATCACGCCACCGATCGCGGCCTGCGAGAACGCCAGCACGCCGACCAGGATGAACCCGGCGTGGGCGATCGAGGAGTAGGCCAGCAGTCGCTTGACGTCGGTCTGGGTGACCGAGAGCACCGCGCCGACGACCATGGTGAGCACCGCGATGACGTAGACGCCGGCCTGCCAGTCCCAGCGGTCGGCGCCGACGCCGACGAACGCCACCCGCAGGATGACGCCGAAGGCCGCGAGCTTGGTGCAGGCGGCCATGAAGCCGGTGACGGGGGTGGGGGCGCCCTGGTAGGCGTCGGGGGTCCAGGAGTGGAACGGCACGGCGCCGACCTTGAACAGCAGGCCGACCAGCAGCAGGACCACACCGGGGATGAGCAGCCCGTCGAGGTCGCCGGATGCCGTCGAGATCGCCGTGGCGATCGCCTTCAGGTCCGAGGAGCCGGCGTAGCCGAAGAGCAGGGCGGAGCCGAAGAGGAAGAACGCGCTGGAGAAGCCACCGAGCAGGAAGTACTTCAGGGCGGCCTCCTGCGACAGCAGGCGGCGTCGGCGGGCGAGGCCGGTCATCACGTAGAGCGGAAGGGAGAGCACCTCGAGGCCCACGAACATGGTGATCAGGTCGTTGGCGGTGAGGAAGACCATCATCCCGAGCACCGCGAAGAGGGTGAGCGGGAAGACCTCGGAGGTGGCGTAGCCGGCCCGGGTGGCGATGTCCTCCTGGTTGGAGCCCGGCGTGGAGGCGCCCATCGGGGTGAATGCGTCGCCCCCGACTCCCCCGAACCGCTCACCCATGATGAGCACGCTGATCACCGCGAGCAGCAGCAGGGCGCCCATCAGGAAGACCGAGACGCCGTCGATGACGACCGAGCCGCCCATGGTGACGGTCTGGTTGTGGCGCGACCACACCAGCAGCGCCGCGAAGGAGCCGAGCAGCACCAGCGTGGTGAGCCACACCTGGGTGCCGTGCCGGGCACGTCGGGGTGCGAAGGCCTCGACGAGCACCCCGACGAGCGCGCCGATGACGACGACGAGGATCGGGGCGATCGCGGCGTAGTCGACGTCGACGGACTTGAACTCGGCGGCGATCACGGCGGCGGTCACTTGGTGCTCCCGGAGGCGTTGGTCGGCGTGGGGTCGGTGACGCCGACGTAGGTCAGCGTGCGGTCGACGGCCGGGTTGAGGATGTCGAGCACCGGCTTGGGGAAGAAGCCCAGCAGGATGAACGAGGCGATGATCGGCACCACGACGACCTTCTCGCGGATGGACAGGTCGCGCGGCGCCTCGCCCTCGGCGAAGCTCGGCTTCGGCCCGGTCATGGTGCGCTGGTACATCAGCAGGATGTAGAGCGCGGCCAGCACGGTGCCGAGGGTCGCGATGACCGCGGCGGGCTTGTAACGCATGAAGGTGCCCTGCAGCACGAGGAACTCCGACACGAAGGAGGACAGACCCGGCAGGGCCAGGCTGGAGAGCCCGACCACGAGGAAGGACCCGGCGAGCACCGGGGTGACCCGCTGCCAGCCGCCGTAGTCGGGAATCCGCTTCGAGCCGCGGCGCGCGACGAGGAAGCCGGCCAGCAGGAACAGCCCGGCGGTGGAGAAGCCGTGGTTGACCATGTAGAGGGTCGAGCCCGCACCACCCACGCTGGTGAGCGCGAAGATGCCGAGCACGATGAGGCCGAAGTGGCTGATCGACGTGAAGGCGATGAGCCGCATCATGTCGGTCTGGCCGATCGCCAGCAGGGCGCCGTAGATGATCGAGATGACGGCCAGCGCGATGACCACCGGCGTGGCCCACTTCGCCGCCTCCGGGAACAGCTGCAGGCAGAAGCGGATCATCCCGTAGGTGCCGACCTTGTCGAGGATGCCGACGAGAAGCACCGCGGTCGCGGGGCGTGCCTCGGTGGCGGCATCCGGGAGCCAGGTGTGCACCGGCCACATCGGTGCCTTCACGGCGAAGGCGATGAAGAACCCGACGAACATCCAGCGCAGGGCGACCGTCGACGCGTCGAGGTGGCCGGTGAGGCTGGTGATCAGGAAGCCGTTCTCGCCGCCGGGGCCGGCGATGTAGACCGCGATGACGGCCACGAGCATGACGAGCCCGCCCGCGAGCGAGAACAGCAGGAACTTGACCGCGGCGTACTGCCGGCGCGGGCCCCCGAACAGGCCGATCAGGAAGTAGACCGGGATCAGCATCGCCTCGAAGAAGACGTAGAACAAGAACACGTCGGTGGCGGCGAAGACGCCGACGATGAACGCCTCGAGCACCAGCATCAGCGCGAAGTAGCGCTTGTTGCGCACGGCCAGGGCGTGCGCGGCATCCGCGGCCTCGTCGTCGCTGAGCGACTCGTCGACGGCGGGGGTGAGGTCGTTCCACGCGGCGAGCAGGCAGACCGGCACCAGGATGGCGGCCATCACGATGAGCGACAGGGCGATGCCGTCGACGCCCAAGGCGTAGGAGACGCCGAACTGCGGGATCCACGAGTGCACCTCGGAGAGCTGGAACTGCTCGCCGGACCCGGAGTCGAACCGCACCCAGGCGAGCACGGCCAGCGCCAGCGTCACCAGCGAGAAGCCGAGGGCCACCGGCTTCGCCTGGCGCGCCGCGTTGCCGGGCAGCGCAGCGACGACGACGGCGCCGAGCAGCGGCACCACCATCATCAGGGTGAGCAGGGGCAGGGAGTTCACTGGATCACCCACAGAGCGCCGAGGATGGTGACGACACCGGTGAGCATCGTCAGGGCATACGACCGGGCGTAGCCGGTCTGGAGGTGGCGCAGCCTCGAGGAGACCCCACCGACCAGGGCCGCCAGGCCACCGACCGCTCCGTCGACCCCGCGCGCGTCGGCGAACACCAGCCCGCGGGTGAGGTGGATGCCGGGGCGCATGAACAGGCCCTCGTTGACGGCGTCCTGGTAGAGGTCGACCCGGGCCGCCCGGGTGATCGCCGAGCCCTTGGGTGCGACCTCGGGCACGACGTCGGCGCCGTAGCGGCGCCAGGCAAGGAAGGCGCCGGCGATGACGAGGGCCAGGGTGAGCACCATGATCAGGTTGGCCGGAATGACGGGGTGCTGGTCGGCCGGCTCACCGACGACCGGCGCCAGCCAGCTGGTGATGATGCCGGTCGGGCCGAGGATGAGGCCGAGGAAGGCCGAGCCCAGGGCGAGCACCATCATCGGCACGGTCATGGTGAGCGGCGACTCGTGCGGGTGCTGGTCGTCCTCCCAGCGCTTCTCGCCGTGGAAGGTCATGAAGAACAGGCGGGACATGTAGAAGGCCGTGATGCCGGCGCCGAGCATCGCCGCGCCGCCGAAGACCCAGGGGTTCCAGCCGTCGCCGACGAAGGCGGACTCGATGATCTTGTCCTTGGACCAGTAGCCCGAGAACGGTGGGACACCGATGATGGCGAGCCAGCCCAGGCCGAAGGTGACCCAGGTGATCTTCATGACGACGGACAGGGCGCCGTAGCGGCGCATGTTGACCCGGTCGCGCATGCCGTGCATGACCGAGCCGGCCCCCAGGAACATCCCGGCCTTGAAGAAGCCGTGGTTGAGCAGGTGGAAGATCGCGAAGGCGTAACCGACCGGGCCGAGCCCGGCGGCCAGCATCATGTAGCCGATCTGGCTCATCGTGGAGGCCGCGAGGGCCTTCTTGATGTCGTCCTTGGCGCAGCCGATGATCGCCCCGAAGATCAGCGTGATCGCGCCCACGGTCGCCACGGCGAGCCGGGCGTTCGGGGTGGCGCTGAAGATGACGTCGGAGCGCACGATGAGGTAGACGCCGGCGGTGACCATGGTCGCGGCGTGGATGAGCGCCGACACCGGTGTCGGGCCGGCCATCGCGTCGCCCAGCCACGACTGCAGCGGGAACTGCGCCGACTTGCCACAGGCCCCGACCAGCAGGAGCAGCCCCATCGCGGTGAGCACGCCCGCGTTGGCGTTGGCCACGCCCGCGTCGACGGTGGTGTAGTCGACCCCGCCGAAGGTGACGAACATCAGCATGATCGCGATGACCAGGCCGAGGTCACCGACCCGGTTGACGAAGAACGCCTTGTTGGCGGCGGTCGCGTAGGCCGGGTTCCAGTTCCAGAAGCCGATCAGCAGGTAGGAGGCCAGGCCGACGCCCTCCCAGCCGACGAAGAGCAGCAGGTAGGAGTCGGCGAGCACCAGCAGGAGCATCGAGGCGATGAACAGGTTGAGGTAGGCGAAGAAGCGTCGCTTGTCGGGGTCGTGCTCCATGTAGCCGACGGAGTACACGTGGATCAGCGACCCCACGAAGGTGATCAGCATGACGAAACACATCGACAGCGGGTCGACGAGCATGCCGACCTTGAGCTGGAAGGAGCCCGCCGGGATCCAGTTCCACAGCGTGAGGTGCATCGCCCGCGCCTCCGGCGTGAGGCCCACGAGCTGGATCATGATGACCAGGCCCACGGCGAAGGCGGCCCACGACATGCCGGTGCCGAGGTAGGCCCCGAACTTGTCGGTGCGCCGCCCGCCGAGCAGGAGGATCGCGGCACCGAGCAGCGGCAGCGCGATGAGCAGCCACGCGTAGGCGGAGGCTCCGCTCGCGTTGGCAGCCACCTCGAAGGTGAGTGAGTGCACTGGTGCTCCTTACAGCTTCAGCAGGTTCGCGTCGTCGACCGAGGCCGAGCGGCGGGAACGGAAGATCGCCATGATGATCGCGAGCCCGACGACGACCTCCGCCGCGGCCACCACCATGACGAAGAGGGCGAGCACCTGGCCGTCGAGGGTGCCGTGGATGCGGGCGAACGTGACGAAGACGAGGTTGGTCGCGTTCAGCATGAGCTCGACGCCCATGAAGACGATGATCGCGTTGCGGCGGGTGAGCACCGTGGCTCCGCCGATCGCGAACAGGATCGTCGCCAGGTAGACGTAGTTGACGACGCTCACTTCTCGCCCCCCTCCTGCATGTCGCGTTCGATCTGCGCCTCGGCCTCGCGGTAGACCTCGGGTGACAGGTTCTGGTCGCGGGCCGTGAGCACTCGGGACACCGACAGCTCGGACGGCGAGCCGTCGGGCAGCAGCGCGGGGGTGTCGACGGCGTTGTGCCGGGCGTAGACGCCGGGAACCGGGAGCCCGGCGAGGTGCTCGCCCTCGCGGAAGCGCCGCTTGCTCCACTCGCGCTGGTTCGGGCCGCGCCCGAGCCGCTCGCGGTGGGCCAGCACCATGGCGCCGAGCGCGGCGGTGATGAGCAGGGCGCTGGTCATCTCGAAGACCCACACGTACCGGCCGAAGATCAGCTGGGCGACGCCCGAGACGTTGCCGGTCTCGGCGTTGATCGCGCCGACGCCCACCGGCTTGCCGAAGGTCACCTGGCCGATCGCCGTGGTGAGGATGCCGGCGAGGCCGATGCTGAGCAGGACGGTCGCCCAGCGCTGGCCGGTGAGCGTCTCGACCAGGCTGTCGGAGGAGTCGACCCCGACGAGCATGAGCACGAAGAGGAAGAGCATCATGACCGCGCCGGTGTAGACGAAGATCTGGATGACGCCGAGGAAGTCGGCGTTCTGGGCGATGTAGAAGATGCCCAGGATGATCATCGTCATCGCCATGCCGATGGCCGCGTGCACGGCCTTGCGGGCGAACACCAGGCCCAGCGCCCCGACGACCGAGAGCGGCCCGAGGATGTAGAACAGCCATGCCTCGCCGGTGCTGGTCACGAGGTCACCTCCGCGTCGTCGCTTCGATGGGTGTGCGCCTCAACGTACTGGCGCTGGGTGTCGGTGGCCGAGGAGACCTTGCCCAGGTAGTAGTCGCGCTCCTCGAGGCCGTCGGCCATCGGGAACGGCGGCTGCAGCATGCCCTGCTGCAGCGGGGCGAGCAGCTGGTCCTTGGTGAAGATCAGGTCGGCCCGGTTGTTGTCGGCGAGCTCGTAGACGTTGGTCATGGTGAGCGCACGGGTGGGGCAGGCCTCGATGCACAGCCCGCAGAAGATGCAGCGCAGGTAGTTGATCTGGTAGACGCGGCCGTAGCGCTCACCGGGGCTGAACCGGCCGGCACCGCCCTCGGTGTCGTCGTTGTTCGCACCCTCGACGAGGATCGCGTCGGCCGGGCAGGCCCAGGCGCACAGCTCGCAGCCGACGCACTTCTCCAGGCCGTCGGGGTGCCGGTTGAGCTGGTGGCGGCCGTGGAAGCGCGGCTGTGTGGGGCGCTTCTCCTCGGGGTACTCCTCCGTGGCCACCTTGCGGAACATCGTGGCGAAGGTGACCCCGAAACCACCGACGGGGGCGAACAGGTCGGAGAAGAAGCCGGACTTCTTCTGCTCGTCAGCCACGAACGGCCTCCTTGGTCTCGCTGCTCACGGGCAGGGCCGGTGCGTCGAGCGAGGGCTCGCGCAGGCGCTGACCGGGCAGTGGCGGCACGGGGTAGCCCCCGGCGAACGGGTCGATCTCCTCGGGCACGCCGGGGTGTGACGAGGCGTCCTTGGCCTCGGCGCGGCGGTCCCACATCCAGCCGAAGACCAGGGCGAGCACGGCGATCACGCCGACGAGGAACAGCGAGATGACCGGGAACGAGCGCCCGGCGAAGTCGACGGTGCCGCCGAGCCAGCCGTTCTGGCCGGCCCGGAAGAACGCCACGAGCACGACCCAGGTCAGGGTGGCCGGGATGAGGAACTTCCAGCCGAAGCGCATGAACTGGTCATAGCGCACCCGCGGGAGCGAGCCGCGCAGCCAGACGAACACGAACATGAACATCCACAGCTTGGCGGTGAACCAGAGCAGGCCCCAGTAGCCGTCGTTGAACATGCCGCCGTTGATGGCCGCGATGCCGGGAGGCGCCTGCCAGCCGCCCAGGAACATCGTGGTGGCGAGCGCGGCGACGGTGAACATGTTGATGTACTCGCCGAGGAAGAACATCGCGAAGCGCATCGAGCCGTACTCGGTGTGGAACCCACCGGTGAGCTCGCCCTCGCCCTCGGCGAGGTCGAAGGGCAGCCGGTTGGTCTCGCCGACCATGGTGATGACGTAGACGAAGAAGCTGAAGAACGCGGGGATGACGAACCACAGGCTCGACTGCGCCGCGACGATCTGCGAGGTCGACATCGAGCCGGCGTAGAGGAACACGGCGACCAGCGACAGGCCCATCGCGATCTCGTAGCTGATCATCTGCGCCGAGCTGCGCAGGCCACCCATCAGCGGGTACGTGGAGCCGGAGGACCAGCCGGCGAGCACGACGCCGTAGATGCCGATGCCGGCCACGGCGAGCACCAGCAGCACGGCCACCGAGGTGTCGGTGAGCTGGAACGGCGTGGTGTGCCCGAACATCGAGACCTCACCGGCCAGCGGGATGATCGAGAACGAGACGAAGCACATGGTGGCGGTGATGAGCGGGGCCAGCGTGAAGACGAACACGTCGGCCGCCTTGGGTCGCACGTCTTCCTTGAGCATCGACTTCATGCCGTCGGCCAGGGTCTGCAGCAGGCCGAAGGGGCCGTTGCGGTTGGGGCCGGGGCGCTGCTGCATGCGGCCGATGATGCGGCGCTCGAACCAGATGACGAGCAGGGTCGAGATCAGCAGGTAGACGAAGATGATCAGCGCCTTGACCAGGCTCAGCCACAGCGGAGTGTCGCTGAAGTCGGCGACCGGGTTGTCGGTGTTGCCGGTGGCGGTCGAGACCGCCAGTGGCAGGGCCAGCAACGCGCTCATGAGCGGTTCTCCTTCGTGACGGAGACGAGGGCTCCCGGCGCCCCGGCGAGGGCGGCCCGCAGGTCGCTGCCCACCGAGTTGGTCGGCAGCCACACGACGTGGTCGGCCATCTCGGACACCAGCACCGGCGCGGTGACGGTGGTGCTGCCAACCCGCACGGTCAGGGCATCGCCGTCGACGACGCCCAGGCCGGATGCCGTGGCGGCCGACACCCGGGCGACCGGTACCGGGGCGGTGCCCGCGAGGAACGGCTCGCCGTCCTGCAGCGAGCCCTGGTCGAGCAGGTGGCGCCAGGTGGCGAGCACCAGCGTGCCCTCCTCGACGCTCGGCACGTCGCCGGCCTCGACGGACGGGACCGTCGCGCGGGCGCCCTGCCACGGGCCCAGGGCCGCCATCTCGGCGCGCACCTCGCGCACCGTGCGGGTGCCCAGGAACTCGCCCATCTCGTCGGCGAGCATGTCGAGCGCTCGGTAGT
The DNA here is from genome assembly GCA_963834965.1 of uncultured Actinomycetota bacterium. Lineage (GTDB taxonomy): Bacteria > Actinomycetota > Actinomycetes > Actinomycetales > Dermatophilaceae > Fodinibacter. The sequence goes on along the minus strand of CAWIEI010000003.1, from coordinate 3,543 downwards.
CGCTGACCTGCGAGGAGGCGATGGCCGCCTCGAAGCTGCGGACCCGGCCCTCCCAGTCGACGAAGGTGCCGGCCTTCTCGGCGTGAGCCGCGACCGGCAGCACGACATCGGCCACCGCGGTGACCGCCGACGGGCGGATCTCGAGCGACACCACGAACGGGCGGGTGAAAGCGTCGACGGCGCCGGCGACGCCGAGGTCGAGCGGGTCGACGCCACCGACGACCAGCGCGTCGATCTCGCCGGATGCCGCGGCGGCCACGATGCCGGCCGTGTCGCGACCCGCGGTGTCGGCCAGCGACTCCACGCCCCAGGCCGACGCGACCTCGGCGCGCGCCGCGGCATCCGCCAGCGGGCGCCCACCGGGCAGCAGGGTCGGGAGCGCACCGGCCTCGAGCGCGCCGCGCTCACCGGCACGGCGGGGCACCCAGGCGAGCCGGGCACCGGTGGCCTCGGCCAGGGCGACGACGGCGCTGAGCGCACCCGGCACCGTGGCGAGCCGCTCGCCGACGAGCACCACGGCGTTGTCGCGCAGGCCCTGGCCGGCGGCCGCGACCACATCGGTGCCGGAGCCCTCGGCGAGCGCGCCCAGCACCTCGGGCTCGGTGCCGGGGGCGGTGGGGATGAGCGTGCCGCCCACCTTGGCCAGGCCGCGGGTCGCGACCGGGGCCACGGCGTACACGGCGGTGCGGTGCTTGCGGAACGCCTTGCGCAGGCGCAGGAACACGATCGGGCTCTCGTCCTCGGGCTCCAGGCCGACGAGCAGCACCGTTCCGGCCGACTCGAGGTCGGCATAGGTGACCGCGCCGCCGTCCCGTGCTCCACCAGCTGCCGGGCCGGTGGCCACCACGGTGGAGGCGAGGAAGTCGGCCTCCTCGGCAGAGTGCGGCCGGGCCCGGAAGTCGACGTCGTTGGTGCCGAGCACGGTGCGCGCGAACTTGGCGTAGGCGTAGGCGTCCTCGGTGCCGACCCGGCCACCGACGAGCACACCGGTGGCTGTGGCGGCGCGCAGTCCGGCCGCGGCGGTCTCGAGGGCCTGGCGCCACGACACCACGCGCAGCTCGCCGTCGTCACCGCGCACCATGGGCAGCTCGAGTCGGTCGCCGACCGAGGTGTAGGCGAAGGCCCAGCGGCCCTTGTCGCAGTTCCACTCCTCGTTCACCGCCGGGTCGTTCTGCGCCATCCGGCGCAGCACGGTGCCGCGGCGGTGGTCGGTGCGCATCGCGCAGCCGCTGGCGCAGTGCTCGCACACGCTGGGGGTCGACACCAGGTCGAACGGGCGGGAGCGGAAGCGGTAGGCGGAGCCGGTGAGGGCGCCCACCGGGCAGATCTGCACGGTGTTGCCGGAGAAGTAGCTCTCGAACGGCTGGTCCTCGTAGATGCCGACCTGCTGCAGCGCACCGCGCTCGACGAGCGCGATGAACGGGTCGCCGGCGATCTGCTCCGAGAAGCGGGTGCAGCGCGCGCACAGCACGCAGCGCTCGCGGTCGAGCAGCACCTGCGAGGAGATGTTGATCGGCTTGGGGTAGGTGCGCTTGATGTCCTCGAAGCGCGAGGTGGAGCGGCCGTGGCTCATCGCCTGGTTCTGCAGGGGGCACTCGCCGCCCTTGTCGCACACCGGGCAGTCGAGCGGGTGGTTGATGAGCAGCAGCTCCATGACGCCCTGCTGCGCCTTGTCGGCACCCTCGGACGAGTACTGCGTCTTGACCACCATGCCCGGGGCCACCGTCATCGTGCACGAGGCCTGCGGCTTCATCCGCCCGGGGGGGCCCTGCATCTGGGTGGGCTCACCAGGGGTGCCGTCGGGGCCGGGGCGACCCGGCATCCACACCTCGACGAGGCACTGGCGGCACGCGCCCACCGGGTCGAGGAGCGGGTGGTCGCAGAACCGCGGGATCTCGATGCCGGCCTCTTCGGCGGCCCGGATGATCAGGGTGCCCTTGGCGACCGACACCTCCCGGCCGTCGATCGTCAGGGTGACCAGGTCGGCCGCGCCGGGGGCGGCGGGCGGCTTGGTTGCTGAAGACGTGGTCGTCATGCGGGCACGCTGTCCTTGTCGTCCTTGGCGAACAGCGTCGACGCCTTCGGGTCGAACGGGCAGCCGCCGTGCGTGAGGTGTGCGACGTACTCGTCGCGGAAGTACTGGATCGAACTGGTGATGGGGCTCGTGGCGCCGTCGCCCAGGGCGCAGAAGCTGCGGCCCAGGATGTTGTCGCAGATGTCGAGCAGCTTGTCGAGGTCGGCCTCGCTGCCCTCGCCCTGCTCGAGCCGGCCGAGAATCTGCTTGAGCCACCAGGTGCCCTCGCGGCACGGGGTGCACTTGCCGCAGGACTCGTGCTTGTAGAAGTCGGTCCAGCGGTCGACGGCGCGCACCACGCAGACCGTCTCGTCGAAGACCTGCAGCGCGCGGGTGCCGAGCATCGAGCCGGCCGCACCCACCGATTCGAAGTCGAGCGGCACGTCGAGGTGCTGGTCGGTGAACAGCGGGGTGGAGCTGCCGCCGGGGGTCCAGAACTTGAGTGCCTTGTCGGGGTCGCGCATGCCACCGGCCATGTCGAGCAGCTCTCGCATGGTGATGCCGAGCGGGGCCTCGAACTGGCCGGGGTTCTTCACGTGCCCGGAGAGGCTGAAGATGCCGAAGCCGGTGGACTTCTCGGTGCCCATGCCGGTGAACCAGTCGACGCCCTCGAGGATGATGCCGGGCACCGAGGCGATCGACTCGACGTTGTTGACCGAGGTGGGCCGGGCGTACAGGCCCGCGACGCCCGGGAACGGCGGCTTGCTGCGCGGCTGGCCGCGGCGGCCCTCGAGGCTGTCGAGGAGGGCGGTCTCCTCACCGCAGATGTAGGCGCCCGCGCCCGCGTGCACGGTGATGTGCAGGTTGGCGCCGGTGCCGTGCACGTTGTCGCCCAGGTGTCCAGCCGCGTAGGCCTCCTCGACCGCGCGCAGCAGGCGGCGGTAGACGTGCACGACCTCGCCGCGCAGGTAGATGAACGCGTGCTCGCAGCCGATGGCGAACGAGCTGATCGCGACGCCCTCGATGAGCACGTGCGGGTTGGCCATCATCAGCGGGACGTCCTTGCAGGTGCCCGGCTCGGACTCGTCGGCGTTGACCACGAGGTAGCGGGGGCCGCCGTCGGGTGGGGCCATGAACGACCACTTCATGCCGGTGGGGAAGCCGGCGCCGCCGCGGCCGCGCAGGCTGGAGTCCTTGACGGCCGTGATGATGTCAGCCGGCTCCATGCCGAGCGCCTTGTCGAGGGCCCGGTAACCGCCGTGCCTGTTGTAGGTCTCGAGGGTCCACGACTTCGGGTCGTCCCAGAAGGCGCTGAGGATGGGCGTCAGGGTGGTCGCCATCAGGAGCCCTTCTTCTTCGTGGTCTTGGCTTTGGTGTCGTCGCTGGGGGGCACCGACGCGCTCTGCGCCGACACGTTGGCCGCGCGGCCGACGGCGTCGGGCTCGGCCTCCTGCGGGGGCTCGGGGTCGATGGTGTCCTTGGGTGAGGGCACCTCGCGGGCCACCCCGCTGACGCCGTCGCCGGTGGAG
>CAWIEI010000002.1:0-173140 GCA_963834965.1 uncultured Actinomycetota bacterium | reverse complement strand
CTCCTGCTCGCCCTGCTCGCCGTGGCGCTGGGGCTGTCCGCACGCCGAACCGTGGGCATTGCCGGCATCGTGATTGCCGTCGTCGCGGCCGCCCCGCTGCAACAGCTGCTGTCCAGTGCCCGGGAGGCGTGGTCACGCCGTGAGCTGGCCCTGGTCTGGCCTGGCCGCGGCAGTGGGAGTCGCGACTGCCGGCCTGCTGATCTGGTCGCTGCCGTCCTCCGTGGCCGGCTACCCGTCGACCCATTTCCGCAAGTTGGCCTCTGTGCCAAAAAGATCGGTCGTGTGCGTCGAGTACGAGACGGGCTCGTGGCTCTTGTGGCGCCACCCGGGCCTGGTCCCCACCGTGGACGGTCGCACCGAGCTCTACAGCCCAGCACAGCGCTGGCCCTGCGCTTCACCAACGGCGTCCCTGGGTCGGACGAGGTGCTCCGACAGGCAACCGGATGCCGGCATGCCCTCGTCCACACCCGCGGCGCGGCATCCGCTCTGCTCGACCAGCGGTATCAACGGGTCGAGACCAACGGCGAGCTCTCGCTGTACGACCTGTCATCGCCCAAGAGCGTGCGGTGACGGGCGTCCAGGATGCGCAGCCCCCAGGGTCAGGGACAATCCGCGCCGCGAAAGCGCACCTCCCGCCGCGTTCCCGAGCTCACGACCCCGCATCGCATTTCCGCAAGCGGCGTCGGCCATGAGCAGGCACGACCATAATGCGGGAGTGACCCCGAGCCCGGAGGACGACGAGGACGGCGGGGGCAAGAGGGGGCCCCGGCGCACCGACGTCGTCGCTGGCCTCGCTGCGGCCCTGGTGTCTCTCGCCGTCGCCATCTGGTCTCTGCGGCTCTGGGACTGGACCATTGGCACGCCGTTGATGATGTCCGGCGACAGCACATTCGTCGGGATGCAGCTGCGCGACATCGCGGACCAGGGGTGGTACTGGAACAACCCCGACCTGGCCTATCCATTCTCGCAGAACGGGGCAATGTTCCCCAGCTCAACGTCATCCACGTGCTGCTCGTCAAGGGCCTCGGGCTCTTCGCCACATCTCCGTTCACCCCCGGGATCGCCTACTTCGTGCTGTGCTTCCCGCTGGCGGCGCTGGCGATGTACGCGCTCGCACGCAGCCAGGGTTTGAGCCCGTGGGCAGGCTTCGTCGCTGGTGTCCTGTTCGCGAACGCCCCGGGCCACCAGGAGCGGTTCGGCCACCTGTGGCTCGCCGCCTACTGGGTGGTGCCACTCGGGATGTGGGTCGTCCTCGAGGTCCTACGGGGCCGTTCCCTGCTCTCCGCCAGAGCAGGTTCCGGGAAGCTCGGCAGGCGGCTCGGGCTCAGGACGTGGCTGACGATCGGCGCCCTCACCGCCGTCGGGCTGAGCGGGGTCTACTACGTCGCGTTCACCCTGATCCTCCTGCTCGTGGCCACCGTCGCGGCCCGGTGGCGGGCGGCCACCGCGCGGGGATGGGCGCCGGGTCTGCTGTCCAGTGCCTACCTCACGGCCGTGCTGCTCGTTCCCTTGGTGGCTGCCCGACTCGCCACCCGGGGGGAAGTCGTGACCGGACGGCTGCCTACCGCGAGGTCCTTCGCCGAATCTGAGCTGTTCGCAGGCAAGTTCATGGACCTCGCGCTGCCGTGGGCCGGCCACCGGCTCGACCCGCTGGCCCACCTGACCTTCGCATACAACGCGGTGACGCACGCGACGGTCGAGACCTCGGCCCTGGGTGTCGTGGCCCTCGCCGGCTGGCTCGGCCTCCTCGTGGTCGCGCTGCGATCACTCGTCACCGACACCCTGCCCGATGCCGATCTACGACGGTGGTCCGCGCTGTCACTGGTGGCGGCCGCGTTCTACACCGTCGGCGGCGCGGCATCGTTCGTCGCGCTGTTCTTCACGCCGCAGGTTCGCACCTGGTCTCGCATCTCCCTGTACATCTTGCTGCTCGGCCTGCTGGCGGTGGGGTGGTGGCTGACCCGGGTCGAGGCGCGGCGCGGACGGGTGGCGGTGGCGCTCGTCGCGATCGCGATCACCATCGTCGGAGTGCTCGACCAGACAAACCCCGGGCGTGCCCCCGATCACGCGGCCGTCGCCCGCCAGTTCGCCGACCTGACCACATACACGAAAGACCTGCAGGCCGCGACTCGGCCCGGATGCCCGGTCTTCCAGCTGCCCGTCGTCCCCTTCCCCGAGTCGGCGGGCACGCCGCAGATGAACGGCTACGACCAGGTGCTCCCCTACCTCGCGTCTGACGACCTGCGGTTCAGCTCGGGCGCCATGCGCGGCGCCGCGTCGGCCGACTGGCAACTGGGGGTCGACGTGACGGACACCGCCCGGCTCGCCGAGCAGCTCGCCGCCACCGGGTTCTGTGCCGTCGAGGTGGACGCGCAGGGATACACCGCTTCGACCGACCCACGTACCGCCCTCCAAGCCGAGCTCGGCGCCCCGGTGGCGAAGAGCGCCGACGGCGTCTTCACCGCCTACCTGCTTCCGCCGGGCACGACCGGCCCAGCCGCCCGCAGCCACCTGCTCGAGCCCGTCATCGTGGCCCTCGACGCCTATCAGATAGGGCGCGACGGCCGGAGGACACCATCGGGCAGTGGATCGGCCCAGACGCAACTCTCCGGCTGGCCAACCTCGGGCCCGGCGAAGTTCCGGTGACGGTGACGATGGTGGTCGCCCCCCAGGGGAACGTCGACCGAGTCCTCACGCTCATCGACGAGAAGGGCACGGAGGTCGCCCGGACCGACCTGCCCGGCGGCAGCCGCACGCCCGTCACCTACGAGCTCACGGCGCCTGCAGGCACGACCATGCTGCGGATGAAGACCAGCGGGGACCCGGTCAGGCTCCCCGAGACCTCGACCGTGGTGTCGGCGCGGGTCAGCGACCTCGGGGCGACCTCGCCGTCCGACGCCCGGGTGGCATCCATGCAGGAACAGGTGAAGACGGGCACCGTGGTCCCATGACGGCGCAGCGGTGACCACGGCGTTTCGCCGAGCGAACCTCTCCGACGGAGACCCTCCCCGGACCTCGCTGAGCCGTCAAGAGCGTCGATCCGCCATGCGTGAACGGTCGTGAAGGCAGACAACGGACGCAAGCCCGATAACGCCCACGCCGACTGGACAGCAGCGTTTCCTGCTTGCGTCGAGATGAGGAGGCGCGGAGCCCCGATTGCCGCCGCCGCCCCGAGTAGTCCCTGCATCATCGCCCGGTAGTGGTCGGAATTCCGCTCGCGAGCAACAGTACCCGCGAGCTCGACCTCCAGGCTGCCATCCGCCAGGCGCACCGTCGTTGGCACGAGGGTGCCCGGCACCGACATGCAGATGACGCCCGCGAGCAGCGCCCTGCGCCGGACCGTCGGGACGGGGCCATCGGCAAGATCGTTCGCGCCACCGTGAGCAGGCACCCTCAGAGGAGCGGGCACGACCACCGCGAAGGTACGCCGAACCCGACCTGCGCCGTCATGGGACCACACCTGACAGGAGGGCGCCGGCTGCGCAGGTGGTCGACACCAGGCTCGAAGACCTCCGCGCCGGCATCCCGCCACCGGAGATAGGCGTGGTGGACGCAGCACGGAGTCATCCGGAAACGGGCCGGTGACGAGGCGTGGCGGGTCATACTCGACCCGGACACTTGGAGGGAATCAGTGACGGAGGTCGATACCTCGTGTCGACCGCTCACGGCGGGCGGCGGAGGGATGCTGCCCCGGTGGGCCACCTGGGCACTGCCTGTGGGGATTTTCGCACTGGCCCGGGTCGTGTCAGCGGTGTTCATGGTCGCCTTGTCTGCCCGGCAGCCCGACCTCACCCATGACCCCGGCTGGTACGTCTCCGGCTCGATGCCCGCGCACCCGTCGTACTGGGTTCTCGCGACGAACTGGGACGGGCAGTGGTACCAGTCGATCGCGAGGAACGGCTACCCCACCGGCGCGGGTGCCTTGGCCTCGCCGGGGACACAGACCTCGCTCGCCTTCTACCCGCTCTACCCCACGCTGGTCGGGCTGCTGATGCGCCTCACGGGGCTACCGTTCGTCGTGGTCGGCCCGACCTTCGGTCTGCTGTTGGGCGCCCTCGGGATGGCGCTTCTCTACCGGTGGCTGGCCATCACCCGCGGACCCGCGATCGCGCTGACCGCCGTCGTCGTCTTGTCGGTGTTTCCGACGTCACCGGCCTTCCAGCTCGCTTACTCGGAGTCGCTCGCCCTTGTGCTCCTGGTAATCGCCCTACGGGCCGTGGTGGAGCGGCGGTGGCTCGTGGTGCTCGCCGCCGCGTTCCCGCTCAGCCTGACCAGGCCGATCGCCCTCCCGCTGGCCGTCGTCATCGCCCTGCTGGAGGTGTGGGGCCCCGGCGCGGGCGACAACAGGCGCCGCCGACCCACCCGCACCGGCCTCGTGGCCGCCGCGACGGTGGGAGCGATGACCTTCAGCTGGCCCGGTGTCGCCGCCCTGCTCACCGGACGCTCCAACGCCTACTTCGCCGCGGAGGCGGCATGGGTGCGGCCCGGGGGCCTCGAGGGTGGCTGGGTCCGGGGGCTCTGGGACGTCGGTCTCCCGGTACTTGCGGTCCTCTTGCTCGTGGTCGTCGGCGCGCTCGTGACCATCCGGTGGGCCCATCGCCACGAGCCCGGGTGGCGAGACCGGCTAGGGCTGTGGGCTGGCGTCTACATGCTCTTCATCCTGTCGACGACCACGCTGAGCACCAGCGTGCTCCGGTACGCCCTGCTCACCCTCGTCCCGCTCGGCGGCTTTGGGCCGATGTCCCCGACGCTCTCGAGCCGACGGACCCGCTACTGGCTGCTCGTCGCCGTGGTGGCTGTCGAGCTCGCCCTACAGTACTGGTGGGTTGCCAACGTACTCGTGGTCGAGGACTCGCCGGTCCGGTCGCGGTTCCCCTGATCCTGACACCTCCCGAGCAGATCAACCGCAACGGGCCTTGGCGCGACACCAGCGCCGTTAAGCTCGCCGCCTTCGACTGGGTCGACGTCTTCAACACCCAAGGGCCCGACCAGCACGGGAAGCGGGTGAGAACATGAGAACAGAGGAACACGGACTGGGGGACCCCAGAGGCCACCCCCTCTCCGACCGCGCAACCTCGGATCCAGCAGTCACAGGACGGCAAGCCATGACGTCCTACAGAAGGCCGGTGCCGACCCTCGGACACGACCACTCAGCCAGCGCGTAGAGCGTTGCCGGGTTCAGGAGGGCTTGTCCCCGGTGGCGGAACCCGACGGAACCCGAACGAAGAGTGCGCCGCCCGCCTCAGACGCGTGAAGCTGCCACCGCGGATCCTCCGACAGCCTCTTCGCCAGGCCGCTGCTCGGTGGGACCAGGACGCAGCCGGCTCCGGCGAGTTCAGCGTCCACGTCGCCCCCACCGCCGACGAGCCGTTCGGCGGCCGCCACCCGTTCGGGTCCGTAGAGGTCGTTGCGCGAGTCAATCGACACAGCGACATCCGGTCGGAGCAGGATCACGAAGCCACCTAAGAGGTAGGAGTTGACCAGGTGACAGTTGCGCGGGATCTCGTCCACGACGGCAGCCGGATACAGCTGGGGGTCTGGCTGACCGATGTGGCCCAGGCTCGGTGCCGCCAAGATCACGAGGCTACCCAACCCGATGGCTGCCCCGGGGATGAGAACACGCCTCATGCGGTGGCCATAGCTGAGCACAGTTGGCTGGGAGGCGGTTGAGGCCAAGACGGGCACCGCCAGGAGGACCAGGACCGGCAGGATCCGCAGCGCCGCGAGCGAGGACACCGCCGTCACGAGCAGGGCGGCCGTGAAGGCCAGGTCCCGACGCCGTACCGCGACAAGCAGGGCCGCCACACCGATCAGAAACATCGCCGTCTCTACCGGCCTCGTCGGGGTGAGGTGCTCCCATTCCAGGACGACTGGAGCCGATGCGCTCCTTACCTGGACCGTCTGCCTGAACAAACGCAGGCCGAAGGGGGTGGCCAATGACCCGGCCAGAGCCACGACCGTCGCAATCAGACTGTAGTAGCCGCTGGTCCGACTCTCTCGACGGGCGATGAGGAGCGCGGCGGACGTCCCCACGATGGCCGCGCCGAGCAGGGCCGCTGCGTGCAGGTTGGCCCAGACACACATCAGAAGGCCCACTCCCACGATGGACACCAGAGGCGTTCGTCTGTCCGCGATCCGCAGCAGGAGGAGGACGAGCAACAACACCGCGACGTAATCGACCAACTGTGGTCTCGCCGAGAACCACGGGATGAGAAGTGGCATAGCGAGGAGCAGCAACGTTGCTGACACGAGAGGCGTGGCGCCCAGCCGCCTGGCCAGGAGAAGAACCAGGCCGGCCGCGGTCAAGAAGAGCGCGCTGCACGTCAGCGCCACCCCCGGCAACCCGGCCGCACGGTACGAAACGCCCACAATGACGTTGAACCCCCAAGAGTTCAACAGCCAGGGCTCGCCACGTAGGGTCCACGAGAACGGGTCGACACTCGGCACTGCGTGCTGCGCCATGGTCAGCAGACCTGTCCGGACCTGCCAGAAAGTGTCCGACTCGCCCAACAAGCCCGCACGCAATACCGCCACCGGCAGCATCGCCAGCCAGGCAAGTATCCATGGAGTGTGTCGCCCTCTGACCACCCCCATGCCGTCAACCTAGGGGAAGTCAACCCGCACCGTGAGGCACATCTGTCAAGATGGCCCCAGCGCTAGGCCGCAGTGCAGGCGGGGCAGGGCTCTCTAGGCGCCGCCGGGCACATGATCCCGGCGGCGCCTCCATCCGGCCTGTCGGCCGACTTGACAACCTCAGTAGCGGTAGTGCTCGGGCTTGTACGGCCCGGCGACGTCGACCCCGAGGTACTCGGCCTGCTCCTTGGTGAGCTCGGTGAGCTCGACCCCGAGCGCGTCGAGGTGCAGCTGGGCAACCTTCTCGTCGAGGTGCTTGGGCAGTGTCTGCACGGTCGGCTTGCCGTCCTCGTCGAGGTACTCGTCGGTCTTGTTGAACAGCTCGATCTGGGCGATCGTCTGGTTCGAGAACGAGTTGGACATCACGAACGACGGGTGGCCGGTCGCGTTGCCCAGGTTCATCAGGCGCCCCTCGGACAGCACGATGATCGAGTCACCGTCGTCGAAGGTCCACTCGTGCACCTGCGGCTTGATCTCCTGCTTGCTGATGCCGGGCACCTTCGCGAGGCCGGCCATGTCGATCTCGTTGTCGAAGTGGCCGATGTTGGCGAGGATCGCCTTGTTCTTCATCTGCTGCATCTGCTCGGCGGTGACCACGTTGTAGCAACCGGTCGAGGTGATGATGATGTCGGCCTGGTCGACGACCGACTCGAGCTTGGCGACCTGGTAGCCGTCCATGGCTGCCTGCAGCGCGCAGATCGGGTCGATCTCGGTGACGATGACGCGGGCACCCTGGCCACGAAGCGACTCGGCGCAGCCCTTGCCCACGTCGCCGTAGCCGGCGACGACGGCGACCTTGCCGCCGATGAGCACGTCGGTGGCGCGGTTGAGGCCGTCGATGAGCGAGTGGCGGCAGCCGTACTTGTTGTCGAACTTGCTCTTGGTGACCGAGTCGTTGACGTTGATGGCCGGGAAGAGCAGCTCGCCGGCCTCGGCCAGCTGGTAGAGGCGGTGCACGCCGGTGGTGGTCTCCTCGGTGACGCCCTTGATCTCGGCGGCGACCTTGGTCCACTTCTGCGGGTCCTGCGCGAGGGTGCGGCGCACGAGGGCCTTGAAGACGCCGAACTCCTCGGTGTCCTCCTCGGTGGTGGGGGGCACCTGACCGGCGGCCTCCCACTCCTTGCCCTTGTGCACGAGCATCGTGGCGTCGCCACCGTCGTCGAGGATCATGTTGGCCAGCGCCCCGCCCGGCCAGGTGAGGATCTGCTCGGTGCAGTCCCAGTACTCGTCGAGGGTCTCGCCCTTCCAGGCGAACACCGGCACACCCTGGGGGTCCTCGGGGGTGCCGTGCGGGCCCACGACGACCGCCGCGGCGGCCTCGTCCTGGGTGGAGTAGATGTTGCAGGAGGCCCAGCGGACCTCGGCACCGAGCGCGATGAGCGTCTCGATGAGCACCGCGGTCTGCACGGTCATGTGCAGCGAGCCGGCGATGCGGGCGCCGGTGAGCGGCTTGCTGTCACCGAACTCGGCGCGCAGGGACATCAGCCCCGGCATCTCGTGCTCGGCGAGGCGGATCTGGTGGCGGCCGGACTCGGCCAGGGTGAGGTCACGGACCTTGTGGTCAACGGGCATGCGGAAGCTCCTTGGGAGTTCTGACGATCTGGTTGACCCGGCGTCGCCCTTCAGGGCCGCACGTTCGTGGAGGGTTATCACCCGCGCCGGCGGCTGCCCACTCTACCGCAGCTCACCTCAGGCACTGAACCGTCGACAACGGGAGGCACGAACTCGTGAACCCACCACGCAGAGCTCACCACGGCGAGAGGAACCACGAGCGCCAGGACGCACCAGCGCCACCGTCGACTGGAGAGCCCAGGCTGCAGCACGAGCCCTAGTGGAAAGAGGAGCAGTAGGTAGCGGATGATCGACGTACTGATGAGGGCAGCACCCAGCACGTAAGCCGGATAGACCAGCAACCAGATCCGCATCTCCCGGGGCGTTCCGCACGGCAGGAACCGCATAGCAACCCAAGCCACGAGCCCGATGAGGAGCAGCGCCATGGCGCCTAGCAATGGCTCCGTCAGCCCGCCAGCGAACACCGATGACGGCGTGCCAGGCCTTTTGAAGACCTCATGTGCGGTCACAAGGACTCGCGGGCTCCCGACCATTATGGCGACGGCCACCGGCCACGCGACGGAGGCCAGGCACGCCACTGCCACCGCCGCGGCGGGCCGGGCGAGCTCGCGTCGGGTGTCCCCGGCTCGCCACCGGAGCACGGCGTGAACCACGGCTACCCCAGCGAGCGGCGGCGCAAGGGGTCGGGTGAGTCCCACGGCAAGAACAGTCACTGCGAAGACCCCGTACCGGTGGTCGCCCAAGGCGCGCAGAGCTACTACGAGCAGGAGGAGCGCGAGACCTTCGGTGTACTCCATCTGAAACACTGGAAAGGCGGGCCACACTGCTAACCCCAAGACCATCGCATAGCCGGCAGCGACCCCCAGCCGTGGCAGGCACCACATCGACAGGGCCGCTACGGCGGCGCTCGCGGCGGTCAGGCTCACCACGACGCTCGAAGTGCCGACAGACAATCCGCTGAGCATTGCGACCGTCCGCGCGATCATGGGGCACGCGGGGTAGAACGCGTAGAGACCGACAGCCGGATCGTCGAGCCCGTGCGGGAGTCGTGGGTAGCCCGACTCGGCGATCTGACGGTAGAAGCCTCCGTCCCAGGTGCCTCGCGGAACGCTGATCGAAGCCCCCAATCGGCTGAACGACAAAGCTGCGACGGCTTGGAACCCGAGAAAGGCCGCCGGTCCGATGAATCCGCACGGTCAGTGCCCCGGGCCGCAGCCGGACCCATGGCCCAGTCGCGCCCCGACCGCATCCACGCGGGTCACCTGCCGTCCGTCGCCTTCAAGGGAGCCACCCAGGTGACCATGCCTTCTCACCAACCGTAGTTGGCGAGGCGGGCGCTGGCCCGCATTTCGCTGAGTGCACGCCTCGCTCTCCACCCCGGCGCATGTTGGCGTGCTCGAACCCCCCGTCGAACGTTTCGGTGTGGTGGCATGGCCTCCTGCGTCGGGTGCCCGGATGGGGCCCGGCGCCGGACGCTGGAGAAGTCGGCGTGAGGCGAGCGGCTGGTGCCGTGCCGCCTCGAGTGAGTGGCCCGTGGTCGTCGAAAGCGTCGACCGCCCGGGGGCTGCCGTCGACGACGGCGTCGGAGGGGACGCCGCTGCGCAGGCGGCGCACGTGGTACCCGACCGGACCCCTCGCCAAGCAGGCCACCGGGCCGTCGCAGCGCAGAGGGATGCGGCGGCCCGGTCCGGCCGCCACCGGGCCGGTCAGTGGCCGCCCGCGGGTGCCGGCGACTCCGGCCGCTCCGCCGGCTGGGGCGCGGCACCGCGCTCGACGTCCGGCTCGAGGTACATCACCAGGGTCAGCTCGGGCACGGCATCCCTGGCCCGGCGCTCGGCCTCGTTGATGGCGGCGGCCACCTCGTCGGCCCGTTCGGTGGCGGGCACGGCGAGCTTGGCGGCCACCAGCAGCTCCTCGGGGCCGAGGTGCATCGTCTTGGAGTGGATCACCCGCTGCACGCCGTCGGGCGCGGCCAGCGCCTCGAGGATGGCCTTCTGGTGGGCCGGCGAGGCGCTCTCCCCCACGAGCAGCGAGTTCATCTCGACGGCGAGGAAGGCGGCGATGACGACGAGCAGCAGGCCGATCGCGGCCGAGCCGAGGACGTCGAAGATCGGGTTGCCGGTGAGCAGCATCAGCCCGACGCCAAGCAGGGCGAAGGACAGCCCGATGAGGGCGCCGAAGTCCTCGAGGAGGATGACCGGAAGCTCGGGCGACTTCGTGCTGCGCACGAACCTCAGCCACGAGCGCTTCCCGCGCGACTTGTTCGACTCGCGCACGGCCGTGCGGAAGCTCGTCCCCTCCATCCCCATGCCCACCACGATGACGACGATCGGCACCCACCACCAGCGCGACGCGAACGGGTCGAAGTCGCTCTCGCCGCGGGTCTCCTGGAACTTCTTCCATGCCTCGTAGAGGGCGAAGCACCCACCGAGGGTGAACAGCACGATGGACACGATGAACGAGTAGACGTAGCGCTCGCGACCGAAGCCGAACGGATGCTGCGGGGTCGCCTCGCGCTGCGAGCGCTTGCCGCCGATGAGCAGCAGGATCTGGTTGCCGGAGTCCGCGACGGAGTGGATCGCCTCCGCGAGCATCGACGAGAACCCGGTGAGGAAGAACGCGATGAACTTCGTCACCGCGATGCCCAGGTTCGCGAGCAGCGCCGCGATGACGGCCGTGTTCCCACCTTCTGTCGACATGGTCGTGATCCTAGGGTGCGGCCCGGGGCAGTAGGGTGCCCGCTCAGCCGAGCAGCTTGGCCTTGGCGGCGCCGAACTCCTCGTCGCTGAGCAGGCCCTGGGTGTGCAGCGCACCGAGCCGCTCGAGCTGGCCGATGATGTCGTCACCACCCGACGGTGCCGCTGCGGCGGGTGCCGGGGCCGCGGCGGCCGCAGCGGCCTGCTGCTGCAGGGCCTGCTGCTGCTGCTGGTAGGCCTGCGCGTCGGCGGCCTGCTGGGCCGCTGCGGCCTGGTCCTGCGCCGACGGCTGGGCGGCCGCCGCCTGCTTGTTGCGCACGCTGCCGCTCACCGCGGTGGCGGTGCCGGCGATGACCGCCGTGCGCGCCATCGTGCCGGCGAGCCCGGGGCGACCTCGTCGTCCTCTCATGCCTGCTCCTCCTCGATCTCGGCCCACGCGTCGATGACGGCGTTGACGTCTGCGGCCGGAATGCGCTCCATGGCGAGCACCTGGCCGTCCAGCTCCCGGATGCTCGCCGCGATCTGCGCGGCCCAGGTGTTCTCCCACGCGATGACGACGACGGTGGAGTCGAGCGGCATCTCCTCCGCGATCGCGAGCGCGTCGTCCTCGCCGACCAGGTCGGGCAGCTCGGTGGGGACGCCGAGCAGCTCGTCGGCCTCACCGGCGGTCTCGGCGTCGTACATCAGCACCGTGCCGTCGGCGTCCTTGCGGACGACGAGCACGTCGAGGACGCGCACCGCGCCGCGGTCGACGGCATCCGCGATCGCCTGACGCACACCTCCCTGCCGCAGCTCGCCGGTGAACCCGATGACGGCCAGGTCGACCGGACCCAGAACCCGCGTCCTTGCGTCGCTCATCTGCACTCCCTCGTAGGTGGCCCGATCCTGCCACCAGCCGCGGTGGCCCGACAGAGGGCGTCCACGGCCCACGCCGGCCCGGGGCGTCGGCTAGCGTCCGGCGTATGCCGTCTGCTCGTGGAACCCTCGACTGGTCGCCCGCCGCTGCCCACCCCGAGCTGCTCGCCGCCCCCGTGGGTGCGGCGGTGGGCCAGGTGCCCGGGGCCCTGGTCGCACCCATCGACGCGACCCATGCCGACACCGCCGCGTTCTGCACGGCCTACGACGTCGCGTTGCGGGCGAGCGCCAACTGCGTGGTCGTGGCCGGCCGCCGCGGTGAGGCGACGACCTACGCCGCGGTGATGGTGCTCGCCACCCACCGGGCCGACGTCAACGGGATCGTGCGCAGGCACCTCGGGTCACGGAAGATCTCGTTCGCGGCCATGGACGACGCCGTGGGCCTGACCGGCATGGAGTTCGGGGGCATCACCCCGGTCGGGCTGCCGGCCGGGTGGCCGGTGCTGGTCGACGACGCGGTGGTCGACGCCGGTGAGGTGGTGGTCGGCAGTGGGCTGCGGTGCAGCAAGCTGCTGTTGACGGGCCGCGACCTGCTCACCCTCCCCGGGGCGCAGCAGCTGGCCCTGGCCCAGCCCGTCGGCTAGGAGGTGCGGTCGCGCAGCTCGGTGACGTGCCGCGACACCGACGGGTCGAGCCCCAGCCCGAGCGCCAGGTAGGTGGCCGCGTAGTCGGTGAGCGCCACCAGCGACGCGAGCCGCTCGATCGGCTCACCGGAGTGCGCCACCTGCTCCCACACGGTGACGCCCGACTCGCGGGCCGAGTCGACCACGGCATCGGTGAGCGCCACCTGCTGCGGGTCGAGGTCGGGGTCGCGCAGCGTGAGCAGACCGAGCCGCGGCGCGGGCGGGGCGTCGAGGAAGGGGTCGGCGAAGATGTCGCCGCCGGGCGCCGTGGACGTCAGGCCGGAGCCGAACGGGCCGTCGAGGCAGGCGACGACCTGCGAGGCGGCGTCGGGCAGGGCGCCGTAGGTGGCGGGCACCCGGGCGGTGCGGGCCAGCATGGAGGCGGCACGCGTCGCGGCCACCCCGGTGAGCGGGCCGTCACCGAGCACGATCGGCACGGTCTCGCCCAGGCCCAGCGCCAGGATCTTCGCCGGGTTGACGAACGCCTCCGAGCTGGGGCGGCACTCCTCGGCCACCTCGTCGAGCACGTCGGCGACCCGCTCGAGCACAGCGGCGGGGCACTGCACCAGCCCCATCGCGTCGGCCGCCAGCAGCACCGGGGTGAGCAGCGACCACAGCGCGGTGCGCGACGACGGGGTCGGCAGCGCCACCTCGACGTGGACGCCGCGCGCCCGGGCGCTGATGTCGGCCAGCGGGGACCCAGCGGCGCCGACGGTGAGCAGCGAGGCGCCGCGGCGCGCGGCCTCGGCAGCCAGGGCGAGGGGGCCGGTCGCCCGGCCGGACTGGGAGACGGCGATGACCAGGTCGAGCGGACCGACCCAGCCCGGCAGCGGGGGGCCGCCCCGGGTGGTCACCGGCACCGGTGAGCCGGGCTCGGCGAGCAGGTCGAGCACGTCACACACGAGCGCGGAGCCGCCCAGCGCCGCGACGAGAACCGAGCGCGGGCGCTCTCCCCCGGCGGCCCGGGAGATGCCGGCCTCGTCGGCCGAGAGCAGGGCGCGGCGCACCTGGGCACCGGCCGAGGCCAGCGAGCGCAGCGAGTCGCGGGTGTCGAGGACGCGCAGGGCGTCCGGGTCGTCCAGGCGGCTCTCGTCGACCCACGGCATCCGGTGGTGACCTCCAGCGCCCCCGCTCAGGCGGGTCGGCGCGCCTCGTCGACGAGGAGGACCGGCACGCCGTCGTCGATGCGGTAGGCGAGGCCGCAGGCGGCGGAGGTGCACACCAGCTCGGGCCCGCTGTCGCCGGTGACGTCGAGCAGCTCGCTGCGGCACGCGGGGCAGCGCAGGATCTCGCGCAGCCACGGCTCGATCGGCGAGGCGGGAACGGCCTGCTCGCTCATACGGGTGCCTTCCTGGGGCGGGTTCGAGGTCGTCGCCGATCCTCCCACACGCCCGCAGGGCCGTCCTCGGGTGTGCCGGGTGCCCGGCTGCCGGACGGAGGTGTCCGTGTCAGGTGCACCTGTTGCCGGTCCCCTGGGCACGACCTAGGGTCCGAGAGGTGTCGTCACGGATCGGGGGGAGCGTGCCTCCACGCCTGTCCGTGCTCGGCCGGATCCAACTCGAGACGCTGGGCCGGCCGGTTGGGCTCACCGAGCTCGAGAGCGGCCTGCTGTCGCTGGCCGCCCTGCGTGACCGGGTGGGGGTCGACTCCCTCGGTGAGTGGCTGTGGGCGGGGGACCCGCCCGCGTCGGCGCGCAACCGGGTGCAGTCGCTGGTGAGCGGCATCCGGCGCAAGGCTCGAGACGGTGGGCCGGTGCTGGTCACCGACGGCCGCGGCTACCGGCTCGACGGCTCGGTGGTGGTCGACGTGCACGAGTGGGATGCCGCCGTGGGCCTGGCGCGGGCGGCCCGCGCCACCGGCCCGGCCGACGCCGTGGCGCACTACGACCGTGCCCTCGCGCTCTTCCCCGACACCCCGCTGCAGGGCGCGCCGGGCTCCACCGCCGTCGACGTCGAGCGCAGCCGGCTGGGCCAGTCGCGACTGTCGGTGCTCGAGGAGCGGCACGAGGCGGCGCTGCGGTGCGGGCGCACCCAGGGTCTGGTGGCCGACCTCGACGCCCTGACAGCCCAGCATCCCTTTCACGAGGGGTTCGTCGCGCAGCTCATGCTGGCCCTCGCCGCTGCCGGCCAGCAGTCCCGGGCGCTGGAGGTCTACCGCGCCACCCGCGAGCGCCTCGATGCGGAGCTCGGGGTCCAGCCCTCCGCGCCGCTGCGCCGGGCCCAGCAGCTCGTGCTCACCGGAGCCGGGACGAACCGACCGGCGACGCAGGACCAGCCGGGGCTCGCGCCGGACCCGGCCGGCGCGGGTGGCGAGCGGGCCACTGGCGGTGGCTCGACGGCATCCGGGCTGCCGGTGCCGCGCACCCTGCCGCGCCGGCCCACCGGGCTGGTCGGCCGCGATGCGGAGCTCGACGCGGTCGAGGCGGCCGCCGACGAGTGCGGTGACCGCGCGGTGGTGGTGGCGGTGACCGGGCTGGCGGGCGTCGGCAAGTCGGCCCTGGCCCTCGAGGCGGGGTACGCCCTGCGGCCGAGGTTCCCCGACGGTGCGCTCTACCACGACGCTGCCAACGACCCCCGGGGCGCACGCGTCGGTACGGCACTGGCGGCCTTCCTGAGGCTGCTCGGGGTGCACCCGGAATCCGTTCCGGCAGAGCGGGAGTCGCGCGTGGGCCTGTTCCGCTCCCTGCTCGACGGCCGACGCGTGCTCGTGGTGGTCGACAACCTCGCGACCGACGGTGACGAGGCGGAGGGCGTCGTCGACCTGCTGCCGGTGACCGCCGGGTCGATGGCGATCACCACCTCACGCTCCTCGCAGCCGGGTCTGGGGGCGACGCACCGGGTGCCACTGCGGTCGCTCCGTGCGGACGACACGATGGCCCTGCTGACCCGCATCGTCGGCGCCGAGCGGGTGGCCGCCGAGCCCGAGGCCGCGCGCGAGGTGGCCCGGCTGGCTGCGGGGATGCCGCTCGCCGTGCGGATCGTCGGCGGCCGTGCCGTGCAGCGCCCGGACCTCTCCCTCGACGAGCTCGCCGACCGGCTCGACCGGCTGGGGTTCGCGGGAGACGTGCCCGACGACCTGGGGGTGCTGCGGGCCGGGGTCGACCGGGTGCTCGACGGGCTCCCGGGGCCGGCCCTGCAGGTGGTCGAGGCCGTGGCGCACCTGCCGGTCGACACGTTCAGCGGGTGGGTGGCCGGTGCGGTGCTCGACGACCGCCGGGCGGGTGACGCCGCGCTCGACGTGCTGCTCGAGGCGAGCCTGGTCGAGGCGGTGCTGCGCGACGACCACGAGGCGCAGTACCGCCTGCACGACCTGGTGCGCGCCTTCGTGCGCGGCCGGGCGGGGCGGTCGAGGGACACCACGGGGGCCGGAACGGCGCGCGGCGCGACCGAGCTGGTCGCCGTGGCCGGCTGGGGGCTCGCCCGCGACGGCGCGGCGCTGACGCAGCTGCCGAACCGCTTCATCCCCGTGCCCCCGCGACCGGTCGGCGTGGGTGCAGGCCCGGATGCCGGGCAGCCGCGGCAGCGATCCCGCGGCGCCACGGCGCTGCGAACCGACACCCCGTTGCTCCTCGCCTGCGCGACGCGGCTGGCACCGGTGCGCCCGGACCTGGCTTGGCGGTTGGTCGCCGACTGCGCACTCGGGCACGACGCCCGGTCCGACCTCGAGCTGTGGCTGGGGGCCGAAGAGGTGGTCGGCGCCGCCCTCCCCGACGACCCACCCCCCGGCGCCGACGACGACAGCCGGCTCGGGGCGGCCCACCTGATGCTGTGCCGCGCGTGGCTGCTGCAGGACCAGCGCTCGGCCTCGCGGGTGGCGCGTGGGCTGGCGGACCGGGCCTACCGCGACCTGGTGCTGCTCGGTGAGCACCGGGCCGCAGCTGCCGCGGCCCTGGTGGTGGCCCGGGCGACCACCTCGCTCGGGGTGCGCGCCGAGGCGGAGGCCGCGGTCACCCGGGCCGAGGAGTCGCTCGGGCAGTCGCCGGACGTCGTCCTGGCGGCGTGGGCCGCGATCGCCCGGGGCACGCTGCACAACGACTACGACGAGCTGCCCGACGCGGCCCGCGAGTTCACCCGGGCCCGGAAGCTGCTCGCGGACTCGCCGGTGACCGTCGCCAACGCCCTGGCGACCCTGGAGCTGTCCCGGGCCCTGCGGCGGCAGGACGAGCTGGGTCCCGCGGGCCTGCTGATCGACGAGGCGCTGCGCCTGTTCGGGCGGATCGGCGACGTGCACCTGTACTCCTACGCCCTCGACGCCCGGGCCGAGGTCAGCCTGGCCTCGGGGCGGGCGGGCGAGGCGCTGGAGGAGGCCACCACGGCCCACGAGCGGGCCCTGGCCTCGCGCGACGCGTTCCTCACCGCCCGGGCCCGGCGCACCCGCAGCCGGGCGCTCCTGGCGCTGGGTCGCCTCGACGAGGCCGAGCGCGAGGTGCGGGTCTGCATCGAGGAGCTCACCGCCATCGACCGGCCGCTGTCGGTGGCGTTCAGCTACCAGGTGCTCGCGGCGGTGCTGGACGCCAGGGGCGACAACGCCGCAGCCCGGGCAGCGCTGCGGCTCGAGGAGGCCGCGCTGCGCCGAGCCCAGGCCACCGGGCCCGACCCGGGGCAACGCCCGACCGGGCCGGCCTGACCCCGGCCCCCCGTCCCCGTCGCGGAGTCAGGCGCGGACGATCGCGAGGACCTCGTCGCGCACCCGCTCCATCGTGGCGGGGTCGGCGGCCTCGACGTTGAGCCGCAGCAGCGGCTCGGTGTTCGACGCGCGCAGGTTGAGCCACCACATCGGGTCGTCGTCGCCGCCGGCGTGCACCAGGGTGAGGCCGTCGAGCTCGTCGGTGTCGACGCCCTGCGGCTGGGCCCAGGCGCGCACCAGCTCGGTGGCGGCCGCGGCATCCGTGACCGTGGAGTTGATCTCGCCCGACGCGGTGTACCGGGCCAGGTCGGCCATCACCTCGCTCAGCGGGGCGTCCTGCTCGCCGAGCGCCGCGAGGGTGTGCATCGCGGCGAGCATGCCGGTGTCGGCGAACCAGAAGTCGCGGAAGTAGTAGTGGGCGCTGTGCTCTCCCCCGAACACCGCGTCGTGGCGGGCCATCTCGCCCTTGATGAACGAGTGGCCGACGCGGGTGCGCACCCCGCGGGCGCCGGTGGCGGCGATGACCTCGGGCACCTGGGCGGAGCAGATCACGTTGTAGACGACCGCGACGTCCGCGGCATCCGCGCCCGCGGCCACGGCGCGCGCAACCTCGCGGCGGGCGATCAGCGCGGTGATCGCGCTGGGGCTCACCGGGTTCCCGTGCTCGTCGATGACGAAGCAGCGGTCGGCGTCGCCGTCGAAGGCCAACCCGATGTCGGCACCGTGCTCGACGACCGCGGCTTGGAGGTCGACGAGGTTCTTGGGGTCGAGGGGGTTGGCCTCGTGGTTGGGGAAGTTGCCGTCGAGCTCGAAGTAGAGCGGGATGACGGTGAGCGGCAGGGCCGGTAGCCCCGCCTCGGTCTCGAGCACGGCGGGCACCGTGAAGCCGCCCATGCCGTTGCCCGCGTCGACGACCACCCGCAACGGGCGGATGCCGCTGAGGTCGACCAGGCCGCGCAGGAAGGCGGCGTAGTCGGCGAGCAGGTCGCGGTGTTCGAGGGTTCCGGGCGGGGTGGCGGGGTCGTTGACGCCGGCGTCGTCGGAGCCACCGAAGTCGTCGAAGTCACCGCCCAGGATGCGCTCGGCGAGCACGCGCACGTCGGCCAGGCCGGTGTCCTGGCCGACCGGGCGGGCACCGGCGCGGCACAGCTTGATGCCGTTGTAGGCGGCGGGGTTGTGGCTGGCGGTGAACATCGCGCCGGGCAGGTCGAGTGCTCCGCTGGCGTAGTAGAGGCCGTCGGTGCTCGCGAGGCCGGTCGCGATGACGTCGACGCCGCGGCTGCGCACGCCGTCGGCGAAGGCCGCGGACAGCTCGGGGCTCGAGTCGCGCATGTCGTGGGCGATGACGCAGGCGGTCGCGCCGTCGGGCCGCACCACCACCTCGGCGAAGGCGGCACCCAGGGCTCGCGTCACGCGGGCGTCGAGCTGGTCGGGGACGATCCCCCTCACGTCATAGGCCTTCACGACGTCGGAGAGCGAGGCGGGGTTCACGGTCACCGAGCCTACGGGAGCGCGGGTGGCGCCGTGCCCCGTTCGTCACTCCACGAGGCGGATCGGGTCGCCCTCGACCGTGGCCTGCCACGACGTGGTGTCCGCGGGCCCAGACCCGCTGCCGTAGAAGAACTCCAGCCGCACCCAGCAGCCCGTGACTGAGGAGTCGTCGCAGGTGTACGACACCGGGATCGGCACGCTGATCGTCTGCCACTTGCCGTTGTACTTCGAGCTGACCGAGATCTTGCAGTCCGGGAGGTTGGCGTTCGTCACGCCCTCGGCCTTGCACCCCGTGAAGCCGCCCCCCACCTCCGCCGGCGGTAGGACCGTGATCGTGCTACCACTGGTGGCGCCGTCGCCGATGTCGAAGAGGCTGACGTGGAAGATCTGGCCGTTCGAGGAGGACGGGATGCGGGCCAGGAAGAACTTCGTGTGTGCGCCGCCGGGGGTGTTGGCGTACAGCACCATCTTGCCGAACCCGGCGATGGAGATGTTGTCCTTGTCGGCCGCGGCCGCGCCGGAGGCACGCAGCGCGAACCGGTTGTGGGCGCTCTCACCATCGGCGGCGAGGCCGTTGGTGTGCACCTGGATGGCGTAGGTTCCCTTGGGCGTCGAGCCGGGGAAGTCGCACAGCGTGACCCATTGACGGAAGTTCTCCGCGATGGTCGGGTTCTTCTTGAACTCGGTCGTGCCCTTCTTGAGCACCTTGGCCAGGTCGCCGTTGTAGGGCAGGAACTGCTTGGTGCACCGGTTGACGATGGGCCAGGTGGTGGGGTCCCACGGGTTGGTGCCCGGGGAACGGATGATGAACTCGGTGACGACCTTGCCGGAGTTGAAGGCCATGTCGCCCGTGCACCACACGCCGGCGTCGGGCGCGTAGCGAACCGCGGGGTCGCTCACCACCGTGTCCTTGGCCTTCAGCGCCTGCGCCCCGATCAGGTTGTTCTTGTCGCACAGGTCGCCGACGTGGACCTGGGCGGGGTCGAACGCCTCGAGCTTGAGGTTGTTCACGGGCTGGCGCAGGGTGACGGTGAAGACGTGCCCCCGGGCGTCGTAGTCCAGGTTCTTGCCGCTGCTGCAGCCGTCCTCGGTCGTGCACGCATTGTTCTGGAAGGCGTCGCCACTGACCTTGGAGGCCGCCGGGCTGCCGACGTTCGCCCAGTACAGGCCGGTGTTGTCGCAGTTCTTGCTGGAGGTCAGGATGAGGTCGGGGTCCGGGTCGTCGCCGAACCGGTTGCAGGGGCTGCCCAGGGGCACCGGGCCCGCGAAGTCGGCCACGGCGTACCGGCTGATCGTCGTCTGCGGGCGGCCGAGCAGCGGGCCGAAGATGTTGTCGACCGTGCGGGTCACGTCGACCCGCAGCCGGGTCGGGCCTCCGCTGAGCGCCCCGTCCACCGTCGTCGAGGCAGTTCCGTCCTTGAACCCGTTGTTCGCCGAGTAGCTCTTGGCCAGGGCGACGGCAGCGACCTGGTTCCCCGGCAGCTTGGTCACGCCGGCGAGCGCCGCGGCATCGGCGGCACGCTGGGCACGCTGCCCGGTGAGGTACCAGTTGCCGACGTCGACGGCGAAGGCCGAGAAGCCCATCAGCACGATGAGGATCAGCCCCGTCGTCACGGCGATGTAGCCCCGCTCGTCGCGCCGGGCAGGAGTCCTCGAAAGTCGTGACCTCACAGTTGTTCTCCTCATGGTCCGCAGCCGTTCGAGGCGGGGATGGGTTCGAAACCCAGCACGTTCGACTCGCGGATGGTGACCGTCGTGAACACGAGCTGGGTCAGCGAGTGGTGCTGTAGCTCCAGGTAGACCCCCACCCGGTCGAGCGCGCCGGCGGCGCAGGCGTGCTGGTTTGACGCTACCCAGCCCGAGTAGGTCGAGGCGAACTTCGTGCCGTTCCAGGTGAACTTCACGCACTCGGTGCAGTCGGCGAACGAGCTGAAGTCCTTCGGAAACTCGTCGGTCGGGTTGGCTCGGTAGACCCACAGCTGCTTGATGTTGCCCTTGTTCATGGCGCCGCCGGCGGTCGCCACCCGATCGGCCGCGTCCTGCGCGAAGTTGGCGTTGCGAGGTTCGGCGGACGCCATCCGCACCCCCGCCTTGACGGCGTCCGACGCCGACAGGTTGTTCTGGAAGAACAGCGCGAACTCGATGATCCCCACCACGAGCAGGACGAACAGCGGTGTGACGAGCACGGCTTCGACGGCAGCCGCGCCGCGCTCGCGCCGTTGGCCAGTCATGGCGTCGAGCACACGAGCGCCGACGAGAGCTGCTCGAGCCGCATGGTCGTCGTCTCCTGGATCAGCTTGCCGTCGCCGAACATGATCGGCGCCTCGTGCTGGTACTGCACCCGCACGCCCACGGCGTCGACCTGGTCGACGCCCGCGACCGGGTCCACGGCGCACGCCCTGCGTCCGGTCCAGGAACCGACCGGGGCGCTCACCTTGGGGTGCCCGTGGTCATCGGAGACCGTGAACTTCACGCACTTCACTCCCGAGGTGCAGTTGCTGTCCGATGCCGGCTCCCCGGTGGGGGAGTTGGGGTTCGCCTTGTAGACCCACAGCTTCGTGATCCGTGAGTAGTTCATGCCGTCCATCGCGCTGGCGACCTGCTGCGCCGCGTCCGCCGCGAGGTCCGGGGAGAGCGGCTCCTGCGCCGCGAGGCGCGCCCCGGCTCGCGACGCCGAGCTCACCTCGTAGGTCGTGCGGAACATCATCGACACGTCGACGACACCCGCGAGGATGGTGAACAGCAGCATGAAGACGATGCCAGCCTCGACCGCTACCGCACCGCGCTCGGGGTGCGCGGCCGGTAGCCCTCTCGGGCGGGGTCGACGGTGGCGCGGCCGCGACAACACGGCACCTCCGATGTCGTTCGATGGCCGATCAATCGGCCACGTTCAGCATACGAAGACGCACACGGCGAGGAGGGGAACCGCCCAGGGTGTGACCGAAGGGACAGCGACGTCTGCCCGAACGGCTGAGGGCGGCGTGGGTGTCGGGCTCAGCCCTCGGCGCTGCCCCGCAGGACGCGCAGGTGGCCACGGCGCACCTCGCCGGGCACCATCGGCGGCAACGCCTCGACGGGCTCGCGCTCGGGTGCGGGAGGCCGGGGCCGGCCGGCCTCACGCACCGCGTCGGCGAGGGCGAGCAGGTCGTCGGTGCTGGGCTGGGGCTCGGGGTAGTCGCTGGCGAGACGGACGACCTCCCAACCCCGTGGCGCCGTCATCCGGTTGGCGTGCTCGGCGCAGAGGTCGTAGGTGTGCGGCTCGGCGTAGGTGGCCAGGGGGCCCAGCACGGCGGCCCGGTCGGAGTAGACGTAGGTCAGCGTGGCGACCGCGGGGCCACGGCACGCCGTCTTCGAGCACCGACGGGACAGGTTCACTCCAGGAACTCTAGGCGGCGCTGCCGACGGCCCGGGGAGGCACGCCGTAGCATGCGGCTCGTGACAGCTGCGCGCCGCCGTGAGCGCCACGGCCGGGGGGTCCGTGGCCCCTTGGCGTGGCCGCCCGTGCCGGCGATGCAGACCCGCCGGGCGCGCTTCGACACCCTGGTGCTCGACGCCGCCGACCGGCTGCGCCCGCACCTGGGCACCCGCTACGCCGGCCTGGAGTTCGCGGTCGAGGACGTGCCCGGGCAGGACCCCGCCCCGTGGGAGGAGCAGACCGCCGCGCTGGGCCGGCTGCTGCGGGCCACGAGC
The DNA here is from genome assembly GCA_963834965.1 of uncultured Actinomycetota bacterium. Taxonomy (GTDB): domain Bacteria; phylum Actinomycetota; class Actinomycetes; order Actinomycetales; family Dermatophilaceae; genus Fodinibacter. Next base: position 150,894 of record CAWIEI010000002.1, on the reverse strand, counting down.
ACCCGCCCGCACCGGGTCGTCGTCTACCGCCGCCCGGTGGAGGCGCGGGCGCAGGACGAGCTCGACCTGGCCGACATCGTGCGCGAGGTGGTCACCGAGCAGGTGGCCGCGCTGCTCGGTGTGCCCCCGCAGGAGCTCGACCCGGGCCTGGACCCCGACGCCTGACCCGGCGCCCACCCGGGAGGCCTGGCGTCAGGGCAGCGGGAAGGCCCGGCTGACCTCGGAGGTCACCGCGCTCTCGCCCAGCGGCATCGCCGACAGCATCCGGGCCGCACCGGTGCCGCTCGAGGAGAGCACCGTGCCGCGCAGCTCGCCGCTGCCGGTGATGCGGCGCACCCACACGGATGCCGCGCCGTCGAGCGGCACGCTCGCGACCCGGTCGGCAAGCAGGTCGAGCCGGCGGGTGCGCGGGGTGCCGTCGATGACCGTGACCACCTCGGCGGTGCTGTTGCCCCCGGTGCTGACGAGCTGGAGGGTGCGCTCGATGGCCGCGACCGGGGCGAGGGCCGCACCGCCCACGCTGTCGACGCCGGTGGCCGCCGGGGACCAGGCGATCTCGCCGGGAGCCGCGCCGGTGCCGACCCGGCTGAACGCCGCCGCGACGACCGGGACGTCGGCCCGCAGGGCGAGCGCGTAGGTGCCGGCGGGCAGCCCCTTCAGCGGCAGCTCGCCGACCGCACCGGCGGAGACGCTGAGCACGCTCTCGCCGGTCCACGGCACCAGGCCGGAGCGGTCGAGCACGCTGACCCGCACGACGGCATCCTGGTCGCCCGGCACGGCCACGCGCACCGAGCTGGTGCCGGTGGGGTCGACGACGACCCCGGGCACGACCTGCACGCCCGACGGGGGCGCCGTCGCGACGGTGGTGTCGGCCCCCAGCGGGGTGCTGCCGTCGACCCAGGTGTCGGTGAGCGTGGCCTGCACGCCGCCGCCGTCGGAGCGCACGTGGACGACGGGGTGCGCCTCCTGGGCGTACCGGGCGTCGAGCAGCACGCTGACCCGGCCGCCCGACGGCACGGTCTCGACGACGGGGTCCCCGAGCTGGCCCGCTCCCCCGTGCACCGCCACGTCGGTGGTGACCGGGTTCGCGCCCGGGTTGGTGAGGATGAGCCGCTCCTGCCGGCCGGGGCCGGCGCCACCGGCCACCAGCCACAGGTCGGAGCCGCCGGCGGCGCAGGGGGTGGTGACCAGCCCGCGCAGCCCCGCCGTGTCGGTGCGCCACTCCTGGCTGCCCGCAGCGGCCGGTGCCATCGACCCGTCGCCCGTCAGCAGGGTCGGCTCCACCGCTCCGGCCGAGGTGGCCGCCCGGGCCGGGAGCAGTGCCGACCCGTTGCCCGGGCGATCGGAGAGGGTGAGCAACGTCGTCGCACCGGAGGCGGCGACCAGGCGCCCCGCCCCACCCGCGGGCACCGGCAGGAGCGCTGCTGGCCCGGACGCGGCCGTGATGGACGAGGCGAGCGGAATGTCGGGGATGCCGGGGATGCCGGCCAGCTCGGGCCCGGGACAGGCGAGCTCGACGCGGGTCGCGAGCGAGGTGCCGACCAGCGGGGTGTGCTGCTGCCCGGTGGCGGCGACGAGGTCGATCTCGACGGGACGGCTGGTGGCGACGTGCACCAGGGCCACCCCGGCCCCGGCCACCACGACCACCCGGGCGATACCGCCGACGTTGATCCGTCGTGCGCCGCGCCGCAGCCCAGCCGTGATGCCGCTGAGCCGGCTCATCCGTGGCCCACCCGGGACTCGCGCCGGCCGAAGGGCACCGCGAGGAAGGCCAGGGCCAGCACGGCCAGCACCTGGCCGACGTGCCACCAGCGGGAGGGATCGGTGACGTCGACGGTGAGCCGGCCGGTACCGACCGGGAGAACGTAGGTGGGCGTGCGCGGGCCGGGGACGGGCTGCACGGGAACCCCGTCGACGGAGACCACGGCGTGCTGCGCCCAGCCGAGCGGCTCGGCGACGACGAGCCGGCTGCCCGGCGGCACGTCGACGGTGGTGCGGGTGGCTGCGCTCTGGCCGGTGGTGGTGACCAGCCGGGTGCCGCCGGGAGTCTCGAGCCGCAGCCGGGGCGGCGCCACGAGCTCGACGCCGGTGCCCGTCGGGCTCACCCGCCACATCGTCCAGCCGTCGCGAGGGGCGATGGGCTGCAGGCCGTCGGTGGCGTCGAGCCGTCGGGCCACCTCGGGCACCAGGCCGGCACGCACGGCGAGCAGGTCGGTGGCGGTGTCACCGAACAGCGACGGGCCGGTGGACCCGTCGCCGAGCGCGGCGCTGACCCGGTCGGCCAGGGACCCGTCGGCCCGGTCGACGCTCGGGAGCGGCCGCGACACGTCGGAGGCCTCGCGCCCGACGAAGCGGTAGCCGGCACCCCGGGTTCCCGGCACGATGAACAGCGCCCGGGTCGCGAACGCGCCCTCGGCCTGGTCGACCGAGACGGCGGGGCGCGGGTCCTGCCAGGGGGCGAGCTCGGTGCCGAGGGTGGCCCAGGCGACCCCGCCGGCGGACACGGCGACGGCCGCAGCACCGACCACGGCACCGGTGCGCCGGGCCAGGGCCGGCAGGTGCGCGCCCGACGCCGGCCGCTGCAGCCGCACGCCGTCGAGACCGCGGGCCAGGGCCAGCACCACCACCAGGGCCAGTGGCAGGAGCAGGGTGCCCGACCAGAGCGTGATCGGCTCCCCCGCGCCGGCGACGCCGGCGGGCACCGTGCCCAGGCGGATGCCGGGTGCGACCAGGGCGAGCGCCAGCAGCACCGGCGCGAGCAGGGCCAGCATCGTCGTGGCGCTGCCCCAGCCGCGACCGCGCAGCAGGGCGAGCACGGCGACCGCGACGAGCGGGGCGGCGGTCCACACCAGGGGCGCCCCCGCGCCACCCGTGTTGAGCAGGGCCAGCTGCCAGGGAGCGGGCGTCGAGCCACCCCACTGGGCGAGGCCGACGCCGGCGACGAGCACCGGCCAGGAGGCCTCCGCCTGCCGCACCAGCCAGGGCGCCAGCACCGCGACCGGCACGACCGCGACGACCAGGGCGTGGCGACGCACCCCGGAGCGCACCACGGCCACGACGAGGGCCAGCGCGGTCACCAGCACGAGCAGCACCGGGCTGAACGCACCGAGCACCAGCGCTGCGAGCGCCGTGGCGAAGGCGCTGGTGGCCGTGGAGCGGCGCACCGCCAGGAGCCACAGGCCGCAGGCGATGGGCGGCAGCAGGATGAGGGCGACGAGGGCCCCGAGCCGGCCCTGGGCCACGGAGGCGGCGGCGACACCGGTGGTCGCCCACCCGAACGCCGACAGCCCGCGCACCCAGCGGGTGGCGACCACGGGGCGCAGGGCGAGGTAGGCACTGACGGCCGCCAGCGGCATCCCGAGGATGACGAGGAGGGCGACCACCAGACCCGCCGCGGACCCCGGTGACGGCAGGAGCGGGACGTGGTCGACGAGCCAGGTGGGCGGGGCGAGCAGCGGCGCCCAGGGGCCGGCCGGGTCGGGGCCGCCCAGGCCGGGGCCGGTCCACCCGTCGGACCAGGCGTGCCAGAGCACCGTGGCGTCGGCCCGGTTGCCCATCAGCTCGCCGCCGACGAGCCCCGAGCCGGCACCGGTGACCACGCCGATCCCGAGGGAGCGGCCGGCGACGGCGGAGACGAGCAGGGCCCCGGCGGCGGCGAGCACCCCGGGGTGGCGCAGCACGGCGAGGATCCACGAGCGCGGGTTGAGCTCGTTGGCCTCGTCGCCGATCGGTGGCCGAGGTGACACCAGGGCGTCGTGCACGGCGTCGCCCCACCCGGTGAGCACGGCCCGGCGCGGCTCGAACAGGGCGCGCAGGTCGCGGCGGCTGACCTCGCGGCGGTGCCGCGTGCGCCACCGGGCGGCGGTGCCGCGGAAGGGGTCGAGGGAGGCCAGTGACGACAGCTCGTCCCCGGCCGCCCGGGGACGCTTGAGCAGCAGCAGGCCCAGGGCGGCGACCACCGAGGTGACGGCGATCCAGGCCGCGAGGAAGGGCGAGGCCCACCACGGCGAGCGCGCCAGGGCCACCCGGCGGCCGGAGCGGCGGCGAGCCGCCGTGCTCGCGCCGGCGGGAGCCACCCCCGGCTCGGTGCGCATCCGGGCCGTGGGGACGACGACCACACGGCGGCCGGCGTTGTGCGCGCGCCACCCGAGGTCGAGGTCGGCGCCCACGTCGCCGAACGAGGCCTCCCAGCCGCGCAGCGTGTCGAGCAGGTCGCGCTCGACGAGGGAGCCGGCGAACGGCACGCCCAGGGCGTCGGTGGACCGGTCGTACTGGCCCTGGTCGGGCTCGCCCAGCCGGGGACGGGACAGCAGCCGCCCGCCCCGGGTGGTACGGATGGCCAGCGCCCGCAGCAGGTGCGGGGCGTTCGCGTCGAGGTGCTTGGGGCCGACCACTCCGGCCGACGGCGAGCGCCGCCAGGTGTCGACCAGGGCCACGAGCGCGCCCGGCTCCGGGGTGGTGCCCACCGGGAGCAGCCAGGCCAGGGTGGTCGGGGGCAGGTCGACGTCGGTGTCGAGCAGCGCGCGGTGGGTGGCGGTGCGGGCGGGCGTGTACGGGTCGACCGGCAGCACGGTGACGGGCACGGCGTGGGTGCGCCGTGCCGTGTCGACGACGCCCGCGACGGTGACCGAGCTGTGGTCGAGCGTGACGTGGTCGCCCGTGACGGGGTGGTCGGTCGGGTCGTCGCCGCTGTCGGCCGCCGGGATGGCGGCGCCGTCGCTGCGGTCGAGGACGAGCACGGCATCCGGGGGCAGGTTCTGGCCGAGCACCGCGTCGAGCAGGGCGGCCAGGCCGCGGGCGTCACGGCGGGTGATGACGACCGCGGTCACGCTCGGCTCCACCCCGTCCGCGGCGGACGGGGTGGACGTGGGACGGGTGGGAGCCAGAGTCATCCGTGGGGCGGCGGGCCGGGGCAGGGTGCCCCGGTCAGACCGCGCGCTTCTTCAGCTTGCGCCGCTCGCGCTCGGACAGCCCACCCCAGATGCCGAACCGCTCGTCGTTGGCGAGGGCGTACTCGAGGCACTCGGAGCGCACCTCGCACCCCACGCAGACCTTCTTGGCCTCGCGGGTGGACCCGCCCTTCTCGGGGAAGAACGCCTCAGGGTCGGTCTGCGCGCACAGCGACCGCTCCTGCCAGGAGAGAGCACCGTCCTCGGGCTCACCCTCGTCGAGCATCCCGTCGATCACATAGAGCTCGTGCATGCTTCCCTCCTCGACCCTTCGACCCGTGTGCTCCGGTGGAGATTCTCGGAGTACATGGATGGAATTACACGCGTGTCATGCGCTCCACGTCAAGCCGAATGGTGTATTCGGTGCTGTTTTTCCCACTCCCCCGGCGTTTCGGGGCGGACTCGCCGCGCTCGGAACCCGACTGACAGACTCTCGCACATGCACATCACGGCCCTGGCGGGCGGCGTCGGCGGAGCTCGCTTCGTCCGCGGCCTGCGCCACCACCTCGACACCACCCCCGGGCTCGCCGACTCGACGGTCACCGTCATCGCGAACACCGGTGACGACATCACGCTCTTCGGCCTGCGGGTCTGCCCCGACCTCGACACGCTGCTCTACACCCTGGGTGACGGCGTGCACGAGGGCCAGGGCTGGGGTCGCGCCGACGAGAGCCACCGCGTGCAGGGCGAGCTCGCGGCCTACGGCGCTGTGCCGCAGTGGTTCGCGCTCGGCGACCTCGACATCGGCACCCACGTCGTGCGCTCGCAGTGGCTCGGGCAGGGGGCCTCGCTCTCCGAGGTCACGGCCCGGCTCGCGGCCCGGTGGGGCCTGCCGGAGAAGCGCATCGAGCTGGTGCCGATGACCGACGTGCCGGTCGAGACGCACGTCGTCGTCGACGACGGCGAGGGGGGCGAGCGCGCGATCCACTTCCAGGAGTGGTGGGTCCGCCACCAGGCCTCCGTGCCGGCCCGCCGCTTCGTCGTCGCCGGGCTCGACCGCGCCACCGCCACACCGCGGGTGCTCGACGCCATCCGCAAGGCCGACGTCGTCCTCCTGCCGCCGAGCAACCCGGTGGTGTCGATCGGCATCGTCCTCGGCGTCCCCGGGGTGCGAGACGCGTTGCGCGGCACCACCGCCCCGGTGGTCGGCGTGTCCCCACTGATCTCCGGACGCCCGGTGCGCGGCCACGCCGACGCGTGCCTCGAGGCCATCGGCGTCGACACCACGGCAGAGGCCGTCGGCGGGCTCTACGAGGACTTCCTCGACGGGTGGCTCGTCGACCCGGCCGACGCGGGCACCACCCTGCGCCGCGCCACGGTCGAGGTCTTCGACGGGCCCCTGCTGATGACCGACGTGCCGGCCACCGCGCGCATCGCGGAGCACGCGCTGCGGATGGCCGCCGCGGTGCCCGCGTGACGGACGCCCGGATGCCGTCGCCCACCCCGGGCGGCGGGCTCACCGTGGTTCCCGTCGTGGGCATCGGCGAGGTGGCGGCGGGCGCCGACCTGGCCGGGCTCCTCGTCGACGCGCTCCCGGCATCCGGGGCCACCCTGCTGGCCGGCGACTGCCTGGTGGTGTCGAGCAAGGTCGTCTCCAAGGCGCGGGGGCTGACCTGGGCCGGCACCCGCGAGGATGCCGTCACCGCCGGCACCGTGCGCGTCGTCGCCGAGCGCCGCTCCGCCGACGGCGTCACCCGCGTCGTCGAGTCGGTGGCCGGGCCGGTGATGGCCGCCGCCGGGGTCGACGCCTCGAACACCGGCCCGTCGGCCCGGGTGCTCGTGCTGCCCGACGACCCCGACGCCGAGGCGGCCCGGCTGCGTGCCGCGCTGCTCGACCGGCTCGGGCTGCCCTCTGCCACACCGCTGGCGGTGGTGCTCAGCGACACTGCGGGGCGGCCCTGGCGCGACGGCCTCACCGACCTTGCCCTGGGCAGCGCGGGCCTGGCCGTGCTCGAGGACCTGCGCGGCGCCAGCGACCACGACGGCCGCCCGCTGGCCGTGACGATGCGCGCCGTGGCCGACGAGGTGGCCGCGGCAGCCGACCTCGTGAAGGGCAAGGCAGACGGCATCCCCGCGGCGCTGGTGCGCGGGCTCGACGCCGCGTGGTTCGCGCCCGACGCCCCCGGCGCCCGTGCCCTGGTGCGGGTGGGGCCCGGCGACTGGTTCGCCCTCGGCCACGTCGAGGCGCTGCGGGCCGCCCTGGGCGTGCCGCCCGGTAGCGCGCTGTCGCAGGAGGTCGGCATCCGTCCGGCGCAGCCGGGCGAGGCGCTCGGGCCGCGGGTGGGCCGGGTCGTGGCGCTCGCCCTGCTCGACGTGCCCGACGGGTCGGCCGACGTCGGCGTCGACGAGGCGAACGGCTCCGCGGAGGTGACGCTGGCCGCTCCCGACGGCTACGACCTCGGCCGGCTGGTGGTGCGCGCGCACGTGGGGGCAGCCTCGGAGGGCCTGGGCGCGCGGCAGGTACGACGCACTGCTACGACGGTCACCCTGGCCTTCGGCTGAGGGGCCGCCCGTTGGCAGGGAACGGACGACCCCCCGTCGCCGGAAGGTTCTGTGCCGGACGCCGAGGCGTCAGCGGCGGGACTTCTCGTTGGCCGGGACCAGCTTGCGTCGGACGTCTTCGCCGATGATGCCCAGCACCGCGGCGAAGCCCACCCAGCGCGCGACCGTGGGGGCGTTGATGGTGCCGAGGAACAGCAGCGCGCCGAGCAGCGCCGTCATCAGCCAGAGGAGGACCCAGAAGGTCCAGCGCAGGCCGATCCGGAGCGTGTCGAACGTCATGCGAATGATTGTGCCATCAATTACCGGCCGAACGGACGATGGGTTGAGGGCCGAACACCCGATGGCGCCCGAGCGCACCCGAGCGGTATCGGCTACCGGCCGCGCACCGGCAGGTGGGTCGGCGTCGACATCCGCGGGCCGCGCCGGGGCCGGTGGTGCCCGCCGAGCTCGAGCAGCCGCTGCACCCGGTACCGGTGGCCGGCGTACGGCTCGAGCAGCTCGGCCAGGCCGTCGTCGTCGACGGGGGTGCCGGTCAGGGCCCAGCCGATGTCCTTGGCGACGTGGTAGTCGCCGAAGCTCACCTCGTCGGGCAGCCCCAGGGCCCGCTGCGCCACCTCGGCCCAGGTCCACCGGCCCACGCCCGGCAGTGCGGTGAGCCGGGCGCGGGCCTGCTCCGCGGGCAGGTCGGCGCACTCCTCGAGGCGTCCGGCGCGGCCGACCGCGTGCACGACGGTGCGCGACCGGCCCGGGTCGACACCGGCAGCCAGCCACTCCCACGAGGGGATGCCGGCCCACCCCTGCGGCGTCGGTGGGACGACGAGCCCGAGACCCTCGCCGGGGCCCGGCGCCGGCTCACCGAAGCGCCGCACGAGGCGGCGGTAGCCGGCGAAGGCCTCCTTGCCCGTGACCTTCTGCTCGATGACCGAGGCCACGAGGTTCTGCACGACCAGCCCGGAGCGGGGCACCCGCCAGCCGGGGAAGCGGCGCCACTCGTGCGCCACCAGCGGGTGGTGGGGGACGAACCCGGAGGTGTTGTCGCGCTCGCCGAGCAGGTCGGGAACGCGCTCGAGCAACCACCCGGCCCCACTCCCCCAGCCGGATGCCGTGACCTCGCCCTCGCTCGCCGCCAGCGTCAGGCGCGCCGTCACCGGGCCGTCGGGCGTGCGCCACGCGAACCACCAGCCCCGGTCGGTGCGCCGGCTCGTCGGGTCGCCGCCACCGCGCCGGAAGATGCCGACGACCGCGCCGAGCGGCACCGGGCGCGAGGTGCGAACGACGCGGCTGGTCGGCGGGACGCGCGCGGGGGCGGGATCGGTCACGGCACTCCTGGGTGGGGTGGACGACGGCGAGCCTAGCCACGGCCACCGACGACCGACGCTGCACACCGGGCCCGAGGTCACTCGGATAGCCCATCCGGGTCATTGACCCGCTCCGCCCGCGGGAGTAGACCGGCCTGTTGGACCCTGTGCAGGGGCCACTCATGAAAGGGCGGTAGACATGAAGACGACAACACGACTCAGGCTCGTGGGGGCTCTCACCGTTGCGGGAGCCCTCGCACTCTCGGGTGGACCGGCGATGGCCGGCGGGTCCCACGAGCACGAGCGGGAGGCCTACACGTGCGCCGGTGGTGAGATCCCGTCCGGGACCTACGAGCGCATCACCGTCACGGGTGCGTGCTCGGTGGCTGCCGATGCGGTGATCCGGGTCTCCGAGGACGTGAAGGTCACCGCCGGTGCCACGCTCGACGCGCAGAGCGCGCCGTCGACGATCACCGTCGGAGGCGACGTCAAGGGGGCCCGCGGCTCCACCGTAGGCCTGGGGTGCCAGCCGCCCTCGGCCACCGGCAACTCGGCGCACGAGTGTGCCCTCGACCCGACGGGGCAGTCCACCATCACGGTCAAGGGCGACGTCACGGTCAAGGGCGGCGAGCTCGTCGCGTTGAACGGGATCACGGTCAGGGGGAACGTCACGCTCACCGGCGGAGGCGGCCCGAACTACTGGTCGGTCAAGAACAACACCATCGGCCGCAACCTCACGGTGAGCGGGCAGACGGTCTCGTGGCTCGGCGTGCTGTTCAACACCATCGGCCGGAACGCGACGCTGACCCACATCACGGTGGTCGACGAACACCCGGGCGCGCCGGGCGTCTACGTCGTGAGCAACACGGTTGGCCGGAACCTCAACTGCTGGAGACTGGTCCCGGGGGTGTCCGCAGGTTTCGTCCCCGGTGCGGTGAACGTCGTCGGTCACCACGCGACCGGGCAGTGCGCCGCCCTGGTCTGACCCACTTCGCAGCGCCCGTCTGCCGCACCGCGCCCTGTGCGCGGGTGGCCGGCGGGCGCTGCCCACGGGTGGGCTCCCTTCGATGCGGATGCGCCGGTCGGACCTCGCTCCCCGGCCGGCGGCGCCCATCAGGCCAGGTGGCGCGGCGGGACGCGCAGCGGCGGCCCGGCGGGGGTGGCAGGCCCCTTGAACGCCGCCCACACGTAGGTGGGCACCAGCGGCAGCGCCGCCCGGAACGCGGCCGGGGGGACCTTCGCCGCCCAGGAGGGCACGTTGTCACCGGCGGCGAACGTGACCGGGTCGGTGAGCACCGGCAGGGTGTAGTCCCAGACGTCGTAGGCCGCGAAGAGCCGGCGCAGCCCCGCCGGCGTGTAGTAGCGCTCGTAGTAGTGGTCACCCCTACCGGTGAGCCGCAGGTACCGGTCGGCCGCGTTCCTGGGCAGCCACGACAGGAACGGCAGCCGGTGGTGCGGCTCGACCACCTGCCAGCGGTGCCCGATGCCGAGGTAGAGCAGCCCGCCCGGGCGCAGCACCCGGTGGATGTCGGCGACGACGGCCTCGGGGTCGACGACGTGCTCGTAGATGTGGTTGAGCACCGCCACGTCGACCGAGCCGTCGTCGAACGGGAGGTCCTCGCCGCGGGCCAGCCGGAAGTCGACCCGCTTCCCGAAGCGCGCCCTGGCCTTCTCGAGCCCCGGCTCGTCGATGTCGACCCCGCTGGTGCTCGCCCCGGCCAGCGCCAGCTCGTCGGCGATGAACCCCGCCGAGCAGCCGACGTCGACCGCGCGCAGCCCCTGCAGCGACGGCACCCCGAGCGCGTGCCGAACGACCGCGACGATCTTGGCGGCCTTCTGGCGGCGGCCGTCCTCGTCGAGCATCTTGGCCATGATCTCGGAGTAGGCGAGCTGCTCCTCGCGGTCGCCGGGCGCTGCGGAGTCGGTCACGCCGTCGATCCTAGGAGGTCGTGGCGACGCCCCCACGCCCACGCGCCACCGGCGAGCAGCAGGTCGGCCAGCACCGCCAGGAAGCGCGCCACGACGACCACCGCGGTGGCGGCCGGCAACGGCATCAGCGTGACGAGCAGCAGCGCCAGCACGCCGTCGCGCACCCCGACGCCCGCGGGCACGAGGATGCTGAACATCCCGGCGGCCGACGCCAGCGCGAAGCCGCCGATGCAGGTGACCAGCAACGGCCCGAGCGGTGCCTCGGGGGCCACGCTGCGGGCCAGCACGAAGGTGCCGGTGCCGGTGGAGACCCAGGCCGCGACGAACCACGCCGAGGTCAGCGCCACGGCCCGCCCGGAGAGGTCGTGCTCCAGCGGCTCACGACGCAGCAGCCGCAGGCCCCGGGCGATCACCGCGTTGAGCAGCCGGGGCCAGAGCAGGACGCAGCCCAGCGCCACCGCCAGCACCACCCACCACCACGAGAAGGCGTCGCCGCGCGAGGCCACGAGCGGCTGCACCGCCGGGATGCCGAGCAGGCAGCCGGTGAGCACCGCGAGCCCGATCGACAGGATGCCGACCACGGCCATCCGCCGCCGCGGTACCAGGAGCCGGGCGCCCATCTCGGCCTGGGCGACCACGGACCACACCGAGCCCGGGAGGTACTTGCCCAGCTGCCCGACGAGGAACACGCTGGAGGCCGGGGGCAGCGCCAGGTGGGTGCCGAGGTCCTCGAGCAGCACCCGCCAGCCCATCAGGGTGAGCACCGGCGCGAGCGTGACCAGCACGAACGCGCCCAGCACCACGGGCACGCTGAGCTTGCGCAGCTGCCCGGACACCTCCTGCCAGTTCGCCCACAGCGCGATGACGCAGGCCGCCACGATGACCACGAGCAGGCCGATGCGCAGCGCGTTGAGCGCCTTGGCCCGGTTCACCGGTTCACCCGTTCACCCCTGGCCCCGGCGCGCTCACCGGCGCCGGAAGGTCAGCCGCAGCACGGCATAGGCCGGTGCGTCACCCCCGGCCGCCTCGGTGCGCGCGTCACGCATCGTGTCGAGCATGTCGCCGTCGACGTCGCCCACGAGCCGCAGCCCGAGGTCGTCGGCGCGGGCGAGGATGCCGCGCACGCCGGCCGGGCGCACGGCGAAGTCGGGGTCGTCGTCGCCGATCGGCACGGTGAGCACGAGCAGCCCGCCCGGCCGCAGCGCCCACGAGGCCTGGCCGAGGGCGTGGTCGACGTCGCTGGCCGTGCAGCCGCCGGGGTGCAGCCGGGTGATGACGTCGAGGCTGGCCGTGTCGATGTCGAGCACCTCGACCGCGGCCCGCTGGCCGGTGAGCTCGAGCTCGACCGGGGCGAAGCCCACCGCGCGCGACCAGCGGCCCATCGGGCTGCCGCCGCCGCTCTCGTCGACGATGACCGACGAGCGGTGCCCGTCGTCGCGGATGCGCACGATGGCGGCCAGCGCCCCGAGGGCCGACCAGGCCGCGACCGGCTCCCCCGGGCGCGGCAGCCCCAGCGCCCGGGCGATGCCCACGGCGTCGCGGGCGTCGTCGTCGACGGCGAGCAGGTCGGTGGCGCGCACCCGCTCGGGGATGTCCGAGGGGACCAGGTCGACGACCGGCCCTCGCCGGGCCCGGATGCCGGCCACGGTGGCCCGCACCCGCGCGACCGGGCTCAGCGGCACCGGCGGCCGGGTGGGCGTCAGGTCGACCGGGGCGGCGGCGAGCGCCTCGATGCCGCCCACGTAGTTGGCCCAGGGGCCGGACAGGTCGGGTGGGCGCACCTGCGCCCGCAGCCGGTCGACGACGCCCGGCTCGGCGAGGCGGCGCAGGGCGGCGACGAGCGCCACCCGGTCGGACGGCGGCACGAGCAGGCCGTCGACGTCGTCTCGAACCTGCTCGGGGAAGGTGCCCACGGCAGTGGCCAGCACCGGCACGCCATGGCTTCGCGCCAGCAGGGCGTTCTGCGACGCCGTGGCGGTGCGGTAGGTCAGTGCGACGACGTCGTGGTGCGCCATGAGCTCGGGGATGCGCTCTGCCGGAACGTAACCCGCCTCCACCTCGACGCGGCCGGCGATGCGCGGGTCGGCGGCCAGGTCGCGGACCCTGCGCCCGGCATCCCCCCACAGCTCGCCGGCGACGGTGAGCCGCAGGTCGGGAACGTCACGCAGGGCGTCGACGAGCAGGTCGACGCCCTTGTAGTCGCGCACGATGCCCAGGGAGAGCAGGCGCGGCGGGCCGGCGTGCGCCGGGCGCGGCAGGGCGGGGCCGCCGGGCAGGTGGGGCGGGAGGGCGAGCTCGCGCACGTGCTGCGCGCCGAGCTCGGCGGCGAGCAGGGCCTGCTCCTCGGCGTGCACGACGACGGCGTCGACGCGGCGCAGGAGGGCCTCCATGAGCTGCCGGTCGCCGGGGTGGCCCTCGTGGGGGAGCACGTTGTGCGCGATGAGCACGGTACGCGGGCCGCGGCCGGTGGGGGTCGTGCGCCCGACGCCGGCCGCCCGCAGCAGCGCGAGGTGAGCGGGCGCGACGGCCGGGATGACGTGCACGACGATGATGACGTCGACGTCGCGCAGCCGGCGCCCGGCCCGCACCCAGGTGTCGGGGCGCGCCCACGACAGCACCCGCAGGCTGCGGGGGAACGGCTCGACGTCGGCCGAACCACCGGGCACCGACTGCTCGCCGGGGTAGAGCGCCGAGGGGTAGAGGTGGCTCCACGACACGAGTGTGACGTCGTGCCCGGCATCGGTCAGCTCGTGCGCCAGCGCCGTCGTGTGCGCGGCGACACCGCCCTTGTAGGGGTGGGTGGGCCCGACCAGCGCGACCTTGAGCGAAGCGCTGTCAGACACCGTCTCTCGACCTCACCACGAGGTCGGAGAGCAGTGCCAGGCTGCCGATCATGATGCCGCTGACGATGAGCAGCACCGTGCTCGCCGGGAAGTAGAACGGGTGGCGGAACATGTCGACGACCGCCTTGACCAGGCCGATCACGATCATCCACAGCGCCGGGGGCATGAGCACCTTGAGCGGGTCGAAGTACATGACCATCCGCAGCACCTGCAGGATGTAGCGGTAGGCGTCGTTGACGAAGTGGAACTTGCTGACCCCCGCCCGCTTGGCGTAGCTGGTCTCGACGTACTTGATGTCGTGCTGGTTGCTGAGGAAGGCGATGGTGATGGTCGTGACGCACGAGAACCCCGCGGGGAGCAGGCGCAGGTAGGGCAGCGAGACGTCGCGGCGGAACGCGCGCAGGCCGGAGTTGAGGTCGGGGATCCTGGTCTTGGTCAGCCACTCGGCGACCTTGCGGATGAACCACTTCGCCGGGACGCGGGCCCACTTGTGGGTGCCCTCCTCGGTGGTGCGGGCGCCGACCACCTGGTCGTAGGTGGAGTCGTCGCGCAGCACCCGCACGAGCTCGGGGATGCGCTCGTTCTCGTAGGTCATGTCGGCGTCGGTCCACACCACGATCTCGCCGCGGGCCTGCTGGGTGCCGATCCGGCGGGCGGTGCCCGAGCCGCCGTTGCGGCGGAACGGCAGGATGCGCAGGTGGGGGTAGGTGCCCTGGGCCCGGCGGAGCACCTCGAGGGTGTCGTCGGTGCTCGCGTCGTCGATGCAGAGCACCTCGTAGGTGAGCTCGCTCGCCTGCATCGTGTCGGTGATGCGGTCGAGCTCCTGCAGCACGTGGGCGCCCTCGTTGTAGCAGGGCAGCACGATGGTGACGTACGGCGCCGGGCCGGGGCCGTCGGCGTCGTCCTCGATCGGGTAGGACGGGTGGCCGGCCCGGGCGCCCGGAGCGACCGGGGCGACCGGGGCGACCGGGGCGACCGGGGCGCGGGGCGACCGGAGCGCCGGGTGCGCCTGCGGTGGGAGCCGGCTCGACGGCATCCGGGGTGACGCTCTGCAGCCGCGTGGTGGCGGCCGGGTCTTCGCTGCGACCGGCCTCTTCGCCGGCGCGCACCGAGATCTTCTCGGTCGGGGCGGCGTGGAGGTGGTCGTGGTCGGGCTGGTGCTCAGTCATCGCCCGCGAGCCTACCGGCGCGAGCGGTCGTGACCTGCCGTCGGCGAGGCCGGCGGCGCGAGCGGCCCGCGATGCCGGCATCCACACCACCGCGGCGCTGAGCCCCAACTTTCCCGCCCGATGCGGGAAGGTTCACCTCAGCAGCACCTCGGTTCCGGGGTGGACGGAAACCTTCGGGTGCCGAGCTCGGCGACGGAAGAGGTGGGGCCCGTGAACCTCGAGAAGGTCATCTTCGGGTTCTTCGTGCTGCTCGCGGCCACCTTGAACTTCGGCTTCTTCATCGGCCCGCTGAACGACCCCAGCGTGCACAACCGCTACGAGCTGTTCGCTGCCGTGGCGGTCAACCTCATCGCGACCGTGCTGAAGTTCGGGGACCGCACCCAGATCGGGGCCGTGCACCTGGCGACCAGCCTGGTCGCCGACCTCCAGCTCATCGCGGCCGCCGTCGTGCTCGTCTACGCCAACAACGTCAGCGCCGCCGGCCTCACGCCGGAGTCGACGGCCAGCGTGGTCTCGCTCTCGGGCGGGGCGCTGCTGGCCAACCTCGTCTCGGTCGTGCTGCTCGTCATCGAGACCGTCTCCTACCGACGCCGGTAGGGCAGCCGATGTCGTGGATGGAGCAGGCGCCGAGCGCGGCCGAGGTGCGCTCGGCGATCGGCCCCGCGTCGTCGGAGGCCGTCTTCCTCGTGCTGCGCCGCATGCGGGTGCCGTTCATCGTGCTCATCACGATCTTCTCGATCAGCATCCTCGGGCTCACCCTCATCCCCGGGACGTCGGACTCGGGAACGTGGCGGATGGGGTTCTTCGACGCCTTCTACTTCATGAGCTACACCGCGAGCACGATCGGTTACGGCGAGATCCCGCAGGAGTTCAACGACGCCCAGCGGATGTGGGTGACCCTGTCGATCTACCTGACGGTGGTGGGCTGGGCCTACGCCGTCGGGTCGCTGCTCTCGCTGCTGCAGTCCCGCCCGTTCAAGCAGGCGGTTGCCGCGCAACGCTTTCGTCGCTCGGTCACCCGGTTGCGCGAGCCGTTCTGGCTGATGGCCGGGCACGGTGAGGCCGGTGCGCTGCTGGGCACCTGGCTCGACGAGCTCGGCCGGCGGTTCGTCGTCATCGACCGCCGCGAGGAGTCGGTCGACGACCTCGACCTGGGTGCGTACGGCGCCGACGTGCCCGCCCTGGTGGCCGACGTGCGCGACCCGCAGGCGCTCTCGCAGGCCGGGCTGACGCACCCGAGCTGTGCGGGCGTGCTCGCCCTGACCGACGACGACGAGGCCAACCTCGCGACCGTGATGGCCGCGGCCGTGCTGCGACCCGACCTGCCGGTCATCGCCCGCAGCCTGTCGCCCGGCATCACCGCCCGGATGCACGAGTTCGGCAACCCCACGGTCATCGACCCCTTCGACCGGTTCGGTGACCACTTCACCGTCGCGCTGCGGGCCCCGGCCACCGAGCAGCTCTCGAACTGGCTGACCCGGGCCCCCGGGGCCGCGCTCCCCGAGGCACACGAGAGGGTCGAGCCGGGCGCCTGGGTCGTCTACGGCTACGGCCGGTTCGGCCGGGAGGTGACCCGTGACCTGCGCCGCACGGACCTCGACGTCGTCGTCATCGACGGGGGCACCGGGCTCCACGACGACCCCGAGGGCGCGGACGACGTCATCGTGGGCGACGGCACCAGCCGCGACGTGCTGGAGCGCGCCGGGGTCGAACGCGCTGTGGGCTTCATCGCCGGCACCGACAACGACGTCACCAACCTGTCCCTCGTCGCCGCCGCCCGCCGGGTCAACCCGAACCTCTACGTGGTCGCCCGCCAGAACCAGCCCTCCAACACCGCCCTGTTCGAGGCCATGCAGATCGACCTGTTGCTGGTGCCGACCGCGGTCGTGGCCCAGGAGGCGCTGGCCCACATCGGCGCCCCGATGCTGTGGCAGTTCCTGGAGTCGGCGGCGCACCTGGGCCAGGACTGGAGCGCCGAGGTCCTGGGCCGGCTGGTCGAGCGCTGCGGCCACGGCTCCCCCGAGCTGTGGGAGGTGGCTCTCGACAGCCGGGAGGCACCGGCGGTGGCCCGCCGGCTGGCGCACCACGAGGTGCTGCTCGGGGACCTGCTGCGTGACCCGCTCGAGCGTGAGCGGGTGCTCGAGGTGGTGTGCCTGATGGTCGACGGCGACTCCGGCGTCACGCTCGCGCCACCCGACGACCACCCGCTGGTGAGGGGCGACCGGGTGCTGCTGGCCGGGCGGTCGGCGGCCCGGCGCGCCATGGAGTCGACGCTGCTGGTCGACTCCTCGGCCGCCTACTGCCTGTCCGGCGAGCCGGCGGCGTCGAGCTGGCTGTGGCGGGTGATCACCCGCGAGGACCAGCGCGCCTGAGCCGCGGGGGGCCACCCCGGCAGCTCAGTCGGCGTTGTCGATGAGGCGCGCGACGGCCTTCTCGATGGCCGCCTGACGCTTCTCCTGGTCGCGGTGCTCCTTGCGCAGGGTGCCCGCGATGGTGACGCCGTCCTCGTACTGCTCGATGACCCGGGGGTCGATGTAGGAAGCCCTGGCGATGGTGGGGGTGTTGCCGAGGTAGGCGGAGACCTCCTCGACGGCGGCCTTGACCGCCCGCTTGCGCGACGCCGCGGTGTCGCCCTTCTCAGGGCTCTCGGCCAGCGCCACGGCCGCGAGCACCGTGGCGTGCCACGTGCGGAAGTCCTTGGCGGTGATGTCCTCGTGCACCATCTGGGAGATGTAGGCGTTGACCGCCGAGGCGTCGAGGTCGGCCCACCTCGCCTCTGCGCGGTAGGCGAGCAGCCGGGGCGAGCCGCCCCGGCGTGTGCGCATCAGGTTGAGCGAGGCGATGACCTGCGGGTCGCTGATGGTGATGGAGTGCTCGACGCCCGACTTGCCGACGAAGCTGAACACCAGGTCGTCGCCACGCCGGCGCACGTGCCGGCGCTCGAGGGTGGTGAGGCCGAAGGAGCCGTTGGCGTCGGCGTAGGCGTCGCTGCCGATGCGGAAGTAGCCGAGGTCGAGCAGTCGGGTGGCCGTGGCGGCGGCCCGCGACAGCGGCATCCCCTCGTCCTGCAGGTCGGTGATGAGCCGCTCGCGCGCCACTGCCAGCCGGGCGCCGGCCGCCTTGACGCGGTCGAACTTCAGCTCGTCGCGCTTCTGCCGCCAGACCGGGTGGTAGAGGTACTGCCGGCGGCCGGCCGCGTCGGTGCCGACCGCCTGGATGTGGCCGTTCGGGAAGGGGCAGATCCACACGTGCTCCCACGCCGGCGGGATGGCGAGCGAGCGGATCCGCTCGACCTCCTGCGCCGGCAGCCGCGCCCCGTCGGAGTCGACGTAGCTGAAGTGCTTCCCCGCTCGCTTGCGGGTCCAACCCTTCATCCTGGGGTTCACCCGTCGCAGCCGCATGCCCGGACAGTACCCACGGGGTGTGCCCACAACCGGGCTGGTCAGCGGGCTGGTCAGCGGGCTGGTCAGCGGGGTTGGACACGGGGGGGCGCGCCACGCATTTGGCGCCTCCCTCCGGCTGTGACACGGTTGCCCCATGCCGGGCCTGTCGACAGACGCCGTCCTCCACCTCCTGCGTGAGGTCGCCGCAGAGGTCATCACGCCTCGCTTCCGGTCGCTCGCGGCCGGCGAGGTGATGGAGAAGAACCCCGGGGACCTCGTCACGGTCGCCGACCGCGAGGCCGAGGAGCTCATCACCGCCCGGCTCGTCGCGGCCTACCCGGATGCCGTGGTGCTCGGCGAGGAGGCGTTCGCGGCCGACCACTCGGTGATGGACCGCTACCTCGCCGCCGACCACGCGTTCACGGTCGACCCGGTCGACGGCACCAAGAACTTCGTGCACGGCTCGGCCGACCACGCGGTCATGGTGGCCGAGACCGTCGGGGGCGAGACGGTGCGCGGCTGGATCTGGCAGCCCGAGCACGAGGTCGCCTGGGTGGCCGAGCTCGGCGCCGGCACCTGGCGCGACGGGGTGCGGATGCACACCACCCCGGTGCCCGACGACCGCGAGCCGCAGGGCGTCACGTCGATGTGGGCGATGCGCGACCAGCGGCTCGGCGACCTGCCGGCGATGCGGCTGTCCTGGGTGTGCTGCGGCGTCGACTACCCCAAGCTGGTCGAGGGCGGCGCCGACTACATCGTCTACAGCCGCTCCAACCCGTGGGACCACGCGCCGGGAAGCCTGCTCGTCACCGAGGCCGGCGGGTCGGTCGGCCACCCGGACGGCACCCCCTACGGCCCGCGCTCGCTGCGGCCCGGGCTCGTGGTCGCCGTCGACCGCCCCACGTATGCCGTGGTGCAGCGCCGCGTGGCGCCCGTCTTCGCCCGCTGACCGCTGGGGCGACTTTGACCTATTGGTCGATGTTGTCCCGGCCCTCGGGGGACCGTCGGATGACGGTGACCGTCCGGTCGATCTGGCGACACCCGGCCCACCGGATCCCGTCGCTCGCGTGACCTGTTGGTCGATCTGGCGACACCCGGCCACCGGATCCCGTGGCGTGGCGTGGACCAGGTGCACGGGACCTGGCCCGGGCTACCGCTTGGTAGGTGGAGTGATCGAAGCACCTACCGCGCCGTAGCCCGCACCAGGTTCGACCGGGCCAGTGAGGTGACGCCGGCTACCGCCTGGTAGATGGAGTGATCGGTGCACCTACCAGGCGGTAGCCGACGCCAGGTCGGAGGAGCCCGAGTTCGACGCCAGCAGCCGGCAGCCGGAGGCCGTGGGCGCGAAAGCCGCGGGAGCCGAGCGGCGGGATCCGCGGGCGCGCCGACCAGTGAAGGGAGGGTCGGGGAAACGTGGGTGAGCACTACGGAACGGGCGGAGCGGCGGGAGAAGAGAGCGCGACCCAGGCAGCGTCCCCGCAGTGACCTATTGGTCGATCCCGGGACACCCGACCAACCGGATGCCGTCCCCCGTGTGACCTATTGGTCGATCCCGGGACACCCGACCAACCGGATGCCGTCCCCCGTGTGACCTATTGGTCGATTCGGGGACGGTTGATTCGGGGACGGTTGATTCGGGGACGGTCAGGGCCCGGTGGGAGCGGGGGCGAGCCAGGCCCTGATCGGCAGCGGGTCGGTGTGCGACGGCTTCTGCTCGAGCACGTGCTCGTCCTCGCGCACCGTGGTGTCGACGACCTGGTTCGGGTCGCCCCCGAGCCGGGTGATGGCGTCCGCGGAGTCGGCTGACAGCAGCACCAACCGGCCTCCGCGCGACCCGACGTCGCGCGACAGCGTCGCCACGGTGCTCGCCAGCTGCTCCGGGTCGGAGCGCAGCCCGGAGGTCGTCGAGAGCGCCGGCACCCCGCACATCCCCCGGACCACCTGCGGCCACTCGTTGGCGGCACGGGAGTCGACGGCCAGCACGACGTCCCCGGGCGAGAGGGCCGCGCACACCGCGTCGACGGCAGCCAGCGAACCGCGTTCCACCCCGCCGGCCCGGTGCGGCCAGGTCGCCCGCACGGCCGGCCCGACGACCAGCGCACCGACGACGACCGCGGCGGCCACCCCCACCCAGCGCCGGCGCGATGCGGTGGCGCGGCGCACCACCCAGGCGAGCCCCGTCGCCACCAGCGCGACGACGAGCGGCAGGCCGATGAGCAGGCGGCGGTCGGCCCACGGGTGGTCGGGCGTGATGCCGGGTCGCATCAGCGTGAGCAGCGTCGACCCGGACGCCACGAAGAGGGCCGGCAGCCAGGCGTCGACCCGGCGCGAGCCTGCGGCCAGCACCGCTCGCCGCAGCAGCACCGCGAGCACCGCGAGGGCCACGACCAGCGCCACCGGCCCGACGTACCACGACAGCCAGGCCACCGACTGCTCGGCGTAGGTGCGCCCGCCGTCGACCGGCAGGCCCTGCCGCGCCTGCATGCCCGCGACGTAGCGCGCCCCCGGGTCGTCCGGGCTCTGGTGCACCGTCTGCCAGAGCGGCCGGCTGGCCAGGTAGAGCCCGGCCACGACCACGAGCCCCGCCACCACGTCGGGCAGCCACCGCACCATGACCGTCGGCAGCCGCCAGCCACGGCGCCACAGCACGAGGGCCACCCACGACCCGCCACCGATGAGCACCCCCAGCGCCAGCAGCGGCAGCAGGCTGCCGGCGATCGACGCGAGGTACTGCCACGACAGGCCGACCGCGGCCACTGCGGACACCAGCAGCGACCCGACCAACCCGAGGACCACCGGCCGCGGCCAGCGGGCGCGGAACGCCGCACCGAGGGCCAGCACCGGCAGCAGCAGCACCACCTCGCGCAGCGCGTCGACGCGCACCAGCCCGGTGCCACCGACGAGCACGCCCGCCAGCAGGCCGGCCCGCGCCGACGCGTCGTGCAGCACCAGCGAGCGCAGCGGCGCCCGGCCGACCACCATCCCCGGTGGCGAGGCGTCGCCCACGAACCCGGCGGGCCGGCCCGCGGCATCCCGCCCGGCCACGACAGCGAGCGTGACCGCCAGCAGCCCGGCCGTCAGGGTGAGCATCGCCAGGGGCTCGGAGTAGGTCGCGCGGGCCGTGTGCACCACCGGGAAGAGGATGCCGGTGACCGCCGCCGTCGCGACCCCCACCCAGGGGCCGGCCACCCGGCCGACGAGCAGGCCGAGGGCGAGCAGCGCCAGCCCCATGGCGAGGCCCGGCAGCAGCATGGCGACCCCGGCGCCCCCGGCCCACCAGCCGAACGCGTAGACCGCGGCCGGCCCCACGACGAACTGCGGCTGCACGGCGGGGGAGGCGCTCGAGCCGACCTCGAAGAACGCCGGGCTGGCCAGCGTCACCCCCGGCAGGTCGAGCACTCCCGGCCCCCCGATCGAGTCGGCGTCGACCGCCACCACCCGCGAGTGCGTGGTCGCCAGGCTGACCGCGGCCTGCAGGTTGCTCGCGGCGTCGCGCCGGGGCAGCACCTGCTCCGAGTGCGTCGCGCCGGCCCAGACGGTGAAACCCACGACCACGGCGACCAGCGCCACGGACGCCGTGGGCGGCATCCGCACGGGGGGCAGCAGGAGCACGCACCACCAACACCCCACGGCGAGAGCCACACCCACCGGCCAGGCGACCCACGGCGACCACCAGCCCAGCGCCGACAGGGCCGCGGCGGCGGCGCTCACCGCGACGACCCAGAGAGCCGCGCCGACGGTGAGCGCGGGGAGGAGGCGGGCCCTCACGACCCCATGCTGGCGATGTGCTCGATGATGCCGGTCGTCGACACCGACGGCGTGCGCGGCAGGTACACGACCTCGCAGACGTCGCTCACCCAGTCGAACTTGCCGGCCCAGTCGTCACCCATCACCAGCACGTCGGCGCCGTGCTCGAGGATGTAGTCGCGCTTGAGCTCGAGGGACTCCTCGACGAAGACCTCGTCGACCACCCGCAGGCTGGCGACGATCTCCATCCGCTCGTCCTGGCTGTAGACCGGCGCCCGGCCCTTCTTCGCGATGTTGAGGGCGTCGGCCGAGACGCCGACGACGAGCTTGTCGCCCAGCGCCGCGGCGCGCTGCAGCACCCGGATGTGGCCGACGTGGAACACGTCGAAGGTTCCGAAGGTGATGACCGTGCGGGCGCTCATGGCAGCGAGCCTAGTGGCCGCGCGCCCACACCCTCCCCCGCCTCGCACTAGGGTCGCCACGGTGAGCACCCCACCCGTGTCCCCGGCCGTCCTGCTGCGACGGCTGGTGTCCGCCGACCCGGGCCGGCCGCGCATCACGGTCTACGACGACACCGACTCCCCCACCCGCGGCGAGCGCATCGAGCTCTCGGCGCGGGTGCTCGCCAACTGGGTCGCCAAGGCGGCCAACCTGCTGCGCGACGACCTCGACGTCGGCCCCGGATCGGTGGTGCGGCTCGACCTGCCCCCGCACTGGCGCACCCTCTACTGGGCCTTCGCGGCGTGGTCGGTGGGCGCCTGCGTCGAGGTGCCCGCCCACCGAACGAGCCCGGATGCCGGGTCCGGCCCCGCGCCGTCGGCCGCCACCACTGCTGCACCCGACGTCGTCGTGACGGATGCCGTCGACGTCGCCGCCGCCGCGCCCGAGGCGGTGCTGGTCACCCTCGCCGCACTGGCCCGGTCGGCGGCCGGGCCGGTGCCGCCCGGCGTGGTCGACGAAGCGCGTGAGCTCGCCACGCACGGCGACGTCTTCGACGGCTGGGCCGGGCCCGACGACGGCGACCCCGCCCTGCGGGTGGACGGGGGCCTGCTCACCTTCGCGGACCTCCCGACCGGCTCGACCGGCTCGCCCGGCTCGCCCGGCTCGACCGGCTCGACCGGCTCGACCGGCGCGCGGGAGCGGGTGCACACCGGCACGACGGACACCGCCGAGCTGCTCCGGCTCGCCCTGTCGGTGTGGGCGGCCGACGGCTCGCTGGTGCTCAGCCGGGGCGAGCCCGACCCGAGCGTGCTGGAGGCTCGGCTGGCGGCGGAAGGAGCGAGCCCGGCATCAGCGTGACGGCCCTGTCCTCGCCGCGAGGGCGCGGGCGGCTGCCCCGGCGACCCGGAGCGCACTCGCGGCGAGAAGTCGCAAGGGGTCAGCGCGGCATCCGCGCCTCGACGGCCTTCCAGGTGACCGTTCCGACGACGCCCGTGCTGGCCAGCTTCGCGGTGCGCTGCAGCGCCTTGACCGCGGCCTCGGTCGCCGGGCCGAAGTGCCCGTCGGCCGCAATCCGCAGCGCCTTCTGCAGGGCCGCCACCGGGGCACCCGTCGAGCCGCGCTTGAGCACCGTGCCCCAGTAGGGCAGCAGCGGGTGGACGGCGAGCTCGAGGGCCGCCCAGGTCCTCGCGTCGACCAGACCGGTGGCGGGCAGCCGGTGCGCGGTCTGGAATGCCTTGACCCGGGCGGTGGTCGCGGCGCCGTACTGGCCGTCGACCACGAGCCGGCCGAGCGCCCGCTGCAGCACCTTCACCGCTGCGCCGGTCGAGCCGGCCTTGAGGGTCATGGTCTTCACGGCGGTGAACTCGGTGCCCAGGGTGGCGGCCGGGGCCGGCGGGGCAGGGGCAGCGGCCGGCGAGCTGGGCGCGGCCATCAGGGCCTTCCAGACCTTGGCGTCGGTCACCCCGGTGACGGCCAGGCCCCTGGACTTCTGGAACGCCTTGACCCGCGCCTCGGTGAGCCGGCCGTAGGAGCCGTCGACGACGAGCCCGCCGATCGCCTTCTGCAGCGCCTTCACGGCCTCGCCCTTCGACCACAGCCGCAGGGTCAGCCCGGCGTACTTCGCGAGCGGGTTGGCGACCGGGGTGGCCGGGGGCGGCGCGATCACCGCGCCCATCAGCGCGGACCAGGTCGTGCGGTCGACCACTCCGGTGGCGGGCAGGCCCTTCGACTTCTGGTACGCCTTGACCCGCGCCTCGGTCGCCGGGCCGAAGGAGCCGTCGACGACGAGGCCGCCGAGGGCCTTCTGCAGGGCCTTGACCGCCGCGCCGGAGGCGCCGCTCCGCAGCACCGTGGTGGTGTAGGGCGAGAGCGGGCTGGTGCGCGCCGGGACCAGCTTGAGGTAGACCATGGTCGCCCAGGTCGGGTTGTCGAGCGTCTTGGTCGCCGGCACGCCGTGCGTCGACTGCCAGGCGCCGAGCGCGGTGGCCGTAGCCGGCCCGAACTTGCCGTCGGCCGTGACGCCGATGACCTTCTGGGCCAGGGCGACGTCACTGCCGGTCGCGCCCTGCACGAGCAGCGGGTAGCCGCTCGCCGTCAGGGGTGCCGGCGGCGGCGTCGTGCTGATCGGACCGGTCAGGGGCTTGGTCACCGCGACGCCGCTCCACCACGAGGTGCGCTTGTAGGCGCCGTCCCAGTTGAACGTGAAGTGGATGTGGTCGGTGTGCGGGACGCTGCCGGTGTACGGGAACCAGCCGCGCTCGGGCGCCCAGGACCCCCACTCCTGGCGGTTGAAGATGATGTAGTTGATGCCGAAGCGCCGCGCCATGGCGCCCGGGCGGCCCTGGGCGTCCGGTGCCGTCAGCCATCGGGTCAGCGCGTTGGCCAGCGCCAGGTTCGCAGGCTTGGTCGAGTCGATCATCCAGTCGAGCGCGCGACCCTCACCGTGCTCGGCGGCGCACGTGCGCAGGATGCCGTACGTGTGGGTGCCGTAGGTCGCGTTGAGCAGCTGGGCGAAGGCGACCGCACCCGGCTGGTTCACGGTGAGGCAGAGCACGCCCTTCTGGTAGGGGGCGACCACGTCGAGGGCGCTCGGCAGCGTGCGGGACGGCTTGGGGAACGGGATGGTCGCCGCCTGGGCGGAGGGCGCGAACAGGGGCAGGGCGATCGCGGATGCCGAGAGCGCACCGAGGGTGCGCAGGGGCAGGTGGCGCCCACGGCGAGGCGCGAGCTGGGGCGTGGACACGGCGAAGAGCTCCTCGTGCAGGGGGCGCCATCGCAGGGGTCGAGGACGCACCAGGTGCCTCACGTCACAGACATCACAGAGGGCCCATCGGTCACACCAGACACCTTGGCCCCCTAGTTCTCCCACTAGTCATGCGGGGCTCGCAATCGGATGCGTCTAATTACACGGATGTACTTCTCAGCGGGCTCATCTCGCCCGCACGATCTTCGGCGCATGGTGAGCATTGCCACAGATCCTCCGCACGCTGCCGGACCTCCCCCGGGCGGCGGGCGGGCCGTCCGGCTCACTAGAGTGCCCGGCATGGACAAAGTCGTCTCCACCCCTGCCGACGCCGTGGCCGGGATCGCCGACGGGGCCACCATCGCCGTCGGCGGGTTCGGGCTCTGCGGCATCCCCTCGGTGCTCATCGCCGAGCTGCACGACACCGGCGTGCGCGACCTCGAGGTCGTCTCCAACAACTGCGGCGTCGACGGCTGGGGCCTCGGCGTGCTCCTGGCCTCGGGTCAGATCCGCCGGGTGATCGCCTCGTACGTCGGCGAGAACAAGGAGTTCGCCCGCCAGTACCTCGAGGGCGAGCTCGAGGTCGAGCTGACGCCCCAGGGGACGCTGGCCGAGCGGCTGCGCGCCGGCGGGTCCGGCATCCCGGCGTTCTTCACCCCCACCGGGGTCGGCAGCCAGGTCGCCGACGGCGGCCTGCCCTGGCGCTACGCCGCCGACGGCAGCGTCGCGCTGGCCTCACCCCCGAAGGAGGTGCGCGTCTTCGAGCACGACGGCGAGGAGCGCGAGTACGTGCTCGAGCACGCGATCGTCGCCGACTTCGGGCTGGTGCGCGCCTGGAGGGGCGACCGGCACGGCAACCTGGTGTTCAACAAGAGCAGCCGCAACTTCAACCCGCTCGCCGCGATGGCGGGCCGGGTGACCATCGCCGAGGTGGAAGAGCTCGTCGAGCCCGGCGAGCTCGACCCCGACACCGTGCACCTGCCCGGCATCTACGTGCAGCGGGTGCTGCCCCTGACCCCCGAGCAGGCCGCCGACAAGCGTATCGAGCGCCGCACGGTCACCCCCGCGGCCCCGACCGCGACGAAGGAGTCCTGAGCCATGCCCCTGACCCGCGAGCAGATGGCCGCCCGGGCCGCCGCCGAGCTCGAGGACGGCGCGTACGTCAACCTCGGCATCGGCCTGCCCACCCTGGTGCCCAACTACGTGCCCGACGACGTCGAGATCGTGCTGCAGAGCGAGAACGGCATCCTCGGAGTCGGCGCCTACCCCACCGACGACGCGGTCGACCCCGACCTGATCAACGCCGGCAAGGAGACCGTCACGGTGCGCCGCGGCGCCTCCTACTTCGACTCGGCCACCTCGTTCGGCATGATCCGCGGCGGCAAGGTGGACGCCGCCATCCTCGGCGCCATGCAGGTCTCGGCCGGCGGCGACATCGCCAACTGGATGATCCCCGGCAAGATGGTCAAGGGGATGGGCGGGGCGATGGACCTCGTGCACGGCGCCAAGAAGGTCGTCGTGCTGATGGAGCACGTGGCCAAGGACGGCTCGCACAAGATCGTGCAGGAGTGCTCGCTGCCGCTCACCGGCAAGGCCGTGGTGCAGCGGATCATCACCGATCTCGCCGTCATCGACGTCACCGAGCACGGCCTGGTGCTGCGCGAGCTCGCCCCGGACGTCACCCAGGAGCAGGTGCGCGAGGCCACCGGGGCCCCCTTCACCGTCGACCTGACCTGACCCTCAGAGCGGCCAGGTCGTCCAGGTCGCCCAGGTGGCGGTGCCCGCCACCGTGCTGTCGAGCATCAGCCCGCCCATGTCGTTGCCCGCGAACACCAGCAGCGCACCGTCGGAGGAGCGGCGGGCCACGACGTCGTCGAGACCGTCGCCGGTGACGTCGCCCGGGCCGATGAACTTGCTGTAGCCGGCCCAGGAGCCGCTCACGGGAACCGCAGCGCCGACCGTGCCCTTCCCGGTGCCCGGGAAGAGCAGCATCGCGTCGTCGCTGGCGCGCACCGCGAGGATGTCGAGCTTGCCGTCGCCGGTGACATCGCCGGGCGACATCACGAGGCGGTAGGCGTTCCAGCCCGACCCGACCAGGATCGTCGAGAGCACCTTGCCGGCACCGTCGCCGCGGTAGACCTTGAGCTGCCCCGAGGTGGTGCGGGCCAGGAAGTCGGTGTGGTGGTCGCCGTCCATGTCGCCGGCGCCGGCGACCAGGTTGATGGTGTCCCAGTTGGAGCTGATGGCCACCCGCGGGTAGAACCCACCGGCGCCGTTGCCCGGGTGGTAGTACAGCGTGCCGGCCTCGCGCTCGACGACGTCGTGGCGGTTGTCGGCGTCCCAGGCCCCGACGTCGGCGATCAGCCCACGGGTGCCCCAGCCGGCGCCCATCGACTTCGCGGTGAAGGCGCCCGCGCCGCTGCCGGAGAGCAGCCGCATCGTGCCGGTGGGGTCGACCGCGAGCAGGTCGGCGCGCTGGTTGCCGTCGAGGTCCTTGGGGAAGGACGCCGCCGAGGTGGCCGGCGCCGTGGTGACGGTCCACCACGGGCTGCGCAGGCCGAAGGTCGCCCGGAAGGAGTCGCCGGTGACGGTCTTGGAGGCCGTCGAACCGATGACGGTGACGCTCGAGATGCGCCCACCCCAGGCGTTGAATCCGTCCCGCTTGTCGATCCGCAGGGCCTTGAGGGCCCCGACGGTCGGGTACGCCTTCTCGATCGTGCTGATCGCGATCGAGGTGGTCCACCGGCTCGTGCTGCCCGCGGGCACGTCGTCGTACGGGTCGGCCTTCGACACCTGGTAGGGCAGCGACGACGCCACGGTCTGGCCACCGTTGGAGGAGGTGAACTGGGTGAAGGCGGGGGCCCCGCCGTAGAAGACTCCCAGGCCGCTGGTGGCGGACACCGCTGCGGTCGAGGCGGCGTACTCGTGGGGCACCAGGGCGCCGCTCACGGTGTAGCCCGCCAGGCCCGAGTAGACCTGGCACGACGTGGAGTCGCACAGGTCGAACGCGGAGCCGGACGGCTGGTGCGCCATCTCGTACGCCGCGTAGGTGCGCGCCGCCACCGCCTGCACCTGCAGGGCCGTGGAGGGCCACGACGCCGGCATCTCGGAGGGCACCACGCTCTGCAGGTAGTAGTTCATCGACAGCACGCTGAGGGTCATCACGCCAGAGCCCGACCGGATGCTGCGGATCGTGCGCCGGTAGTCGCGCTGGGTGCCGTCGGGCATGACGACCCGCACCTTGCCCAGCACCGAATCGCTGAAGGACAGGGGCTTGGTGCCCTTCCAGCTGCTCGTGCTCCGCCACGTCCCGCCCTGCAGCCACTGCAGGCCCAGGCCCGCGCCGTCGGCGACGACACGCCACCTGGCGCGCAGCGTCCCGTCGGAGTTCTTGACGTTGAGTGACCCGGTCTTGCTGCCGTCGGAGACGACCAGGTGCGGCGTCGTGGCCAGCTGGGTGCTCGACGAGCCGAGCGCGGTGAGGTTCACCCGCACGGTCGGGTTGCCGATGGCCGTGCTGAAAGTCGTGCCGGGGTAGTAGAACGCCAGGGTCTGGTCGCGGGTGAGACCCCTCAGGGCGGCACCGTAGGCGCCGTACTGGCTCATCCCACGCCCGTGGCCGTAGCCGCGCCCGGAGAGGCTGAACGAGGTGCCCGTCGGCCGGGTGTACGTCTCGACCACGGGGACCGCCGCGGTTCCGGTCGGGGCGGACACGCCGGCCTTGTAGGCCGCGGTTGCGGTGCTGCGCACCGTGGACAGCCGGCTGTTCATCAGGTCACCGGGGCACACGGTCAGGCTGTACTCACGGTGCCCGGACACCCGGGGCTCGGTGATGACCTTCCCGGCCGGCCAGCGCGTGCTGCCCGCCGAGGTGAAGGTGGTGGAGGTGTCCGGGCTCCAGCCGTTGAGCCAGGCCTTCCAGCCGATGAGCTTGCCGATGGCCGTCAGCACGGCCGTCGACGGTGCGACGGCACCGGCCGTGCCGGGGTCGTGGTTGCCGATCGAGGACACGCCGAACGTCTGCGAGTTGAAGCCGCCAGCCTGGGCACCCACGACGTTCTTGGACATCCCGCCGAAGCGCCCCTCGTAGAGCCGTCCGAAGCGGTCGACGAAGAAGTTGTAGCCGACGTCGCACCAGCCGTTGCCGGTGACGTGGTAGGCGTAGATGCTGCGGAGCAGGGCTGGGGCCGCCGCGGCGGTGTACGTGTTGGAGTTCACGGTGTGGTGCACGATCGCACCCTTGATGCTGGCCACGTAGTCGGGGGTGCTGCAGGTGCGCAGGCTCTCGTCGGCGCCCCACTGGGCGCGGGTGATGATGGTCGGCTGCACCACGGCGGCAGAGGCGCTGGCGGCCGGGACGTCGGCCAGCGACGTGTCGGCCGCGCTGGTGCCGCCATCGACGAAGGTCGCCTCGAGGCCCTGGAGCCGGGCCGTGGCCCCGCTCGCAGTGACCCGCACCTGCACCTGCTCGGACCCGACCACTCCCACCGGCTCGGTCGCGACCTTGGCCCGGGCCGCCTCGGCACTGCCCGGGTCCGGGGCGGAGTCGCTCATCGGCACCGCGGTCCACGACCCCCACTGTCCGGCGGTCATGCTGCGGACCGCCACCGCCACGCCCTTCGCCGCGGCGGCGTCCGGGAAGCCCACCCCCACGACGTCGGCGCCGGCGGTGGCGCGGGTGAGCAGGCTCTGCACGGTCGAGCTGCCGCCCGCGGCGGCTGCGGTGGCCGCTGGGGCGCTCGCCACCGCCGATCCCGTCGGCATCGGCACCCGCTGCACCGAGGGTCTGACGGCGTGCGGCGCGGCCCCCACGGAGACGACGGGGCCGACGACGGCGCTGGTGGCGAGCAGGGTGGACGCGGCGATGATGCGGACAGTTCTCATGGCTCGACCTAGACAGGTTCGGTGACCCACCCGTCGAGCCGGCCGCGGCGGAGCGGTTCAGGGAACCCGGAAGGTGGCTGCGGTTGCGTCATCAACAGTTTCACCTCGGGCACTTGTGCACCTCTCGTACCACCAAAACGTGACGCACGACGCTCGCTATGCTGCTCGGATGCCGCAGGAGCCGTCCGCCCTCGACGGGCCGGACCCCGGCCTCGGGGCACCGTCGGCCCCACCCGCCCCACCCGCCCCACCCGCCCCACCCGCCGACGCGAGCCTGCGCTCCCGGGCGGCCCTGAGCACCTATGCCACGGCGGTGCAGGGCCTGGCTCGCCTGCTCTACGGCGTGCTCATCGGCCACCTCGGCTCCCGGGTGCTCCTCGGTCAGACCACCACCTCGCTCTCGCTGTCGGTGTTCGCCAGCCAGCTCTGGGCGGCACCCGCCTCGCAGGCCGGTACCCGGTTCGTGGCGGCCGAGGCCACCCTGGGCAAGGACGAGGCCGCCGCGGTCGTGGCCCGGCACATCGCGGTCCAGAGCTCGCGCATCGCCTTGGTGATCCCCACCGCGGTGGCCCTCGTCGGGTCCCGGGTGCTCGGGTTCAGCGCGGCGCACACGATCGGCACCGTCCTGCTGGCGTTCGCGTACTCGATGTACATCACCTTGCGCGGCATCAAGTACGGCGCGCTGAAGTTCCGGTACGTGGCGGTGTGGGACACCATCGCCGGCGCCACCGCTCTGGTCGCGGTCACCGTGGTGCTGGCCCTCGACCTCACCGCGCTGGCCCTGCTGCCCCTGGCCGTGGGCTACGCGCTGTTCGCCGTGGTCTCCTGGCCGGCGCGCGCGGCCGGCCGGGTCGACCCCGCCCTGCGCCGGCAGATCGACCACTTCGTGCTGTTCGGCGCGGTCAGCGGGCTGGCCAGCGGTGGGCTGCTCCAGCTCTCGCAGCTCGCGGCCCATCACTACGCCGGGCCGGCGAAGGCGGGTGACTTCGGCGCCGCGCTCACCCTGGCGACACCGGCATCCATGCTGTCCGTCGCCCTGAGCACCGTGTTCGTGCCACCGCTCGTCGCGGCCGCGGGACGCGGCGACCGGGCCGCGGTGCACGCCCAGAGCGACGCCATCGCCCGCCGGCTGACCGCCATCTTCGTGGGGGTGTTCGGCGTGCTGGTCATCGTGAGCCCGCTCGCGATCGCGGTGGTGTGGGGCAAGGACTACGAGGCCGCCGCCGAGATCCTGCCGGTGATGCTCGTCGCCGTGATGCTCACCTCCATCGCGATCGGTGCGGCCACGACGCTGCAGTCGACCCGGGTGCGCGGGCCGCGGGCCGTCGCCCTGGTCAACCTCTCCGGGCTCGTGGTGAGCCTGGCGGTCTGGCCGATCCTCGCGCCGCGCTACGGCACGGTCGGGGTCGCCGTGGGCTACCTCATCGGCTCGGGCCTGGCCTCGCTCGGGCTGCTCGCCACCGTCTGGTGGGTCGAACGGCACCGCTGGGTGGGCCTGGCAGTCAAGCTGGTGGGTGGCACGGCCGTCGTGCTCGCCCTGGCCGAGCTCTCCCGCCAGGTCGACGGGCTGCCCGGAGCGCTGGCCCAGCTGGGCGCCGCGGCGGCCTTCGCGGTGGCGTGGCTGCTGCTCAACCGGCGCGACGTCGCGGCCCTCTGGGCGACCGTGCGCGGGCGCAGCGGCACCCCTTCGAGCGCCTAGGATGCTCGGGTGCCGCCCACCCTGACCGTCCTGATGACCGCCTACCACGGCACCACGGTCGAGGAGCTCGAGCGGTCGGTCGGCTGCATCACCGGCCAGACCCGCCCGCCGGAGGAGTTCCTCGTCGTCGTCGACGGCCCCGTCCCCGACGCCCTCGACGAGGCACTGGCCCGGGCGGCCACCGCCCACCCCGCCCTGCGCGTCGAGCGGCTGCCCCGCAACGTCGGCAGCGGGCTGGCCTCGGCCCGTGGCCTGGAGCTCGCGACCCGGGACTTCGTGGCCCGGCACGACTCCGACGACGTCTCGCTCCCCCACCGACTCGAGCGCGAGATGGAGGCCGTCGAGCAGCACGGCCTCGACCTCGTCGGGTCGGCGATGCTCGAGTTCGAGGGCAGCCCCGACCACGTCATCGGGGTGCGCCGCAACCCGCGCACCCACGAGCAGATCGCGGCCCGGATGCGGCTGAACAACCCGATCAACAACCCGACCGTGGTCTTCCGGCGGCAGCTCGCGCTCGACGTGGGCGGCTACGCCGACCTGCGCTACATGCAGGACTACGACCTGTTCGCGCGGCTGCTCACCGCCGGCGCCCGCGCCGAGAACCTCGACGAGCCGCTCGTGCTCTTCAACGCCGGCGACGGCATGATCGCCCGCCGCGGCGGCTGGCGGATGCTGCCCTACGAGTGGGACGTCCAGCGCCGGCTGCGCGACAACGGCACGATCGGCACCGTGCTGCTGGCCCGCAACATGGTGGTGCGGGGCGCCTTCCGCGTCATCCCGCCCACCCTGCTCAAGCGGGTGTACGCCGTGCTGTTCCGCCGTGGGCACGACGCCCCCGTGGGCGTCCCCGGCCTGCCGGAGGAGCGCCGATGAGCGCGCCGCTGATCACCTTCGTGGTCGTGTCGTACGGCGGGGTCGACGACGCCGTGCGCCTCGTCGAGTCGCTCGGCAGCACCGTGCCGCTCGACGTCGTGCTGTGCGCCAACAAGCCCGGCGACACCGAGGCCGCGACGGCCGCCTTCGGCGACGACCAGCGCGTGCGGGTGCTCTCGTTCGAGGACAACCCCGGCTACCTGCCGGCGCTGCAGCGGGCGCTCCCCCACGTCGACACCTCGCGGCCCGTGGTGCTGTGCAACTGCGACCTGGTCGCCGACCCCGGCCTGGTCGACGAGCTGCTGGCCCAGGTGCAGGCGTTCCCGGATGCCGGGTGGCTGGCCCCCGCCGTCATCGGCAGCCTCGGCGTCGACCAGAACCCCAACCTCCTCGCGCCGCCGTCGGCCCGCTGGCTGCAGGCCCTCGCCGCGGTGCACCGGTTCCCCCGGATGGCCGACCTGCTGCTGCTGCGCAAGGAGGGCCACAGCTCGCGCACGCTCACCGGCGTCGAGCCGGGGGCCGCGGTCTTCGCGGGACACGGCTCGGTCATCGTGCTCACCCCCCGGTTCTTCGCCGCGGGCGGGTCGTGCGACTACCCCTTCGCGCTCTTCGGGGAAGAGCTGTGGTTCGCGCGCGAGTGCTCCCGCCTCGGGCTCGAGGTGCGTTACGCGCCGAGCGCGGTGCTCCGCCACACCGAGCACGCCGCCACCGGCAACCGGCGCCGCGGGGCGGTGGCCCGGGTGAAGTACGACGGGCTGCGCTACTGGGCCCGCGCCGCTCAGGAGGCCGGGTGGTGACCACCCCCCGGTTCGTGACCCGTCCGGGCCGCTGCTCACCCGTAGGCTGGTCGCGATGAGCACCAGCGCCCCCTCCCACGACGTCTGGCTCGTGGTCCCCCTCTACAACGAGGCGGCCGTGATCGGTGACGTCGTCCGCGACGCGCGACGCACCTTCCCCAACGTCGTCGTGGTCGACGACGGCTCCGCCGACGGGGGTGCGGATGCCGCGGCGGCCGCCGGCGCCGTCGTCGTGCGCCACCCGGTCAACCTCGGCCAGGGCGCCGCGCTGCAGACGGGGTTCGAGTTCGCCCGGTCGGTGCCCTCGATGCAGTGGGTCGTCACCTTCGACGCCGACGGCCAGCACCAGATCTCCGACGTGGTCGACATGCTCGACAAGGCCCGCGCCGAGGACCTCCAGGTGGTGTTCGGCTCGCGCTTCCTCGACGACCGCACCACCCCCAGCCTGGCGAAGAAGGTCATCCTGCGGCTGGCGGTCGGCTACACCAACGCCACCACCGGCACCCGGCTCACCGACGCCCACAACGGGCTGCGGGTGATGCGCCGCGACGTCGTCGAGCGCCTCGACATCACCCAGAACCGGATGGCCCATGCCTCCGAGCTGGTCGCCCAGATCGGCGAGATGAAGGTGCGCTACGGCGAGAGCCCGGTGCACATCCTCTACACCGACTACTCCAAGTCCAAGGGCCAGTCCCTGTGGAACTCGGTCAACATCCTGGTGGAGCTGATCCTGCGATGAACACGCTGCTCATCATCCAGGTCGTGCTGATCCTCGTGGTCGTGCTCGTGGTGGCGCGGCTCTTCCGGTCGCGGGGCGCCAGGGCCCAGGCCATCCGGCGCATCGGCCTGCTGGTCTTCGCCGCGTTCGCGGCGGTGTCCATCCTCTTCCCCGACGTCTGGACCCAGCTGGCCCACACGCTCGGCGTCGGCCGCGGCACCGACCTGGTGCTCTACGGCCTCGTCGTCGCCTTCCTCAGCTTCACGGTCACGACCTACCTGCGCTTCCGCGACCTGGAGACCAACTACACCCGGCTGGCCCGGCGCATCGCGCTCGAGGAGGTGCGGCACCGGAGCGAGCCGCCCGCCGCCGACCCGCCCCCCACAGGCGACCCGGCCTGAGCGACTGGTCGGTCAGCGCACGACGTACAGCTGCAGGTTCTTGGCGTCGTCCTCGAAGACGAGGTCCCACGTCGACGGGATCGTCGGGTGCTTGGCCAGCCAGGGCTTCAGCGCCGCCCGGCAGTGGTCGCACGTCGAGCTGCGCGCGCTGTAGAGCAGCACGGCATCCCCCGGGCCGGGCGCGCCGGCGCCGGTGAGGCTCATCGGCGTGCCTCGCCACACCTTCGTGCCGCCGAGCACCGGGCGCTGGTAGGCCGGGAGCAGCCGCTTGGTCTCCCAGTCGGTCCACACCTCGCCGACCGAGAAGCCCTTGCCGTCGAGGTGGGCCCGCAGCTCCTCCATGGCGTCGCCGCCGTTGACCGCGAACGCCGGCACGTCGGGCACGTAGCGCGCGGCCAGCCACACCGGGGTCAGGCAGGCCAGCACGGCGACCCCCGCGACCACCGACCGACGGACCGCCAGCGAGGTGGAGCCGGCGCGGCCCAGGACCCAGCCGGAGACGACCGAGACCAGCCCACCGATGACCAGGGCGATGAACGGGAAGTACTGGATCCAGTACCGGGGGTTGACCAGGGTGCCGAACGGGTGGTGCGGGAAGAGCACGCCGCCGGCGAGCAGGTTCAGGCCGTAGACGGAGATGAACCCCAGGGAGGCCAGCCGCAGCCCACGGTTCGGCACCAGGATCGCGAGCACGGCCAGCACGCCGCTCACGACCAGCCAGAGCCCGTCGGGGCGCTCGAGCGCCGCCTTGGGGATCGAGAGGAAGTAGCCCACCCGCGAGCGGTCGGCCACGTCGACCGTGATCGGCGAGGGCGGTGGCACGTGGCCGACGTGCTGGGGGTTGGTGCCCATCAGGGTGTGCGCCTTGAGCAGCGGGTCGCCGTAGACCAGGCCGCTGATGCCGACGTCGAGGGCGGCCCACCCGAGCAGTGGCAGCAGCAGGATGCCGAGGGTGCGCAGCACCGTGCCCCGCCGCCAGAGCACCACCAGCACGATGGGCCACGCCAGCAGCGCCGTCTCGCGCACCTCGAAGCCCCAGCCGAGGAGGAACCCGGTGGCGAGGATCCACGCCACCCCGGCCCGCCCGGCCAGGTTGCGGTCGCGCGCCATGAGAGCGCAGAACAGGGCGCTGAACACCAGGGCCATCGACATGATGTCGGGGTAGCCGCGCGAGAGGTTGAAGAAGACGATCGTGTTGGTGAAGGTCACCACGACGGCGACCAGGCCCGCGATGGGACTCCACAGACGCCGGCCAATGAGGTAGAGCATCGCGGCCAGCACGCCGGCCGACAGCAGGGGCCAGAAGTAGTAGGAGGCCTCGGCGTTCTTGAAGACGAAGGCCGGGGGGATGTTGGCCAGGATGATGCCGTAGCGGGTGAAGCCGAGGGGCACCCAGTCGGCGCTGGGGAACTCCAGCGCAGCGCGCACGTAGTGCCAGGGGTCGGTGGGCACGATCGGCGACCGCCAGATGATGCCGACGACGATCGTCACGACGCCGAGGGCCGCGGCGACCGCGACGTCGCGACGGGTGATCGGCGCGCCGGCGAGCAGGTCGCGCCGGCTCGCCGGCTCGACCGGCGCCTCGCTGGCCGCAACTGCCCGGTCGGTGGCAGCGGTCATCGCAGGGGTCTCCAGTGTCGTGGGGTGGTGAAGGACCAAGGATAGTCGCGGTGGCGGGGCGGCCCTGCCACCCGCGCCGTCAGGGACGGGTGCCGAGGTCCTCGTTGTAGCGCGCCAGGACCTCGTCCATCGGCCCGTCCATGAGCAGCTCGCCGCGGTTCAGGTAGAGCCCTCGGGTGCCGAAGCGCTTGAGGTCGGTCTCCGAGTGCGAGACGAGGAACAGGGTGCGGCCCTGCTCGAGCAGTGCCTCCATGCGCTGGTAGCACTTCTCGCGGAAGGCCTTGTCGCCCACGGCCAGCACCTCGTCGACGAGGAAGATCGGCTCGTCGAGCGAGGAGATCACCGCGAAGCCCAGCCGCACCTGCATCCCGGAGGACAGGTGCCGGTAGGGCCGGTCGAGCGCCTCGCGCACCTGGGGCCCGGCGAAGTCGACCATCCCCTCGAAGCGCTCCTCGATCTGGTCCTTCGACAGCCCGTGCAGGGCCGCCTGGATGTGCAGGTTGTCCCGGCAGGTGAGCTCGCCGCGGAAGCCACCGGTCAGCTCGATGAGCGGGGCGACACCCCCGGTGACCTCGACCCGGCCCTCGTCGGGCAGCAGCACGCCGGCGATCATCTTCAGCAGGGTGCTCTTGCCGCTGCCGTTGCCGCCGACCAGGCCGACGGCCTCCCCCGCGTTGATGTCGAAGCTGACGTTGCGCAGGGCCCAGAACGTGTCGGATGAGGACCCGGTGCCGCCGTGGAAGAGCAGCTCGCGGACCTGCATCTTGCGGCGGCGCGAGACGTAGAACTCGACCCCGACGTCGCGGGCGCTGATGACGACGCTCATCGGCTCAGATCTCCTTGAGGACGGCGCGCTCGAGGCGCGCGAAGGTCCAGAACCCGGCGACCAGCAGGACGATGCAGATGACCAGGCTGATGCCGACGTCGACCCAGGAGACGCTGCGGGCGAACAGCCCGCCGCGGTAGAGCGACAGGATGCCGTTCAGCGGGTTGAAGGCGAGCAGCGTCCGCAGCGCCGGGGGCGCGGAGTGCGTGCCGTAGAGCACCGGCGTCAGGTAGAACAGGAAGCGCAGCACGATGCGCACCACCCGCTGCACGTCGGTGGCCAGCACGGTGATCGGCGCCAGCAGCAGCCCCAGCCCGACGAGCAGCACGAACTGCAGCACCATCGCCAGCGGGAAGAACACGAGCTCCCAGTCGAGCTCGACCCGCCCCCGCACGAGGTAGTACAGGACGAAGCCGACGAGCACGGGCAGCGACAGCACGAACTCGACGCCCTTGGCCACGACGCAGCGGATCACCCAGATCTCGCGCGGGATGTTCGTCGAGCGCACCATCCGGGCTTCCTGGATCAGGCTCTTGGTCGTGTCGTTGACCGACGCGGTGAACCACTGCCAGGCCAGCAGCCCCGAGAGCAGGTAGAGGAAGTACGGCTTGTCGGCCACCCGGGCGCCGGCCTTGAAGATGAACGTGAAGACGACGAAGTAGACCGCTGCCATGAGCAGCGGGTCCAGGATGGTCCACACGTAGCCCAGGACGCTGTTCGAGTACCGCACCCGCAGGTCGCGGTCGACCAGGGTCCACAGGATGCCTCGCCGGCGCACCACGGCCGTCATCCGCTTGATCAACGCGATGACCTCGATTCGGCGCGGACGGTGGACGGCGGGAGCGCGTCGCTGCGCCGTGGCGAGAATACGGCACCTCGAACGGGTGCCCGGTGACTCGGCATCAGATGTCGCGCTCGAGGCGGAGCACGCCGTCCTCGTCACGGAGCATGCCGTCGGCGATGAGGGTGGCCCGCAGCTTGGCGTACTCGCCGGGGTCGCCGTGCGCGAAGTGGGCCAGCCGGGTGAGGAACAGGGCCACGGACCGGAAGGTGCGGCTGATCACGAGGTTGGGCGTGCCGGTGGTGCAGTTGAACTCGGTGACCGGGGTGCGCCAGTCGCCGTAGTTCTCGGTGAGGTAGCGGTCGGCGTCGGCCGGACCGAGCACCGGCACCCCGGCCAGGGTGTAGTCGGCCAGCTCGAAGGGGGTGTTCTCCCAGCGGTGGATCGACGAGCCGTGCCACAGCCGGCCGCCCTCGAGGTGGTGCACGAAGACGTCGACGTTGATCCCGTTCTCGTGGATCAGCTTGACCAGGGCCGGGGCGCGCTCGACGGCGTACCGGGCGGGTGCGGTCTCGACGACCGCCTCGTAGTGGTCGAGCTTCTTCACGACGTACTGGGGGGAGCGCTCGAGGGCCTCGACGAGCCGGTCGAGCACCTCCGGGTGCTCGGGGTCGAACGTCACGCCGACGTCGACGTCGTAGTCGTGGGCGAGGAAGCCGCCCTCGCGCACGATGCCGAGGAAGGTGCCCGAGATGACGTACCAGTGCCACTGCTGCACCGGCAGCGCCTTCGCGAGGTCGGCCAGGGCGGTGCGCGCGTCGACGACCGAGAAGTCGCCCTCGCGGCCCGACGACGGGCCGGGCGGCTGCCCCTGGGCGGTGCTGACCAGCGGCAGCAGGGCGTCGGCGTGCTCGCGGAAGTCGGCCCGCAGCGCCTCGATGTCGCGGGCGCCGGCGTCGAGCTGGGCGTGGATGCGGGCGGCCCGCACGAAGAGGTCGTCGGCCCGCCACAGGTGCTCGGGCAGGTGGTCGCGCCGGGCGGCGATGAAGCCCTCGAGGGCCTCGAGGTCGGCCGGGCTCGCCCCCAGGGTGAAGTCGAAGAAGTCGTCGGTGACGGTCTCGACACCGGGCCAGCCGCGGCGCAGCACCCACCCCGCCAGCCGGAACGCGTACTTGGTCTCGTCGTGCACGAACTGGGTGCGCACCAGGTGCGCGATCGACGGCCGCCCGGTCACCGCCAGCGTCCCGGCGTACGCCGCACCGCCCACACCGAAGCGGAAGGCGGGCGAGTGCGACCGGTTCAGGAAGTTGAGGAGCGAGTAGGACTTGCTGAGCATCAGGTGCCGTTCGTCAGGAGCTGGTCGACGAAGCGGGCCGCTGCCTGCCCGTCCTCGAGCGAGGCGTACTTGTCGCGGAACGCGGCGTAGCGGGCGGCGTGCTGCGCGGCCACCGCGGGAAGGTCGCGCAGCGCGTCGACGACCTCGGTGGTGTGGGTGAGCAGCGGGCCGGGCGCCTCGGCGTCGAAGTCGACGTAGAAGCCGCGCAGGTCGTCGCGGTAGGCCTGCAGGTCGTGCGCGAAGAAGAGCATCGGGCGCCCGGTGTTGACGAAGTCGAACATCACCGAGGAGTAGTCGGTGACCAGGACGTCGGCGACGAGGTAGAGGTCGCTGATGTCGGGGTAGTGCGACACGTTGCGGGCGAACCCGCCGAACATCGAGGTGTCGACGCTGTCGGCGACCAGCTGGTGGCCGCGGATGAGCAGCACCGCGTCGTCCTTGAACTCGCGGTACATCCGCTCGAGGTCGAGCTTCATCGCGAACTGGTAACGGCCCGACTTGTCGTAGTCGTTGTCGCGCCAGGTGGGGGCGTAGAGGATGACCCGCTTGCCTGGCTCGATGCCGAGCCGCTCGACGACGGCGGCGGTGCGCGCGGCCCGCTCGGCCGGCCGGTGGAAGACGTCGTTGCGGGGGTAGCCGGTCTCCAGCACCGGGCCGTCGTAGCGGAACGCCCGGCGGAAGATCTCGGTGGAGTAGGCGTTGGGCGACACCAGGGCGTCCCACTTGGCCACCTCCGTGGCGAACTGCACGAGGTAGTTCTTGTTCGCCATCTGGAGGTTCTCGATGTCGAAGCCGATCCGCTTGAGCGGGGTGCCGTGCCACGTCTGGCCGTAGGTGGAACCGTCGCGCTTGGCGTAGTGCGCCGGCATCGAGTCGTTGCTGACCACCCAGCGGGCCCGGCCCA
This sequence comes from uncultured Actinomycetota bacterium, assembly GCA_963834965.1. Taxonomy (GTDB): domain Bacteria; phylum Actinomycetota; class Actinomycetes; order Actinomycetales; family Dermatophilaceae; genus Fodinibacter. Next base: position 111,051 of record CAWIEI010000002.1, on the reverse strand, counting down.
GGGCGCGGTAGTAGCCGCGGCTGCCGACGACGACCGTCTCGACGCCGTCGGGCACCTCGACGCCGTGGTGCTCGACGGCCCAGACCAGGCGCCGGTCGTCGCCGCGCCGCACGAGCTCCTCGAAGACGGCCCGAGGGCTGTCGGAGTACTGCCGCCCCTTCCACGCCTCGAAGAAGACCGTGTCGGTCAGGGGCTGCCGGCGGGCCAGCCGGTAGTGCACCTTGCGGGCCACCTTCTCGTTGAAGGCTCCCCGGTCGCGCCACGGGCCGCCGCCATCGGCGACCATCTTCAGCTCATGGGTCGGCGAGCTGCGCAGGGTGACGACGACCTGGTCGCCGCCCTGGTCGGTCAGGTGGCCCTCGGCGCGCGCGGAGACGTGGACGCCGAGCTCGGAGTCGACCTGGCCGGGGGTCGCCGCGACGACGGTCCAGCGGCCGGGGCGCAGCCAGCGCAGCGACGGCCGGCCGGGCACCCCGGTGGCGGGCACCAGCGCCCGCCACGAGCTCCCCGACACGGTGACGGGCACCTCGAACCGGTCGGTGAGGGAGATCAGCAGGAGCCGGTCGAGGTCGATGCCACCGGTGTCGCCGTGCAGGTCCAGGCCCGACGGGGTGAACTCGAAGTCGGTGAGCTCGGGGCGGGGCGGGCCGTCGACCAGCATCGCCCCGGTGACGCCACGCTCGCGCAGCTGCAGCAGCCGCCCGTGCAGGCGGGCCCGACCCGCGCCGGGGTGGGGGGCGAGGTCGAGGGGCGCCACGTGGCGCCCGTCGAACCGCAGCGAGCGCGGTGCCTCCCGCTCCGCGGTGGAGGCCACCGTCACCAGGCCGTCGACCAGCTCGGCCACCTCGGCCGGGCCGGCGGGGTCGTCGTCGCGGGCCGCCGCGACCCACAGCCGCCAGTGACGCTCGGCAAGGGAGCGCGAGCTCACGTCGAGCGTGTCGGCCGGGACCCTGGCCACGCCCGTGGCGCCGTCGCGCTCCAGGCGCACCGTGATGCCGCTGGACGCGTCGAGCCGCCGCAGGTGCACGTAGGCGTCACCGAGCACCCGGCCCGGCGGGGACGACAGGGTGAGCACCACCTGCTCGTCCTCCACCGTCAGGTCGTCGACGACGGCCAGCGTGCGGCGCGCCGCGATGCGCATCTTCTTGCCGCGGTAGCCCGGCACGACGAGCACGCCGTCGGGCGCCCAGCCCCGCGGCGGGTGCAGCGCCCGGGAGTACTCCGGGCCGCCGACCGGTGACCCGCGCCGGGCTGCCGGCGCCGCCACCTGCGCCACGAGCTCGTACTCGGCGGCGTCCTCGCCCTCGGGCAGGGCCACCTCGGTCGCGGGGATCCGCGCGAGGAAGCCACAGCCGTCGTAGTTGACGGCCGGCTTCTTGGCCCGCCCGGTGACGTCGGTGCGGCGCACCCGGCGGGCCCGCACCGTGCGGCGCTCGGCCTTGGCGCCGACGAGGCGCAGCTGCAGGCGGTGCAGGGTCGTGCCGGGGCCCACGTCGGGCACGCCGTCGATGAAGCCGTGGCCGTCGACCTCGAGCGTGGAGCCGCTCCACCGCACGTCACGGACGCCGGTGATCAGGCTCTGCGAGCGGGTGACGTCGTAGACCGAGTCGGGCACCCCCACGGCCGGGTCACCGAAGAACGGCAGCTGCACGAACAGGCGGACCCCCCGGCGCACGACCCGCGGCTTGGGGTCGCGCAGCTGCAGCCGGTGCGCCTGCACCAGCTCGGCGGTGCGACCCGCCGAGATGAGGTGGTAGGCCAGCCGTCGCTGGGCGGGCAGGGGCGCGATGTCCGCCGGGTCGACGTCGCAGAGGTACTCGCCGAACAGGCGCACCAGCGTGTCGGCGAACTCCTCGTCACCCTCGTGGAGGACGTCGAGGAACAGCGGCATGTCGAGGGTGAGCACCTTGCGGTCGTGCAGCCGCTTGCCCTCGACCTCACCGGTGCGCTCGAGGAACTCGTTGACCGAGGACACCGCCGCCATCCGGTCGACCAGGTTGCGGCTCTCGGCGCGGCGCTGGGTGATCGACTGCTCGGCGGTCTGACGCTCGCGCCACAGGTACACCGGCTCCTCGATGAGGTCGACCGAGCGCGCCAGGAAGTGTGCGGGCACCGTCAGCGGGATGTCCTCGTAGTAGACGCCCTCGGGGAAGCGCAGCTCGTGGTCGACCAGGAACTGGCGCCGGAAGATCTTGTTCCAGGCGGTGGTGTCGTACAGCAGCGAGGGCATCACCCGCACGTGCGTCGCCATCCGGGTCTCGGGCACGGCCCGCCGGTGCAGTCCCGAGGGGCGGGTGTGGGCCCCGTCGAAGCGCAGCACCCCGCCGCTCACGATGTCGCTGCCGCTGCCCTCGATGGCGTGCATCATCAGCTCGTAGGCGTCGCGGGGCACGACGTCGTCGGAGTCGACGAAGGTGACGTACTCGGCATCCGCTGCGTCGAGGCCGATGTTGCGCGCCCGGCCCAGGCCGCCGTTCTCGACGTGCAGCACCCGCCAGCCCTCGCGTCCGGCGGCGAAGTCGTCGGCGAGCTCGCCAGAGCGGTCGGTGGACCCGTCGTCGACCAGCACGACGTCGATCTCGGCGAAGGTCTGGGCCGCGATGGACTCCAGGCACGACAGCAGGTAGTCCTCGACGTCGTAGATGGGAACCACCACGCTGAGCCTGGGTCGGGCAGGGGGCGCCGGGTGGTCTCGCACGTTCGGCAGTATTCCAAAGCGGGGTCGGATCCGGAGAATCGCGCGGCGCGCGCCCGGGGCCGGTCGGCGCGGGTCCGCGCGGACTCAGCCGGCCGAGCAGATGGTGGCCAGGTCGCTGGTGCTGGCGTCCGGGTCGGTGGCCGGGCGGTCCATCACCGCCTGCTTCTTGAGCTCGGCCTTGGTCGGCGCCTTTCCGGCAGCCGAGGGGGCGGGGGCGGCACCCGAGTCGGTGGCCCGCTCGTCGGCCTTCTCGGCCTTGTCGATCGTCGAGGCCACGGTGTCGCGCACGACCTGCGGGTCGTACTGCCACGGGTTGATGAGCGGCGGCACGAAGTTCACCGAGGTGATCTTCTGCTGCTTGGTCTTCACCGCGAGCGTCGCGAGGCTGGCCAGTGCCTCTTGCGGGATGTCGGTGCGGAACACGCCCTGGGTGGCCCTGGCGATGTCGGCGAAGTGCAGTACGACCGTCTGCGGGTCGAGCTGGTTGACCATCGAGGTGATGACGCAGCGCTGGCGCGCCATCCGCTCGTAGTTCGTGGAGTTCGCGCGGCTGCGGGCGTACCAGAGGGCGTGGTAGCCGTCGAGGTGGCGGTTGCCGGCCTCGATCCAGCCCTTGATCTCGTGCTGCGAGCCGATCGGGGTGCGGCGCTGCACGGCGATGTCGAGCCCGCCGACCGCGTCGACCAGGCTGCGGAAGCCCTTGAGGTCGACGAGCACGAAGTACTGGATGTCCAGGCCGGTGAGCGCCTCGACGGCCTCGGTGGTGGCCAGCAGCCCGGGGTCCTTGGTCCCCGCAGGGAACTCGTTGCGGTGGTCGGTTCCCCACGTGTAGAGCGCGTTGAGCAGGCACTGGTCGCCGCAGGTCCAGCCCTGCGGCATCAGCCCGGCCATGACCGACCCCGGCCGGAACCGGATGTTCTCCGTCTCGCGCGAGAAGCCGAAGAGCACCGCCCGGCCGGTCTCGGCGTCGACGCTGGCCAGCTGGATGCTGTCCGGCCGCAGCCCGACCCGGCCGGCGCCGCTGTCGCCCCCGAGCAGCAGGATGTTGTACCGGCCGTCGACCGCGCCCGCGGCCTGGCCGCTGGCGAACACCGCGGTCATCGCGCTGCGGGCGGCGCCGACGTTGGAGCCGGCATAGGCCGCCCCGCCGGGCAGCACGAGGAGCAGGGCGAGCAGCAGCACGATCAGCCCACGGCGGTCTCGGCGGGGCAGCCGGGCGGGCTGGCCGAGTCGCCAGGCGTCGACGAACAGCACCGCCCAGAGCACCGCCCAGCCGAGCAGCACGACCTGGAGGACGAGCAGGGTCCAGCGGTGGGTGAGCACGGTGAGGGCGGCGGTGCGGCTGAACACGGCGAGCAGCGCGACCAGCGCAGCGGTGACCCACATCCCCAGCCAGACCCGCAGCGCGAACCGGCCGAGCCCGCGGTTCCCGGCCGCGAGCTGCGCCGAGCCGGGCAGCACGGCGGTGAGCGCCAGGAGCGTCAACGAGCGGCGGCGGCCGCGGCTGGCCTGCCCCGGCGCACGGGTGTCGACACGGATCGGCGCCCCGGTCTCACGGCGCTCGAGCACCGCTGAGCCGCTGGAAGGTCCCATGGCCTGTGAGTATCGGGGCCAGTGGGGCCGGTGTGACTCAGGCGCGCCGGAGAACCGGCTGATCGGCATGGCGGAAGATCCCAGACTTCGTTGGCACACTGGGTGGGGCCCCCGTCCCCGCAGAAGGCTCCCGCACCCCCATGACCGACGACCACGCCCGGCCGATCCCGCAGGGCAGCCGACCCGCGCCGCCCGCCGACGACGTCTACGTCGTCGACACGCGCCGCCCGGCACGCCGCCGAGCCGACCGCGCACCGGCCGCGTCGCGACCGGCAGCCGCGCGGCCGGCATCCGCCCCTCGGCCGCCGGCCGCTGCCCCGCCGGTCGGCAACCCGGGCGCGTACGACGAGCTCGGGCGCCCCGTCGCCGCCGGTGGCGTGGCGCCGCCACGCTCCCCCAGCCCGGTGCGGGCCCCACGCGAGCCGCGGCCAGGCCGCGGCCGGCGGTGGCCGAAGGTGGTGCTCGTGGCCCTGCTCGCCTGGGTCGCGTTCATCGTGGTCACCCCCGTGCACGCCTGGTCGCAGGTCACCCGCGAGGACACCACCCCTGCCGGCGAGCGTCCCGCGGCTGCCGACGGCCACACCTACCTGCTCGTCGGCAGCGACAGCCGCGCCGGGCTGAACGCCGCCCAGCGCAAGGCCCTGGGCGTCGGGGGCAACGCCAGCGGGCGGCGCACCGACTCGATCATCCTCGTGCACACCCCGGGCGGGTCGGGGAAGCCGCTGCTCATCTCCATCCCCCGAGACAGCTACCTGTCCATCCCCGGGCACGGGAAGAACAAGGTCAACGCCGCCTTTGCCATCGGCGGCCCGAAGCTGCTCGCCCAGACCCTGGAGCAGTCGACCGGCCTGCCGATCGACGGCTACGTCGAGATCGGGTTCGGCGGGTTCGCCGGCGTCGTCGACAGCCTCGGCGGGGTCGACGTGTGCGTCAAGCGCGACATCAAGGACGCCAAGGCGCACATCGACCTGAAGAAGGGCTGCCAGAGCCTCGACGGCAAGAACGCCCTGGGCTACGTGCGGGCGCGGTACTCCGACCCCCGGGGCGACCTGGGCCGGGCCGAGCGGCAGCGGCAGTTCCTCGGGGCCATCATGAAGAAGGCCGCGACCCCCGCCACGGTGCTCATCCCGTGGCGCTGGTGGGGCTTCACGCACACCGCCACGTCGAGCGTCATCGTGGGCGAGGACACCTCGCTCGTCGACACGTACCGGGTGCTCTCGACGATGCGCAAGGTGTCGACCGACCAGGCCCTCAGCCTGGTCGTCCCCCTGTCGACGACCAACGCCACCACGCGCGCCGGCAGCTCGGTGCTGTGGGACGACGCGCGCGCCAAGGCCCTGTTCACGATGCTGCGGAACGGCGACCCGATAGAGCAGGCGCCCGCGGGCACCGACGGCGTCCCCAGCGGCCGGTGAGCGGGCCAGGAGCACACCACCGCGGGCAGTGCCCCCAGCGCCGGCCGATAGAGTGCGCCGCCGCGGTCGCCACCCGGTGCCCGCGGTCGACGACCAGGACGCAGGAGGGCACGTGACCGGCCCGGACGTCCGGTGGGTCACCCGGCGCGAGCTGCACGCCCGCCCGCGCCGCGGCTGGCGCACCTGGGCCGTGCTCGGCGTCGTCGGCGTGCTGGTGGTGGTGGTGGTGGTGCTGGGCGGCACGGCCTACGCGGCCTGGCGGCTCAACGCGAACATCACCCGGGTCGACGTCTCGGCGGCGATCGGCACCGACCGCCCCACCCGCGCCGCCGCCTCCGGCGGCGCCGCCCAGCCCGTCAACATCCTGCTGATCGGCTCCGACACCCGCGAGGGCGCGGGTAACGACGCCTACGCCGACCGCGACGGCACGCTCGGCGGTGGGGCGCACTCCGACACCAACCTGCTGGTGCACCTGTCGGCCGACCGGTCCGCTGCCACGGTGGTGTCCATCCCCCGTGACTCGATGACGCTGGCCCCGCCGGACTGCTCCCCCACGGTGCCGCGCACCCAGTGGCGGATGCGGCAGTGGAACCAGAACTACGCGATCGGAGGTGCGGGCTGCCTGATCCGCACCCTCGAGGGCAACACCGGCCTGTTCGTCGACCATTACGCCGTCGTCGACTTCCGCGGCTTCAAGCAGATGGTCGACGCCCTCGGCGGCGTGCGGGTGTGCACCCCGGTGGCCATCGACGACGCGCACACCCACCTGCAGCTGACCCCCGGCAAGCACGTGCTCTCCGGGCGCCAGGCGCTGCAGTACGTGCGGGTACGCAAGTCGATCGGCGACGGGTCGGACCTGCAGCGGATCGGCCGCCAGCAGGCGTTCCTGTCGTCGGTGATGCAGAGGGCCACGTCGTCGCAGCTGCTACTGGAACCCGCCACGCTCTACGCGTTCCTCACCGCCGCCACCAAGTCGCTCACGACCGACCCGGAGCTCGGGGTGGGCACGATGCGCGACCTGGCCGGCAGCGTCAAAGGCATCGGGCTCGACAAGATCCAGTTCGTCACGGTGCCGAACGAGCCCTACACCCCCGACCCCAACCGGGTGCAGTGGCGGAGGTCCGCCGAGCAGATCTGGTCGGCCCTGCGCCGGGACCGCCCGGTGGGCGCCACCGCGAACCCCAGCGCCACCCCCTCGCCCACCCAATCGCCCACCCAATCGCCGCTCACCGTCTCCCCCGCCGACATCACGGTCACCGTGCGCAACGCGACCGGTGTCTCCGGGCTCGCCCGGCAGGCCGCCCGCGCGCTCGAGGTGCAGGGCTTCGCGCAGGTCTCGACCGGCACGGCCGCCACCACCACCCAGCACGTCCTCGTCGAGTACTCCGGGCAACACACGGAGGACGCTCGCACGCTGGCGGCCGCGTTCCCCGGCGCGGTGGTGCGCCAGACCGCTGGCCTCGGGGCGACGGTGCAGGTCACCCTCGGGCGGGGGGCACCCGCGGTCGTCGAGGTGCCCAACCGGCTGGGCAGCACCCCGCTGCCCGCGCAGAGCATCTCGTCGGAGCCGAACCCCAGCGAGTCGATCCAGGTGCGCAAGGCCGACACCGACATCTGTTCCTGACCGCCGGCACCCGGTCGCGCCCGAACGTCGCTGAGAGCACGCTGAGACCCGAGGGGGCCGCGTCGCACCCCAAAAGTCGGATGCCGCTGCGCGCGCCATCGTGCGGCGCTAGCGTCGAGAACACTCGACCGCGAACTCCCGTACCCCCTGCAGCGGAAGTTCGACGGCGGGCACCAGGTCCACGTGATCCGGACACCCGGGTTCCGTGGGCCTGGTGCATCCGGGTCAGCCCTTCAGCAGCTGCCGGGCCATCACGATGCGCTGCACCTGGTTGGTGCCCTCGTAGATCTGGGTGATCTTGGCGTCGCGCATCATCCGCTCGAGCGGGAAGTCGCGGGTGTAGCCCGCCCCGCCGAGCAGCTGCACGGCATCGGTCGTCACCCGCATCGCCACGTCGGAGGCATAGCACTTGGCGGCCGCCCCGAAGAAGGGCAGGTCGGCGTCGCCACGCTCGCTCTTGGCCGCCGCGACGTAGACCAGCTGGCGCGCGGCCTCGAGCTCCATCGCCATGTCGGCGAGCATGAACTGGATGCCCTGGAACTCGGCGACCGCCTTGCCGAACTGGCGACGCTCCTTGACGTAGGAGAGCGCCTGGTCGAGCGCGCCCTGGGCGATGCCGACGGCCTGGGCGCCGATGGTGACCCGGGTGTGGTCGAGGGTGGAGAGGGCGAGCTTGAGCCCTCCGCCGACCTCGCCGACGACCCGGTCGCCGGGGATGCGGGTGCGGTCGAAGATGAGCTCGCGCGTGGGGCTGCCCTGGATGCCGAGCTTGCGCTCCTTCTCGCCGAACGTGAAGCCGGGGTCGCTCTTCTCGACCACGAACGCCGTGACGTTGTTGCCGCGTGGACCGTCGGGGTCGGTGACGGCGAGCACCGTGTAGTACTGCGAGACACCGGCATTGGTGATCCACGCCTTCTGTCCGTGCAGCACCCAGTCGTCGCCGTCGCGCGTCGCGCGGCACTTCATTGCCGCGGTGTCGGAGCCGGCCTCGCGCTCGGACAGCCCGTACGAGAACGTGGACTCGCCGGCCGCGAGCGGGGTGAGGTAGCGCTTCTTGACGTCGTCGCTGCCCGCCAGGATCAGCGGCATCGAGCCCAGCTTGTTGACCGCGGGGATGAGCGAGCTGCTCGCGCAGACCCGGGCGACCTCCTCGATGACGATGCAGGTCGCCAGCGCGTCGGCCCCCACACCGCCGTACTGCTCGGGCACGTGCGGCGCGAAGAAGTCGCTCGCGACGAGGGCGTCGTGCGCCTCCTGCGGGTAGCGGGCGTCCTCGTCGACCGCGGCTGCGTACGGCGCGATCTTGTCCTCGGCCACCGCGCGCACGGCCTCGCGGATCGCCTCGTGGTCGTCGGAGAGCCGGTACGTGTCGAACTCGGGGTTGCCGCTCATGCGACCCATGTTACTGAGCGGTAAGCGTGGTGTCTCTCGCGGGCGACCCGGGCGCCGCCGATGACGGTCGGCGACAGCGGCATCACGCCCAGAACGAGCGCACCGCGGCGACCACGCGCTCCTGGTCGGACTCAGTGAGCTCGGTGGCGCAGGGCAGCGAGACACCGCGGCGGAACAGGTCACCGGAGACGTCGTCGCGGCCGAGCACCGGGGCGTCGGCGTAGGGCGGCTGGTCGTGCAACGGGCGCCACAGCGCCCGGGCCCCCACCCCGGCCGCGGCCAGGTGCTCGAGGAAGCCGGCACGGCCACCGGGGTCGTCCGCGGGCACCAGCACGGAGTAGAGCCAGTAGGTGGCGTCCATGCCGCCGACCCGCGGCGGCGCGACCAGCCCGGTACCCGCGATCGCCTCGTCGTAGCGGGTGGCGATGGCCCGCTTGCGCTCGACGAACTCGTCGAGCCGCTCGAGCTGGGCCAGGCCCAGGGCCGCCGCGACGTTGGTGAGGCGGTAGTTGTAGCCCACCTCGTCGTGCAGGTAACCGACATCCGGCACCTTGGCCTGGGTCGTGAGGTGGCGCGCGCGGGCGGCCAGGTCGGGGTCGTCGGTGACGAGCATGCCGCCGCCGCCAGTGGTGGCGATCTTGTTGCCGTTGAACGAGTAGGCCCCGACCCGCCCCACGGCGCCGGTCTGCCTCCCGGCAAGGGGCCCGGCGGACCACCCGGCGCCGAGCGACTCGGCGGCGTCCTCGACGACGGGCACGCCGTGGCGGGCACAGGCGTCGAGCACCGGGGCGAGGTCGGCCGGCTGGCCCAGCACGTGCACCACCTCGACGGCCGCGGGCTGGCGTTCCCCCGCTGCGGCGCGGCGGTCGAGCTCGGCCGCCACCAGGGCGGGGTCGAGGTTCCACGTCGAGCGCTCGGAGTCGACCAGCACCGGCCTGGCACCGGTGTAGGCGACGGGGTTGACCGAGCCGACGAAGGTGAAGTCGGAGCACAGCACCTCGTCGCCCGGGCGCACGCCGAGCACGAGGAAGGCGACGTGCAGGGCGGCGGTCCCGGACGAGCAGGCCACGGCGTACCGCGAACCGACCCGGGCGGCGAAGGCCTCCTCGAACTGGGTGACGAACGGCCCCACCGACGACACGAACCCGGACTCGACGGCGCGCAGGACGTAGTCGCGCTCCAGCGCGCCGATGTTGGGAACGGCCAGCGGGATGGTGCCGGCCGGCCCACGCGCGCCGGGTGCGTGGGCCTCGCCCGGCGTCGCGCTCATCGGTGGTACCGCCCTGCCGTGGCCGGGTCGACTCGCGGCCGCAGCCACTCGGCGGTCGCGACGAGGCCGTCCTCGAGCGACACCGTGGGGTGCCAGCCGAGCTCTGCCGCCGCCCGGCTCGGGTCGGACAGGAGCACCTGCACCTCCGACCCCTCGGGGCGGATCCGCTGCTCGTCGGTGACGATGCGCGCAGCCGAGCCGGTGACGGTGCGGCACAGCTCGACGACCTCGCCGACGGAGACGGTGCGGCCGGTGCCGAGCTGGATGGTGGCCCCGGGCTCGAGGTCGGCGACGGCCGCCCGCACGAAGCCCTCGGCGGTGTCGGTGACGAAGGTGAAGTCGCGCTTCGGGGTGAGGTCGCCCAGGTGCAGCTCGTCGGCCCCGGCGAGCAGCTGCGACAGCACGGTCGGGATGACGGCGCGCGCGGACTGGCGCGGCCCGAAGGTGTTGAAGGGGCGCAGCGTGACCACGGGCGTGCCGAAGGACAGGGCGTACGACTCGCACATCTTGTCGGCGCCGATCTTCGACGCGGAGTACGGCGACTGGCCGCGCAGGGGGTGCGCCTCGGTGATGGGCACGTGCTCCGGGGTGCCGTAGACCTCCGAGGTCGAGGTGTTGACCAGCCGCGGGGTGCCGTGCCGACGCGCGCCCTCGAGCACGTTGAGGGTGCCGATGACGTTGGTCTCCACGTAGGAGCGCGGCGCGACGTAGGAGAACGGGATCGCGATGAGCGCGGCGAGGTGCAGCACGACGTCGGCACCCTCGACTGATGCGGCGACGTGCTCCGGGTCGCGGATGTCGCCGAGCACGACCTCAGCGCGGCCGTCGGCCAGGGCCGCGCCGAAGGCCGGCGACTCCTCGAGCCAGCCGAGGGTGCCGTTGCTCGTGTAGAGGCAGAAGGCCCTCACCCGACCGCCGGCGGCGAGCACCCGCTCGACCACGTGGCTGCCGATGAAGCCGTCGGACCCCGTCACCAGCACGGTGCGCCCCGCGAGGGACACCTCACCGCCGGGGGTGGCCTGCTCGGATGCGTTCACAGCTGTCCCTTCGCACGGGCGAGGTCGACGGGGGTGCCGACGTCGATCCAGTCCTCGCTGATGGCCCACGCGGCGACGGTGCGGTCGCGGGCGAGGCACTGCTCGACCAACCACGGCATCGTGCTCGACGCGCCCTCGGGCAGCAGGCCGACGACCTCGGGCTCGACGGCATAGACGGCCGCGTTGATCTCGAGCGTGAGCATCGGCTTCTCGGCGATCGCGCTGACGTGGCCGTCGGCGCCTCGCTCGACCACTCCGAACGGCACCTGGTGCTGGTACGAGCGCACCCCCATCGTCACCGCCGCCTCGTGCGCCGCGTGGTAGGCGAGCAGGGCCCGGGCGTCGTACTCGACCATGAGGTCGCCGTTCATCACCAGCACGGGGTCGGTGAGCTCGGGGCGGGCCCGGAGGAGCAGCCGCAGCGACCCCGCGGTTCCGAGCGGCTGGTCGGGCTCCTCGCGCAGGTAGTGCACGGTGCAGCCGAGCCGCGAGCCGTCGCCGAGGTGCTCCTCGATGCGGTGGGCGAGGTGGTTGACGCTGACGTAGACCTCGCGGATGCCGTCACCGACGAGGCCGAGCACGATCCAGTCGAGGATGGCGCGGCCCCCCACGGTCATCAGCGGCTTGGGGGTGTCCTTGGTGAGGTGGCCGAGCCGGGACCCCGGGCCCCCCGCCATCACCAGGGCGACGTTCGGCAGCCGTTCGTTGCCCACGACGTCGGACAGGGTGTGCAGCCGCACGATCCGCGACTGCGCGTCGACCTCGGGCACCGCGGAGATCCGCAGCGCCCGCATCAGGTCCAGGACCAGGGCCCGCGGTGAGCCCTCCCGCACGACGTGCGGGTTCGGGGTCGCGTGCGGGAGGGCCGGGTCGTCGACGGCGGCACCGGCGAGCAGGGCGCGGCGCACGTCGCCGTCGGTCACGACGCCGACCACCCGCCCGTCGCCGTCGACCAGCACGCTCATCGACGACGCGTGCCGGTCGATCACCTCCATCACCTCACGCAGCGATGCGGTGTCCGGGGCGCAGGCCTGATCGAGATCGGGGACGGTCATCGTGCCTCCGGGGCGTCGACGAAGGGCTTGGCGAGCGACACGGCCGGAGCCGCGCGCACGACGGCGAGCACCCGGGCCGCGGCGGAGCCGTCGCCGTAGGGGTTGACGGCCGCGGCGGACCGGGCCCGGTGCGCGGGTGACAGGGCAAGGTCGAGGGCCGCCGCGACGGCAGCCTCGCCCTCGTCGGCGTGCACCACGTTCTCGCCCCGCAGCCGGCCCCGCTGGCGGTCGCCGACGTCGACGACGGGGATGCCGACGCTGGCCGCCTCGATGACGCCGGACGAGGAGTTGCCGACCACGACGTCGGCCCCGGCGAGGACCAGGGGGTAGCGCGGCCCGAGGTTCTCGACCACCAGCACGCGGGGCTCGTCGGCGGCGTCGGCCAGCGCCGCGAGCACCTCGTCGCGCCCGGCATCCATGCCGGGGTGGGTCGCGACGACCGTGCCGCAGCGCGCAGCGGTGGCCCGCAGGGCCCCAGCGGCCCAGGTGCGCACCTCGGCACCCTCGACGGCCGTGGGCGGGTGGTAGGTGAACAGCGCCAGGGGTCGCACGACCTCGCGGCCGAGGGCCTCGGCGAGCGCCTGCTCGCTGGGCCGGGCCAGACCGGCGACCCGGTCGAGCCCCGGGGCCCCGGTGACGTGCACCCGGTCGGCCGGCTCGCCGAGGCTGCGCACCCGGCGCGCGGCATCGGCCGAGGCGACGCAGTGCTGGTCGGCCAGCTTGGTCACCGCGTGCCGCACCCGCTCGTCGACCGCCCCCTCGGTGACCTCGCCCCCGTGCAGGTGCACGACGCGGATGCCGGCGAGCACCGCCTGCGGGACGACGTGGAGCAGCTCCCAGCGGTCGCCGAGCACCACCAGGACGTCGGGGCGGGCGTCGAGGAAGTGGGTGCCCGCCCCGGCGGAGAGGCCGGGGCCGTGCCGGACGACGGCGGCGGCGTCGAGCCGACCGGTGACCGGGTCGGCGAGCGCGACGATGCGCCAGGGCTGCGGGCGCGCCGGGAGCGCCTGCGCCAGGGACTCGGCGGTCCAGGCGACCCCGGTGAGCACGGTGAGGTCGACGTCCGGGGCGTCGGCGAGGGCGACGAGCACCGGCCCGAGCGGCCCGAGGTCGGCCCGGGTGCCGACGAAGGCGGCCACCGAGACGGTGCCGGCGGGCGCGACGGGCTCGCTCACCGGGGCGCCTCGAGCGCGTCGGGACGGACCGGCGCGCCGGCCTCGACGGCGGTGCGCACGACGCGGCCGGCCAGCACCTCGGACGGTGCTGCCCCGCCCTCGGGCCGCAGCAGCACCAGGTCGTCGGCGGTGAGCACCGTGCCGGCGGGCAACACACGGGCGGCGTGCCAGCTTCGCCGGACGAGCGCGGCGTTCTCCTCCTCGGCCGGGACCCGGCGCTTGGTGCCGTCGCCGAGGGCGCCGGCGAGAGCGCGGCACTGCGCGACGTACTCCGCCAGCGCGCCGGGTTCGAGGGATGCCGCGTGGTCGGGGCCCGACCTCGTGCGGTCGGTGGTCACGTGTTTCTCGAGCACGCACGCGCCCAGGGCCACGGCGCCGAGCGCGCTCGTCATCCCCGTCGTGTGGTCGGACCAGCCCACGGGAAGGCCGTGCGCCTCGGCCATCGCCGGGATGGCCCGCAGGTTGCACTGCTCGAGGGGAGCCGGGTAGGCCGAGACGCAGTGGAAGAGCACGGTGCCCGGCGCCGCCGAGCAGGCCTCGACGGCACCTGCGACCTCGGCGGCCGAGCCCATGCCGGTGGAGACGAGCAGCGGCACCCCGAAGGTGGCGAGCTCGCGCAGGAACGGGGTGTTGGTCAGCTCGCCCGACGACACCTTGAGCCCGGGCACCCCCAGCCCGACGAGCAGCTCGGCGCTGCCCAGGTCGAACGGCGTGCTGAGGAACACCGCGCCCCGCTCGGTCGCGTGGTCGCGCAGCTCGGCCCACACCGACGAGGGCAGGGTCAGGGACGCCAGGAGCGAGTGCTGGTCGGCAGCGGAGCCGCGGGCCCGCTGGTAGGGCGTCGCGTCGGCCGCGGCGGAGACCAGCCGGTCGGGGTCGAAGGTCTGGAACTTCACGGCATCCGCGCCGGCGTCGGCCGCCACGTCGACGAGCCGGTGGGCGAGGTCGGGGTCGCCGTCGTGGTTGACCCCGGCCTCGGCGATGACGACCACCTCGCCGTCGCGGGGCAGCTCGAGCGTGCCGATCCGCACCCCGGCGCCGGTCACCGGCGCACCTCGACGCGCCGGGCGGGGACACCCGTCACGACCGCGTCGTCGGGCACGTCTTCCACGACGACCGCTCCCGCACCGACGACGGCCCCCGCCCCGACGCGGATGCCGGGAAGCACCCTCGCGCCCGCCCCCACCAGCGACCCCGGGCCCACCCGGGCCGCCCCCAGCAGCACCGCCGCGGGCGCGACGTGGCAGCCGTCGCCGACCACGGCGTCGTGCTCGATGACGGCAGCGGTGTTCACGACGACGGCGCGCCCGATGCTGGCGGACGGCCCGACGTGCGCGTGCTCGAGCACCACGGTGCCGGCGCCGAGGGCCGCCGACCGCGCGACGGTGGCCGTCGACGCGACCAGCGGCGGCAGGGCCAGCCCGCGCTGCGTGGCCCAGTCGAGCAGCCGGCTGCGCCGTGCGTCGTCACCGACCCCGAGGGCCACGGCGGCACCGGTGCGGGTCGCGAGGACGGCGAGCTCGTCGTCGTCGAGCACCGGGACGTCCCACGCGGGGCCGCGCGCGTCGCCGTTGACCGCGAGCACCGAGGCGCCGCTGCGAACCAGCACGTCGTGGAGTACGCGGGCGTGCCCACCAGCACCGATGAGGACCCACGACGAGACGGCCGGCCGGAGCCCATCTGACATGCTGACACCGTACCGGTGGCGGTCGCCGCCCGAACCGTGGCCCAACCGTGGAGGCACCCTTGATGAGCGGTCCTCGGGTGCTCGCCGTCGTCCCGGCGCGCGGCGGCTCGACCGGGCTGCCGGGCAAGAACGTCCGACCCCTGGCCGGGCTCCCCCTCATCGCGCACTCGCTGCGGGCCGCGTCGGCGATGCGCACCATGACCCGCTGCATCGTGTCGACCGACGACCCGCACATCGCGCAGGTCGCGCGAGAGCACGGGGGCGACGTCCCCTGGCTGCGGCCGCCCGAGCTCGCCACCGACCGCACGCCCATGGCGCCGGTGCTGCGCCACGCCCTGGCCGCGGTCGAGGAGCAGGAGGGGCTGCCCTACGACGCCGTGGTGCTGCTGGACCCCACGAGTCCAGCACGAGTGCCCGCGGAGGTCGACGCCGCCGTCGACCAGCTGCTCGCCTCCCCCGACCTCGACGGCGTGATCTCGGTGTCGCAGCCCTCGTTCAACCCGGTATGGGTCGGGGTGCGCCCGTCGGTCGACGAGCCCGGCCTGCTCGAGCGGTACTTCCACGAGGGAGCTGGGGTCACCCGTCGTCAGGACACCGCCCGCTACCTGCGCATCAACGGCGCGTTCTACGTGTGGACCTCGGCCTTCGTTCGACGCCTGGAGGACTCCTGGTTCGACGAAGGTCGGCACGGGATGGTCGAGATCCCCGAGTGGCGGGCCTACGCCATCGACTACCTCGAGGAGTTCGAAGACCTCGAGGCGGCCGTGCAGCGTGGGCGGGTCGTCCTGCCCTGGCTCGTCGATCCCGACGTTTCCGCAGGATGACGGCACGGCCGTGGGACGATGTGGCCCGTGCTGAGGGCTGAGATCGAGGCGACGCGCGACGCGCAGTGGGATCAGCTTCGCTCCCTCCTGCTGGCCTACGCCGCCCGGCGGCCGATCGAGCGGGTCGCCGTCGTGGGCAACGCACCGCTGCAGCCAGATGCCGCGCGGGCCGTCCGTATCGATGCCGCCGACCTCGTCATCCGGCTGAACTCCTTCGTCCTCGACGGCCCCGGGGTCGCGCCGACCGTGGGCACCGCCTGCCACGCGGTGGTGCTGTCGCGGGCGACGTCCTTCACCACCTCGACGCTGCGCGGCTACCGTGACCGCGCCTACCTGGTGCCACAGGCCGGATTCGTGCAGTACCGCCCCGGCGACCAGATCGGCCTGCTGCTCCACGCCGGCTTCTGGCCCGAGGACCTCGGCGCGATGCCGCTGCCCAACGCTGTCGTGAAGAAGCGCGTGGTGCAGGCCCTCGACGCGTCCGCCCCTGCCGGCTCGGTGATCCCGACCGCGGGGACCACCGCCCTGTTCCTGGCGCACGAGATGTTCCCCGACGCCGACCTGGTGGGCACCGGCTTCTCGTTCCTCGACGACGAGGAGCAGACGTCGTGGTCGCACCACTCCGGTGGCCACACCAAGGTCAACTGGCAGCATCGCCTCGACCTCGAAGCCCGGCTGCTCCGGTCCTGGATCGCCGACGGCTCCCTGCACCACCTGTCCTGAGGAGGACCCCGTGCCCGACGCACCCGCCACCCCTGCACCCACTGTGCGCCAGCGGATGGCCGACGCGCGCGCGACCGTCGTGGGCACGAAGGGCCTGCGGAGCCGGGTCGCGAAGCACACCGCAGCGCTCACGGCCCTGCGCGCCCGCGTCGACGCGCATCAGGAGCGCCTCGGCCGCCACGACCAACGGCTCAAGGACCTCGAGACGCGCCTGAAGGAGCTCGACCGGGCCACCGTGCTCGACACCACGGAGCGCGAACGCCGCGACACCCAGCTCGGCACGGTCGAGGCACGCCTCGCCGACCTCGAGCAGCGCCTGGACGACGCGGCATTCGACGACACGACCACGCCACCGGATGCCGAGCGGCTCGCCGCCGGTCGCGACCTCCTCGACGAGGTGCGCACGGAGCACGCCCGCATCCGCGTCCGGCTGCAGGTGGTCAGCGGCTACGAGGAGCGCCTGCGCCGCGTCGAGGAGTCGGTGACCCAGCTCTTCGACGGGGACCTCCGCCACCTGGTGTGACGCCCGCCGGCCGGATGCGGATCGGTCAGCTCAGGCCGCGGTGGGCCGCCCACACCTCGCCGGCGCGGTCGGCGGCCGCCGCCACCAGGTCGGCCAGCTTCGGGTCGTCGGGCACCGGGAACGACACGTACGCGCCCCGGCCCCCGGCGAGTGGTCTGCCGTAGGCCTTCACCGCGAGGTGCCCGTCGGGCAGCATCCGCACGTTGAGCGTTCGGAGCTCGAACTCCTCGCCACGCCGGATGTCGGTCCACCGGTGCGACGGCGGCACCGTGACGTTGATGGCGAGCGCGCTGACCTCGACCTCGAGCGGTCCTTCGTCGGCCGGTCCGGCCAGGTCGTCACCCATCCGCGTGTCCTCCCCGGCCTACCGGCCGTGCATGAAGTGCCACAGGTTGCTGTGCGGCTCCTGCTCGATGAACGCCGGGATGACCTGCTGCTCGAACAGCTCGACGCCGGAGGTGTCGTAGGCCTGCTCGACGAAGTAGGTGATGGCGTAGCGCATCCCCCGCTCCTGCAGGTCGACCAGTGCCTCGGTGACCTGCTCGGGCGTGCCGACCAGCGGGCCGTCCTCGAAGGACTTCACCGTGGAGTCGACGACGTCGGCGGGCAGCCCGGCGTTGGTGTAGTGGTTGCGGATCCAGCCCAGCCGCTCCTGCACCTCCGCCTCGTCACGGCCGATGACGACGTTGTAGTTGGCGCTGCGCACGATCTCGTCGTAGTTGCGCCCGATGGCGTCGCAGTGCCCGCGCAGGATCTCGCTCTTGGCGCTGAACTCCTCCGGCATCCCCGAGAAGTTGGTGTAGTCGGCGTACTCCGCGGCGATCCGCAGCGTCTTCTTCTCGCCGCCGCCCGCGACCCACATCGGGATGCCGTTGTGCGGGCTCCCCGGCGTGGAGTCGCCCTGCAGCGGTCGAGGGAAGCACAGGGCGCCGTCGGTGGTGAAGTGCTCGCCGGCGAAGGTCGACCGGCCGGTCATCCACATCTCGCGCATGATCTCGACGCCCTCGCGCAGCGCCTGCAGGCGCTCGCCGGCGCTCGGGAAGCCGTACCCGTAGGCGCGCCACTCGTGCTCGTACCAGCCGGCGCCGATGCCCATCTCCAGGCGGCCCTCGGAGACGACGTCGACGGTGGCGGCGACCTTCGCGAGGTAGGCGGGGTTGCGGTAGCCCATGCAGGTGCACATCTGGCCCAGCCGCACCCGGCCGGTCACGCCGGCGAAGGCCGCCATCAGGGTCCACGCCTCGTGGGTCGCCTCCTCGGTGGGGCGCGGCACGGGGTGGACGTGGTCGTAGACCCAGATGGAGGACCAGTCGGGGTTGCCGTCGACCCGCCGGGCCAGGCCGGCCATGACACCCCAGTGCTGCGCCGGGTCGATGCCGACGAGGTCGTGGCGCCAGCCCTGCGGGATGAAGAGTCCGAACTGCACGGGAAGTCCTCTCGATGTCGTCCGGCCGGGGCGGGTCGGACGTTGGGGTCGCGCCGGCCTGCGGCAGCACGCGACGGGGAGCCTGCGCGCCCAGCCAACTCTGCCGCGGTCCGTGACGCAACTTCCGGCCCCGTATCGTGGGTCGACGTGACTGGAACCATCTGCGTCGTCGGAACCTCGTACGTCGGCCTGTCCATGGCCGTGCTGCTCGCCGAACACCACGACGTCGTGGCGTTCGACATCGACGAGCGGCGCATCGAGATGCTGCGCAACCGGCGCAGCCCGATCTCGGACCCCGACATCGAGGCCCGCCTCGCCTCGCCCGGCCTGCGGCTGCGGGTGACGACCGACAAGCACGAGGCGTACGCCGGTGCCGAGGTCGTCGTGGTCGCCACCCCCACGAACTACGACGAGCGCACCAACTACTTCGACACCAGCACCGTCGAGCAGGTCGTCTCCGATGTCGTCGCGATCAACCCCGACGCCACCGCGGTGATCAAGTCGACCGTGCCGGTGGGCTTCACCGCTGGCCTGCGCCAGCGGCTGGGCACCGAGAACATCGTCTTCTCGCCCGAGTTCCTGCGCGAGGGCCGGGCGCTGCACGACAACCTCCACCCGTCGCGGATCATCGTCGGCGACCAGGGGCCGCGCGGGCAGCAGTTCGCCAAGCTGCTGGCCGAGGCGGCACTCGACGACGACGTGCCCGTGCTGCTCACCGACAGCACCGAGGCCGAGGCGATCAAGCTGTTCGCCAACACCTACCTCGCGATGCGGGTGGCCTTCTTCAACGAGCTCGACACCTACGCCGCCACGCACGGCCTCGACACCCGCCAGATCATCGAGGGGGTGGGCCTCGACCCGCGGATCGGGCCGCACTACAACAACCCCTCGTTCGGCTACGGCGGCTACTGCCTGCCCAAGGACACCAAGCAGCTGCTGGCCAACTATGCCGACGTGCCGCAGACACTGATCAGCGCGATCGTGACCGCCAACACCACCCGCAAGGACTTCGTGGCCGCCGACATCGTCGCGCGGGGGCCGCAGGTGGTCGGCATCCACCGCCTGATCATGAAGGCCGGGTCCGACAACTTCCGGTCAAGCAGCGTGCAGGGCGTCATGAAGCGGGTCAAGGCCAAGGGCATCGAGGTCATCGTCTACGAGCCCGAGCTCGAGGACGACCGGTTCTACGGCTCCGAGGTCGTGCGCGACCTCGCCGAGCTCAAGCGGCGCAGCGACGTCATCGTCGCCAACCGCCTCGTCGACGAGCTGCGCGACGTGGCCGACAAGGTCTACACCCGCGACCTGTTCGGCAACGACTGACCTCGGCCTCCGGTTTGCCGGTGCCCTCCACGGGCAGAATGAGGCCATGGGCATGCAGCACCAGAACGACCCCCAGCTGATCCGCGAGCTCCTCATGGACCCCGGCGTGTGGGTGGTGGTGGGCCTGTCTGGTAACAAGCAGCGCACGGCCTACCGCGTCTCACGATGGATGCACGTCGAGCTCGGCACGCCCATCATCGCGGTGCACCCCAAGGCCGAGGCGGTGCACGGCGGGCCCGGGTACGCGTCGCTGGACGACATCCCCGACCAGCACATCAAGGTCGTCGACTGCTTCGTCAACAGCGCCCTGGTGGGTGCAGTGGTCGACGACGCCATCCGCAACAAGGACCGCCTGCAGATCGACGCCATCTGGATGCAGCTGGGCGTCGTCGACCAGGCCGCGGCCGGCCGGGCCCGGGCGGCCGGGCTCGACGTCGTGATGGACACCTGCCCCAAGATCGAGTGGCCACGGTTGCTGCGCGACGGGATGCAGCGCTAGCCACACTCGGATGCCGTGGGCCCCTCACCCACGCAGGATGCCGAGCGCCGTTCAGCGCCGTGGGATGCCTGGCACGTCGCCGTCACTCTGGGCGGTCGGTTCGCGCCGGACGTGGGCGAGCAGCGCGGTCAGCGGCTCGGGCACCCGGTCTGGGTCGAGAGCTCGGACGAACAGGTCGGCATACCGCGCCTTGCGCCCCGACTGTGAGCCGAGGAACCGGCGGAGCACCGCGAGCCGGGTCCAGCCGCGCTGTGCTGGCATGCCTGCGAGCAGCCGCAGGGACTGCGCCTCCCCGGCCTCGGCGATGACCGCCTCGGCCGCGTCGGTACCCAGCGCGCGCAGCAGCTCGTCCTCGAGGTCGCGGTCGCACGCGTAGAAGCCGAGCCGCTCGAATGCGGGCGGCTCGATTGCCTCCGGCCCGATTGCCTCCGGCTCGACTACGTCCGGCTCGAACGCGTACGGCTCGAGCGGGTCCGCCAGACCCGCCGCGCGAAGCCCGCGCCGGAGCACGGCCCGCTCCCCGATGTCGTAGAGCCCCGCGAGGGGCAGGCCCAGCCCCAGCGGTCCGTACCTCTTCGCGAAGGCCCGGGTGTTGGTGATGCCACCCATGGCCACCACCTCGACTCCCTCCGCGTCGAGATCGCGCCCCAGGCACTGCGCCAGCGTGCGCAGTGCCACCCGGTCGCTGTGGCCCTCGACGAGCACGACGCAGCGGGGCTGGTTCACCGTCCCATTGGGCGCAGGGCTGGGCTGGCCGGTCAACCTGGTTTCGCGGGCGAACGGCCGCGGTTGAAGGGCTGCCAGGGGAAGGGGCACAGACGACGTTGAAGGGCTGCCAGGGGAAGGGGCACAGACGACAGGGTCCGCAGAGTCATCGCATCCGCCGGCACGTCGGGTGCACGCCTCACGCGGCATGGTGGGTCGCGGCTGCGACGGCGGTCAGGTGGGTCTCGTGCCAGGCGCGGTAGTCGGGGTCGTCGGGGTCGATGGCGGTCTGGGCGTGGTGGTCCCAGTCGTGCCAGGCGTCGCTGAGCTGGTCGAGGTCGTGCTGGGCCAGGCGCCGGTCGGCCTCGTCACGGTGGGTGACCGCAGCCACCAGCTGCAGCAGCCGCTGCCGGGTCAGCGGTGGCGGGTCGTGCTCGGCGCGTTGCCGGGCCAGCCATTCCAGCTGCCGGTCATACGAGCCGGGGTGCAGGTCCCAGATGACGGACCGGCCCAGCTCGTCAGGGGTCGTGCGCACGTCGGCCCACAGCCGTCGCTGGTGCACGAACGTGTGGTGGCGCTGACACAACAACGCCGCGTTGTCGACATCGGACCGGCCACCATCGGCCCAGTGCAGCACGTGATGCGCCTTCGCCCAGCTCGCCGGCGCCGAACACCCCGGGAAGGTGCAGGTCCGGTCCCGGCGCCACAACCGGCGACGCTGGGCCCGGGTGAACAGGCGCACCACCCGCCCCAGGTCCAGGTCCTCCCCCGCCGTGCCCAGCACGTGCGGGACCAACGCCGCGTCACACGCCACCCGCCGCAGCACCTGCGGCGACAACAACACCCCCGTCGCGGTCGACCCGAGCACCTCCCCCGCCCCCGTCATCTCCTGCAAGTCGGCCAGGCTGATCGTCACGTGCAACGCCGCCGCCGACCCCGCCGGCCCGTCACCACCGGCCCCGTCGGCGTCCAACCCCGACGACCTGCGGCAGACCTCGGCCAACGCCTCCACCCGCCGCTGCCCCGCCGGGCGCAGGTCCCGCTGCCCGGTCTCATCGTTCGGAGCAGGCGCACTGAGCGGCCCGATCGCCGCCTCCAACACCGCCGCCTGCTCCGGAGTCACCACCAGCTGATACTCCGTCACATCCCCCGACGCCACCCACGGCTGCGACAACCGCGCCACCGGAGCCAACCGCTCCTGCACGTCGTCCAGCTCCCCCTGATGCCCATACTTCGCGATCATCGCCGGACGCAGCTTCCGCATCAGACCCGCACCCCACACCGTGCCCAACCCCAGCAACGCCCGGGTCACCGTCGGCACCGCCTCCGGCTCCAGACGCGGCTCCAACCGGGCCACCTCACCCAGAGCCGACAACGCCAAACTCGGCGACACCTCCGCCGCGACCACCCCCGCCCACACCAACCCCAACGGCGACGCAGGGTCCGGCTCCGCCGCGGCATCCGGCGCCAACGACCCCGCCGCCCGGGACACCCCGCGACCTCGACCGCGAGCTTCGCGACCTGCCCAGCACCGCCCTGCCGCAACGACGGCGCACACTCCCGCACCCACGCCTGCGCGTTCATCCCCGACCCGGCCACCACACCCCGCCGGACCGCCTCCACCGCCACCTCTGCACGCGCCGCACGCAGCCTGAGCCGCCAAGCGCATCCGCCTCACCCATCAGCTCAGCCAGCTGCTCATCCGACGCCTCGTGCACCGCCCCACCGAACCCGACCAGCGCGTCAGCAGCAGCAGCATCACGGAGCGACGCTCCGCCAGACCCAACCCCCGAGATGCCATGCCCAATCATAACCGAACGCCTGTTCGAGTATCAAGCATCCACAGGCCCAGTTCGCCCTCAGCAGAAACTACCCTCGACGCGGTGAGCCCTCGACCAGATCGAAGCCGACGCCGGGACTACCCGCGGTCGGTCGCCCGACGCTCCCGCAGCGCCGCTCCCTTGGCCTGTGCCTGGTCGCGCAGGTTCTCGCGGAACTGCGCCAGCGCCCCCCGCAGCCGCTCCGCCTCCGCCCCCTCCCCTGCGCCGAGGATGCGGGCGGCGAGCAGGCCGGCGTTGAGCGCCCCACCCACCGACACGGTCGCCACCGGCACGCCCGACGGCATCTGCACGATCGACAGCAGCGAGTCCATCCCGTCGAGATACTTCAGCGGCACCGGCACCCCGATGACCGGCAGCGAGGTGACCGACGCGAGCATCCCCGGCAGGTGGGCAGCGCCCCCGGCACCGGCGATGATCACGCGCAGCCCGCGCGACTCGGCCGAGCGACCGTACTCGACCATCTCCTCCGGCATCCTGTGCGCCGAGACGACGTCGACCTCGCACGCCACCCCGAGCTCCTCGAGCGCGACGACCGCTCCCTCCATGACCGGCCAGTCGGAGTCGGACCCCATGACGACACCGACCAGCGGGGTGCTCCCGTCCGCGTGCGTGCTCACTCGATCACTGCTCCCTGGATGTAGTCGGCCGCGTGCCGGGCCCGCTCACGCAGGTCGGCGAGGTCGTCGCCGCAGATGTTGACGTGCCCGATCTTGCGGCCGGGCCGCACGCCCTTGCCGTACATGTGCACCTTGGCCTCCGGGTCGCGCGCCATGACGTGACGGTATGCCGGGTACAGCTCGGCGTAGTCGCCGCCCAGCACGTTGGCCATCACGGTCCACGGCCCGTGCGGTCGCGGCGACCCCAGCGGCAGGTCGAGCACGGCCCGCAGGTGCTGCTCGAACTGCCCGGTGACGGCGCCGTCCATCGACCAGTGCCCGGAGTTGTGCGGGCGCATCGCCAGCTCGTTCACCACGAAGGAGGGCGCCCGGTCCTCCCCCAGCACCTCGAACAGCTCCACGGCCAGCACCCCGGTGACGTCGAGCGCCCCCGCCACCGTCAGCCCGGCGTGCACCACGGCCGCGGCCAGCCCGGCATCCAGCCCGGGCGCCGGCGCGAGCACCTCGGTGCAGATGCCGTCGGTCTGCACCGTCTCCACCACCGGCCACGCGGCAGCCTGCCCGGACGGGCTCCGGGCCAGGAGCACCGCGAGCTCGCGAACGAACGGCACCCGCTCCTCGAGCAGCAGGCCCGTGCCCTCGGATGCCGCGCGCTCCAGCCAGCCGGTGAGCTCACCGGCATCCCGCACGACCATGACCCCCATGCCGTTGTAGCCCCCGCGCGGGGTCTTGGCCACGACCGGCCAGCCCACGGCATCCCCGAACGCCGTCACGTCCGCGGCGCTGTCGGCGCGCGCCCACCGCGGGCAGGGCACCCCCAGCTCGGTGAGCCGTTCGCGCATGGCGAGCTTGTCCTGGGCGAACCGCAGCGCCTGCGGCCGGGGGTGCAGCTCGACGCCCTCGGCCACAAGCAGGTCGAGCACGTGCGCGGGCACGTGCTCGTGGTCGAAGGTGACGACGTCGCAGTGCTGTGCGAAGGCGTGCACGGCATCGGCCTCGGTGTGGTCGCCGACCGGAGAGCTCGGCACGACGAGGGCGGCGCTGGCGTCGTCGGCCTCGGCGAACACGCTCAGGGTCACCCCCAGCTCGGCAGCGGGGCCGGCGCACATTCGTGCCAGCTGGCCCCCACCGATGATGCCGACGACGGGAAAACCTCCGGGTGCGCGCCGTGGGGTGGTCACCCGGCGAGGATAGCGACCGCAGGTCGGTAGGCTGCTTCGGTGCCCACGACCGCTCCGCCCCCCACCGGCGGGCCCTCCCGCAGCCTCGACCGGGCGCGCGGAGCCGTCGACGTCATCTACCGCGAGATGATCAAGTTCGGGGTCGTCGGCATCCTCGCCTTCATCATCGACATCGGCTTGGCGAACCTGCTGTGGCACACGGTGCTCTCCGACAAGGTCACCACCGCCAAGATCATCTCCGGCGCCGTCGCGACCCTCTTCTCGTGGGTCGGCAACCGGCAGTGGACCTTCCGCCACCGCCGCAGCCGGCCTGCCAGCCACGAGGTCATCCTGTTCTTCGGCGTGAACGGCATCGCCCTGGTCATCTCGGCCATCACCCTGACCATCTCGCACTATGCCCTGGGCTTCACCACGATCCTGGCCGACAACATCGCGACGATCATCGGCATCGGCCTCGGCACGCTGTTCCGGTTCTGGGCCTACCGCAAGTTCGTCTTCGCCGGCGAGCCGCTCTGAGGGCCTGCCCTGTCGGCGCCGTGCCCTAGCGTCGCGTCATGGTGCACCGGCTCACCCGCCAGCAGGCCCGCCGCACCGCGGTGCGGGCCCAGCTGCTCGACGCCCCGCGCCCCACCGACCGGATGGAGGTCGTGCGCCGCCTGTGGGTGGTGCAGGTCGACCTCACGGCCGCCGTCGCCCCCAGTGCCGACCTCGTGCTGTGGAGCCGGCTCGGCGCCGCCTACGGCCGCGGTGACCTCGACGCCCTGATCGTCGACCGGGCCGTCGTCGAGTACGACGGCATGGTGCACGCCGCCGGCGACATGGCCCTGTTCCGCGCCGACATGCACGACTGGCCGGGCCGCCCCCCGCTGCGCGAGTGGCAGGAGGACACCGCCGACTGGGTCGACGCCAACTCGGCCTGCCGCGACGACATCCTGCAGCTGCTGCGCGCCGAGGGTCCGCTCCCCGCTCGCGAGCTGCCCGACACCTGCGTGCTGCCCTGGCGCTCCAGCGGCTGGAACAGCGGCAAGAACGTGCTGATGCTGCTGCACTGCCTCGAGCGCCGCGGCGAGGTCTCGGTCTCCTCCCGCGAGGGCCGCGAGCGGCTCTGGGACCTCGCCGAGCGGGTGCTGCCCGACGACCCCGCCGTGCCGTGGCACGAGGCGGCGGCCGAGCGCGACCGTCGCCGGCTGGCCTCGCTCGGCATCGCCCGCGCCCGGGCGACCTCGACCATGGGTGAGCCCAACCACGTGGCGGATGCCGGTGAGCCGGCGGTCATCGAGGGCGTGCGGGGAACGTGGCGGGTCGACCCGGCGCAGCTCGAGGCGCTGGACGAGCCGTTCCGTGGCCGTACCGCGCTGCTGTCGCCGCTCGACCGGCTGGTGTTCGACCGCAAGCGGATGACGGACCTCTTCGAGTTCGAGTACCAGCTCGAGATGTACAAACCGGCGGCCGCCCGGCGCTGGGGCTACTGGGCGATGCCGGTGCTCCATGGCGACCGGTTGGTCGGCAAGCTCGACGCCACGGCCGACCCCGTGGCCGGGCTGCTGCGGGTCGACGCCCTGCACGAGGACGAGCCCCTGTCGGCATCCGCGCGCGCGGCCGTCGAGCGCGAGATCCGTTCCCTGGCAGGCCTGCTCGAGCTCGACATCGACGATGCCCGGGCCTGAGCCGCCGCCGACGCGGGTCAGGTACCGCTGGCGGAGAGGAATACCGCGAACAGCGGCGGCTTGGCCCGCACCAGCTCGAGCCGGCCCCCAGCGGCCTCGGCCAGGTCGCGGGCCAGCGAGAGCCCCAGCCCGCTGCCCGACGACGACACCGACCGCTCGAAGATGTGCGGCGCGATGGCGGCCGGCACGCCGTCGCCCTCGTCGGCGACCTCGATCACCACCGACGGGCCGGCCCGGCGGGCCCGGATCTCGACGGTGCCTCGCCCGTACATCAGCGAGTTCTCGAGCAGGGTCGTGAGGATCTGGGCCAGCGCGGTGGGCGTCGCCCGGATGCCGAGGCCGCGCTCACCGCTGACGTGGATGCTGCGCCGGGCCGCCGCGAACGCCGGCTGCCACTCCCGCTGCAGCGACGCCAGCACCGAGTCGAGCGACACCGCCGGGTTGGTCTCGGTGCCGCTGCGGGTGCGGCTCATCAGGTCGTCGACCACCCGGCTGAGCCGCTCGACCTGGGCGATCGCGATGGTCGCCTCCTCCTCGACGACGATGAGGTCGTCGGTGCTGGCGATCTCCTCGAGCCGCATGAGCAGGGCGGTCAGCGGGGTGCGCAGCTGGTGCGAGGCGTCGGCGGCGAAGTCGCGCTCGCTCGCCAGCC
Source organism: uncultured Actinomycetota bacterium (assembly GCA_963834965.1). Classification (GTDB taxonomy): domain Bacteria; phylum Actinomycetota; class Actinomycetes; order Actinomycetales; family Dermatophilaceae; genus Fodinibacter. Next base: position 84,127 of record CAWIEI010000002.1, on the reverse strand, counting down.
GCTTGGCGCCCTGCTGCGCGCCGCGGGCGAGCGCGGCGTCCAGCCGGTCGATCTCCATGATGCCGGAGCGCAGCGGCACCGGGCGCGGGTCGCCGGGGCCGAGCCGCTCGGCGCGCTCACCGAGGGTGGCGAGGAAGTGCGCGACGCGCGACGCCCGGCGGTCCGCCATCAGGGCGGCGACCCCGAGGGCGATGCCGCCGGCCGCGACGATGGCGACACCGAGCGCCGCCAGCACGATCGGCACCGGTGGGGTGCCGGCGAAGACCCGGTCGGCCTTGGGCGCCAGCGACTTCAGCGGGTCACCCGGCCACAGCAGCAGCGCCGCGACGGCCACCCCGACCAGCACCGCGGTGATCGCCACGGCCTGGGCGACCGTGACGACCAGCAGTCGGCGCACCCCGCCCTCAGTCCTCCGGGGCGTCGAAGCGGAAACCGACCCCTCGGATGGTGGTGATGTAGCTCGGGTGCGCGGCGTCGTCGCCGAGCTTCCGGCGCAGCACCGAGATGTGCATGTCGAGCGTCTTGGTGGAGCCGTACCAGGCGCTGTCCCACACGTCGCGCATCAGCTTCTCGCGGGAGACGACCTTGCCCTCGTTGGCCACGAGCACCTTGAGCAGCTCGAACTCCTTACCGGTGAGCTGCACCTCCTGGCCGTGCAGGAAGACGCGGCGCCCCTCGGGGTCGATCCTGACCAGGGCCTCGGGCGGGGGCGGCTCCACCACGCCGCGCCGTAGGAGGGCCCGGGCCCGGGCCAGCAGCTCGGCGAGCCGGAACGGCTTGGTGACGTAGTCGTCGGCGCCGGCATCGAGGCCGACGACGGTGTCGACCTCGTCGGCACGGGCGGTGAGCACCAGCACGGGCACCGTGCTGCCCTCCTGCCGCAGCCGGCGGCAGACCTCGAGGCCGTCCATCTTCGGCAGGCCGAGGTCGAGAACCAGCAGGTCAGGGGACTGCAGGGCCTCCTCGAGGGCGGACACCCCGTCGGTGCACACGTCGACGTCGTAGCCCTCGCGCCGCAGGGCACGGGCCAACGGGTCGGAGATCGCGGGGTCGTCCTCCGCGAGCAGCACCTTGGTCATGTGTTCGATCGTAGTCACGACGTCCCCCCATCCGCCGGAGGGCGGCGCCCACCGGGTGCGCGTTGCAGCTCGTGCAGGGCCACCACGCCGATGCCGCGCAGCACCCGCCGGCGACGCTCGATGGCCGTGAAGCCGGACACCTCGCCCAGCACCCGGGCCATGTCGTCGTCGACGTAGACGTGCCCCGACGGGGTCACCGCGGTGATCCGGCTGGCCTTGTTCACCGTCATCCCGAAGACGTCGCCGAGGCGCGAGACGACCCGCCCGTGGGCCAGGCCGACCCGCACCGGCGGCAACAGCTCGTCCTCGGCCATCGCGTCGACCAGGTCCAGGGCGATGGCGGATGCCGCGGCCGCCTCCGAGTGCACGAACAGCACCTCGTCGCCCACGGTCTTGATCACCCGGCCGCCGTGCTCGGTGATCACGTCGCTGGCGAGCAGCTCGAAGCGCTGCACGAGGCGCGCGAGCTGCCGCTCGCTCATCCGCCGCACGAACGAGGTGAACGACACCAGGTCGGCGAAGCCCACGACGCGGATCGGGGCGGAGGGGTCGGAGTGCACGGCCGGGTCGGCATCAGCGAGCATTCGGGCGATCGCGTTGGTCAGGTGGCGGCGCCAGACGTAGACCAGCAGCGGCTCGATCTCGGTGGAGATGCCCGCGAGCAGCTCGGCGGCCTCGGCGGCGACCAGCGGCTCGGGCACCGACCGGCTGTCGCGCCCCTCGAGCTCCTCGGCGAGCGGGGCGGCCAGCGACTCGGCGACGAGCTGGGTCTGCCAGACGGCGAGCCGGTCGGCGGTGCGGGCGAACGCGCGGGTCATGCCGAGGGCCAGCTCCTCGCTGAGCCGGCCGTCGTCGATGATCCGGGCCACCCGGCGCAGCGCCTGGGTGTCTGCCTCGGTGAACATCGCCTCGTCGTCGGTGACGTTCTGGAAGCCCATCGCGTGCCAGAACCGCCGGGCCGTGAGGGCCTCGACGCCGGCACCCTCGGTCACCTCGCGCCGCCCCATCGAGGCGGGCCGGCCGAGCAGCATGCGTTCGACCCGCTCGGCCACGTCGTCGGGCGTCACGAGGTCGGGCCCGGAGACATCGAGCAGCGCGGGAGCCTCGCCGGCGGCGGCGTCGCCGGCGGACCGACCGACCTGCTCGGCGGACATCAGGCTCCTCTCGACGGGTCAGGGTGCGCGGACGTGGACCACGTCACCCGCGGACGCGGCCCACACGCCCTCGGCGGAGCGCACGGTCAGTCTGCCCGCATCGTCGACGCCTGTCGCGACACCGCGACGCACCACCCCGCCCGGCTCGTGCACCTCCACCTGCCGGCCCACCGTCGCACAGGCCGCCAGGTAAGCGCGCTGGGCGGCACCGCCGGGCCCGGTGTCCTCGCCCAGCACCCGGGCCAGGTGCACGAGGTAGGCGGTGAGCAGGCTCGCGCGGTCGACCCCCGGCGCGCCGGCGGCGCGCAGCGAGGTGGCGGTGTCGAGCGGCAGGTCGACGCGGGCGGCATCCACGTTGAGCCCCAGCCCCACGACGACCCCGGCCGCGGTCCACTCGCAGAGGATGCCGGCCAGCTTGCGGTCACCGTCGCCGGGCACGAGCACGTCGTTGGGCCACTTCAGGGCCGTCTCGACGCCGGCCACCTCGTCGACGGCCCGCCGCACGGCCAGGCCGGCGAGCAGCGGCACCCACGACGCGCCGGATGCCGGGGGCGGCACGAGCACCGACACCGCCAGGGACGTGCCGGGGGTGGTCGTCCAGGCCCGACCGAGCCGGCCGCGACCGGCATCCTGCTGCTCGGCGACGACCACGCGCCAGGGCGACGGACGCTCCCGGACCTCGTCGTTCGTCGAGCCGAGGCGGTCGAAGACCTCCACGGGACCCCACGGATCGCCGGGTGTGACAGATCGCTCGCCGAGCGGTCGGGATCGGTGCAGCTCGCCCACGAGGGCAAGGCTAGGCTCGGGCCATGTCCAAGAGCGACACCCAGTCCATCGGCGGCACCGACGTCCCGAAGGACATCGACACCTCCACGACGGCAGGCAAGCTCGCGGACCTCAAGCGGCGCGTCGACGAGGTGGCCCACTCCGGCACCGAACGGGCCATCGAGAAGCAGCACGCCCGCGGCAAGAAGACCGCCCGCGAGCGCCTCAAGATGCTGCTCGACGAGGGCACCTTCGTCGAGATGGACAAGTACGCCAGGCACCGTTCCGTGGCGTTCGGCGGCGACAAGAACCGCCCCTACGGCGACGGCGTGGTCACCGGCTACGGCACCGTCGACGGCCGCACGGTCGCGGTGTTCGCCCAGGACTTCACCGTGTTCGGTGGCTCGCTGGGCGAGGTGTTCGGCGAGAAGATCGTCAAGATCATGGACTTCGCCATGAAGGTCGGCTGCCCGGTCGTCGGGCTGAACGACTCGGGTGGGGCCCGCATCCAGGAGGGTGTGGTCTCTCTCGGCCTGTACGGCGAGATCTTCCGGCGCAACGTGCACGCCTCGGGCGTCATCCCGCAGATCTCGCTGATCATGGGGCCGTGCGCCGGCGGCGCCGTGTACTCCCCCGCGGTCACCGACTTCACCGTGATGGTCGACAAGACCTCGCACATGTTCATCACCGGCCCCGACGTCATCAAGACCGTCACCGGTGAGGACGTCGGGTTCGAGGAGCTCGGCGGGGCGCGCACCCACAACACCAAGTCCGGTGTGGCGCACTACATGGGCACCGACGAGGACGACGCCGTCGAGTACGTCAAGGCGCTGCTGTCGTACCTGCCGTCGAACAACATGGAGGACCCGCCGGTCTACGGCGACGAGAACGACCTCGAGGTCACCGACGACGACCGGTTCCTCGACACGATCGTCCCCGACAGCCCCAACGTCCCCTACGACATGCACCAGGTCATCGAGCGGATCGTCGATGACGAGGAGTTCCTCGAGGTCGCGCCGCTCTTCGCGCCGAACATCATCACCGGGTTCGGACGCGTCGAGGGCCGCTCGGTCGGTGTCGTGGCCAACAACCCGATGCAGTTCGCGGGCACGCTCGACATCGACGCGTCCGAGAAGGCCGCCCGGTTCGTGCGCACCTGCGACGCGTTCAACGTGCCGATCCTGACCCTGGTCGACGTGCCGGGCTTCCTCCCGGGCACCGACCAGGAGTGGGACGGCATCATCCGTCGTGGCGCGAAGCTCATCTACGCCTACTCCGAGGCCACCGTGCCCCTGGTCACCGTGATCACCCGCAAGGCCTACGGCGGCGCCTACGACGTCATGGGGTCCAAGCACCTCGGGGCCGACATCAACCTGGCCTGGCCCACGGCGCAGATCGCGGTGATGGGTGCCCAGGGCGCGGTGAACATCCTCTACCGCAAGGAGCTCGCCAAGACCGCCGAGCACGGCGACTCGGTCGAGGAGGCCCGCGCGGCGTTCATCAAGCAGTACGAGGACGCCCTGGCCAACCCCTACGTCGCGGCCGAGCGCGGCTACATCGACACCGTCATCACGCCCTCGAACACCCGGATGAACGTCTCCAAGGCACTGCGGGCGCTGCGCACCAAGCGCGCGACCCTGCCGCCCAAGAAGCACGGCAACATTCCCCTATGACCTCTTCACAGGCTCAGAGCTCAGGGGGCCCGGCGCTGTGAGCACTCGCCAGGCTCAGCGCTCGTGGGACCCGGCCCGGTGATGGCCGGCGACGAGGCGACCGACTCCGGTGGGGCCGAGGCTGCGGTGACCGCGGCCCCACCGGCCATCGTCGTGCGCGGCGAGGCGACCCCCGAGCAGCTGGCGGCCCTGGTCGCGGTGCTGTCGGCCGCGTCGGGTGGCGACGAACCGGCATCCGAGCGGTCGGGCTCGACCTGGGCGGCGCACTCGGTGGCCCTGCGGCAGCCGCTCAGCCACGGCCCCGGCGCCTGGCGCGCCTCGCTGCGCTCCTGACCCCGGGGGCAACATCGACCAATAGGTCAACGTTGCCCCACCTGTGGAAAACCCGGCGCCGGCTCGCTCCCGAGGGTGCTGTCGTGAGCCACTGGACGGCCGCCCGCATCTGGGGCGGGGCCGTCCCCGACAACGACCGGACCCACATCTCGTTCATGCGGGATGTGCGCTTTCGCATCCGGGGCGTGAAGCATCACCGCTTCCGACACCGCCTCGACATCCGGCGATGGCAAGGGGTTCCCGTGACCTCACCGGGCCAGACCTTCTGCCACCTCGCCCGGCCCCTGGGCTTGGTCGACCTCGTGGCCCTCGGCGACCGGCTGGTCAAGAAGGGCCGATGCAGCCCGTGCGATCTCATCCACTACGCCGACGGGTGGCCGGGTCAGTGTCGTGGGGATGCGCTGCGAGCCGCCCTCCTTGTTCGTGAGCGGGTCGACTCCGTGCCTGGGACCGCCCCGCGTCTGCTCATGGTTCTGGCCGGGTTGCCGGAACCGCAGACCAACATTCCGATCCTGGCTGCCGAGGGCAACGTTCGCTTCCGCATCGACCTCGGTTTCGAAGGGGTCAGGCTCGCCATCGAGTACGACGGCCGCTGGCACGACACGGTGGAGCAGCGGGAACACGACGCATGGCGGCGCACCGTGCTGAGCACCGAGGAAGGGTGGACCTTCGTGGTGGTCCGGGCGCATGAACTGTACGAAGAGCCGGAAACGCTTCTCCAACGACTGGTTTCGGAGCTACGGGCCCACGGCATCCAGGTGCCTGCGGCACTGTCCGATGACGGGCGTCGCCACTTCCGCATGGCATCGGTTGCCGCCTGAGCACGGCGCAGTGAGCCCCTGGCTGGGGCAACTTTGACCTATTGGTCGATCTTGCCCCGGCGGCGGGCCAGGCGGCGCTCGAGCCAGCGCTGGTCCTCGGTGTCGAGGATGCCCGCCTCCAGCACCGCGGCCGCCATCCCGTCATCCCCGGTGAAGGCCCGGAACATCTCCGGCACGGTGATGCCGTGCGCGGGCCGCCCGAGCACCTCGACGGCATCCCCCGTGCTCACCATGCCCGGCTCGACCACCGCCAGGTAGGCGCCGGTGCGGCCGCGCTCGGTGAAGCGGCGCACCCAGCCGGGCTCCCCCATCCACGCCGTGAACGTCGCACACGGGATGCGCGGCCCGGTCACCTCGAGCAGCGCCGACCCGACCCGCCAGCGCTCCCCCACCACCGCGCCGTCGACGTCGAGCCCCTGCGTGGTGAGGTTCTCGCCGAACATCCCGTCCACGAGGTCGCGTTCGAGTGCGGCGCCCCACCAGTCGAGCTCTTCGCGGGCCACGGCATACACCGCCTGCCGCGAGCCACCGTGGTGCTTGCGGCTCACCACGTCGTCGCCGACGACCCCGCTGCCCAGGCCGCCCCGCTTCGGGCCCGGGTCACGCACCTCGACCGACGCCACCGGGCGCTTGTCGATCGCCGTGTCACGCCCACGGGGCAGGATGCCGCCGCGAGCGCCCCCGACGTTGACCGACCTCACCCGTGGCTGCATGACGCCGAGGGTATGCCGGGTCGGCCCACCCACGCGAACGCGATCCGCAGCCCGCCGAAGTCGTGGGAAATGTGGTGGCCTGACGTGCCCACCCCTCCGGTACCGTCCGTCGAATGACCGACAGCACCCGCCAGCCCACGCCCGTCGACGCCGTCGCCGAGGCCCACTTCGACGCTGTCGTGGCCGCCAGCCCGATCGAGGCCACGTTCCTCGGGGTGCCCGGCGGCGAGACCGAGCTCGACGACCTGTCGCCCGACGGCTACGCCCACCACGTGCAGATCGCCCGTGACACCCTCACCCGCCTCGACACCGTGGAGCCGGTGGACGACGTCGACCGGGTCACCGTGGCGGCCATGCGCGAGCGGCTCGGGCTGACCGTCGAGGCGCACGAGGCGGGCTATGACCGGATGGAGCTCAACGTCATCGCGTCACCGCTGCAGGGCTGCCGCGACGTCTTCGACCTGATGCCGACCGCCACCCAGCACGACTGGGCCACCATCGCCACCCGCCTCACGAAGGTGCCCACGGCCTTGGAGCAGTGGACCTCGACGCTGCGCGAGTCGGCCGACCGCGGGCTCGTGACGCCACGCCGGCAGGTCACCGAGTGCATCGCCCAGTGCGCCGACCTCACCACGCCCGACGGCTACTTCGCCACCTTCCTCGCCCGGGCCAGCGCCAACGGTGCCCCCCTCGACGACTCCGTGCGGGCCGACCTCGCGCGTGGCGTCGAGGCGGCGGCCGCGGCGTACCAGCGGCTCGGCGACGACCTGCGCACCCACCTGCTCGACCGCGCTCCCGAGTCGGATGCCGCGGGCCGCGAGCGCTACCAGCTCGCCTCGCGCCAGTTCCTCGGCGCCACCGTCGACCTCGAGGAGACCTACGCGTGGGGGCAGGAGGAGCTCGCCCGGATCGAGGCCGACATGCACGCCACCGCCGACCGCATCGTGCCCGGGGCCTCGGTGAAGGAGGCCATCGAGCACCTCGACCGCGACCCCCGCTACCTGCTGCACGGCACCGACGCACTGCGCGACTGGATGCAGGCCCGCGCCGATGAGGTGATCGCCGACCTGGCCGGCACGCACTTCGACATCCCCGGGCCGGTGCGCACCATCGAGGGCCGGATCGCCCCCACCCAGACCGGCGGCATCTACTACACCGGGCCCAGCGACGACTTCAGCCGGCCGGGCCGGATGTGGTGGTCGGTGCCCAGGGGCGTGACCGAGTTCGGCACCTGGCGCGAGCTGACCACCGTCTACCACGAGGGCGTGCCGGGCCACCACCTGCAGGTCGCCCAGACCGTCTACCGCCGCGAGCTGCTGAACAAGTGGCGACGGATGATGTGCTGGGTCAGCGGGCACGGCGAGGGCTGGGCGCTGTATGCCGAGCGGCTGATGGCCGAGCTGGGCTACATGGACGACCCGGGCAACTACCTCGGCCTGCTCGACGGGCAGTCGCTGCGGGCCGCCCGCGTGGTGCTCGACATCGGCGTGCACTGCGGCTTCGAGGCTCCCGCCGAGGTCGGTGGCGGGGACTGGACCTACGACAAGGCCTGGGCCTTCCTCGACGCCCACGCCAACCAGGGCGAGGAGATGCTCCGCTTCGAGCTGAGCCGCTACCTCGGCTGGCCCGGGCAGGCCCCGAGCTACAAGATCGGCGAGCGGCTCTGGCTGCAGCTGCGCGAGGAGGTGGCCGCCCGTGAGGGAGACACGTTCTCGCTCAAGGACTTCCACCGCCGCTCGCTCGACCTCGGGTCGGTCGGCCTCGATGTCATGCGCGAGGCGATCCTGGCCTGATCCGTTGGGGTGGTGTCGCCAGTCGACCGGTCGAGACATGCCCGTGGGATTCGCGATCCCGGGCATGTCTCGACCCCTCGAGCCAACCGATGGCCGGAGGTGCGGCCTGCGTCCGGCCGCCGTGGAGTGAGCACGGTTAGGGTGACCGTCGTGGGAAATCGCTGGTCCGCTGTCACCGTCGACTGCCTCGATGTGCAGCGCGTGGCCACCTTCTGGAGCTCCCTGCTCGATCGACCGCCCGGGCCCACCGAGGACGGATGGGCCTACCTGGGCACGCGGGGCGACGCACAGCCGCGCCTGGTATTCCAGCCCGTCCCCGAGTCGAAGGTGACGAAGAACCGGCTCCATCTCGACATCGAGGTCGACGACATCGACAACGGCATCGCCCAGGTCGTCGCGCTCGGCGGGTCCCCGACCGGTGAACGCCATGACTATGACGAAGGTGTGGTGGTGGTCGTCAAGGACGTCGAGGGCAACGAGTTCTGCCTCGTGCAGTACGTCGACGACAACAGGTCCTGAGGGGCTCATCTGCTCCGCGGCATCCGGACTGGATCGCGTTGCCCGACTGCACAACTCACCGAAACGGTTGGTGCGGTGAGTGTGCACACATGGTCAGACGCCGTTCCGGCCACGCGACCTACCCGGCGAGAGTGCGGATCTCCAGGCGCCATCCGGCCATCGTGGCGGGGACCAGGTGCCCGACGGACCACCGAGCCGCGGCGGCACGGCATACTTTCCCCAACTGAGGAATGAACGCGTGGACGAGGAGATCTGGTGGCAGCTCCGAGAGGTCGCCGGCCCGCAGGCAGTGGCACCCGCGAGGCGATCCTCGCCGCCGCGTCGCGGGCCTTCGCCGAGCTGGGCTACCCGCGCACCACGCTGCGCGGCATCGCCAGCGACGCCGGCGTCGACACCCGGTTGGTCACGCACTACTTCGGTAGCAAGCAGGACCTCTTCATCGCCGTCGTCGAGCTGCCCTTCGACCCGGGCCAGGTGATGCCCGCCCTGCTGGCCCCCGGGCACGAGGGAGTCGGTGTCCGGCTCGCGGCCTTCGCCGTCGGGATGCTGGACACCCCCGAGGCGCGCCGCACGATGACCGGCCTGCTGCGGGCCGCAGCCTCGGAGGAGGCGGCGGCCGAGCGGGTGCGCGACCTGCTCATGGAGCGCCTGCTCGGCCCGCTCGCCCACCACCTCGGCGGCGAGCAGCCCGAGCTGCGGGCCGCGCTCACTGCCGCGCAGATCGCCGGGCTGGCGTTCGCCCGGCACGTGGTCGGGGTGCCGCGCCTGGTCGACGCCTCCCAGGAGGAGCTCGTCGCGGCCATCGGGCCCGTTCTCGAGCACTACCTGACGGGCGACATCACCCCGCAGGCCCCGTAACAGCGACAATCTCCCCGTGGAGCTCGCCGCACTCGTCGTCGCCATCGTTCTCGTCGTCATCCTGGTCAGCCGGGTGACGCCGTCCGGCATCCCGACGCCCATCGCCCTGCTCGTCGTCGGTGCCGTGCTGTCGTTCGTCCCCGGCATCCCCGAGGTGCGGCTGTCGAGCGAGCTGGTGCTCTACGGCCTGCTGCCCCCCCTGCTCTACGCCGCCGCCCTGTCGACCTCGCTGCTCGACGTGCGGGCGCACCGGGGTGCCATCCTCAGCCTGTCGGTCGGGCTCGTGCTCTTCACCGCGGCCGGCGTGGGGCTGGTCGCCTGGCTGATGCTGCCCATCCCGTTCGCGCTGGCCCTCGCACTGGGTGCCATCGTCGCCCCGCCGGATGCCGTGGCCGCCACCGCCGTCGCCCGCCGGATCGGCCTCCCGAGACGGATCACCACCATCCTCGAGGGTGAGTCGCTGCTCAACGACGCCACCGCCCTGGTCACCCTGCGCACCGCGCTGGCCGCTGCGGGGCTCGCCCTCGCGCACGGTGCCGGCGGAGCCGAGGCGGCCCCCGAGGTGACCCTGGCGTCGGTGAGCCTCGAGCTGTTGGTCGCGTCGGTCGGGGGCGTCGCCGTCGGCGTGCTCGCGTTCTTCGTCATCGGCCTGATCCGCAAGCACATCACCGAGGTGCCGGCCGACACTGCCCTGTCGTTCGTCGCGCCCTACCTGGCCTACGTGCCGGCCGAGCGGCTCGGCGCCTCCGGTGTGCTCGCGGTGGTGACCGCCGGGCTGCTCCTGGCCCACAAGGCACCGGTGCTGCAGACGGCACCGTCACGACTGTCGGAACGGATCAACTGGTCGAGCATCACGTTCGTGCTGGAGAACTCGGTGTTCCTCCTCATCGGGTTGCAGATCGCCGGGCTGCTCGACGGCGTGGTCAGCGACGACAAGCTGTCGACCGGACGCACCCTCCTCGTGGGCCTGGTCGTGCTGCTCACCTGCCTGGTGCTGCGGCCGCTGTGGATGATCCCGTACACCCTGCTGACCAACCGGCGCACCGCCAGCGTCGACCGGGCCGACCGGCTCCGGGGTGGTGTCGTCGGCTCGTGGGCGGGGATGCGTGGCGTGGTCACCCTGGCGGCCGCCCTCACCCTGCCGGAGGGCACGCCGCTGCGCGCCGAGCTGGTCCTCATCGCGCTGGTGGTCACCATCGGCACGCTGCTGCTGCAAGGCTCCACCCTGCCCTGGCTGGCCCGCCTGCTCGGCGTGCGCGGCCCCGACCCGCGCGAGGACGCCCTGCAGGAGGCCACGGTGCTGGGCGCCACCACCGGCGCGGGCCTGCGGCTCATCGAGGCGGATGCGTCGGCCGACGAGGCGACCGTGGCCGCCATCCGCGAGCAGGCCAGCAACCGGGTCAACCGCAGCTGGGAGCGCCTGGGCACCCTGGGCCAGGGCGACGACGAGACCCCGAGCGAGGCGCGCGCCCGGGTGCGTACCGAGATGATCCGCGAGGAGCGGGCCGAGCTGCTGCGCATCCGCGACCTGGGCGGGGTCGACCACGAGGTGCTCACCTCGGTGCTCGGCCAGCTCGACGCCGAGGAGTCCGCCCTGATCTGGAACGCGACCCGTTCCGGTGAGGTGCGCGAGTCACCCCTGCTCCCGCCCGACCGCATCGCGGGTGCGTGCGAGCACCTGGCCGCCACCGAGGTCCCCACACCGCCCACGAGCGCCGAGGGCTGTCCGCGGTGCCTGGCGGAGGGCCTCACCTGGGTGCACCTGCGCGCCTGCGCCATGTGCGGCAACGTGGGCTGCTGCGACTCCTCGGTCGGCAAGCACGCCGACGCGCACTACGCCGAGACCGGCCACCCGGTGATGCGCAGCATCGAGCCGGGCGAGGCCTGGCGCTGGTGCTACGTCGACGAGGTCCTCGGCTGACCGGCGGCCCGCGGTCGGTTACGGCCCCCCGCGGCTCCGGGCAGCTCGGTCATCCGACGGACCGGTCGAAGTACGCGCGGGCGACCCCCTTCGGCACCACCATCGTCCAGGCATCGGTGACCAGCTCGGTCATCTCCTCCAGGTCGAGCGACCCAGTGCGCACCTCGACCCAGTTGAACCGCAGGTCGCCGGGCTGAGGGAGCAGGAACTTGTCGGGTTCGCTCTCGACGAGAGCCAGGCGCTCCTCCTTGGGGAAGGCGAACCCCATGAGCGTCTCGTCCCTGGAGAACGCCACGTAGACCAGCTGCCGGACCCGGAACTTCACCCGGTCCCGCACGAGGTGCTCCGTCGTGCGAGGCAGGCCCATCGCCACCTTGCGGACGTCCGCCACGACCACCATGTCAGCGAGTCTGCCCAGCACCACCGACGCGATGGCCGTGTCGACAAGCGCGGATGAGTGCGTCTGGTGACATGCAGTGGGCGACCGCGGCGGTATGCGCCATGCTCGGCGCCACGGGCTACCGGCTCTACTGCATGTCCCCAGGAGCACCTCCGTGCGGCCCTCGTGTGACCAATTGGTCGATTCCGGGACGGGCGCCCCTTGACCATTGGTCGATTCCGGGACGGGCGGCCCTCGTGTGACCAATTGGTCGATTCCGGGACGGCGGATGCCGCCCGGCTCAGCCGCCGACGACCAGGTCGCCGTAGGTGTGCCGGGCCTGCTCCAGTGCCGCGACGTAACCGGCCCTCTCGTACGCCGTCTGGTCGACGCCGACCGGCACCGCGAGGCGTCCGCGGAACTCGTCGACCCCCGCGAACCCGTGCCGCGCCATCCAGCCCTCCAGCCCGGTGAGCAGCACCCCGGCATGACCCAGCCCGTGCCGCAGCAGGGCCGACGCGGTCATCACCACGTCGGCACCGGCGAGCAGGTAGGCCGCGACGTCGCCGGCATCCTCGACGCCGGTCGTGGCAGCCAGGGATGCCGTGACGTGGCCGCGCAGGATCGCGATCCAGGTGCGCGGCAGGCGCGCCTCGGCCGGGGAGGACAGGCCCACCCCGGTGGTGACGGTCATCGTCTCCGGGTCGACGTCGGGCTGCAGGAAGCGGTTGAAGAGCACCAGCCCGTCGGCGCCGGCGACGTCGAGCCGCAGCGCCATCTCGCCCATCGAGCTGAAGTGCGGGCTCAGCTTCACGGCGACCGGCACGGTCACGGCATCCTTGACCTGGCGCAGGATCTCGACGTGCCGGTCCTCGACCTCGCGCCCGCTGGTGTGCGGGTTGCCGGGCACCAGGTAGATGTTGAGCTCGATGGCCGCGGCGCCGGCATCCTGCATCGACCGCGCGAAGCTGGCCCAGCCGCCGGGGCTGCTGCCGTTCAGGCTGCCGATCACCGGCACGTCGACCGCGGCCGACGCCTGCTCGAGCAGGTGCAGGTAGTGGGCCGACCCGACCGGCTGGGTGGTGGGCACCGTCGGGAACCAGGTCTGCGCCTCGCCGAAGGCGTCCTCGTGCGACTCGGTGATCATCAGGTCGCGCAGCTGCTCGCGGTGCACCTGCTCCTCGAACAGCGAGTAGAGCACCACGGCCCCCACCCCAGACCCGGCCAGCGCTCGCACCCGGTCGACCCCCTGCGAGAGCGGCGAGGCGCTCGCCACGAGCGGGTTGCGCAGTGCCAGACCGAGATAGCTCGTCGTCAGGTCGGTCACCGGGTCCTCCTCGGGTCGGCGGCGAACCGGTCGGCGCCGCGGGTCGCCATCTCCTCGTACGTGCGCCAGCGCTGGTCGACGGCCTCCTGGGCGAGCCCGAGCAGCCGCTCGGCCTCGGCGGGGTCGGCGTTGCGCAGCATCCGGTAGCGCAGCTCGTTGTAGATGTAGTCCTCGAGCGGGATGCGCGGGCGTGGCGAGTCGAGCTGGAACGGGTTGCCACCGCTGCTGCGCACCGCCGGGTCGTAGCGCACCAGCGGCCAGTGCCCGGAGGCGACCGCGCGGTACTGCTGGTCGAGCCCCTTGCTCATCTCGATGCCGTGGGCGATGCAGTGGCTGTAGGCGATCACCAGCGAGGGTCCGTCGAACGCCTCGGCCTCGCGGAACGCGGTGAGCGTCTGGTGCGGGTCGGCGCCCATCGCCACCCGGGCCACGTAGACGTCGCCGTAGGCGATCGCCATCAGGGCCAGGTCCTTCTTGGCCGATGCCTTGCCGGCCGCCGCGAACTTGGCCACGGCACCCACAGGGGTCGACTTCGACGACTGGCCACCGGTGTTGGAGTACACCTCGGTGTCGAGCACCAGCACGTTGACGTTGCGTCCGCTCGCGAGCACGTGGTCGAGGCCGCCGGAGCCGATGTCGTAGGCCCAGCCGTCACCGCCCACGATCCACACGGTGCGCCGCAGCAGGTGGTCCGCGACGCTGCGCAGGTCCTCCACCACCGGGCCCTCGAGGCCGTCGAGGCGGGTGAGCAGCTCGGCGACCCGCTCGCGCTGGGCGGTGAGCTCGAACTCGCGCACCTGCCCTGCCTCGAGGATGCCGTCCGTCAGCTCGGTGCCGACCTCCTCGCGCAGCTGGGCGAGGCGGGTGCGGGCCAGGGAGGTGTGCAGGTCGGCGGCGAGGCGCAGGCCCAGGCCGAACTCGGCGTTGTCCTCGAAGAGGGAGTTCGACCAGGCCGGCCCGCGCCCCGCGGCGTTCTTGGTCCACGGTGTCGTGGGGAGGTTGCCGCCGTAGATCGACGAGCACCCCGTCGCGTTGGCCACCGTGAGCCGCTCGCCGAAGAGCTGGGTGAGCACCTTGAGGTAGGGGGTCTCACCGCACCCGGCGCACGCCCCCGAGAACTCGAACAGCGGCTGCAGGAACTGGGTTCCACGCACCGTGCCGAAGTCGACGCGGGAACGGTCGTTGACCGGGAGCCCCTCGAAGTAGCCGATGTTCTCGCGCTCCGGCACGAGCACCGGTTCGAGCGGCTCGAGGTTGATCGCCTTGCGGGTGGGCTCCCCGATCGGGCTGACCGGGCACGCCTCGACGCACAGGCCGCAGCCGGTGCAGTCCTCGACGTAGACCTGCAGGGTGTAGCGCGAGCCGGGCAGGCCGGCGGCGTTGAGCGGCGCCGACCGGAAACCCTCGGGGGCGTCGTCGAGCGCATCGCCGGCGTAGAACTTCGACCGGATGACGCTGTGCGGGCACACGAAGCTGCAGGTGCCGCACTGGATGCAGGCGTCAGGGTCCCAGGCGGCGACCACGTCCGAGATCCGCCGCTTCTCGTAGGCGGTGGTGCCGCTGGGGAACGTGCCGTCGACCGGCATCGCGCTGACCGGGAGGTCGTCGCCGCGCCCGGCCATCATCGCGGCGGTCACGGTGCGCACGAACTCGGGGGCGTCGCTGGGCACGATGTCGGGCATCTCGCGTGCTGATGTGCGGGCGACCGGCACCGGCACCTCGTTCAGTGCAGCGAGCGTGGCGTCGACGGCGGCCTCGTTGCGGCGCACCACTTCCGACCCGCGCCGGCTGTAGGTCTTGCGGATGGCCTCCTTGACCCGCAGCACGGCCTCGTCGGCGGGCAGCACGCCCGAGATCGCGAAGAAGCACGTCTGCAGCACGGTGTTGGTGCGACCGGGCAGGCCGGCCTCGCGCGCCACGGAGGCGGCGTCGACGGCATAGAGGCGCAGACGCTTGTCGATCACCTGCTGCTGCACCGGGCCGGGCAGCGCGTCCCACACCTCGTCGGGCGGTTGGGGCGCGTTGAGCAGCAGGGTGGCGCCGTCCTCGGCGCAGGCCAGCACGTCGACGGTCTCGAGGAGGCCGAGGTGGTGGCACCCGACGAACCCGGCGCGGTTGACCAGGTAGGGCGCATGGATCGGGTGCGGACCGAAGCGCAGGTGCGACACCGTGAGCCCGCCCGACTTCTTGGAGTCGTAGACGAAGTAGGCCTGGGCGTAGACGTCGGGGTCGGCGCCGAGGATCTTGATGGTGTTCTTGTTCGCACCGACCGTGCCGTCGGAGCCCAGCCCGTAGAACACGGCTCGCAGCGTGTCCGGCTCCTCGATGTCGAGGCTGTCGTCGTACGTCAGGCTGGTGCCGCCGACGTCGTCGGTGATGCCGATCGTGAAGCGGCGCTTGGGTTCTGGGCGCGCGAGCTCGGTGTAGATGCCGGCGACCATCGCCGGGGTGAGCTCCTTGGACGACAGGCCGTAGCGGCCGCCGATGACGCGCGGGATGGTGGCCCGGTCACCGCGCTCGTGGGCCTCGGCGAGGGTGGCGACGACGTCGAGGTAGAGCGGCTCACCGTTGGAGCCGGGCTCCTTGGTGCGGTCGAGCACGGCCACCTGGGTCACGGATGCCGGCAGTGCGGCGAGCAGCTCGGCCGCGGGGAAGGGCCGGTACAGGCGCAGCTGGAGCACCCCGACCCGATCTCCCCCACCGACGAGGTGGGTCACGGTCTCGCGCACCGTCTCCCCGCCGGACCCCATGATGACGACGACGCGGTCGGCCTCGGGGTGACCGGTGTACTCGGCGATGCGGTAGTGCCGCCCGGTGTGCGCGGCGACCTCGTCCATGACCTCCTGCACCACCGTGGGCACCACGGCGTAGAAGGGGTTCACGGTCTCGCGCGCCTGGAAGTAGACGTCGGGGTTCTGGGCGGTGCCGCGCACGAACGGCCGCTCCGGGGTCAGCCCCCGGAAGCGGTGCTCGCGCACCAGGTGCTCCGGCACGACGGCGCGCAGCACGTCGTCGTCGATGAGCTCGACGGTGTTGAGCTCGTGGGAGGTGCGGAAGCCGTCGAAGAAGTGCACGAACGGCACCCGGGTGCGCAGCGTCGCCGCCTGCGCAACGAGCGCAAGGTCGTGCGCCTCCTGCACCGATGCCGATGAGAGCAGCGCAAAACCGGTCTGCCGCACCGCCATCACGTCGGAGTGGTCACCGAAGATCGACAGCCCCTGCGCCGCCAGCGAGCGGGCGGCCACGTGGAACACCGTGGACGTCAGCTCTCCGGCGATCTTGTACATGTTGGGGATCATCAGCAGCAGGCCCTGGGATGCCGTGAACGTGGCACTCAGCGCCCCGCCCTGCAGGGCGCCGTGCATGGCGCCGGCCGCGCCGCCCTCGCTCTGCATCTCGACGACGGTGGGCACGCTCCCCCACACGTTCGTTCGCCCGTGGCTGGCCCACTCGTCGGCGAGCTCGGCCATCGTCGAGCTCGGGGTGATCGGGTAGATGGCGCACAGCTCGTTGAGCCGGTAGGCGACGTCGACCGCCGCCTGGTTCCCGTCGATCGTGACGCGCACGGCTCAGACCTCCGCGATCATGTCGATGGCGTGCACCGGGCACTGCCGGTAGCACGTGCCGCAGCCGGTGCACTTGTCCAGGTCGAACCGGTACCGCAACCCGACCCCCAGCTTGATGACGGCATCCTCGGGGCAGGAGCCCAGGCAGCCGTCGCACTCGAAGCAGTTGCCGCAGGACAGGCAGCGCCCGGCCTCGAACGCCGCCTCGTCGGGCGACAGCCCGGTCAGCACCTCGTCGAAGGTCTGCACCCGGGTGGCCGGGTCGAGGCCGACCTGCTCGCTGCGGCCGTGCACCCCGAAGTACCAGAGGTTGAGCTTGTCGAACTCGGCGACCGGGTGCTTGGGGGCGTCCTCGTGCGGCTGGGCGCGCAGCCAGGCGTCGATCGAGCGGGCCGCGCGCTTGCCGTGCCCCGTGCCGACGGTCACGGTGCGCTGGCTCGGCACGGCGTCGCCACCGGCGAAGATGCCGGGCGCACCGGTCATCAGCGTGGTCTTGTCGACCTGCACCGTGTCGCGCTGGAACTCGATGCCGGAAACGCCCTGCAGGAAGCCGGTGTCACTTGCCTGGCCCAGCGCCAGGATGACCGTGTCGGCCTCGAGCGTCTCGAACCGGCCGGTGCCGTGCGGCTTTCCGTGCTCGTCGAGCTCCTGGATCTCGACGGTGAGGTCGTCGTCGCCCATCGAGCTGATGGTGCGCAGCCAGTTGATCCGGATCCCCTCGGCCTCGGCGTCCTGCGCCTCGGACTCGTGGGCCGGCATCTGCTCGCGGGTGCGCCGGTAGACGATGACGGTGTCGTCGGCACCGAGGCGGCGGGCGACGCGCGCGGCATCCATTGCCGTGTTGCCGCCGCCGTAGACCGCCACGCGGCCGCTGATCGGCGCCTGGGTGCCCGACGAGGCACCGCGCAGGAACTCGACGGCGTCGACGACCCGCGAGGCGTCCTGGTTGGGGATGTCGACCCGGGTCGACAGGTGCGCCCCGACGGCGACGAAGGCGGCGTCGAAGCCGCCGTCGCGCATCTCGGCCGGCAGGTCGACCACCCGGTGGTCCTGCTCGAAGGTCACGCCGAGCACCCGCAGCCGGTCGATCTCCGCATCGAGCACGGGGCGTGGCAGGCGGTAGCTCGGGATGCCGTAACGCATCATCCCGCCCGGCTCGGACCCGCTGTCGCGCACTGTGACCGCGTGCCCCATCCGGGTCAGGTGGTAGGCGGCGGAGAGCCCGCTCGGGCCCGAGCCGATGACGAGCACGCGGCGGCCGGTGGGGGGCGGCGGCGGGTCGAAGGTCCAGCCGTGCTCGATGGCGAGGTCGCCGAGGAAGCGCTCGACCCCGTGGATCGAGACCGCGCCGTCGAGCTCGACCCGGTTGCAAGCGACCTCGCACGGGTGGTAGCAGACCCGGCCGTGGACGGCCGGGAAGGGGTTGTCGGCGGTGAGGGCACGCCAGGCGGCCTCCGAGTTTCCGGCCTTGACCAGCGCGAGCCACGACTGGATGTTCTCGCCGGCGGGGCAGCCGGCGTTGCAGGGCGGCAGCAGGTCGACGTAGACCGGGCGCTGTTCGCGCACCGGCCCCGACCGGGTCCTGCCCATGCCGATGGGTGCGAGCGGGGTGAGGTCGCGGTCGGCTCCGGACACGGGTGGTCTCCTTCTCGTCCGGAGGCGTTCGGCACCGGACGTCCGCCTTGAATACTACGGCGTGTAGTTGACTGTTCTCGCACCGCGGGGGCGTGTGCATCGTCACCTGCGCATTAGGTTGTGCCGTATGCCGTCCGCACCCCTCGCGCTGCTGCTCGCCTCCGCGTCGCCGGCCCGGCGCAGCACCCTGCGGGCGGCGGGGGTCGACCCACTGGTGCGGGTGTCGTCGGTCGACGAGGATGCCGTCGTCGCGGCAGCCGAAGCAGCCGCCGGACAAACGCTCGAGGCCGCCGATGTCGCCCTGCTGTTGGCCCGCGCCAAGGCCGAGGACGTCGTGGCCGCGCTGGACGTTGACGGTGACGACGACGCCGACGCCGACGCCGACGCCGACGCCGACGGCGAGGCGGACACCGACCCGGCGCCCGGCATCCTCGTGCTGGGATGCGACTCGGTGCTCGAGATCGACGGTGCGGTGCACGGCAAGCCGGCGGGCGCCGCCGAGGCGATGGCGCGCTGGCGGGTGATGCGGGGCCGCTCCGGGGTGCTGCACACCGGCCACTGGCTGGTCGACCTGCGCGACACCGAGGCCGGCGGGACCGGGGGCATGGTCGGTGGCACGGCATCCACCGTCGTGCACTTCGCCGACCTCGACGACGCGGAGGTCGACTCCTACGTCGCGACCGGTGAGCCGCTGCGGGTGGCCGGCGCGTTCACCCTCGATGGCCTCGGCGGGCCCTACGTCGCGGGCATCGAGGGCGACCCCAGCAACGTCATCGGGGTCTCGCTGCCGCTGCTGCGCGAGCTGGTGCGTGAGCTCGGCCTCGCCTGGCACGACCTGCGCCGGGGCAACGTCGACCAATAGGTCGATCTTGTCCCAAGCCCATGCATGACGGCAACTACTTGACAGAGTGGAAAGTAGTTTCTTACGGTGGGTGCATCGACCGGACAGGGACACCACGGGAGGGACCCACCATGCAGCACGACATCACGCCCCAGCAGGCCCGCGAGCAGCTCGCCGAGGCCGAGGCCGCCACCAACCGCAGGGCTGACGACCGACGTGTCCACGCCCTGGCCACCGCCGGGTTCGGGCTCCTCATCGGCGCCTACGTGGCCTTGTACCGGCTGGCCGAGGGCTCCGGGTGGCAGGTCGTCGTCCTGTCGTCCTACGTCCTGATGCTGGTCGCGCTCAGCCTGTGGCAGACCCGGTCCAGCCGCAGCTGGCCGCGGCACGCCAGGCGCGTCAGCTGGACCGGGTTCACCGCCACCATGGTCTTGTTCCTCGCGGTGGTGATGACGCTGAACTACCGCGAGGCCCAGCAGGAGCTCGACGGCAGCACGCCGAGCGAGGACGTCCTGCTGCTGCTCCTCGCCGGTGGCGTGGTCGCCGTGCCGATGCTCGTCGCGGCACTGGTCATCGCGCGCAGGGGACAGAAGTGACCGCCGAGGGCACCATACGGCCGCCGCACGCGCGGCACCGGCTCGACGACGTCATCCACGCGCCGGTGCGGTTCAGCATCGTCGCCACCCTGGCGGCGGTCGACGAGGCCGAGTTCGCGCTCGTGCGCGACGAGGTCGAGGTCAGTGACTCGGTGCTGTCGAAGCAGGTCTCGACCCTCGAGCAGGCCGGGTACGTGAAGGTGCGCAAGGGCTACGTCGGCAAGCGGCCGCGCACCTGGCTCTCGCTGACCCGGGCCGGCCGCACCGCCTACACCGGCCACCTGGCGGCGCTGCGCGAGATCGCCGGCGGCTGAGCACGCTGGGACAACATTGACCTCTTGGTCGATCCTGCCCCGGCCGGCCCGGGTGTCCTTGGGACATGTTTGACCTGTTGGTCGATCCTGCCTCCGACCGGTCAGACCGGGGGGACGTCGCGGCGCTTGTCGGCGAAGTGCCGGTCGCGGCGGGCGGCGTAGCGCAGCCGGTGCAGCAGCTCGCCGCGGAGCGCGTCGGCCTCCACGACCTGGTCGATGACGAGGTCGGCAGCAAGCCGCTCGAGGTCGACGTCGGCCTCGTACTCGGCCCGCCGATCCGCGACGAACGCGTCGCGAGCCGCAGCCCCCTCGGCCGCCTCCACCTCGGCGATCTTGTTGGCGTACACCGCGTTCACGGCGGCCTCCGGGCCCATGACCGCGATCCGCGCGGTGGGCAGCGCGATCGTGGCATCGGGCCCGAACCCGGGGCCGCCCATCGCGTACAGCCCGGCGCCGTAGGCCTTGCGCACGACGACGCAGAGCTGCGGCACCGTGGCCGACGCCACCGCCGACACCATCTTCGCTCCGTGCCGGATGATGCCGCCGCGCTCGACCTCGGAGCCGATCATGAAGCCGGGCACGTCGGCGAGGTAGACCAGCGGCACCGAGAAGGCGTCGCACAGCCAGATGAACCGCGACGCCTTGTCGGCCGAGTCGGTGAACAGCACCCCACCCTTGACGGCCGAGTTGTTGGCGACGATGCCGACGGTCTCACCGCCCATCCGTGCGAACCCGACCACCAGCTCGGCCGCGAACAACGGCTTGACCTCGAAGAAGCTGCCGTCGTCGACCAGCCCGTCGATGAAGTCGTGCACGTCGAACGGCTGGCTCTCGCGCTCGGGCACCGACGCCCGGGTGAGCGGCTCCGCCGGCTCCTCCGGGTGGTAGGTCGGGAGGGGCTGCCGCCAGCTGCCCGGCAGGTAGGAGAAGTACAGCCGGGCCAGCTCGATCGCCTCGGTGTCGTCGTGCGCCAGGAGGTCGCCGACGCCCGAGACGGTGCAGTGCATCCGCGCGCCACCCATCTCCTCGAGCGACACCTTCTCGCCGACGACCATCTCGGCCATCCGCGGGCTGCCGAGGTACATCGAGGCGTTGCCCTCGACCATGATGATGATGTCGCAGAAGCTCGGGATGTAGGCCCCACCCGCCGCCGACGGACCGAACAGGCAGCAGACCTGCGGCACCTTCCCCGACAGCGCCACCTGGTTGTGGAAGATCCGCCCCGCGCCGCGACGACCGGGGAACATCTCGACCTGGTCGGTGATGCGGGCGCCGGCGCTGTCGACCAGCCAGAACACCGGAAGCTCCTCGCGCAGAGCCGTTTCGGTGGCCCGCACGATCTTCTCGACGGTGCGCGCACCCCACGAGCCGGCCTTCACGGTCGGGTCGTTGGCGATGACCACGACCGGCCGCCCGTCGACCGTGCCCCGGCCCGTGACCACGCCGTCGGCCGGCAGCCCGGCGGCGCGCGAGTTGGCGTAGCGGCCGTCCTCGACGAAGCTGCCGTCGTCGACCAGCAGGGCGATGCGGTCGCGCACGTAGAGCTTGTTCTGGCTCGCGAGCTTGGCCGCGGCCTTCTCGGTCGGTCGTTCGGATGCCGTGTGTGCGGCTTCCAGCCGCGCCCGCACGTCCGCGACCCGTGGGTCGTCGGTCATGCCGGGAGGCCGAGGCCCTTGGCGATGACCATGCGCTGCACCTCGGAGGTGCCCTCGCCGATCTCGAGGATCTTGGCGTCGCGGTAGAAGCGGGCCACGGGGTACTCCTCCATGAAGCCGTTGCCGCCGAAGACCTGGGTGGCGATCCGGGTGGCGGACACCGCAGCCTCGGAGGTGTAGAGCTTCGCCACCGCCGCGGCCTGCTTGACCTCGGCCACCGAGCGGCGGCCGCTCTCGTGCTCGTCCTTGAGCCAGGCGGCCCGGTAGGTGAGCAGGCGCGAGGTCTCCTCCATGACGGCGAGGTCGGCGATCGGGAACGCGACCCCCTGGTTGACCCCGATCGGTCTGCCGAACGCCGTGCGGCTCTTGGCGTAGGCCGTGGCCTCCTCGCGCATCCGGGTGATCAGCCCCAGCGCCAGCGCGCTGATCGCGATGCGGCCGTCGTCGAGGGTCTTGAGGAACTGGCGGAAGCCCTGACCGCGCTGGCCGAGCAGGTGGTCCTCGGGCACGCGGCATCCGCTGAAGGACAGGCCGTGGGTGTCGGAGATGTTCCAGCCGAGCTTGTCGTAGGGGGCCTCGACGGTGAAACCGGCTGTGCCGGAGGGGATCATGATCGCCGAGATCTCCGGGCGCCCCTTCTCGTCGGTGCCCGTGCGCGCCGTGACCGTGACGACCGAGGTGATGGGCGTGCCGGAGTTCGTGATGAATGCCTTGGCGCCGTCGACGACCCATTCACCGTTGTCGAGCACCGCCTTGGTGCGGGTGGCACCCGCGTCGCTGCCGGCATCCGGCTCGGTGAGGCCGAACCCGGCGAGCGCGCGGCCCGACACGAGGTCGGGCAGGAAGCGCTCCTTCTGCTCCTGGCTGCCGTAGGTGAGGATCGGGTTGATGCCCAGCCCGACCCCGGCCGACAGGGTGATGCCGATCGACTGGTCGACCCGGCCCAGCTCCTCGATCGCGATGCAGAGGTTGGTGAAGGCGCCACCGTCGGAGTCCTCGAGCGAGCCACCGAACTCGTCGGGCACCACCAGGCCGAACAGGCCGAGGTCACCCAGCTGCGGCACCAGGTCGGCCGGGAAGTGGTGGTCGCGGTCCCACTGGGCGACGTGCGGCTCGACGGCCTCGGTGGCGAACTCGCGGACCACCTTGCGGAAGTCCTCGTGGTCCTTGCTCAGCTCGTACATCGGCGCTCCTTCGCGCAGGTGGTGCACCCCCGGTCGCCGGGGGTGGCAGGTCGTCGGGTTCTTGACGTTGACGTCAACGTAAAGCAATACTCGCCGGTATGCCAACCCCCGTGACGGATGCCGTGCGCTCCCCCACCGCTCCCGAGCCCGGCGAGCGCGAGCGCACCTGGTCGATCGCGCAGGTCGCCGACGAGTTCGGGGTCACCCACCGCACGGTGCGGCACTACGAGGAGCTGGGCCTGATCTCACCCGAGCGCCGGGGCACCGCCCGGCTCTACCACCGGCGCGATCGCACCCGGCTCGCCCTGATCCTGCGTGGCAAGCGGCTCGGCTTCCCGCTCGAGGAGATCCGCACGATCATCGACCTGTACGACGTGCCGCGCGGGCGACGGTCGCAGCTCGAGTACGTGCTCGGGCAGATCGACGACCGCCGCGCCGACCTCGAGCAGCGCCGGCGCGACATCGACGCCGCACTGTCCGAGCTCAGCGAGTTCGAGCGCCGCTGCCGCTCCGACCTCGACCGGCTGGCCTGAGCAGCAGCTCTGGGGAACGCGGAGGCCCCCCAGACGCCTGGGGGGCCTTCGCGACCCGATCAGGCCAGCGCCGGCGCCGGCTCGAGCGCCGCGCCGGTCTCCGCGGTGCCGGGAAGAGGGCGGGCCGGCAGGAGGATGGCGACGGCCACGGCTCCGAGGAGGCAGACGCCCGCCGCGGTGAGGCAGCCGGCGTGCAGCCCGTCGAGGAAGGCGTCGACGACGGCGGTCCGAACGGCGGGAGCAGCGCCGGCCGGGGCGGCCTGGGCGACCGCGAGCCCCTGGGCGACGCCCTCCCCCGCCAGCCGGCGCACCCCCGCCGGCAGGCCGGACATCGCCGCGGAGGAGTCCAGGCTGCGCAGGTACAACGTGGAGTAGATGCTGCCCAGGACGGCGACGCCGAGGGTGCCGCCCACCTGCCGGGTGGCGTCGTTGAGCGCCGAGCCGGCGCCGGCCTGCTCGGGTCGCACGACGCCCATGATCGACTCCGTGGCCGGCGCGGTGGTGAGACCCAGCCCGGTGCCGAGCAGCACCATCTGGGCGGCCACCTGGCCGTAGGCGACGTCGGCACCGATCGTGGCCACCCAGGCGAAGGCGGCGGCCAGCATCAGCAGGCCCGCCGTGACGACGACCTTGGTGCCCAGCCAGGTGACCCCGAGGCGGGTTCCGAGGATCGACCCGACGGCGATCGACACGGCGACGGGGACCACCCGCACGCCCGTGGTCAGCGGGGTCTGGGCCTGCACCAGCTGGAAGAACAGGGTGATCAGGAAGATGAAACCGAAGAGCGCGAAGAACGCGACCGTCACCGCGCCACTGGCTGCGCTGAAGCGCAGGTTCGCGAAGAGCGAGACGTCGATGAGCGGGTCGGGGCGGCGCAGCTCGACGGCGATGAAGGCGGCCGTGGCGAGCGCTGCGACGGTGAACCCGCCGATGGTCGCCGCCGAGAGCCAGCCGCGCGACGGGGCCTCGATGATCGTGTAGACGAGGCTGCCGAGCATCAGCACGGACAGCGCGAGCCCGGGCAGGTCGAGCGCCGGCTGGTGGGCCTCGCGCGAGTCGGGCACGAGGAACCAGGCCAGCCCGGCGGCCAGCGCAGCGGCGGGGATGAGCGCCCAGAAGATGCTGCCCCAGGCGAAGTGCTCGAGCAGGTAGCCGCCGAGCACCGGGCCGATGGCGACGCCCAGGCCGCCCACCGCACCCCACACGCCGATCGCGCCCGCGCGGGCCCGGCGGTCGCGGAAGGTGGCGGTGATGATGGCGAGGGTCGTCGGGTAGACGAGCGCGGCCGCCCCACCCATCGCGACCCGGGAGACGATCAGCCCGGTGGCGTCGGTGGAGAGTGCGGCCCACACGTTGGTGGCCGCGAAGAGGACGAGGCCCACCACCAGCGTGCCGCGGCGGCCGAACCGGTCCCCCAGGCCGCCGCCGGCCAGCACGAGGGCGGCGAACGCGAGGTTGTAGGCGTCGACGATCCACTGCAGCTGCGTCGTCGACGCATCCAGGTCGGTGTTGAGCGTGGGCAGGGCGACGTTGATGACGGTGGTCTCGACCGTGATCGCGAGGACGGCGAGCAGCACGACGCCGAGGACCACCGATGGTGACGCCTGGCGGCGAGGGAAGGACAGGTTCATGGGAGGGCACCTTTGCGTGTTAGCGGTGTAAACATGAGTAGGGTCACACGAGAAGTTGACAGTGTCAACGGGTAAGTTGACAGTGTTTACCGACTGAGAGGATGTCCCCATGCCGGAGACCGGCTCCCGCCGCGGGCGCGACCTCAAGGCGACCCTGCTCGAGCACGGCATCGCCCTGGCCCGCGAGGGCGGGCCGGATGCCGTGTCGTTGCGCGACGTGCAGCGGCGGGCCGGGGTGAGCAACACGGCCGCGTACCGCCACTACGCCCACCGCGACGCCCTGCTCGTCGCGATCTCGCAGTACGCAGCCGGTGAGATGGCGGAGGAGATGGAGCGGCAGATGGCCTCGGCCGAGGCACGCGCCGCCACGTCGCAGCCGGATGACGACTCCGCCGAGTCCGCGCGACGCCGGGCCCGGGCACGGTTCCGCGCCACCGGGAGCGCCTACATCGCCTTCGCCCTGTCCGAACCGGGCCTGTTCGCCGTGGCGATGCACCCCGGAGCCCACCCGGACCCGAAGAACCCGGCTCCGGACGCGACCGGTCCGGATGCGGGTCCGGATGCAGGTCCGGGTCGGGGTCGCCTCGGGCCGTACGACCTCCTCGTGTCGTGCGTCGACGAGCTCGTCGCGACCGGCGTGCTGGCACCCGAGCGCCGCGCCTTCACCGACGTGTCGGCCTGGGCCGCCGTGCACGGCCTCGCGGTCCTGCTGCTCGACGGCCCGCTCGCCGAGCTCGGGCCCGAGGAGCAGCGGGATGCCGTCGGCCGCCTCCTCGACCTCGTCGACGCCGGGCTGCGATAGACGAAGGTCAGGCAGCCTGTCTCGCCGCAGCCGTGGGGCGCATGGCCGCTCGGGCAACCGGGTACGGCATCGGTGTCAGTCCCCGACGAAGGAGGAGCCATGCCCGGCAAGAAGGAGCTGCCCTCGACGCTTGCTCGCTCACCCGAGAAGGCCCAGCACACCTGGGTCGAGACCCACGACTCCGCGGTGGAGGAGTACGGCGAGGGCGAGCGCGCCCACCGCACGGCGTTCGCCGCGGTGAAGCACTCGTTCGAGAAGGTGGGTGACCACTGGGAGGCCAAGGACAGCAAGGGTCCGTCCGACGCACAGGCCGCGAAGGAGGGCGACGCGGCTCGTCGCGGCGGCGAGACCGCCGGCGGCGTCGACGCGAACGCCAGCAAGAAGCACCTCATGGAGCTGGCGCGGAAGCTCGACGTGCCCGGGCGGTCGACGATGACCAAGGACGAGCTCGTCACGGCGTTGCAGAAGGCCAACGACCGCGCGACCCGCGAGAGCCGCTAGCTGAACCTAGCCGCCGGTCGGCATCCGGCCGCCGGGCGCCTGACCGGCGAGGAAGTCGTCGATCTCGGCCCGGGTCGGTGCGGTGTCCGGCCCGCGCCGGGTCACCTTGATGGCGCCGGCGGCGTTGGCCCGCGCGGCGGCGTGGGTCCAGGAAGCCCCCGCGGCCCGCTCGGCGAGCAGCACCCCGGTGTGGGTGTCACCGGCACCGTTGGTGTCGACCGGCCGCTGCGGGTGACCGGGCAGGAAGTCGGTGCGGCCGCCCTCGCGCACCGCGCAGCCGCGCGGCCCGTCGCGGACGATCGTGACGGCATCCGGGGGCAGGAGGGTGGCGACCACCTCGGTGGCCTCGTGCATCCCGTGCACCCCGGTGAGCCCGGCGGCCTCGTCGGTGTTGCCCGTCCACACCGTGGTGCGCGCCAGCACCCGCTCGCGCAGCGCGGCGTCGAGGTCGCTGAAGACGGCACCGGGGTCGAGCACCACGACGACGCCCGGGTCGAGGGTGCCGAGCCACGCCATTAGCGGGTCGCGGGTGCGCCCGACGAGGGAGTAGCCGCTGACGCAGACCAGGTCACCGGGTTCTGGAGCACAGCTCGCGAGCGACTCGACGGTGATGTGGCGCTCGGCCCCCTGGGTCGTGACGAAGGAGCGCTCGGCGCTGGTCTCGACGAGCACCACGCAGACGCCGGTGTCGATGCCGGGCACCGGCGGCGAGGACACCTGCACCCCCTCGGCGGCCAGCGCGGCCCGGATCAGGTCTCCGTTGGGCCCGGCGCCGACCGCGCCGGCATGCACGCACGACGCTCCCGATCGGGCGGCCGCGAGCAGGATCGTGACGGCACCCCCCGCGTAGCGCTGGTAGGAGGTGGCCATCACGTTCCCGCCGCGGGTGGGCAGGGCCGGTACCTCGAGCACGGCGTCGACGAGCGCCTGGGCGGTGTGGATGACGCGGGGCATGCGCCGAGTATGCCGAAAGGCGCGTGACGTCCGACGGTAACGCCTCGCGCGCTGCGCGCCGCCGACGTGCGCGGCTGCGTGAGGCACGCCGATGCGCAGCGCCGTCATCTGCGCGCACTAGAGTCCCTGCATGCGCGAGGTTCTGGGGCGGACCGAGAGAGCCACCGCCGTGGCGCAGGCGCCCCAGGCGCCGGCCGAGGAGGTCGTGCCTCGTCGGCGTCCGGCGCAGGCCCTCGTCGGCGTGGTCCTCGAGGTGATCGCTGTGCTCGCGTGCGGCGTCCTCCCACTGAGCCGGGGCGAGGACGTCTCGTTCGACCTGCTCAACTACCACTACTTCTACCCTTGGCTGATCTGGCACGGCGGCATAGGTCAGGTCGACCCCGAGCCGTTCACGAACCGCTATGTCAACCCGCTGGCCCAGCTGCCGTGGTATGCCCTAGAGCGCTTCCTGGCGCCGCTGCCGGCGACCTTCGCGATCGCCATGGTCGCCGGGCTGAATCTCGTGCTGGTCCGGCGCATCACGCTGCGGCTGTTGCCGGCCAGCGTCTCCGGCTGGTGGGCCGTGGTGCTGTCCTGCGTCTCGATGGTGCTGGCCGGAACGGGCGTGGTGTTCCGGACCGAGCTGGGCATGAGCCTTGCCGACGTCATCGTCAGCATCCCCATGCTGGGTGCCCTGCTCCTCGTCCTTCGGGCCGTCGCCGCTCAGCGGCCGGCCCTGACCTGTGCCCTGGCCGGCGTGCTCTCCGGCGTGGCCGTCGGGGCGAAGCTCACGATGGCGACCTACACGCTCGCCCTGGGGTTGAGCGTGGTCTACCTGGCCGTCCGTCAGCGGAATGCCGTCCTCGTCCTCACGCACGCCGTCGGTGTCGTCGTCGGCGTCGCGGCCTCGGCCGGGTGGTGGTTCTGGGAGGTGTGGCGAGCCACGGGCAACCCGGTCTTCCCCTACTACAACGGCATCTTCCACTCGCAGTACTGGGGGACCAACAACCTGCGCGACGCGCGGTTCGGTCCGCATGGCATCCTTGACGCGCTGCAGTACCCCCTCTACATGGCTCAAGGCACCCGGCGGCTCCTCGACGTCCCGCTCAAGGACCCTCGTTGGCTGCTTCTCTGCGGGCTGCTGGCACTGGCCCTGGTCGCCGGCGTGGCACGCGCCACGGTTCGCCGGCGGGCCCAGCAGCCCCAGCCGGCGCTCGCTGACAACCGCAGCGTCGACGCGACCCATCGCACCGCCGTTGGCATCCTGGCGCTCTTCTTCGTCACGTCCAGCGTGGCGTGGCTCGTGCAGTTCGGCATCGCCCGCTACGCGGTCACGAGCGAGCTGCTGGTCGGACCAGTGCTCGTGCTGTGCCTGCTGTGGCTGCTGCGCCGGCCGGTTGCCGTGGTCCTCGCCGGGACGTTGCTCGCGGTCGGCATGGTCCCCCTCATCAATGTGGGGCCGTACCTGCACCGCCCGTTCGCTCCCACGCGCTTCGAGGTGCAGGCAGCCCCCCTGCAGGCGGTGCCGAAGGGCTCCGTCGTCATCTCGGACGCCGGCAGCGCGCCGAGCAGCTTCCTGCTCACCTACCTGCCGGACGGCGTTCGGCGCCACGTCATACATCCGTGGTTCTACGACACGCCCCTCCTGGACCGCCTCAAGCGGGAGGAACTGGCAGTGGCCCCGCACATCTACCTCATCGAGGGCTACAGCGGCGTCACGCCCGCGGGGGTGGAGCGCGTGCGCCAGCACCTGGGGCTGCAGCTGAACGTGGCGGACTGTGTGCCGGTGCGCACGATCGTGCAGCTACGCAAGCTCTGCCCGGCAACCTGGGTGGGCGCGGGCACGTGATCCAGCCTCGGGCGCCCGGGAGGGCGAGGTCGTCAGCTGTCTTCAGCCCTGGACCCACCGACGGGCTCACACCGTGACCCCCATTCCACAGGTCAGGTGACGACCCGCCCTGCGGGAGGCTCAGGACGCTTCGCCCACGACGCGCAGGATCCTCAGTCGGCGACGGACCTGACGGCCGGGATGCTCATGTAGGCGATTCGCGTGCTGTCCGCGCGGACCTTTCGCAGCCCATCCAGCAGGATGCCGATCAGGCCGACCACGGTTGCCAGGAGGACCATCGACGCCGCCAGGATCGCGGTGGGGAAGCGCAGCACGAGTCCGGTGTCGAAGTACTCCAGGATCACGGGCACACCCAGGCCCGTCGCGATCAACGCGAGGAGCCCCCCGAGGAAGAAGTACAGGGCAAGGGGCCGCTCATGGTGAAGCAGTCGAGCGATCATGGCCAGGATGCGGAACCCATCGTGGTACGTACGCAGCTTGCTCTCCGACCCCTCGCCGCGGTCCTGGAACCCGACGGCCAGCTCGGCTTGCGGCACCCGGTTGTTCACCGCGTGGACGGTCAGCTCGGTCTCGATCTCGAACGCACGCGACGTCGCCGGGAACGACTTGACGAACCGCCGGGAGAGCACGCGGTAGCCACTCAACATGTCGTTCACCGGGTAACCGAAGATGGCCGAGACGACCCTGTTGAAGAACCGGTTTCCCATCTCGTGCCCAGAACGGTAGGCGCCGTCGTGACTGGGTACGCGCACACCGGTCACCATGTCCAACGGTCCGTCCGTGAGCAGCCGGATCATCGCAGGGGCCGCGCCGGCGTCATACGTGTCGTCACCGTCGACCATGAGGTAGACGTCCGCCTCCACATCGGCGAGGGCGCGACGGATGACGTTTCCCTTGCCCTTCAACGGCTCGGAGCGAACGATGGCTCCGGCCGCGAGCGCCTCCCGGCAGGTTCCGTCGGTGCTGGCGTTGTCGTAGACGTAGACCGTGGCCGTGGGTACCGAGGCCTTGAGGCCGGCCACGACCTTGCCGACCGCGACCTCCTCGTTGTAGCACGGCACGATCGCGGCGATGGTCGGTGAGGACGGCGCGTGGGGCATCTCTGTCTCTCGGTGGTGGCACGGCTCGGGCTGAGGGTCGACCGTACCGGACGTCAGACGAATGCACCTCCGCCCCCCTCGTGACGATCAGCCACCCGGCGTGATCGACACCATCAGCGGGAGCCAAGCTTCCTCCCTGTGGTGGCGGTACCACGGCGGCCCGATCGACGACAACTTCGTGTGCTGGGGCGTGCGGGCGCGCACGTGGGAGACGGTCGTGCCTGCCAGCAGCGTCAACAGCATCGCCACGAGCCCGCCGCCGGACCACAGCGGGGTCATGACCTGGGCCCACGGCTGATCGGCGGAGTCGTGTGCTCGGTTCGCAGTCACTCCACGTGGACGCGCACCGCGTAGAGCTCGGGGAAGAAGGTGAGGTCGAGGGCTCGGCGCAGGAAGTCGACCCCGCTCGAGCCTCCCGTCCCCTGCTTGTGGCCGATGGTGCGCGACACCACCTGCAGGTGGCGAAAACGCCACTGCTGGAACAGGTCCTCGATGTCGACGAGCTCTTCGCAGGTCTCGTAGACGCCCCAGTGCTCGGCCGGGGCGGCGTAGACCGACGCGAACACCTCCACCAGGTCGTCGTCGAGCCGGTAGGGCTTGGTCACGTCGCGCTCGAGCACCGCCGCCGGCACGGCGTACCCCCGACGGGCCAGGTAGCGCAGGAACTCGTCGTAGAGCGTGGGCTCCCCGAGCAGCCGCTGCAGCGAGTCGTGCTCGGCCGGTGAGTGCTCGAACACCCGCACCATGTCGGCGTTCTTGTTGCCGAGCAGGAACTCGACCGCGCGGTACTGGTGGCTCTGGAAGCCCGAGCTCGTCGCGAGGAACGGCCGGATCAGCGCGTACTCGCTCGGAGTGAGCGTGGCCAGCACGTCCCACTGCTCGACGAGCTGCTTCTGCACGTGCTTCACCCGGGCCAGCCGCTTCAGCGCCGGCGAGAGCTCGTCGGCGGCGACCAGCGCACGGGCCGAGTGCAGCTCGTGCAGCAGCAGCTTCAGCCACAGCTCGGCCACCTGGTGCTGCACGATGAAGAGCAGCTCGTCGTGCTGCACCGGCTGGCTGCGCGGGTGCTGCGCCGACAGCAGGGTGTCGAGGTCGAGGTAGGCGCCGTACGACATCGCCTGCGCGAAGTCGGTCGAGATCCCCTCCTCCAGCACGCGCTGGGCCCGGTCGACGGCGGCGGCATCCTCGCTCATGGGGGCATTGTGCCCTTCACGCCACCGCCAGGACGGCAGCGGCGGCCGCCTCGGACCCCCTCGACCCCTCGAGCACCAGGTCGACGCCCTCCCGGTCGACGAGCGCGGATGCCGGCTGCTCGCCCGAGCCGGCCGGCCAACCGCTGGCCCGCCGCGCCTTCGCCAGGTCGCGTGGCAGCCCCCGGGAGGCTGCGCGGGCGGCTGCGACCGACGGGTCGAGGTCGAGCCAGCACAGCACCACCCGGGTGGCACCCCAGGTGCGCCCGAGCGCGCGCCAGGCGACGGCATCCGCCGCCTCGCTCGTGAAGGGCGCGACGGCGAGCACGTCGCGACCGGCCCGGAGGTTGTCGCTGACGACCGCACCCAGGCACGCGTAGCGCGCGCCGCGCAGCGCGGCGAAGCGAGGGGAGTCCAGGTCGGCCACGGTGCCGAGCGAGACGGCGAACGCCTCGACCAGCGCGGTCGTCACGCTGTCGAGGTCGACCAGGCAGAGCTCCCCGGCGGCAGCGACGAGCCTGCCGACGGTCGTCTTGCCGGAACCCGGGGCCCCGCCGACGCAGACGAGCGTGCCCCCCACGTCACTCGCCGGTGACGCCGTACGAGCGGTACCAGGTCGGGCCGACCACCGACGCGGCGTCGGCCATCGGCACCGGGGTCCAGGCGGGGGCGCCGCGCCCGTGCAGCACCTCGGCGAGCTCGTCGAGCCGGCGGGCCGCCAGTGCGGCTCCCGCAGAACGCTGCCCGGCATCCAGCCGACCCACGGCGTCACCCCAGATGGCTCTACCGGCCATGAACCCGCTACAGCCGTGGTCGGCGGCGACGTCGACCTGGGTGCGGAAGCCCTCGAAGGTCACGCCGGCACTGAGCAGCACCCACGGCCCGTCGATGGCCCCGTCGAGGTCGGCACACGCCTGGTGGCACGCGTCGAGGTCGGTGAGGTCGAGCAGCGGGAACTCGACCTTCATGATGTCGGTGCCCACGTCGTGGAAGCTGCGGGCCGAGGCGATCACGCTGCGGCGGCGGCGTTCTCGCACCACCGGGTCGTCCATCGACTCACCGGCCACCGGGAACCACAGCGGCTCGACGATGAGCGGCAGACCGACGGCGTGACAGTCGGCCGCCGCCTGCGCCACGACCTCGTGCTGGTGCGCGACCTCCGCGGCGTCGCCGTCGGCACGGTGGAAGACGACGAGCTTGGCGGCGTCGGCGCCGAGCGCCGACAGCTTGGCCGGCCCCCAGCCCTCCTTGAGCCGAAGCGCGGTGTCGAACCCCACCGGGCTCGTGGCCGGCGTGTAGTAGAGGTCCTCCAGGCCCGAGATGACTCCGACGTCCCCGGGCAGGGCACGGGTGACGATGCTCTGGCCGAAGCAGTAGACCGGGTCGGCCAGCACCGACGTGGCGTGCTTCGAGAGCTCGGCGATCATCTCCAGCTTGGACTCGACGACCTCCTCGAACGAGACCTTGCTGAGGTCGTCGTCGAAGAGCAGCAGGTAGTTGTCGGGGTGGTCGATGGCGATCGTGCGGATTCGGCCCGCGTCGTCGGTGATGCGCGACATCCGGCGGTGCAGCCCGACGGTGGCGGCGGTGGGGACCTGGGGTATTGACAGCGCTGTCATGGGGTCTTACGTTAGTCGGAGAAAGGCATCCGAGCAAGAGTGCATCTGCTCTTGACAGCGCTGTCTATTGGGCGAGGAGGCCCGCGATGCTCGTCGTCACCCCCAACACCTGCATCGACGTGACCACGTGGCTCGCCACCCTCCTACCCGGCTCGGTCAGCCGCGCGACCCGCACCGAGGTCACTGCCGGCGGCAAGGGCGTCAACGTCTGCCGCACGCTGCGCGCCCTCGGTGACCGTCCCCGCCTCATCGGCCTCACCCCGGCCTCCGACCCCCGTCTGGCGGACCTGCTCGCTGCGGAGGGCTGCGACTTCGTCCCCGTGCACCACCGAGGCCAGAGCCGCCTGGCGTTGATCCTCCTCGAGGATGCCGGCCGGGTCACCGTCGTGAACGGGCGTGGCCCCGAGCCCGACGAGTGGGACCGCGACGAGCTGCTCGCGACCATCACCCAGCAGGTGCACCGCACGGCACCCGCCGCGGTGCTCTGCTCCGGCTCCCTGCCTCCCGACGTCCCGCCCACCCTGTACGCCGACGTGGTCCGGGCGGCCCACGCCCGAGGGGTGCCGGCCTACGTCGACGCCGCGCCCGCCGTGCTCGCCGCCACCCTGCCCAGCGGCCCGGACCTGGTCAGCCCCAACGTCGGGGAGGTGGAGGCGCTGCTCCTCGGCCGGGCCGACGAGCACGTCGAGGAAGAGGGCGACGACCTCGCCGACCGGTGCACGACGGCGGCCCGCGAGCTGCACGCCCGAGGCGCCCGCCGCGCGGTCGTCACCGCCGGCTCGCACGGCGCCGCCCTCAGCACCGCCGAGGGCACCTGGTGGATCGACGCGGTACGCGTGCCGGTGGCCAACCCGATCGGGGCCGGCGACTCCTTCCTGGCCGGCACCGCCCACGCGCTGGCCGGCGGCGCGCGCGACGTCGACGCCGTGCGACACGGGATGGCGGTCGCAGCCGCCGCGGTGCAGCACGAGCGCGGCGGCATGCTCGACGCCACGCTGGTCGACGGCCTGCTGCAGCGCCTGGCCCAGGGGGTGCCGGCGTGAGCGAGCCCACCATCTACGACGTGGCCCGCGAGTCGGGCTTCTCGATCAAGACCGTGTCGCGCGTCATCAACGGGGCGAACGGGGTGCGCGCCGAGACCGTGGCCAAGGTGCAGGCCACCATCAAGGCGCTCGACTACCACCCCAACCCGGCGGCACAGCGGCTCGGCGGCGGGCGGCTACCCACCATCGGCGTGGTCGTCGACTCGCTCAACGACCCCTTCTTCGGCGAGGTCATCGCGGTCACCGAGCGCCGTGCCCAGGAGATGGGGATGGACGTGCTCGTCGCCTCGACCGGCATGGACGACACCCGCGCCCGCACCCAGGTCGAGCGGCTCGTGCGGCGCGGGGTGGCCGCCCTGCTGGTCGCTCCCTTCGGCGACGAGGAGACCGCACGGGCCGCCCTGCCCGACAACATCCCCGTCGTCGTCATCGACCGCCGGTGCGGCATCGACGACAAGGACGTCGTCCGGGTGACCGACCACGAGGGTGCCGTCGAGGCGGTGCGCCACCTCATCGCCCACGGCCACACCCACATCGCCTTCCTCGGCGAGACCGAGGAGTTCACCACCGTGCAGGACCGCCTCGCCGGCTACACCGACGCACTGGTGGGAGCCGGCCTCACGGTGGAGCCCCAGCTGGTGGAGACCCGCTGCTGGAACAGCGAGGTGGCCTACCCCCTCGCCATGGCGATGCTCGCTCCCGCCGACGGGCCGACCGCCGTCTTCGCGTCGACCCCCCTCGTGGGCCTCGGCGTGCTGCGCGCACTGAAGCGCCTCGACCGACAGGACATCGCCGTGGTCGTCTTCGGCGACTTCCCCCTCGCCGAGCTGATGACGCCCCCCACCACCGTCGTCGACCAGCGCCCCACCGCCCTCGCCCACGCGGCGTTCGACCACCTCGCCCGGCGGCTCGACAACCCCCACTCACCGGTGGTCGAGACCGTGCTGCCCACCCGGCTGATCCAGCGCGGCTCCGGTGAGCTGCCACCACGGAGGGTCTCGTCGTGATGCACCCCCTCGTCGTCGACCTCGGCCTGGACCTCGGCACCACCGTCACCAAGCTGACGGCGCTGGCCGACGACGGCACCAAGCTCGTCGACCTGTCCGTCGCCACGACGTGGGACGAGCTCGGCGACGGGCGCGCCGAGCGCGACCCCAGGGCCGTCGTGGCCGCGGTCGAGGACCTCCTTGCGCGGGCGGCCACGACCGTCGGCAGCAGCAACGGCCGGCACGGCCCCCTCGACATCCGGTCCATCGGGTTCACCTCGATGGCCGAGTCCGGGGTGCTCGTCGACGCCGACGGGGTGCCACGTTCCCCCGTCATCGCCTGGTTCGACCCGCGCGGCACCGACCAGGTCGCCGCCCTGCCGGCCGAGCTCGCCCACGACTTCCCGGCGCGCACCGGGCTGCGGGTCAGCCACGTCGCCTCGCTGTTCAAGATCGCCTGGCTGCGCGACGCCGGCTTCTCGCTGGCAGGCATGCAGTGGCTCTCGCTCCCGGAGTACGTCATCGCCAGCCTCGGTGGCCGTCGGGTGGCCGAGCTGTCGCTGATGGGCCGCACCGGCTTCCTCGACATCCACACGAACGCCCCCTACCTGCCGGCGCTGGCCCACCTCGGCGTCGGTGCCGAGCTCGTCCCCGAGCTCGTCGGTGCCGGCACCCCCGCCGGTCGGGTCCGGCCCGACCACCCGGTGCCGGCCGCTCGCGGCGCGGTGCTCACCGTGGCCGGGCACGACCACGCCGTCGCCGCGGCGGCAGCCGGCGCGTCCGCCACGGCATCCGCCATGGACAGCTTCGGCACCGCCGAGGCCTTCCTCGTCGCCAGCAACCACGTGCCCGAACCCGAGGCCGTGCGCCGGCTGTGCCGCAACGGCGTCTCGGTGTACCCCCATGTCGTGCACGGCACCACCGGCCTGCTGGCCGGGATGCGCACCGGGCTGGTCCTCAAGCGCGTGCTGCGCCTGCTCGGCGCGGACGACGAGGACGGCCGCAGCCGGGTCGACCGCGAGTCGCTGGCCCACCAGGGCGAGCGCAGCGGCGACATCGGCATCTCAGGCTTCTCGATGTCGGACTCAGAGGTGACCGTGCACCTGCGCGGCGACTCGCCGACCCCGGGGAAGGTCTGGCGCGCGGCGCTGGACCACAGCACGGCGCACGCCGCCGACCTGCTCTCGCACCTCGGCGACGCCGGGGTGCCCATCGAGCGCCTCGTCCTCGCGGGTGGCTGGAGCCGGATGCCGTCGGTCCTCGACGCGCGCCGTTCTCTGGCGCCCCGGGTCGAGGTCGCCGCCATCTCGCAGCCGGGCCCTCGTGGCGCGGCGCTCTACGGGCGATGGGCTGCCACCAGGGGCGGCTCCACCAGCAGCGACGTGCGGCCCCCAGCCGCCTACTTCACCTCGGTCGCGGAGACGGTCTCCGCGGGCCACGCACCACCCTCGGCTTAGGAGGCCACCCCCCATGACGTCAACCGGACTCGACGCGATCGCCACGTCAGCGGGCACGTTCGCCGTCCTCGCGATGGACCAGCGCGGAACCCTGAAGCGGATGCTCGCCGCCGTCGACCTTCCCGACACCACCGACGAGGAGATCATCGCGATGAAGCGCGACATGATCGCCTCACTGGCGGGGAGCGCGTCGGCGTTCCTCGTCGACCCCACCTTCGGCCTCCCGGCCGCGCACCGGGTCGAGGGCGTCCCGCCCTACGGCCTGCTCCTGGCTGCTGAACCTGGCTCTCGCGGAACGCATCTCGGTGAACCGACCGTCACGCTCGACCCGGCCCAGGGCGCGGCATGGGTGCGCGACAGCGGCGCCGACGGGATGAAGTTCCTCGCCCAGGTGCGGGCCGACCGCCCGGTCGGCGACGACGGCCGCGATCTCACGGCCGAGGCCGTCGCCGCCATGAGGGCCCTCGTCGCCGACTGCGCCGCCGAGAACGTCCCGTCCATCATCGAGAACCTCATCTACCCCCTGCGCGACGAGGCCCCGCTCTCCCCCGAGGCCCGCGCCGACGCGATCATCGAGGCCGCCGTGCTCATCGACGACCTCACACCGAGCCTGCTCAAGCTCGAGTATCCGGGCAGCCCGGAGGCCTGCCGGCGGCTCGCCTCGCGCCTGACCGTCCCGTGGGCCGTGCTCTCGGCCGGGGTGTCCTCCGACGAGTTCGCCAGGGTGCTGCGGATCAGCTGCGACGAGGGCGGGGCCAGCGGCTTCATCGCCGGGCGCGCCATCTGGAAGGAGGCGGTGGCCATGGGTCACGACGAACGAGTGAAGTTCCTGTCCGAGACGGGCCGACGGAGGATGGACGAGTACGTCTCGATCATCGAGGGACGTGCCCGCCCCTACCAGGAGGCCGTCGCATGAGCGCCCTGTTCGAGGCCCGCGGACTGAGCCGCCGCTTCGGGCGGGTGCAGGCCCTGGACAAGGCCGACTTCGACGTCAACGCCGGCGAGGTCGTCGCCCTGATCGGCGACAACGGTGCCGGCAAGTCGACCCTGGTCAAGGCGCTCACGGGAAACCTCGACATCGACGAGGGCGAGATCTACTTCGACGGCGAGCGGGTGCACTTCGCCACCCCGCACGAGGCGTCGGCGGTCGGCATCGAGGTCGTGCACCAGGACCTCGCGCTGGCACCGCACCTCGACGCCGCGCAGAACATGTTTCTCGGGCGCGAGCTGATGCGGGCCGGCGTCGCCGGGCGGCTCGGCTTCATGGACAACCGGACGATGCGCAGCACGGCCGCGGCGGCCTTCACCGAGCTCGGCTCGGCCGTGCGCTCGGTGGTCGTCCCGGTCGGGACGATGTCCGGCGGCCAGAAGCAGTCGGTCGCCATCGCCCGCGCCGTGTCCTGGGCGAACAAGGTGCTCTTCCTCGACGAGCCCACGGCCGCACTCGGTGTGGTGCAGACCCACAACGTGCTCGAGACGATCAAGAAGGTGCGCGACAGCGGCCTCGCGGTCGTCCTCATCTCGCACTCGATGCCGCACGTGCTCGAGGTGGCCGACCGGGTGCAGGTGCTTCGCCTGGGTCGGCGGGTCGCGACGTACCAGGCGGCGGACACCTCGGTCGAACAGTTGGTGGGCGCCATGACCGGCGCCCTGGACCGTAAGGAGGGAGCGGCATGAGCACCATCACCCAGCCGGACCAGGTCATCGAGACGTCGTCGAGCGAGGGCAGCATCCTCGAGCGGCTCAAGGCCATGCAGTCGGTCTGGATCCTCGGCGTTCTCATCGTCATCGTCGCGGCCTTCGGCATCATGCGGCCGACGATCTTCCTGAGCGCCGGCAACCTCACCAACATCATGCAGAACGTCTCCATCTGGGCCGTCCTCGCCGTGGGCATGACCTTCGTCATCATCACCTCCGGCATCGACCTGTCCGTCGGGTCGGTGCTCGTGGTCTCCTCGGTCGTCGCCGCCAAGACCATGGAGGCGATGGGGGGCGTGGGCTGGGGCGTGGCCGTCGTGGGCCTCACCGTGGCCATGCTGTCCGGGTTGTTCTGGGGCGCCCTCAACGGGTTCCTCGTCGCCAAGGCCAAGGTGCCGCCGCTGATCGTCACCCTGGGCACCCTCTCGGTTGCCCTCGGCATCGCGCAGATCATCACCGGCGGCCTCGACGTGCGCTCCGCGCCCACCGTGCTCGTCGACAACATCGGTTACGGCCGCGTCGGCGGCATCCCGGCGATCAGCATCATCGCGCTGATCGTCGTCATCCTGGGCGGAATCGCCCTGCACAAGACCAAGTTCGGTCGCTACACCTACGCGATCGGCTCGAACGAGGTCTCCGCTCGCCGGGTCGGCATCAGCGTCGACCGCAAGCTGATCCAGATCTACGCCCTGTCCGGCTTCCTCGCCGGGCTGGCCGGTCTGCTGTCGCTGGCCCAGTACGGCACGACGACGATCGCCGGCCAGTCACTCACCAACCTCAACGTCATCGCGGCGGTCGTCATCGGCGGCACCTCGATCTTCGGTGGCGTGGGCTCGATGTTCGGCTCGATGGTCGGCCTCTTCATCCCGGCCACCCTGCAGTCGGGCTTCGTCATCATCGGCGTCTCCCCTTACTGGCAGACCGTCGCGGTCGGCGCGATCCTCATCACCGCCGTCTACGTCGACCAGCAGCGCCGAGCCGCGGCCAGCCGAGGAAAGGGGGCCTAGACCAGGCGCCCGTCGCACACCACCGTGCCGGACACCCCGGCCGAACCCCCTCTCCCACAACGAACTCGCACCACCAACTCCCACCGAAGGAAGGCAGTACCACCATGAGGAACACCATCAGGCTCACGGCGATCACCGCCGGTGCCGTCCTGGCACTGGCCGCCTGCAGCAGCGGCAACTCGTCCGGCACCAGCTCGGACAGCGCGTCCGCCGGCGGCAGCGCCGCGAGCAACAACAAGCAGATCGCCTTCGTCCAGGGCGTGGCGGGTGACGAGTTCTACATCACCATGGAGTGCGGTATCAAGGCCAAGGCCGCCGAGCTCGGGTACACCGTCACCACGCAGGGCCCGCAGAAGTTCGACCCCACCCTGCAGAAGCCGATCGTCGACTCGGTCACCGCGTCGAAGCCGGCCGCGATGCTGATCGCCCCGACCGACGTCACCGCCATGCAGGCGCCGCTCGAGCAGGCCGCGAAGGCCGGCATCAAGGTGGTGCTGGTCGACACCACGGTGAACGACCCGTCGTTCGCGGTCTCCCAGATCAGCTCCGACAACGTCGGCGGCGGCGCGGCGGCCTTCGACGCCATCAAGGCGGCCAAGCCCGGTGGCGGCAAGGTGCTCGTCATCTCGACCGACCCGGGTGTATCCACCGTCGACGCCCGCGTCAAGGGCTTCTCGGATGCCGTCGCCAAGGACCCGACCTTCAAGGACCTCGGCGTGCAGTACAGCCACAACGACCCGGCCACCGCGGCCAACCTCGTCTCGGCCGCCCTGCAGAAGGACCCCGACATCGCGGGCATCTTCGCCACCAACCTGTTCTCCGCGGAGGGCTCGGCCACCGGTGTGCGCCAGGCCGGCGCCAAGGACGTGACCATCGTCGGCTTCGACGCAGGCCCGAACCAGATCAAGGCGCTGCAGGACGGCACCGTGCAGGCGCTCGTCGCCCAGCAGCCGTCCACCATCGGCTCCGACGGCATCGAGCAGGCTGACGCCGCGCTCACCGGCAAGACCGTGAACCCGAAGATCCAGACCGGCTTCACGATCATCACCAAGGACAACCTCAACGGCGAGGGTGGCAAGGCGGCCTACAAGTCGACCTGCTGACCCCGTAACACCCCCCTTACCGCGGGGCCGCCGTGCGCTCAGGGCCGCGGCGGCCCCGCTTCCATGTCCGAGGGGTCAGGGAGCAGTGACCGCCACCAGGGCCGCGTGCCCGGAGGCGTCGACCGTGACGGTCGCGCGGGCGGTGCCCCCGCGCAGGGCCTCCTGCAACCCCGCCGCCGCGTCCTGCGGCAGGAACCAGCTCTCGATGCCGCACCGGAGCCGGTAGTCCGAGTCGTCGCAGGCCAGGTACAGGCCGTCCGCGGGCGGGGTGCGTACGAGCGGGCCACCGAGCCACACCGCGCCGGCTCGGGTGAGCGGCACGTAGGCCGCGCCCCGGGCGTCGTCCAGCGCCTGCTGCTGATCGGGCGTGCGGCTGGAGGCTGCCGGACCGCCGGCACTCGGCAGGTCGGGGTACGAGAGATCGGCGTAGGCCCCGCGGAACGGGTCGATGGGGTCGAACGGCTGCACCCGCAGGGTGACGTGCTCACCGGTGACCCGAGCGGACAGCGACGGCCACACGGCCACCCCGACCAGCAGCAGCTGCGCCAGCACCACGGCGCCGACCCGCACCACCCGCCCCGCGCCGGCGCTCATACCAGGGCCTCCTTCGCCTCGGTGACGAGTCGTCGGCGGCCCCGGTCGGCCAGCACCCCGGTGCCGAGCAGCACGACACCCACGATGAGGAAGAGCGCCGCGCCCGAGACGATCGGGGCGAACACCGCGAACGCCTGCACCGTCACGAACACGACCAGCGCGGCCGTGGCCAGCCAGGTCAGCCGGCCGGAGTCGCGCATCCCGCCGAGCACGGCATACCCGCTCGCGACGACGAGGTAGGCGACGACGGACAGCGCGGCGCGCAGCCACGCCCCCGCCGGCAGGTCGGCGGTGTCGACCACGTTCGCGTCGAACCGCCACAGCGACAGCCCCGCGGTCAGTGCCAGGGCGAGTGCGGCGAGCCCGACCTCGAGCCGGTCGAGACGGTCTCCACGCACGAAGGCGACGGCGGCCAGCACCACCGCGACGCCGAGACCGACGAGCAGCGCGACGTCGGCCTCGGCGTCGCCCCACGCATAGGGCAGCGCCGCGACGAACAGGGCGACCATCGCCAGCAGCGCCCCGATCTCACGCCACGGCGCGGCCAGCTCGCGCCAGCGGGTGTGCAGGTGGCCGACCCCCACGGCGACGGCGGCCAGTGCTGCGGTCGCGATGGCGGTCGAGACCACGAAGACACCGCCACCCGCAGCGGCCACCTGCCACCCGAACCAGAGGGCGAGCAGGCCGACCGCGAGCACGAGCGGGGCGACACCGCGCACGGCATACGCCCAGAGCAGCGCGCCGAGGCCCCACACGCCGACGAGCGCCGGCCCGTAGGCCGGCACCTGCAGGCTCTGCGCGGCCTGGAACACCACCGCGCCGAACGCCGCGGCCGCCAGCAGCCGCACTGCCCCCACCACCGGGGATGCCGTGTCGCCGCGCCTCGCGAAGCGCGCGGCGAGCACCTCTGCGGCGACGACCAGTGCGAGCCAGATCGCCACCATCAGCAGGAAGCGGGTGAGCGGCGACATCACGTCGAGGTTGGCGGCGACCAGCCAGACCAGCCCCAGCCCGACGAAGCAGGCGCCGAGGGTGAGCACGATGCGCGCGAGCGTGAGGCGCCGGCTCGCGACGTAGCGGCCCCGGATGGCGTCCGCGACCTCAGCGGTGACCAGCCCCTCGGCCCGCCAGCGCCCGAGCTCCCCCTCGAGCCAGTGCAGCTGGGCCGGTGTCACGGGACGGATGCGCGGGTCCCGGTGACCGGGGGCAGTGGGGGTGGTGGCGGGCGGCGCGGTCATCGCGGGCTCCTCGGTCTCGGGATGGTCACCCCGGGAGGTGACGCTCCCATGGTGCTCCCGCCCGGAGGCCGCCACCATGAGCCTGGCTACTCACCGCCGCGCGTCGGCCGACCGGGAGTCACGGCGCGGACGCCGCGACGGTGGCGGCCGGGCGCGCCCGCACGGCGACGCCCACCGCGACGGCGGCGAGGCAGACCAGCACGGGCACCACCACGAGGGCGGCCTTGAGCGAGGTGGCGTCGGCGAGGGTGCCGACGGTCAGCGGGGCGAGCAGGAT
Organism: uncultured Actinomycetota bacterium; assembly: GCA_963834965.1. Classification (GTDB taxonomy): domain Bacteria; phylum Actinomycetota; class Actinomycetes; order Actinomycetales; family Dermatophilaceae; genus Fodinibacter. The sequence goes on along the minus strand of CAWIEI010000002.1, from coordinate 41,440 downwards.
GGCGACCGCGGTCACCACGACGACCCGCCCGCTCGCCGTGGCCGACCGGCCGGGGGCGAGCAGCACCCCCGCGAGCAGCAGGTAGGACGCGGCGGCGGCGACGTTGGCCTCGGTCAGGGCCACCCCCCCGTTGCTCGCGTGGTGCTCGGACAACCCGGCCTGCACGGTGGCCAGCAGGATGCCGGCGCCGACGCGCATCAGGGCGATCGAACCGATCGTCGCCGGCACGGCGCCGCCCAGGGTGAGCAGCCCGGCCCCGGTGGCCATCACGGCAGCCGCCGACCACAGCAGGGTGCCGCGGCCGACGACTCGCTCCAGTCGAGCCGACGCGACACCCCCCACGGCGCTGCCCGCTGCGAACGCCGCGACGTGCAGCCCGCCGACCGAGTAGCTGAAGCCCAGCTCGTCCCGCAGGCGCGGCACGACCAGCCCGGGCACGGCCTGGAGGTAGGCGAACCACGCCAGCATCGCGTAGAGCAACCAGGTCAGCCGGTCGCGGTGGAAGCCCTCCAGGCACCGAACGATCTCATCGCCCGGTCTCCCGCTGCGGCGCGGTCACCCCGCGGCACCTGCCGCGAGATGCCGGCGCGGCGCGGGGTCAGCTGAACTCGTCGGGGTTCGGGCCGGTGCGGAAGCCGCGGTCGAGGCCGGCGATCTCGTCGAGGTCGTCGGCGGTGAGGGTGAGGTCGGCGGCGGCGAGGTTCTCGACGATCCGCGACGGCGTGACCGACTTGGGCAGCACGACCAGGCCGAGCGCCAGGTGCCACGCGATGACGACCTGCGCCGGGGTCGCGCCGTGCCGCTGCGCGATGGCACCGACGACCGGGTCGTCGAGCACCTTCTTGCCGGAGGCCAGCGGGCTCCACGACTCGGTGACGATGCCGTGCTCGGCGTGGAACTCGCGCAGCGGCGCCTGCTGGAGGTAGGGGTGCAGCTCGACCTGGTTGATGCTCGGCCACTCCCCCGTCTCGTCGAACAGCCGCTGAAGGTGCGGGGCGTGGAAGTTGCAGACCCCGATGGCGCGCACCCGCCCGTCGTCGCGCAGCTCGCGCAGCGCCTGCCAGGTCTCGACGTACCGGTTCTGCCGGGGGGCCGGCCAGTGGATCAGGAACAGGTCGAGCAGGTCGAGCCCGAGCCGGCCCATCGAGGCGTCGAATGCCGTGAGGGTGGCGTCGCGCCCGTGGTCGTCGTTCCAGACCTTCGTCGTCACGAAGACGTCGTCGCGGGGCACGTCGCTCGCGGCCAGCGCCCGGCCCACGCCGGCCTCGTTGCCGTAGAGCCGCGCCGTGTCGACGTGCCGGTAGCCGGCATCCAGCGCCGCGACCACGGCCGCGTCGACCTCGTCGTCGGGCACCTGCCAGACGCCGAAGCCGACGGTCGGGATCGGCACCGGGCCGGAGGGGGACGACAGGGCGGTGGTGGTCACGTGGGGCATGAGCCAACGGTAGGGCGTGCGGCCGACCGACGGTGGCGAGCGACAGCCCCGATGCCGGACAGCCGCCGGCGCACGGGCGCCTGCGCCACCAGCACGGCGCCGAGGGTGACCGCCACCGCCGCCAGGTGGACGGGCCCGAACGGCTCGGCCAGCAGCAGCACCCCCAGCGCGGTGCCGACCACGGGGTTGACCAGGCCCACGACGGCGACGGCACCGGCATCCATCCGGGTGAGCCCGCGGAACCACAGCAGGTAACCCAGGGCCGAGCCGACCAGCCCGAGGTAGAGGAGCGCGGCGAGCGCCGACCCGTCGAGGGCCGGCGGCGCCCCCTCCACCACGGCGGCCACCGGCAGCAGCAGCAGCCCACCCGCGACCAGCTGCCACGACGTGGTCACCAGCACGTCGTGCGGAGGCGACCAGCGCTTGACCAGGACGAAGCCGAGCGCGGACGACGCGACGGCCCCGAGCGCGGCGGCGACGCCGACGGCATCCACGGTGCCGGCCCGGTCGTTCTGCCAGACCAGCGTCACGACACCCGCGACCCCGACCAGGGCCGCGAGCAGGGTGACCCGCGACTGCCGCTCGCCGATGACGAGGAAGGCGGCGCCCATGACCACCAGTGGCGACAGGGCGGTGAGCGTGGAGGCCAGCCCGCTGGGCAGGCGGAAGGCGGCGAGGTAGAGCAGGCCGAAGAACAGCCCGTGGTTCAGGCCGCCCAGCACGACCGACCGCCCCCACCACCGGCCGCGCGGGAGGCGCCGCACCCAGAGCAGCAGGAGCATCCCCGCGGGCAGCACCCGGGCGGCAGCGGCGAAGAACGGACGGTCCGGTGGCAGCCAGAGCTGCGTGACGGCATACGTGGAGCCCCACACCACCGGCGGGACGGCGGTCAGGGCGATGGTGGCGGCGCCGGGTGATTTCTCTTCCATGGAAGAGACTTTATCTTCCATGGAAGATAAAGTCGAGGGCATGGACCACGCCGCGACCGTCGTCGAGCAGTGGCGGGCCGAGCGCCCCGAGCTCGACACCTCCCCCATCCTCGTGATCGGGCGCATCCACCGCATCGCGGCGGCGCTGACCCCCGAGCTGGTCGCGGTCTACGGCCGGCACGGGCTCGGCGAGGGTGAGTTCGACGTGCTCGCCACCCTGCGCCGCCAGGGCTCCCCCTACGCGCTGAGCCCGGGGGAGCTCGGCGAGCGGACCATGGTGTCGTCCGGGGCGGTGACCAAGCGGGTCGACCGGCTCGAGTCGCGGGGCCTGGTCGAGCGTCGGGCCCACCCCTTCGACGGTCGGTCGCGAACGGTCGCGCTCACGGCGGCGGGCCATGGGGTGGTCGACGCCGCGATGGACGAGCACATGGTCAACGAGGCCCGACTGCTGGCCGGTCTCGACCCTGACGAACGCGCGGCCCTGGCCGACCTGCTGGGCCGGTTGGCGACCTCGCTCGGCGTCTGACCCGACCGCCCGTCGCCTGCGTCACACCGGCGCCCGCGCGGTGCCCGGCCGCCCGGGTGGGGGCCGCACCGTACCGATAGAGTCCGAGCCATGGCCATCAGCAAAGTCCTCATCGCCAACCGTGGTGAGATCGCGGTACGCATCGCCCGCGCCTGCGCGGACCACGGCATCGGGTCCGTCGCCGTCTACGCCGAGCCCGACCGCGACGCGTTGCACGTCAAGGTCGCAGACGAGGCGTACGCGCTCGGCGGGTTCACGCCGGCCGACTCCTACCTGCTGCAGGACAAGCTGATCGAGATCGCCCACGAGGCCGGCGCCGATGCGGTGCACCCCGGCTACGGGTTCCTCGCCGAGAACGGCGGATTCGCCCAAAAGGTCATCGACTCCGGCCTGGTCTGGATCGGCCCCGGCCCCGAGGCCATCGACAGCCTCGGCGACAAGGTCAAGGCGCGGCACATCGCCCTCGCCGCCAAGGCCCCGCTGGTGCCCGGCACCGCCGACCCGGTGCAGGGCCCCGACGAGGTCGTCACGTTCGCCAAGGAGTTCGGCCTCCCCGTCGCCATCAAGGCGGCCTACGGCGGTGGCGGTCGTGGCCTGAAGGTCGCCCGCAACCTCGAGGAGATCCCCGAGCTGTTCGAGTCCGCGGTGCGCGAGGCCGTCACGGCCTTCGGCCGGGGCGAGTGCTTCGTCGAGCGCTTCCTCGACCACCCGCGCCACGTCGAGACCCAGTGCCTCGCCGACCAGCACGGCAACGTCGTCGTGGTTTCCACCCGCGACTGCTCGCTGCAGCGCCGCAACCAGAAGCTCGTCGAGGAGGCCCCGGCCCCCTTCATCACCGACGAGCAGCACACCGAGCTGCTCCGGGCGTCCAAGGAGATCCTGCGCGCCGCCGGCTACGTCGGTGCCGGCACCTGCGAGTTCCTCGTCGGCCCGCAGGGCGACATCTCCTTCCTCGAGGTCAACACCCGCCTCCAGGTCGAGCACCCGGTCTCCGAGGAGGTCACCGGCATCGACCTCGTGCGCGAGCAGTTCCGCATCGCCGACGGCGAGTCGCTCGACTACCCCGACCCGCAGCCGCACGCGCACTCCATCGAGTTCCGCATCAACGGCGAGGATGCCGGCCGCGGCTTCCTCCCCGCCCCCGGCACCGTCACGACCATGCGGGTCCCGCAGGGCCCCGGCGTGCGCTGGGACTCGGGCCTGCTCGAGGGCGACACCGTCGCCGGCGCGTTCGACTCGATGATCGCCAAGCTGATCGTCACCGGCCGCACCCGCCAGCAGGCGCTCGAGCGCTCGCGCCGGGCCCTGGCCGAGCTCGTCATCGAGGGCATGCCCACGGTCACGCCGTTCCACCGCAAGGTGGTCTCCGACCAGGCGTTCGCCCCGGCCGACCCCGACGAGAAGTTCACCATCCACACCCGCTGGATCGAGACCGAGTTCGACAACGACATCCCCGCCTACGCCGGTGGCTCCGCTGACGCCGCCGAGGCCGAGGAGCGCCAGACCGTCGTCGTCGAGGTCGGTGGCAAGCGGCTCGAGGTCTCGCTGCCCGGTGGTCTGTCGCTCGGCGGTGGCTCGGGCGGCGGCGCGGGCGGTGGCAAGAAGAAGGCGCCCCGACGCTCCGGCGCAGCGAAGGCGGGGTCGGCGGCATCCGGCGACTCGCTGACCGCACCGATGCAGGGCACCATCGTCAAGATCGCCGTCGAGGAGGGCGCCACCGTCGCCGAGGGTGACCTCGTCGTCGTGCTCGAGGCGATGAAGATGGAGCAGCCGATCAACGCCCACAAGGCGGGCACGGTCACCGGGCTGGCCGCCGAGGTCGGCGCCACGGTGTCCAACGGCGCAGTGCTCTGCGAGATCAAGGACGCCTGAGCCCGCCAGCTCCGAGCCAGCCGGTGTTCAGTCGATGTTCTCGGTGTTCTGCGGTCGGGCCTGGGTGCCGGCAAACAGCGCCGACAGGTCGAGCGAGCGCACGTGCCGTCGCGAGGCGAGCGAGACGTAGGTGCGGGCGAGGACGTCCTTGCCGAAGCCCAGGACGGTGTTGAGCATGCCGGTGTCCTGGGCGAGGTCCTCGGGAGCTGCGTGCGCCACGATCTGGCGCCACATCGCCTCCTCGAGGGCGTTGAACGCCGCCTGCACCTCGCTGATGTCGAAGCCGGAGGCGAAGCGTTCCTCGGCGACGTTGACGGCGTACGCGCTGACGCCGGAGAGGTCGCGGTTGCCGATGGCGGTGACCACGAGGTCGAACAGGCCCTCGAGCCGTCCCCGGGTGAACTCCTCACCGGCGGCCTCGTAGTGGTGGACGTGCGAGCGCTCGAGAACGGTGTAGCTCTCGTCGAGGATGCTCGACCGGTTTTCCAGGAGTAGGGCCGCACAGTCCATGCGATGCACCCGCCTTTCGATGGGTCCATCGTCCCACGCGGTGGGCCGGAGCACCGCACCGACCCCGACGGCGGGCAGCGGCGGCGCCGCGTGCCGCCAGCGAGGTCAGAGCGGGGGCGCGGGCGTGGGCTCCCCCGGAATGATCGGACCGGGCTCGTCCGGCCCGCGCCCGGGCTGCGGGTCGTCGGGAGACGACGGCAGCGGGCTCGGGGCCGGCACGTCGGGGCCAGGCGCTGGCGGGCTCCCGGGGTCGGGAACCGGCGCGGGCGGCACCGGTCCGGCGGGGTCAGGGGTGGCGGGGTCGGGGGTGGTGGGGTCAGGGGTGGTGGGCACGTGGTCGGGCGGCTGGGAGGGCGCACCGGGGACTGGCTGCTCGGTCATCGCGGACCCTCCGGCATCCCCAGTCCCTTGCGCACCGCCGTCGACCCCGTGGCCAGGTGGGTGTCGTACCTGCCGTTGGTGCGGCGACTGACGCCGCCCTGCACCGTCGCGAGCGCCTGCTCGACCGTGTGCGGGTTCCTCCTCGCGTGGTCGCGGGCCCTGACCCCGGCGGTCCCAGCCATGGCGATGAGCGCCTTCGAGGGGAGCTTGGCCATCGGGCGGTCCTTCCGTCGGGGTCGGTCGTGCCGGTCTGTCACCGTAACCCGCGACGTGGTGGCCGGAGCTCCGCGCTGACGCACCGGTCGGCCGGATGCCGGGCGCCGGATGTCGGAGGTGGGGCGAGCCAGTCGACCGGTCACAACATGCCCGTGAGATGTGCGGATCCCGGGCATGTTGTGACCCCTCGATCCGGCCTGCCGGCCGGAGGTGCGGATCCCGGGCATGTTGTGACCCCTCGATCCGGCCTGCCGGCCGGAGGTGATGCACAGAGCGGGCTCCATCGCGCACCCTGCATCACTCGACGGACGCCGCCACCCGCTCCTGATCCCAGCTCGGGCGTCGACGGCTGCAGCTCGAGGTGCGTCCACAGACATGCAGTCGAACGCCGGCCGCCACGTCGCCGGCATGACGATCACGCAGGCAAGCCTGACTGCATGTCACCAGGCGCACCCGTCCACTCCCCGCTGGCACTTCCCGGGCCGGTCGGGCGGGCGGTCAGTGGCGGGGTCGCTCCCCCGGCGTCAGCGGCGCGGGGTCGTCGTCCCACCGGCGGGGCTGGGGGTCGTCACTCGTGCCCGGCGATGGGTTCGGGGCGACCGGGTCGCGGAACCCGTGCGGCGCGCGCGGCTCGGCGGTCTCCGGATCGGGGTCGGTGAGTGGTGCGCCGGCGTCGCGAGGTGCCTTCGGCGCAGTGGCGTCACGGGTCGGCAGCCCGAGCCCCTGCCGCAGCCCGGCGCCCACCTTGTCGACGTACGCCCCGTGCTTGGGTGCCATCCTGCCGCGCAGGAACCGCTCGACCTGGTCGAGGGCCGCGCCCGCCTGGTCGGGGTTGTCGCGGGCGTAGTCGCGGGCCTGGCTCACCACGGTGGTGACCACGGCGACGAGGGCAGCGGCTCGAACCTTCTTCATGGCAGGCTCCTCAGGACAGGGGTGCTCAGGCCACCCATCCTGCCGCGCCGGCGTGCGCCCCACCCCGAACTCGGGGTATCGGCACGCCGGTGCCCGGGCGCCCGCTCAGATCGAGGGGTCGAAGCCGGTTGGCGCACCGGGCGCCGACGACGGCGGCGGACCAGCCGTTCCGCCAGACGAGGACGTCGGCAGGCCCAGGCTCGAGCGCAGCGCCGCCCCGCCCTTGCCCACCTTGTCCGCGTACTTCGGCCCGGCCTTGCTGCTCACGAACGACTCCACCTGGTCGAGCGTGCGCGACGCCTGGTCGGGGTTGTCGCGGGCGAACTCCTTCGCCTTGGTCACGGCCACCGTGGCGGCGGTGACCAGGACGGCCATCCGGATCATCTTCATGGGGTGTACTCCAGTACGGGTCGGTGGGACAAGGGTTACATCGTCACCCAGCGGGGTGCGGAATCGGCCGGGGTGGTCAGTCCGTTGCGTGCAGGCGACGCGCCGCCTCGGCGATCGAGCCGGACAGCGACGGGTAGACCGTGAAGGTCGAGGCAACCTGGTCGACGTTGAGCCGGTGCTGCACGGCCAGGGTGACCGGGAAGATCAGCTCGGAGGCGCGCGGTGCGACGACCACACCACCCACGACCGCGCCAGAACCCTTCTGCGCGAACAGCTTCACGAAGCCGTCCTCGATGCCGAGCATCTTCGCCCGCGGGTTGCGCGACAGCGGCAGCATGAGCACCTCGGCGTCGACGACCTCGTCGTCGACGTCCTTCTGGGTCACCCCGACCGTGGCGATCTCGGGGTCGGTGAAGATGTTGGCCGACACGACGCGCAGGTTCAGCGGCGCCACGGCATCCCCCAACGCGTGTGACATCGCGATGCGGCCCTGCATCGCCGCGACCGACGCGAGCGGCAGCACACCGGTGCAGTCGCCGGCGGCGTAGACGCCGCGCACCGAGGTGCGCGACACGCGGTCGACCGCCACGTGCCCGGATGCCGTGACCTCGACGCCGACGTCCTCGAGCCCGATGCCGCTCGTCTGGGGCACCGACCCCACGGCGAGCAGCGCGTGGGAGCCGAGCACCTCGCGGCCGTCCTCGAGGCGCACGACGACTCCGTCGGCGGTGCGCTCGACGGCCGCCATCCGGGAGCGACCGAGCACCTCCATGCCGCGCTTGGTGAAGACGTCCTCGATGACCTGGGCGGCGTCGGGGTCCTCGCCAGGCAGCACCCGGTCGCGCGAGGAGACGAGCACGACCTCGGAACCGAGGCCGAGGTAGGCCTGGGCGAGCTCGGCGCCGGTGACGCCGGAGCCGACGACGACGAGCCGCTCGGGCAGCGTGTCGAGGTCGTAGATCTGCTGCCAGGTGAGGATGCGCTCGCCGTCGGGGCGGGCCGTGTCCATGACGCGCGGGGTGGCGCCGGTGGAGACCAGAACGACCTCGGCCTCGAGCTCGAGCACGCCGCCGGCGGTCTCGGCGCGCACCGTGGTGGGCGAGGTGAGCACCGCGCGCCCGGCGAGCACCCGCACGCCGACCTCGGCGAGCCGGGTCGCGATGTCGTCGCTCTGGGCGGCGGCGAGGTCGAGCACCCGGGTGTTGACCTCGCGCAGGTCGGCCACGGCATCCGCGACCTCGTCGCCCTCGGCGTCCTCGAGGTGCACGCCCAGCTCGTGGGCGGTCTCGAAGTCGCTCAGGTAGTCGGCGGTCGAGATCAGCGTCTTGCTGGGCACGCAGTCGGTGAGCACCGCGGCGCCGCCGAGCCCGTCGCGCTCGACGACGGTGACCTCGGCGCCCAGGTGCGCCGCCACCAGGGCGGCCTCGTAGCCACCAGGCCCCCCACCGAGGATGACGACTCTGCTCGACCGCGCGCTCACGACGCCCATCCAACCACTGCCGGGCCGGCGGGCCACGCCGGCTCCGGCGTGGCCCGGCGCCCTGCGTCGACCGGAGCGACCACCGGGTGAACGGCACGGTGTGCGGCGATGGACGGTTGCCGGAGCGGCGGTCACGTTTGAGTTGCGTCTCGCAGAACACACATTGGTGCGGTTCCATACCTTCACCTGTTTCCCTAGAGTGCGAAAGGGCCCCCGTTGCGAGGCCCCGGCACTCGCCGCCCCGAACTCGGAGGTCCACGATGACCATCTCCTTCACCCGGCGCGCAGGCGCCCTCGCGATGATCGGCTTCGCCGCGGCGACCGTGGTCGCCTGCTCGCCGCCCAGTGACAACGCCTCGACGCCGGCGGCATCCGGCTCGTCGGGCGCCGCCGACGCCAAGACCGCGACGTCCGCCGAGGCCTTCGGCGGGATGGCCGCCCTCGAGGCGGCCGCGAAGAAGGAGGGCGCCCTGAACGTCATCGCCCTGCCGCCGAACTGGGCCAACTACGGCGAGGTCATCAAGGCCTTCCAGGCGAAGTACCCAGAGATCAAGATCACCAGCGACCAGCCCGACGGCAGCAGCGCCGACGAGATCTCCACCGCCCAGCGGCTCAAGGGCCAGTCGGGCGCGCCGGACGTCTTCGACCTCGGCGCCGCCGTCGCGCTGGCCAACACGGCCATGTTCGCCCCCTACCAGGTCGCCACCTGGAAGGACATCGGCGCCGACTTCAAGGAGCCGACCGGCTTGTGGGTCAACGACTACGGCGGCTACATGGGCATCGGCTACGACTCGGCCAAGGTGCCCGCACCGACCTCGGTCGCCGACCTGCTCAAGCCCGCGTACAAGGGCAAGGTGGCCCTCAACGGCAACCCGACCGAGGCGGGCGCGGCCTTCGCCGGCGTGCAGATGGCGTCGGTCGCCAATGGCGGCACGGTCGGTGACCTCACCAAGGGCGTCGACTTCTTCAGCCAGCTGAACAAGGCCGGCAACTTCCTGCCCGTCGACCCCACCCCGGCGACCATCGAGTCCGGCCAGACCCCGGTGGTCATCGACTGGGACTACCTCAACGCCGCCGAGACGGCCAAGCTGCCGACCTGGAAGGTGATGGTGCCCAAGGAGGCCGTCATCGCCGGCTACTACTCCCAGGCGGTGAACGCCGACGCCCCGCACCCGGCGGCCGCCAGGCTGTGGCAGGAGTTCCTCTTCTCCGACGCCGGCCAGAACCTCTGGCTCAAGGGTGGCGCCCGGCCGATCCGCTTCGAGGCCATGAAGACCGCGGGCACGCTCGACGCCACGGCGGCCGCCGCGCTGCCGCCGGTGGAGGGCACCCCGATCGTGCCGACGCAGGCCGATGCCGAGTCCGGCAAGACCTACCTCGCCGCCAACTGGGCCAACGCCGTTGGCTGACGCCCCAGCACGGAGGGCACTCGGCCGGCGTCGCCCGTCGAGTGCCCTCCTGGGCGTCGTCCCCTTCTTCGCGTACACCACGGTCTTCCTGCTGATCCCGACCCTCGTGGTGCTGGTCGGCGCGTTCCTCGGCACCGACAACGGCTTCACCCTGGCCAACGTCGACGGGCTCACCTCGCCCGCCGTGCTCCGGGCGCTGCGCAACTCCGTGGTGCTCTCGGCGGTGACCGCGTTCTTCGGCGCCGTGATCGGCGGCATCCTCGCGTATGCCGTGAGCACGGCGAAGGCGAGCAGCGTCACCAAGCGGTTCGTCACGTCGCTGTGCGGCGTGCTGGCCCAGTTCGGCGGTGTGGCACTGGCGTTCGCGTTCGTGGCGTCGTTCGGCATGACCGGCCTGATCACCGCCTGGCTCAACGGAGTCGGCGTCGACACCGGCACCGGGTTCTGGCTCTACGGCTGGAACAAGGGCCTGATGCTGGTCTACCTCTACTTCCAGATCCCGCTCATGGTCATCGTCTTCCTGCCAGCGGTCGAGGGGCTGCGCCCCCAGTGGCGCGAGGCCACCCAGACCTTGGGGGGCACGACCTGGACGTTCTGGCGCCGGGTCGCGGGCCCCATCCTGCTGCCGTCGTTCGTCGGCGCGATGCTGCTGCTGTTCACCAACGCCTTCTCCGCCTACGCCACCGCGAAGGCGCTCATCTCGCAGGGCACCCCGCTGCTGCCACTGCAGATCGCCGGAACGCTGAGCTCGGAGGTCATCCTGGGGCAGGAGAACGTCGGCAAGGCGATGGCCCTGGCGATGATCGTCGTCGTCGCCCTGGTGATGACGGCCTACGTGTTCCTCGACCGCCGTGCCAGCCGCTGGATGCAGCGATGAGCGGGCAGCGCGCCGCCTACCTGCGCCGGCAGACCGCCTTCCGCTGGGGCGCGATCACGCTCGCGGTGACCTTCTTCCTGCTGCCACTGCTCGGCGCGCTCGAGTTCACCACCCAGGGCCCCGGCGGCAACGGCCACACCGCCGACACCTGGGCCACCCTCGTCGACGTCGGGAAGATCACGACCGACTACCCCGCGCTGCGCGAGGGGTTCCTGGCCTCGGTGGGCCTGGCGATCGTCACCCCGCTGGTCATGCTCGTCATCCTCGTGCCGACGATGACGTGGGTGCGCCTGCGGCTGCCCGGCCTGTCGCGCACCGTCGAGTTCATCTGCCTGCTGCCGCTCACCGTGCCGGCGATCGTGCTCGTCGTGGGTCTGGCACCGGTCTACGCGTGGGTCTACTACTTCTTCGGGTCCTCGACCCTGCTGCTGTCCTTCGTCTACGTCGTGCTCGTGCTGCCGTACGCGTACCGCTCACTCGATGCCGGGCTGCGCGCCATCGACGTGCGCACCCTGTCCGAGGCCGCCCGGTCCCTGGGCGCGTCGTGGTTCACCGTGATGCGCCGCATCGTGCTGCCCAACCTGCGCTCGTCGGTGCTCTCGGCGTCGTTCCTGTCCGTGGCCCTGGTGCTCGGCGAGTTCACCATCGCGAGCCTGTTCAGCAAGAAGAACCTCCAGGTGGCGATGTACGAGCTCGGCAAGTCCGACGCGAAGATCTCGGTGGCGGTGGGCCTGCTCGCCCTGGCCTTCGCCTTCGGGGTGCTGTTCGCGATGTCGTTCGTGGGCAGCAGCACCGCCGGCAGCTCCCCCGTCGCCCGACTCCGACGTTTTCGCGCCGACCGCAAGGATGCCGCCGCATGACCGAGACCAGCCGCGGCACCGCCGTGCGCCTCACCGACCTGCACCGCGTCTACGGCGGGGTGGCGGCCCTCGACGGGCTCACCCTGCACATCGAGCCCGGCGAGTTCGTCGCCCTGCTCGGCCCGTCGGGCTGCGGCAAGACCACCGCGCTGCGCTGCCTGGCCGGGCTCGAGGACCCCGACTCGGGCACCGTCGAGGTCGGCGGCCGCGACCTGACCTCGGTGCCGGCGAACAAGCGCGACATGGGGATGGTGTTCCAGGCGTACAGCCTCTTCCCGCACATGACGGCCAGGCAGAACGTCGAGTTCGGCCTCGAGCTGCGTGGGCGCGACAAGGCGACCCGGCGGGCTCGCACCGCCGAGATGCTCGACCTCGTCGGGCTCGACGAGCACGCCGACAAGTACGCGCACCAGCTCTCGGGCGGCCAGCAACAACGGGTCGCCCTGGCGCGGGCACTGGCCATCGAGCCGCAGGTGCTGTTGCTCGACGAGCCCCTGTCGGCGCTCGACGCCAAGGTGCGAACCCAGCTGCGCGACGAGATCCGCCGCATCCAGCTCGAGGTCGGCACCACCACGTTGTTCGTCACCCACGACCAGGAGGAGGCGCTCGCCGTCGCCGACCGGGTCGGGGTGATGTCGGTGGGCCGGCTCGAGCAGCTGGCGCCGCCGGCCGAGCTCTACAGCGCCCCGCAGACTCCCTTCGTGGCCGACTTCGTGGGCCTGACCAACCGCGTGCGGGCCCGCGTCGACGGCACCACGGCCTTTCTCCTGGGCGGCAGCGTGCCGCTGCTGCCGGGCTCGGCGACCGGGCCCGAGGCGCTGGTGCTGGTGCGGCCCGAGGGGGTGCACGTCGAGCACTCGGCCGACGGCACGGCATCCGTGGTCAGCGCCAGCTTCCTCGGCGGCCACGGCCGGGTCATCGTGCGCACCCCGGACGGCACCCTGGTCACCGTGCAGGTGCCCAACACCGAGGTCACGGGGTTCGCGGCGGGCGACCCGGTCAGCCTGTCCCCCCGTGGCGACGCCGCCCTCGCCGTCGCCCCCTGACGGGCCCACGACGCACTTCGTGCGACTTGCCTACGGTTCTCACGGCCCGGAGGCTGCGAAACCGAGTGCAAGTCGCACGAAGTCGGGCGTCGTGACGAGCAATGGGTGCGGTGCGGGGGGCGTACCCCCGCTCGGGTGCTCAGGTCACTTGGGCATCAGCACCCCGTCGATGACGTGGATGACGCCGTTGCTCGCCGGGACGTCGACCGTGGTGACGTTCACGGTGTTGCCGGCGGCGTCGGTGAGGGTGACCTTGTCGCCGTTGACGCCGACGGTGAGCTCACCGCCTTGCAGGGTCTTGACCTTCTGGCCGTCGAGCTTGGCCACGTCGGCGGCCATCACCTTTCCGGGCACGACGTGGTAGGTCAGGATCTGGGTGAGGTCGCCCTTGGGGTCCTTCAGCAGGGTGTCGACGGTGCCCGCGGGCAGCTTGGCGAAGGCGTCGTCCGTCGGGGCGAAGACGGTGAACGGCCCGGCGCCCTTGAGGGTGTCGACCAGGCCGGCCGCGGTGAGCGCGGCAGCCAGCGTCGTGAAGTTGCCGGCCGCGACGGCGGTGTCGACGATGTCGGCGGTGGCCATCGACTCGCTCGGCGAGGGCGAGGGTGCGGCGGAGGTGGTGGCCGGGGCCGCGCTGCTGGCGGCGGTGTCGGCGTCGCTGCTGCCACAGGCGGCGGTGGTGATGGCGAGGGCGATGACGGCGGCCACGGGGAGGATGCGTCGCATGGCGGGAGGTCCTTTCGAAAGTACGGAGGTGGTCTGACACCCCTTCTTCCGCCGCCGGCTCTTCGCTGGATGCACTTCCCTCGACAAAGTTTCGACGAGTTGCCTCCGTCAGGCGCGGATGCCGGACGCCTCCTCCCGCTCGGACCTCCCGACCGCGCCCCGATAGCTCGCGCACTTCGTGCGACGTGGGTGCGGTTTCTGGCTCTGCACGCCGCAATACCCGCACCCACGTCGCACGAAGTCGGGGTGCAGCGGCCGGCGGGGTCGGGCACCCACGCGTCGCCCGGCATCCGGCTGCCTCGCTACGCTGCCGTGCGTGACCGACACCGTTGCCGCCCACGACCTCTCCGACCCCGCGACCGACCCGTTCGCGGTCGCCGACGCCGCCGCCGCCGTCATCCGCGAGCGCACCGGCGTGGAGCGCCACGACGTGGCCCTGGTGCTCGGCTCCGGGTGGGGGCAGACCGGCGACCTCATCGGCGAGACGCTCGCCACGATCGACAACACCGACGTCCCCGGCTTCGGGAAGGCGGCCGTCGCCGGCCACTCGGGCGTCATGCGCTCGGTCGCGATCGGTGACACCGGACGCCGCGCACTCGTCTACGGCACCCGCACCCACTACTACGAGGGGCGCGGCGTGCGCGCAGTCGTGCACGGCATCCGCACGGCTGCCGCGGCCGGCTGCCGCACGGTCGTCATCACCAACGGCTGCGGGGGCCTGCGCCCGCAGTGGGCGCCGGGCACGCCCGTGCTGATCTCCGACCACATCAACCTCACGGCGACCTCCCCCATCGAGGGCGCGAACTTCGTCGACCTCACCGACGTCTACTCGCCGCGGCTGCGCGCCATCGCCCAGGAGATCGACCCGAGCCTCGACGAGGGCGTCTACGTGCAGTTCCGCGGGCCGCACTACGAGACCCCGGCCGAGGTGCGGATGGCCGGAATCCTCGGCGGCGACCTGGTCGGCATGTCGACCTCGCTCGAGGCGATCGCCGCTCGGCAGAGCGGCCTGGAGGTGCTCGGCATCTCCCTCGTCACCAACGCCGCCGCCGGCATCTCGCCGACCCCGCTCAGCCACGACGAGGTGCTCGAGGCCGGGCGCGATGCCGCCGACCGGTGTGGCCGCCTCCTCGCCGCCGTCGTCGGCCGGATCTGAGGCCGCCATGCCGGATGCCGTTGACGCACCGCTCGCCGACCTGCTCGCGGCCGCCCGCGCCTGGGCCGCCGACGACCCGGATGCCGTGACCCGCGCCGAGCTCGAGGGGCTCGCCGCCGCCGCGGAGGCCGGGGACGGGGCCGCAGCAACCGAGCTCGCCGACGCCATGTCGGGGATGCTCGAGTTCGGCACCGCCGGCCTGCGCGGGCACCTCGGGGGCGGCCCCAACCGGATGAACCGCGCGGTCGTGATCCGCGCGGCAGCCGGGCTCACTGCCTACCTGAAGACGCTCGACCCCGAGCCCTACCTCGTCGTCGGCTACGACGCCCGCACCAACTCCGACGTGTTCGCGCACGACACCTGCGCGGTCGTCGTGGGAATGGGCGGCCAGGCGTCGGTGCTGCCGCACCCGCTGCCGACGCCGGTGCTCGCCTACGCGATCCGCCACCTCGGTGCGGATGCCGGTGTGATGGTGACCGCCTCGCACAACCCGCCGGAGGACAACGGCTACAAGGTCTACGTCGGCGACGGCTCGCAGATCGTGCCGCCGGTCGACGCCCTGATCGCCGCCGAGATCGCGGCCGTGCCGTCGGTGGAGTCGGTGACGATGCCCGACGACGGCTGGCACACCCTCGACGACTCGGTGCTCGACGCCTACCTCGACGACGTCAGGGGGGTGGTGGCACCCGACAGCCCCCGCGGCGTCGTCGTCGTGCACACCGCCCTGCACGGTGTCGGCACCGAGACGGTGCGCCGGGCCTTCCTCGCCGCCGGGTACGCGGCGCCGATCCCGGTCGAGTCACAGGCCGAGCCCGACCCGATGTTCCCCACGGTGTCCTTCCCCAACCCGGAGGAGCCGGGTGCGATGGACGCCGCGCTGGAGCTCGCCGAGCAGACCAACCCCGACGTCGTCATCGCCAACGACCCGGATGCCGACCGGTGCGCGGTCGCGGTGCCCGGGCCCGGTGGGTGGCGGATGCTGCGCGGCGACGAGGTGGGGGCGCTGCTGGGCTCGCACGTGCTGTCCCGGGGCACGGCCGGTGGGGTGCTGCCCGACTCGGCCGAGTGCGTGTTCGCCAACTCGATCGTGTCGTCGCGGCTGCTCGCGGCAATGTGCCGGGCCGCCGGGGTGCGGCACGAGGAGACGCTGACCGGGTTCAAGTGGATCGGGCGGGTGCCGGGGCTGCGCTACGGCTACGAGGAGGCGCTCGGCTACTGCGTCGACCCCGGGAAGGTGCGCGACAAGGACGGCGTCTCGGCCGCGTTGATGGTGGCCGAGCTGGTCGCGACGCTGAAGACGCAGGGTCGCTCCCTGGTCGACCGGCTCGACGACCTCGCCCGTGAGCACGGGGTCTACGCCACCGACTCGTTCTCGGTGCGGGTGGACGACCTGTCGCTGATCGGGCGGATCATGGCCCGGCTGCGCTCGACGCCGCTGACCTCGGTGGCCGGTGTCGACGTGGTGCGGGCCGACGACCTCGCCCGCGGCGACGGCGGGCTGCCCCCCACCGAGGGCCTGCGCTACTTCCTCGCCGATGACTCGCGCGTCATCGTGCGCCCCTCGGGCACCGAGCCCAAGCTCAAGGTCTACCTCGAGGTCATCGAGCCGGTCGACGGCGACGACCTGCGCGGCGCGCGTGATCGCGCGGCGGCCCGGCTGGCCGGCATCCGGGCCGACCTCGAAACAGCCACCGCCCCCTGACCCGGGGCAGCAGTAGACCCGCTCGAGGCCGCAAGCACAGCGGAAGGGGAAGCGCGACCCGACCGAGCGTCCATCCTGTGACCTATTGGTCGATCTGGGGACGTTCGATGCGGAAGACCGGATGCCGGTCGGCCACCGCCGCGAACACCACCAGTGGGGCGCCCACCGGCACCGCCACGTGCGGACGCCCGCCCGGCACCTTCTCGACGTAGCGCGCGAGCACCCGCGCCCGTTCGTCGACGGGCACCTCGACGAGGTGCGCGCGCCCCCAGCCCCGGCCGTGCAGCACGACCTCGCCTTCGGCGGCGCGGACGTTGCGGGTCCAGGCGCACTCGCCGAGCATCGACACGGCATACCAGTGCCCGTCGACGTCGGCCAGGCCCAGCGGGAAGCGGCGCGGCTCACCCGACCGCCGCCCACGCACCTCGAGGGTGGCCCAGCGGCGCGGGCCGAAGCCACTGGCCATGACCGACGACCAGGCGCGTGAGTAGCGCCGGGCCATGGGGTTGCCGCGGCCACCGACGTACATCGCACGCAGCCGCCGCGCTTCACGGTCGCTCCACCAGCCCACACGTCGAGCCTCGCACCGGCCCGACCCCCGTGGGACCGGAATCGACCAACAGGTCGATTTCGCCCCACGGAGTGACCTGCTGGATCGACGTCGAGCAGCCCGACGTCGCCCCCGGCAGGCCCGGCGCCGCAAGGGCGCCCAGCTCGTCAACAGCCCGGGGGCGTGGAACTGCAGCAACCTGCGCGCGGCCGACCCGGGTGCCGCCCAGCACCTCTACGGCGAGCTGCCAGTTCACCCCGCCCGACGACTGGGGGTGAGGCTCCCGGCATCCGACCACGCTCCCGCAGGTCGAGGTGGCACCCGCACCGCCCTCGGCCGATGCTGCCAGCAGGTCCTTCCCCGGGTCGTGCAGGTGCGCCACCTCGGGCGGTGCTCGGCGCCCATGCGCGCCCGTAGACTCGCCCGGTGAGCACCGCCACCGTCGTCGACCCCACCGAGCGCGCCCGAGAGCTGCTCGGCGTGTCCCGCCTGTCGAACCGGGCCCTCACCGGCTGGCTGCACGGCCTGCCCGGTGTCGACCAGGTCGGCTGCGAGGACCGGGCCGCGGCCCTGGGCACCCGCTCGATCAAGACCACGAGCAAGGCGTGGGCCATCGACACCGCCATCTCGATGATCGACCTCACCACCCTCGAGGGCGCCGACACCCCCGGCAAGGTGCGCGGCCTCGCGGCCAAGGCGCTGGTGCCCGACCCCACCGACATGACCACCCCCCGGCCCGCCGCAGTCTGCGTCTACGGCGACATGGTCGCCACGGCTCGGAAGGCGCTGGGCAGCAGCGGCGTCAAGGTCGCGGCCGTCGCCACCGCCTTCCCCAGCGGCCGCGCGAGCCTGCCCGTCAAGCTCGCCGACGTCGCGGATGCCGTGAACGCCGGCGCCGACGAGATCGACATGGTCATCGACCGTGGTGCCTTCCTCGCCGGCGACTACCTCACGGTGTTCTCGCAGATCGCCGACGTGAGGGCCGCCTGCGGCAGCGCCCGGCTCAAGGTGATCTTGGAGACCGGTGAGCTGGTCACCTACGACAACGTGCGCCGCGCCTCGTGGCTGTCGATGCTCGGCGGCGGCGACTTCATCAAGACCTCCACGGGCAAGATCTCCCCCGCCGCGACCCTGCCCGTCACGCTCGTCATGCTCGAGGCGGTGCGCGACTGGCGCGAGACCACGGGCGCGCAGGTCGGGGTGAAGCCCGCGGGCGGCATCCGCACCAGCAAGGACGCCATCAAGTTCCTCGTGGCGGTCAACGAGGTCGCGGGTGAGGACTGGCTCGACAACCACTGGTTCCGCTTCGGCGCCTCGAGCCTGCTCAACGACCTGATCCTGCAGCGCCAGCGGATGCGCACCGGCGCCTACTCCGGCGGCGACTACGTGGCCGACGACTCCCCCAGCCTCTACTGACCGCACGCCTGACCGACCGCGACCGAGTCCCCACGGATCGAGGAACGAGAACCATGTCCCCCTTCGAGTACGCCCCGGCACCCGAGAGCCGGGCCGTCGTCGACATCGCGAGCAGCTACGGCCTCTACATCGGCGGGAAGTTCGTCGAGGCGACCGGCGGTGCCCCGTTCAAGACGGTCAACCCGGCCACCGAGGAGGTGCTCGCCGAGGTGTCCGAGGCCAGCGCCGACGACGTGGATGCCGCGGTGCGCGCCGCACGCACCGCGTACACCCGGGTCTGGTCGCGGATGAGCGGCGCCGACCGCGGCAAGTACCTCTTCCGGATCGCGCGGATCCTGCAGGAGCGGGCCCGCGAGTTCGCCGTGCTCGAGACGCTCGACAACGGCAAGCCGATCAAGGAGTCCCGCGACGTCGACCTCCCGCTGGCGGCGGCCCACTTCTTCTACCACGCGGGCTGGGCCGACAAGCTCGACCACGCCTCGCTCGGCCCCAACCCGCGCGCGCTCGGCGTCGTCGGCCAGATCGTGCCGTGGAACTTCCCGCTGCTGATGCTCGCCTGGAAGGTGGCGCCGGCGCTGGCCTGCGGGAACACGGTGGTGCTCAAGCCGGCCGAGACCACTCCGCTCACGGCCCTGCTCTTCGCCTCGGTGTGCGAGCAGGCCGAGCTTCCCCCTGGCGTCGTCAACATCGTCACCGGCGCCGGCGCCACCGGGCAGGCGATCGTCGACCACCCCGGCATCGACAAGCTCGCCTTCACCGGATCGACCGCGGTCGGCAAGATGATCGCCCGCTCCATCGCCGGCACCCGGAAGAAGGCCACCCTCGAGCTGGGCGGCAAGGCGGCGAACATCATCTTCGACGACGCCCCCATCGACCAGGCCGTCGAGGGCATCGTCAACGGCATCTTCTTCAACCAGGGCCACGTCTGCTGCGCCGGCAGCCGGATCCTGGTGCAGGAGAACATCGCCGCCGAGCTCGACACCCGGCTCAAGCGTCGCCTGGCCACCCTGCGCGTCGGCGACCCGATGGACAAGAACACCGACGTCGGCGCCATCAACTCGCGCAAGCAGCTAGACCGCATCGAGGAGATGGTGGCGGTCGGCGAGGCCGAGGGTGCACAGCGCTGGGACTCCGGCTGCGAGCTGCCAACCAACGGGTTCTGGTTCCGCCCAACGGTTTTCAGCGGGGTGAGCCAGACGCACCGCATCGCCCAGGAGGAGATCTTCGGGCCGGTCGTGTCGGTGCTCACCTTCCGCACCCCGGCGGAGGCCGTCGCCAAGGCGAACAACACCCCCTACGGGCTGTCCGCCGGCGTCTGGACCGAGAAGGGCAGCCGCATCCTGTGGATGGCCGACCAGCTGCGCGCCGGTGTGGTCTGGGCCAACACGTTCAACAAGTTCGACCCGACCTCGCCGTTCGGCGGCTACAAGGAGTCGGGCTACGGCCGCGAGGGCGGCCGCCACGGCCTCGAGGCCTACGTCACGACGGGAGCTGACAAGTGAGCGCGCGGGTCGACGTCCGCAAGACGTACAAGCTCTACATCGGGGGGAAGTTCCCCCGCAGCGAGAGCGGCCGCTCCTACGAGGTGTACGCCGTGCCGTCGGCGGCCGCTGCTCGCCGCGGATCTGCTTCTCGCGCACCGCGATTCCTCGCAAACGCCGCACTGGGCTCGCGCAAGGACGCCCGGGATGCCGTCGTCGCGGCGCGCAAGGCGCAGCCGGGCTGGGCGGGGGCCACGGCCTACAACCGGGGCCAGGTGCTCTACCGGGTGGCCGAGGTCATGGAGTCGCGACGGGCCCAGCTGGTGCAGGACGTCCGCGACAGCGAGGGCCTGACCCCGGCGCGGGCCGAGGCCGTGGTGTCCGAGGCGATCGACCGCTGGGTCTGGTACGCCGGGTGGTCCGACAAGTTCACCCAGGTGCTGGGCGGGCTCAACCCGGTCGCCGGGCCCTACTTCGACATCTCCGCGCCCGAGGCCACCGGGGTCGTCGCGGTGCTCGCCCCGCAGCGGTCGAGCCTGCTCGGCCTGGTGTCGGTCGTCGCGCCGGTCATCGTGTCGGGCAACACCGCGGTGGTGCTCACCAGCGAGAACCGCCCCCTGCCGGCCATCACCCTGGCCGAGTGCCTCGCCACCTCCGACGTCCCCGGCGGCGTGGTCAACATCGTCACTGGCCGCACCGCCGAGATGGCTCCGTGGCTCGCGAGCCACCGCGACGTCAACGCCATCGACCTCACCGGTGCCGCGGGTGCCGACGGCGTCGACTGGGGTGCGCTCGAGGAGGCGTCGGCCGAGAACCTCAAGCGGGTGCTGCGCCCCGGTGGCACCGGCGCCGAGGCGGTCGAGCCCGACTTCTCCGCGACGCCCGACCTGTCCCGGCTCACGGCCTTCCTCGAGACCAAGACGGTCTGGCACCCCAAGGGCCGCTGACCCAGGACCCCGACTTCTTGCGGATCCCCCACCCGGCATCCGACCCCACGACGACTCTTTGCCGATCTCCCACCCGCACTGACCCGACGTCGTGCGACTTACCCACGGTTCTCGCCGGCCCGAGACTGCGAGAACCGTGGGTAAGTCGCACGAAGTGGGGAAGCGCGGGGAGGAAATCCGCAAGAAGTCGGCTTCGGGGCAGCGGCCCCGGGGGCGGCGGCGGGATGAGGGCGGCCTCGGGGGCGGCGGAGGGATGAGGGCGGACGGGCGGAGGGATGAGGGCGGCCCGGGCGGCCCCGTACACTTGCCACCCGTGACGGACGAGGCGGCGGAACCCCGCGACCCGGCATCCGACGCCCACCGGGCAGCATCCGACCCTCACCGCACCGCCGTGGCGTCGAGCTCGTCGGAACCACACCCGGATGCCGGCCCGCGCCAGCGGGTCGTGGTGCTCGCCGGGCCGAGCGGCTCGGGCAAGTCGCGCCTCGCGTCGCGGCTGCACGCCGCCCACGGCTGGCCGATCTTCCGCCTCGACGACTTCTACCGCGACGAGGACGACCCCTCGATGCCGCGCAGTGAGGGCCTGGGCATCATCGACTGGGACCACCCCGACAGCTGGGATGCAGACCGCGCGGTCGCCTCGCTGTGCGAGCTCGTCGACACCGGCCGCACCGACACCCCGGTGTATGACATCTCGACGAGCCGGGCGGTAGGGCACCACGAGGTCGTCGCCGCCCCGGGCGACCTGGTCATCGCCGAGGGCATCTTCGCGGCCGAAGTCGTCGACCGGCTGCGCGAGTGCGGCGTGCTGCACAGTGCGTGGTGCGTTCACCACCGCCCCGGAGTCACCTTCGTGCGCCGCCTGGCTCGCGACCTCAAGGAGCGCCGCAAGCCCCCGGTCACCCTGGTGCGGCGTGGGCTGGCCCTGATGCGGGCCGAGCCCGAGATCGTGCGCCGGCAGACCGCGCTCGGTGCGCAGCCGGCCCGCGCCAAGGACGTCGAACGCGACCTCGTCACGGCGGCCGAGCCTGTCGGTTAGGGTCGTGCCGTGGTCGATCGAGGGGTTGCGCAATGAGTGAAGGTCCGTGGGTCGCGCCCGGGTCCGCGCCGCCCCCGGAGCAGGTCCCGCCGCCGGCCTCGCCAGGCCCGGATGCCGCGCCACCCCGGCTACGCCGCGCCACCCCCCGGCTACGCCGCGCCACCCCCCGGCTACGCCGCGCCACCCCCCGGCTACGCCGCGCCACCCCCCGGGTACGGCGCACCACCGCAGGACTACCCCGCGCCACCGCCCGGCTACGCCGCACCTCCCCCGGGTTTCGGCGCGCCACCGCCGGGCTACGCGGCGCCACCCCCCGGCTTCGGCCCCCCTCCCCCGGGTGGGCCGCGCGTGGCCGGCCTGGAGTTCCGACCCGGCATCATCCCGCTGCGACCACTGACCCTCGGTGACCTCTACGGCGCCGTCACCAAGGCCATCCGCGGGAACGTCGCCGCCACCGTTGGCCTTGCCTTCGTCACCTCGCTGATCTGCCTGGTGCCGGCCACGGCACTGGGTGCCTGGATCGCGAGCCAGGACGACCTGTCGATCGACAACGCGTCGGCCGGGCTCTACGGCACGATCGGTTCCAACCTGCCCACGCTGGGCTCGCTGGTCTCGACCGTGGCCCTCACCGGCTTCCTCGCCTACGTCATCGGTCAGGCCGTGCTCGGTCGCAAGGTGGGCATCGGCGAGACCTGGGACGGCACCAAGCGCCGGCTGCCGGCCGTTGCGGGGGCCGTCCTGCTCACGATCCTCGGCTCCCTGCTCCTCATCCTCGTGCTCTTCGGGCCGCCGATCGCGTGGCTCGTTGCGGCCGGTGACGCCCAGGCGGCCCCCATCGTGCTGCTCGTGCTGGCCGCCCTCGCCTCGGTCCCCCTCTACCTCTTCCTGTGGACCCGCCTCGGGTTCGTCACGGCCGTCATCGTGCTCGAGCAGCGCGGGGTGTTCTCGGGGTTCGCCCGGTCGTGGCGGCTCACGTCGGGGATGCCGTTCTGGCGCATCCTCGGTATCCGGCTGCTCACCAGCCTGTTGGTCGGTGTGGCCGCGGCGCTGATCACCTTCCCCCTGACGCTCGCCGGGTTCGCCGTGGTCTTCGCGGTGGGCGACGAGAGCGCCATCTTCGTCTGGCAGGCGATCCTCGGCGGGGTCGCCACCTTGATCAGCGGCGCCCTCACCACGCCGTTCTCGGCCGGGGTCGACGCGCTGATGGCCATCGACCAGCGCATCCGCCGCGAGGGGCTCGACGTCCAGCTGATCCACTCGTCCCAGCAGGGCGGACCGGCCCCGTGGCCCAGCGCCGCCGGGGCCCGCTGACCCGGTGCGACTCGACCCACCGCTCGACCCCACGTCGCCGCAGGCCCGCCAGTGGCTCGACGACGAGCTGCGCAAGGGCATCTACCGCGAGCAGAAGGGCCTGCTCCAACGGCTCTGGGACTGGCTGACCAACCTGCTCTCGGGCACCGGCGGCGGTGGGCTCCCTGCCTGGACGGTCTGGATCGCGCTCGCCGTCCTCGTGGCCGTGGTCGCCCTCGTGCTGGTCTTCTCGCTGCGCGCCGAACGCCGGATGACGGGCCCGCGCCGGGCGGCCGTACTCGACGGGCCGGTGCGCACCGCCGCCGAGCACCGGGCCGCAGCCGCCCGGGCGCTCGAGGGCGGCGACGCCGACACCGCGCTGCTCGAGGCCTACCGCGCGATCGCCCGGTCGGCGATCGAGCGCACCCTGCTCGACGACCTCCCCGGCCGCACCCCCCACGAGGTGGCGGTCGAGCTGGGGCCGGTGTTCCCGGCATCCGCCGCGGCCCTGGCCACCGCGGCTGACGCGTTCGACGCCGTGCGCTACGGCCGCCGTGCGGCCCGGCCCGAGTCGGCCCGCGACGTCATCGCCCTCGACGCCTCCCTGGCCAGGACCCGCCCGCTGCTGACGGACCCCACGACCACCGCGGGTGCGCGATGAGCGCCACCACCGCCCCGGCGCCGGACGCACCCGGGGGCACACGCGTGAGCCCGCCCGGATGGGGCCGGCAGCGGGTGCGGCGCACGGCATCCCTCGCCGGGGTGGTCGTGCTCGGCCTCCTCCTGCTCGGTCTGCTCGGGCTGACCGCGCAACGCCCCACGACGGCCCTCGACCCGGAGGGCACCGGTCCCGAGGGAGCCCGCGCGCTGGCCGAGGTGCTGCGCCAGCAGGGCGTCGACGTCGAGGTGGTCCGCTCGATCGGCGCGCTCGAGGACGCGAAACCGGATGCCGGCACCACCGTGTTCGTCGGCGACCCCACCGAGCTCGGCCCCGGTGCGGCGGCCCGGCTGGCCGACGCGGCGCGGCTGTCCGGTCGGCTCGTGCTGGCGGGCGTCGACACCGAGCAGCTGCGGCAGCTGGGCCTGCCCGTGCAGGCCTTCGGCGGTGGCGGCATCGACCTGGTGGCCAGGTGCGACGACTCCGAGGTGGCCCGGCCGAGCGACGTGGTCTCGGTGTGGGACACCCGCTACCTGGTCACCGGCTCGTCCGCGGGCACCAGCCGCTGCTTCGTGGTGCCGTCGCCGGACGGCCCCCCCGACCAGCCCGACCCCGACGCCGCACACGGCTCCGCCCTGGTCGAGCTCGACAGCGCTGCGGCACACCCCGACACGGTGGTCACCGGCCTCGGGCCGGCGTGGGCCAACGCGGTCATCACCGACGACAGCCACGCCGGCACGGCCGTGCGGGCGCTCGGCGCGCACCCCCGGCTGGTCTGGTACCAACCCGGCACCAGCGACGCCCTCGCCCCCGGCCCGGGTGAGCTCGGCCCCGCCGACGGCCCGTCGGTCTGGCCGCCGTGGACCACGCCCGCCATCGTGCTGCTCCTGGCCGCCGTGGTGCTCCTCGCGCTCGCGCGCGGTCGCCGGCTCGGCCGTCTCGTGCGCGAGCCGCTGCCCGTGGTGGTGCGCGCGATCGAGACCACCGAGAGCCGCGGCCGCCTCTACCGCCGCGCCCGTGACCGGGCGCGCGCCGCCGCCGTGCTGCGCGCCGGTGCCGCCGACCGCCTCCGCCAGCGCCTCGCGGTGGGCCGCGGCGCCGGGCCGGATGCCGTGGTGCACGCCGCGTCCCGGGCCACCGGCCGGCCGCCGGCGGAGGTGGCTGACATCCTGTTCGGGCCCGCCCCGCCCGACGACGCCGCCCTGATCCACCTGGCCCAGCAGCTCACCGACCTCGAGGAGAGAGTCCGACACCCATGACCGAGCACCCCACCGGTCCGCCGGCCCCGAACCCCGTTCCGCCGCAGCCGGATGCCGGTAGCGCACCTCCCGCGCCGGCGGCACCACCCGCGGACGGTACGCCGACTGCGGGCGCCCCGTCCCCGGCATCCGGGCCGTCGGCCGACGCCGTGCGCGCCCGCTCGGCCCTGCTGGCCGTGCGGGCCGAGGTGGCCAAGGCCGTCGTCGGCCAGGACGCCGCCGTCGCCGGCCTGCTGGTGGCGCTGCTCTGCCGCGGCCACATCCTGCTCGAGGGCGTTCCCGGCGTGGCCAAGACGCTGCTCGTGCGCGCCCTCGCCGCAGCGCTCGACGTCGAGACCAAGCGCGTGCAGTTCACCCCCGACCTGATGCCGGGCGACCTCACCGGCTCGCTGGTGTTCGACGCCCGCACGAGCGACTTCACCTTCCGGCCCGGGCCGGTCTTCACCAACCTGATGCTCGCCGACGAGATCAACCGCACGCCGCCGAAGACCCAGTCGGCCCTGCTCGAGGCGATGGAGGAGCGACAGGTCAGCGTCGACGGCCAGCCGCACCCGCTGCCCTCGCCGTTCATGGTCGCCGCCACCCAGAACCCCGTCGAGTACGAGGGCACCTACCCGCTGCCCGAGGCCCAGCTCGACCGGTTCCTGCTGAAGGTGGTGCTGCCACTGCCGCAGCGGGCCGACGAGGTGCAGGTGCTGCGCCGGCACGCGAGCGGGTTCGACCCGCGCGACCTGGCCGCGGCCGGCATCCGGCCCGTGGCGACCGTCGCCGACCTCGACGCCGGCGTGGCCGCGGTGCGCGAGGTGGCGATCTCCGACGAGGTCGCGACCTACATCGTCGACATCGCCCGGGCCACCCGGGTGTCGCCCTCGCTCGCCCTGGGCGTGTCGCCGCGCGGCGCCACCGCCCTGATGGCGACCAGCCGCGCCTGGGCCTGGCTGGCCGGGCGCACCTTCGTCACCCCCGACGACGTCAAGGCGCTGGCGCACGCGACGCTGGCCCACCGGCTCTCGCTGCGCCCCGAGGCCGAGCTCGAGGGCGTCGGTGTCGGCGCGGTGCTCGAGAGCGCGCTCGGCTCGGTGCCCGTCCCCCGCTGATGGCGATCACCTGGCGCACCGTGGTGCTGGCCCTGCTCGGGCTGGCACCGGTCGCCATCTGGCCGCACGGGTCGACCGTGCGCTGGTGGCTGCTGCTCGTGCTCGCGCTGGTGGCCCTCGACGTGCTGCTCGCCAGCCGCCCGCGCGTGCTCAGCATCGTGCGCGGCGACCCCACCCAGGTGCGGCTCGGCGAGACCACGACGAGCAGCCTCTGGGTCACGAACACCTCCGGTCGCGGGGTGCGCGGCATCCTCCGCGACGCGTGGCCGCCGTCGGCCGGCGCCGTGGATGCCGTGCACGACCTCGCGGTGCCGCCGCACGAGCGGGTGCGCCTGACCACCCACCTGGTGCCCACCCGGCGTGGCGACCGGGTGGCCGACCGGGTCACCGTGCGGGTGCTCGGCCCGATGGGCCTGGCCGCCCGGCAGCGGTCGCTCCCGGTGCCCGGGTCCATCCGGGCGCTGCACCCGTTCCCCTCCCGCAAGCACCTGCCCAGCCGGCTCGCGGTGCTGCGCCAGCTCGACGGCCGTGCCGCGGTGCGCATCCGCGGCCAGGGCACCGAGTTCGACAGCCTGCGCGAGTACGTCGAGGGCGACGACGTGCGCTCCATCGACTGGCGCGCCACCGCCCGGCGCCAGCACCTGGTCGTGCGCACCTGGCAGCCCGAGCAGCACCGCCGGGTGGTCATCGTGCTCGACACCTCGCGCACCAGCGCCGGCCGGATCGGCGACGCACCGCGGTTGGATGCCGCGATGGACGCCGCGCTGCTCCTCACCGCGCTGGCCGGTCACGCCCGCGACCGGGTACAGGTGATCGCCGGCGACCGGGTGGTCCACGCGCGGATCTCGGGCACCGACCGGGCCCGGCTGCTGCACGACACGATCTCGAACCTCGCGCCCGTCGAGTCGCGGCTGGTCGAGGCCGACTGGTCGGCGCTGGCCACCGAGGTCGTGCGGCTCGGCACGCACCGCGCCCTGGTCGTGCTGCTCACCTCGCTGGAGTCCTCCGCCATCGAGGAGGGGCTGCTGCCCGTGCTCCCGGCACTGGCGGCGCACCACCGGGTCGTCGTCGCCTCGGTGAGTGACCCGGCCCTCACCGCGATGCGAGCCGCCCGCACCACCACCGGCGAGGTCTACGACGCGGCCGCCGCGGAGCGCACGCAGGCGCTGCGGAGGCGCACGGCATCCGCGCTGGAGCAGCTGGGCGTCGACGTCATCGACGCCGCTCCCGACGACCTGCCGGTGCGCCTGGCCGACCACTACCTGATGCTCAAGCGGCAGGGACTGCTCTGAGCGACACCGGTTTCCGGCCAACTGGCCGTTCGAGTTGTGCCCGGCCCGGAGCACCGACAGAGTGAGCCACGATTCGGTCGGATCGGAGCCGCTGGGGTGATGGACGTGCCGGGTCGGGGGGAGAACCAGCATGCAACGACGTCGACGTGTGTTCGCGGGGGTGCTGGCGGTTGCCGCCACCATCGCGGCATCGGCAGTCACCACCGGGGCGGCCGCCGCCGCACCGGCACCCACCGGCTCAGCCGTGACGGCCCTGCTTTCGCCTGCCAGGACCAGCCCGGCCGAGGCGCGCCGGGTCGACCGGGTGAAGACACCCCGGCCGAACTGGTTCACCTGCGAGCCGTTCGCACCGAACGCCGAGTGCGCCACCGTGCCGCTGCCGCTCGACTACGACACACCGAGCGGTCCGACGACCGACGTCGCCGTGCTGCGCATCCCGGCGCGCGACCCCGCTCGACGCATCGGGACCCTCTTCCTCAACCCGGGCGGCCCGGGCGGCTCCGGGGTTGAGATCGCCGCGGCCGCACCGGGCTTCCTCTCTGCAGACGTCCTCGACCGCTTCGACATCATGGGCTTCGACCCGCGCGGCACCAACTACAGCGACAACGTCAAGTGCTGGGCCGACCTCGGCCAGCAGTACGACGCCATCGAGCCGATCTTCACCATGCCCTTCCCGTACGAGCGGCCCGAGGTGCGCGCCTACGTGCGCGCGTCGGAGAGCTTCGGGCGGGCCTGCTCGACCACGGGTCGCCCCCTGTCGGCGTCGATGTCGACCGCTGAGGTGGCGCGCGACATGGACGTGCTGCGCCGGATGACGGGTGACAAGCAGCTCACCTACCTCGGGTTCTCGTACGGCACCTACCTGGGCAACGTCTACGCGAACCTCTTCCCCGACCGGGTGCGGGCCGTTGCCATCGACGGGGTGCTCGACCCGGTCGCCTGGGCCGGCACCACCGCCACGGCATCGGTGCCGCAGACCCAGCGGCTCCGCTCGGGCGAGGGCGCCGCGAAGGCGCTCGACGAGATCCTGGTGCGCTGCCGCAAGGCCGGGCCCGACCGGTGCATGCTTGCCGCCGCCGGTGACCCGGTGAAGAAGTACGCCGAGATCGTGGCCGACCTCAAGGCCGCACCGGTGCGGGTCGTCGACGATCAGACCGGCCAGGTGGTCTTCGAGATCACCTACCCGGTGCTGGTGTCCATGCTGCTCGGCGACCTCTACTCGCCCGACGGGTGGATCTTCGTCGACGGCGACCTGAGCTGGGTGCTGAGCCTGCTCGAGCCCCCGGCCGACCCGGGCACCCCGCTGGCCAAGCGCCAGGCCGCCGCCCGCCAGGGCCTGCTCGCCAAGGCGAAGGGCCAGGCGGCACAGGCTCGCACCGCCACGACGACCAAGCAGCGGCTGGCCCGGGCGGGGGGCTGGGCGTTCCCCTACTTCAACGGGCCGGAGGCGTTCCAGTCGGTGCTGTGCACCGACGGCCGCAACCCCAGCCGCGCCAGCGACTGGGCGACGTTCGCCGCACGCAACGACAGCACCGCACCGGGCTTCGGCCGGCTGTGGACCTGGGCCTCGGCCCCGTGCGCGAGCTCGACCTGGACGGTGCGCGACGAGGACTCCTACCGTGGGCCGTTCACCCGTGCCACGGCGAACCCGGTGCTCGTCGTGGGCAACTACTGGGACCCCGCCACCAACTACCAGGGCGCCGTCAAGGCCGCGAAGCTGCTGCCGAACAGCCGGCTGCTGAGCAGCAACAGCTGGGGGCACACGGCCTACGGCACGTCGGCCTGCGTCACCACCGCGGTCGACCGCTACCTGCTCACCAGGCGCGTGCCGGCCGCCGGCACGACCTGTGTCGGTGACTCCCAGCCGTTCACCGACCCGGTCGGGGGCCCGCTGGCCCGCGGCGCGCAGGGCGCGACAAAGCTGCCCCCGGTCGTGCCGCCGGTGCCGGGCGCGACGCCGCGCCGCTGACCGGCCGGCGCTGACCGGCCGGCGCTGGCCGGCCGGCGCTGACCGGGTGTGCCCACGTGACCGCAGGGTCGCGTGGGCACACCCATGCGTGCCGGGGTCAGTCGATCTCGAGCTCGTCGCCGTCCACGGTGACCGTGCCGCGGTGCAGCGGCCAGGCCTTGGTGAGCGCGACGAACGCGGCATCCAGGCCCGGGATCTTGGCGAACACGCCCTGCGGTCCCCGCGTCATCCGGCCGGTCTTCACGTCGTACTTCGCCTGGTGCCACGGGCAGACCAGGCAGCCGTCGGCGTCGATGCTGCCTTCGGCGAGGTCGGCCCGCAGGTGTCGGCACCGGCGGCCGACGGCGAAGTACTCGCCGTTGTCGCCGACGGCGTACCCCTCGGCGCCGGTGACGGTGCCGCGCGGAACGGTTGAGCGGGGGATGCGGGTGGTGGCCATGGCGTGCTCCTTCGTCCGATCAGCCCATCGTGGCACGCGGCAGGGCACCTGCCCACCTCACCGAGAGCTCGGACCGGGACGGCCACCGCCGGCTCCGCCGTAGCCCCGCGGTGCATCCTCATGCTTGTACTCTACGTAGCACCTAGGTAGAGTACGACGATGGCCCGCACCCCGAGGATGACCATGGCGACGCAGCTGGTGCTGCGCGCGCTGCTGGCCGACCCGGCCGACGAGCTCTACGGCTCCGAGATCGGTGAGGCGGCCGGCCTGATGAGCGGCACGGTGCACCCCATCCTGGCCCGGCTCGAGGCGGCCGGCTGGGTGGACTCCCGCTGGGAGGACATCGACCCGCGAGCGGCCGGCCGCCCAGCCCGGCGCTACTACCGCCTCACCGGCGAGGGCGCCCAGCAGGCTCGGGCCGCCCTGGCCCGGGCGCCGCGGCCGCAACCGGGGCGTCTCGCCCCCCGCCCGGAGCCGGGTCTGCCATGACCGGCCAGGTCGGCTCCCACGACGTGACCACCACGGCGCGTGTCCTGGTCGGCGCCGCCACCGTCACGTTGCCCTCCGGGGCGGTGCGCGAGCGCTACCGCCGCGAGCACCTCGGGGAGCTCAGCGCGCTCCCCTCCCCGGACCAGGTGCACTACGCCGTCGGCGCGCTCATGTCCTCGTGGGCGCTGCGACGGGCCGTGTCGAAGGAGACGGACATGACCTCCACCTCGGTCAAGGCCGGCAAGCCGTTGCTGTGCCGGCTCAACCTGCACCACCACTACCGCAAGCAGTACAACCCGGCCGGTGAGGTCTACCGGCGGTGCACCAAGTGCGGCAAGGACGACCCCGGCGACCCACCGCGCGGCGAGCCCCGGCACCCGCTTCCGTTCGGGGGCGTCTGACGGCCGCAGGGCCCGGATGCCGGTCAAGCGGCGGGATGCCGGTCAAGCGGCCGGATGCCGGTCAGGCGGCGGTCGCGGGGGCGACGTCTCCGGCATCCCGGGCCATGACGTCACCCGTGGCGCCGTCGCGCACGGCGGCGCGCCCGACGACGAAGACGTAGGCGAGGAACAGCGACTCGACGGTGATGCCGATGCCGATCCGCGCCCAGGTCGGCAGCCCCGAGGGGGTGACGAAGCCCTCGATCGAGCCGCTGACGAACAGCACCGCGACCAGCCCGAGCGCCACCGCGATGGCGGTGCGGCCCTCCTTGGCGAAGGACTCCACCCGGCCCATCGCGCCGGGTTCGATCCACGACCAGAACAGGCGCAGCCCGACGCCGCCGGCCACGAACACCGCGGTGAGCTCGAGCAGCCCGTGCGGCAGGATCAGGCCGAAGAACAGCGCGCCCCGGTCGTGGCTGAGCATGAGGGCGGCGGCGATGCCCACGTTGACCACGTTGCTGCCGATCAGCAGCAGCACCGGCAGGCCGAGCACCCCCAGGGCGATGCACAGCGCCGCCACCTGGGCGTTGTTGACCCACACCAGGGTGCCGAACACCCCGTGCGGGAACTCGGAGTAGTAGTTCTCGAAGTCGGTGCCGACGTAGGCCTGGATCTCCGCCGGCGTCATCTGGCTGGTCCACACCTCGGGGTGGCCGAGGGACCACCAGGCGACCAGGGCGGCCAGCGCCACGCCGGCCAGGGCGGTGGTCCCCCACCACCAGCGGGTGCGGTAGAGGGCGGCCGGGAAGGTACGCGTGAAGAAGTGCAGGAGGTCGGTCCACGTCGAGGTGCGTGCACCGGCCGAGGCGCCGCGGGCACGGGCCAGCAGGGCCGAGAGGTAGGTGACCACCGACGGGTCGGGGCTGGCCGAGCGCACCACCGACAGGTGGGTCGAGACCCGCTGGTACAGGTCGAGCAGCTCGTCGGCCTCGGCGCCGGTGAGGCGCCGCCGGGAGGTGAGGTCCTCGAGCCGCTGCCACTGGGCCCGGTGGGCCATCAGGTACGCGTCGAGGTCCACCCGGGCAGCCTAACCGCCGATGGCCGGGTGTCCGTGCGGGTTAGCATTCCCGGGTGACCGACCCCGGGGGCTACCGCAGCTACGCCACCGACGACCTCGTCACCGGTGAGGGGGTGGCCGTCGAGGTGCCGGTCGCGAGCGTGGCGGCCCGGATGGCCAGCGGGGCCATCGACATCGTGCTCACCCTGGTCGTGCTGGTCACCGGGGCGTTCGTGTTCGGTGCGGTGACGGCGGCGACGTCACAGGCGGTGCAGGGCATCGCCGGCATCCTGCTCACCAGCCTGGTCCTGATCGCGATGCCGGCCATCATCGAGACGGTCAGCCGCGGCCGGTCGGTCGGCATGCTCGCCCTGGGCCTGCGCGTGGTGCGCGACGACGGCGGCCCGGCCACCGCCCGGCACGCCGTGGTGCGCGCGCTGGTGGGCTACGTCGAGATCTGGCTGCTCTTCTGCATCCCGGCCCTGGTGACGGCGATGATCCACCCGCGCGCGAAGCGGCTCGGCGACATGGCGGCGGGCACGGTCGTGGTCACCCAGCGCGCCCGGCTGAACCTCACCCCACCGCCGGGGATGCCGCTCGCGCTCGCCGAGTGGGCGCACTCGGCCGACGTGGCGACGCTGCCCTCCGGTCTGACCGTCGCGGTGCGCCAGTTCCTCGCCCGAGCGCCCGGGCTGACCCCGGCGTCGCGGCAGACCCTGGGCCTGGAGCTGCTGCACTCGACGCTGCCGTACGTGAGCCCGCCGCCCCCCGGCCGCTACCACCCGGAGGTCGTGCTGGCCGCGGTCGTCGCCGAGCGCCGGCACCGCGACCTCGCGCGGCTGTGGCGCGAGGAGCAGCTGCGCGCCCGCGTCATCCCCGCCGACCCGTTCAGCACCCCCCGCTGACCCGGGGCTCTCCCGACTTCGTGCGACTTGAACACGGTTCTCGCAGCTGCGGGGCAGTAAGAACCGTGTGTACATCGCACGAAGTCGCAGTGCTGCGGGTCAGTGGGCGGCGCCGAGGGCGGCGTAGCCCGGCTTGACGACCGACTCGATGATCTCGAGCCGCTCGTCGAACGGCAGGAACGCCGACTTCATCGCGTTGATCGTCGCCCAGCGCAGGTCGTCGAGCGTCCAGCCGGCCTCGTCGACGAGCAGCTGCATCTCGCGGGTCATCGACGTGCCGCTCATCAGCCGGTTGTCGGTGTTGACCGTCACCCGGAAGCGCAGCTCCTTGAGCATCGTGATCGGGTGCGCCGCAACGGAGTCCGCGGCACCGGTCTGGATGTTCGAGCTGGGGCACATCTCCAGCGGGATGCGGCAGTCGCGCACGTAGGCCGCCAGCCCGCCGAGCACGGGGATGCCGTCGTCACCGGTCGTGATGTCGTCGACGATGCGCACGCCGTGGCCGAGCCGGTCGGCGCCGCACCACTGGATGGCCTCCCAGATGCTCGGCAGGCCGAACGCCTCGCCGGCGTGGATCGTGAAGTGGGCGTTCTCGCGGCGCAGGTACTCGAACGCGTCGAGGTGCCGGGTGGGAGGGAACCCGGCCTCGGCCCCGGCGATGTCGAACCCGCCGACCCCGCGCTCGCGGTAGGCCACGGCCAGCTCGGCGATCTCGCGGCTGCGGGCGGCGTGCCGCATCGCCGTGAGCAGGGTGCGCATCCGGATGGGCGTGCCGGCGGCGGCCGCCTCCTCCTCACCCTCGCGGAACCCGGCGAGCACCGCCTCGACGACCTCGGGCAGCGACAGCCCGCCCTCGATGTGCAGCTCGGGCGCGAACCGCGACTCGGCGTAGACCACCCCGTCGGCGGCGAGGTCGAGGGCGCACTCGCGGGCCACCCGGGTCAGCTGCTCCTTGGTCTGCATCACGGCGACCGTGTGCGAGAACGTCTCGAGGTAGCGCACCAGTGAGCCCGAGTCGGCGGCGTCGCGGAACCAGCGACCCAGCTCGTCGGCATCCGTCGTCGGCAGGTCGGCGTAGCCGGACGCCTGCGCCAGCTCAACGACCGTGGCGGGGCGCAGGCCGCCGTCGAGGTGGTCGTGCAGCAGCGCCTTGGGGGCTCGGGCGACGATCGTGGGGGGCAGGTCTGCAGTTGGCTCGGGCACGGCCACACCCTAGTGGCGGTGCGAGCGTGCCCGCCTCCGGCCTCTGCCCACACCCCTCCCCCTGACCCGCCCCCACCCCTCCCCCTGACCCGCCCCCACCCCCACTTCGTGCGATTTACGCACGGTTCTCGCAGGTCAAGGAGTGCGAGAACCGTGTGCAAGTCGCACGAAGTCGAGAGCTGCAGGTCAGGCGATCCGGTCGATGACGATCGGCCTGCGCCCGACCGTGGTGCCCTCGGGGGCGATGGTGATCGCGCCCTGCAGGGCAGCCTGCGCACGGTCGAAGCGGTCGGGCTCGTCGGTGTGCAGCGTGAGCAGCAGGTCGCCCTCGCGCACCGCGTCACCAGGCTTGGCGTGCATCTCGATGCCGGCCCCGGCCTGCACCGGGTCCTCCTTGCGCGCGCGGCCCGCCCCGAGCCGCCAGGCGGCCACGCCCACGGCATACGCGTCGAGCTCGCTGAGCACGCCAGAGGCGCCGGCCCGCACCTCGTGCCGCTCGGTGGCGACCGGCAGCGGCGCGTCGGGGTCGCCACCCTGCGCGGCGATCATCCGGCGCCAGGCGTCCATCGCGCGACCGTCGGCGAGCGCGGCGGCGACGTCCTGGCCGCCGCGCCCGGCGGCATCCAGCATCTCCTCGGCGAGGCGCACGGTCAGCTCGACGACGTCGGCCGGTCCCCCGCCCGCCAGCACCTCGACCGATTCGCGCACCTCGAGGGCGTTGCCGGCGGTCAGGCCCAGCGGCGTCGACATGTCGGTGAGCAGCGCGACGGTGTTGACGCCGGCGTCGGTGCCGAGGTCGACCATGGTGCGGGCCAGCTCGGTGGCGTTCTCGCGGGTCTTCATGAAGGCGCCGCTGCCGACCTTGACGTCGAGCACCAGCGCGCCGGTGCCCTCGGCGATCTTCTTGCTCATGATCGAGCTGGCGATGAGCGGGATCGCCTCGACCGTGCCGGTGACGTCGCGCAGGGCGTAGAGCTTCTTGTCAGCGGGTGCCAACCCCGAGCCCGCGGCGCAGATGACGGCCCCGACGTCCTCGAGCTGCTGCATCATCGCCTCGTTGCTGAGCGATGCCTGCCAACCGGCCACCGACTCGAGCTTGTCGAGGGTGCCGCCGGTGTGGCCCAGGCCGCGGCCCGAGAGCTGCGGCACGGCGACCCCGAAGACGGCCACGAGCGGCGCGAGCGGCAGGGTGATCTTGTCGCCCACGCCGCCGGTCGAGTGCTTGTCGGCGGTCGGCCGGGACAGGCCGGAGAAGTCCATCCGCTCGCCGCTGGCGATCATCGCGGCGGTCCAGGTCGCGATCTCGCGGCGCGTCATCCCGTTGAGCAGTACGGCCATCGCGAGCGCGCTCATCTGCTCCTCGGCGACGGCTCCGCGCGTGTAGGCGTCGATCACCCAGCGGATCTGGTCGTCGGTGAGCTCGTGGCGGTCGCGCTTGGCGATGATGACGTCGACGGCGTCGAAGGATTCGCTCATCGGGACATTCTGTCAGGGCGTCCGCGCGGTCCGGTCACCACGACGTGGCACCAGTCCGGGACAACTGTGACCAATAGGGGCTCTCCTGACACACCTGTGGGTGCTCGAGCAGGGCTGAGTAGGCGCACGCCGTTCTCTGAGTAGGTTTCTGAGCTGTCGAAGGCACAGGAACCGTGGTCAGGAGAACGGCGTGCGTGATGTCAGCCTATGGCGCGAGATGTTGGGCGTCGAGAAGACCGTGATCGAGCGGGTCGAGTTCGACGAGGACGAGGAGGTGCTGGTCGCCCGGGTGCGGCCCACGAAGCGCGAGCGGGGCCGGTGTGGGGTGTGCCGGCGTCGCAGCCCGGGGTACGACGGGGGTGCTGGTCGGCGGCGGTGGCGGACGCTGGATCTGGGCACGGTGCGCGCGGTCGTTGAGGCTGACGCGCCGCGGGTGGTCTGCCGTGAGCACGGTGTGGTGGTGGCGTCGGTGCCGTGGGCGCGTCATGACGCCGGCCACACCTACGCGTTCGATGAGACCGTGGCGTGGTTGGCCACGCAGTCCTCGAAGTCCACGGTGACGGCGTTGATGCGGGTCGCGTGGCGCACCGTGGGGTCGATCATCGCCCGGGTCTGGGCTGACGTCGACGCCCGCCATGACCGGCTGGCCGGGCTGACGCGGATCGGGATCGACGAGATCAGCTACAAGCGCGGGTTCAAGTTCTTGATGGTCGTGGTCGACCACGACCGGCGCGCCCTGGTGTGGGCTGCGCCGGGACGCACCAGCGCCACCGTGGGAGAGTTCTTCGACCTGCTCGGCCCCGATCGGTGCGCCCAGATCACCCATGTTTCCGCTGATGGGGCCGACTTCATCGACACCATCGTGGCCGACCGGTGCCCGGGCGCAGTGCGGGTAGCTGACCCGTTTCACATCGTGCGTTGGGCCACTGACGCCTTGGACGAGGTCCGTCGCGCGGCGTGGAACGAGGCCCGAGCCCAAGCCCGGACCGAGCCGAAACGCCCCAGTGGGCGCCCCCGAAACGACGCGCCACCACGGCCGGGAAGCGAGCGCGCCAAGGCGCTCAAAGGGGCCCGGTACGCGTTGTGGAAGAACCCGCAGAACCTCACCGACAACCAGCAGGTCAAGCTCGCCTGGATCGCGACCACCGACCCCACGCTGCACCGGGCCTACCTGCTCAAGGAGGGCCTGCGGGTGGTGTTCACGTTGCCCTACGACGCCGCCGTCGACGCGCTGGACCGGTGGATCAGCTGGGCCCGCCGGTGCCGCATCCCGGCGTTCGTGCACCTGCAGAAGAGCATCGTCAAACACCGGCCCCGGATCCTCGCCGCGATCGAGCACAACCTGTCCAACGCGCTCATCGAGTCCACCAACACCAAGATCCGACTGATCACCAGGATCGCATTCGGGTTCAAGTCCCCCCAGGCCCTGATCGCCCTCGCCCTACTCTCCCTGGGCGGCTACCGACCCGTGCTACCCGGGCGGACATGAAACCCACAGGTGTGTCAGGAGAGCCCCAATAGGTCGATGTTGCCCCACGGTGGGTTCGAAGGGGCTGGGGCAACTTTGACCTATTGGTCACAGTTTGGCTCGAACAGCGGGTCAGTCGACCGGGGCGACGGCGTCGAGCACGTCGCGGCCGAACGCCTGCGGCAGCACCTCACGCATCGTGAGAATGCCCTCGGGGGTCTGCAGCAGGGTGTCTGCAGTCCCGTTCTCCCACAACAGCTGTCGGCACCGGCCGCACGGCATCAGGCTGTCGCCGTTCTGGTCTACGCACCACACCGCCACCAGCCGGCCGCCCCCGGTGGCGTGCAGCTGTGACACCATGCCGCACTCGGCGCACAGCGTCACCCCGTAGGCCGCGTTCTCGACGTTGCAGCCCGACACCATTCGCCCGTCGTCGACCAACCCGGCCACCCCCACGCGGAAGTGGCTGTAGGGGGCGTACGCGAGCGTCGTCATCCGCACGGCCTCGGCGCGCAGCGCCTCCCAGTCGATGCGCGAACCGGGACCGGGATCGCGCACCGTGATGCCCTCGGCCGGGTCGGCCACGTCGTCGCTGCTCACGTCGTCGTCGCTCATCGCGCCTCCAGCTCGGTGGGCGCGGGTTCGGCGGGAGCCCGGCGCCGCAGCACCGCCACCGACGACAGCAGCCGGGCCCCGAAGGTGATGGCGTCCTCGTCGACGACCAGGTCGCCCTGGTGCAGGTCGTAGGTGGGCCCGCCGTGGCTGCGGGTGCCGAGCCGGGCCATCGCGCCGTCGGTGTGCGAGAGGTACCACGAGAAGTCCTCGCCGCCCAGCGACTGCGAGGTCGGCACCGGGTGCATCGCGCCAGCGAGCGACGCCAGCCGGAACGCCTCGATGCCCGCCGTCGTGTTGACCACCGGCGGCACCCCCCTGACCCGCTCGACCTTGGCCTGCACGCCGTAGGGCTGCACCACCGCGTGCACGATCTCCTCGAGCAACGGACCCACCGTGAGCCAGGCCTGCGCGTCGAGCATCCGCAGGGTGCCCTGGCACTCGCCGGTCGACGGGATGACGTTGCTCGCCCGGCCGGCGCTGATGGTGCCCCACACCAGGGCCGCCCCGGCCCGGGGGTCGAGGCGGCGGGAGAGCGCGGCCGGCACGTCGGTGACGACCTTCGCGAGGGCGTAGGTGAGGTCCTCCGTCAGCTGGGGGCGGGAGGTGTGCCCGCCGCGGCCGTGCAGCGAGACGGTGACGTGGTCGCACGCCGCGGTCAGCGGTCCCTCGCGCAGCCCCACCTGGCCGACGTCGAGGCTGGGGTCGCAGTGCACGGCGAACACGGCATCCACGCCGTCGAGCGCACCCGCGGTGATGGCGTCGTGCGCCCCGCCGGGGATGACCTCCTCGGCGGCCTGGAAGATGCCGCGCACGGCCAGGCCGCGTTGGGTCAGCGCCGGCTCGCACTCCTTGAGCGCCAGCAACGCGCCGAGCAGGGCGACGACGTGCACGTCGTGGCCGCAGGCGTGGCAGACGCCCGGGGTGCGCGAGGCGTAGTCGAGGCCGGTGCGCTCGCGCACGGGCAGGGCGTCCATGTCGGCGCGCAGCGCGACCCGGTGCTCGGCGTCGGGCGCGCCGATGTCGGCGAGCAGGCCGGTGCCGGGCAGCAGGCGCACCCCGACGCCCGCGGCATCGAGGCGGCGGGCCACGGTCTGGGTCGTGCGCACCTCTTCGCGGGACAGCTCGGGATGGGCATGGAAGTCCCGCCGGATGTCGATGAGCTCGGCTGCGAGTGAGGAGATGCGCTCGCCGAGGGCGGCGAGAAGGGCATCGTCGTTCATCAGGCAACCAACACTACTCGGATGCCGGGCCCCGCCGGGCCACCCACAGCCGCCACACAGCGACGACTTGGTGCGACTCGAGTGCGGTAGCCGGGCAGAGGTGGCGGCAGAACCGCACCCAGGTCGCACGAGGTCGCAACCACGGGCGGATGCCGCCGGGCCGGGGCGGATGCCGCCGGGCCGGGGGGATGGGGGGGATGACGTGGGGCCGGGTTTGGTGCCGCAGGCCCCCGGGCGCGGGTCAGCCGCGGGCGGCCTTGTGCTCCTCCCAGCGCTGGGTGATGCCACCCATCTCGCCCAGGAGGAACTCGAGGAACTCGATCGACAGCCCGATCCGCGCGCCGGCCCGG
The DNA here is from genome assembly GCA_963834965.1 of uncultured Actinomycetota bacterium. Taxonomy (GTDB): domain Bacteria; phylum Actinomycetota; class Actinomycetes; order Actinomycetales; family Dermatophilaceae; genus Fodinibacter. The sequence goes on along the minus strand of CAWIEI010000002.1, from coordinate 2,413 downwards.
CTGTCCTCACCCACGGCATTGCGGGCCACGGCCAGGGCGGCCAGGATCGGTGCGTAGATCTGGTCGTACTGCATGAGCATGTCGTGCCAGGCGTCATCCATCACCACGTAGACGTCGCGCCGCGAGCCGCGCTCGCGTTCCCGGCGGATCATCCGCACCTGGGTGAGGTAGCGCACCGCTCCCGAGACGCCGGCCGGGCTGACCTCGAGCAGGGTCGAGAGCTCGGCCGAGGTGAGCCGGCCGTCCGGGGTCGCCAACAATGCGGCGAAGACCCGGGCCGGCAGGCGGGCGAGCCCGGCATGGGCCAGGGCGCCGCCGAGGTGCTCGACCGCCTCGTGCAGCCCGGGGTCGGTGAGGTCAGTGGCGCCGGTGGCGCCGGTGGCGCCGGTGGCGCCGGTGGCGCCGGTGGCGCCGGTGGCGCCGGTCGAGGACGCTTCCCCGGGCACTGCCGAGGCCCGGTTCCCGGCGTCGGGTGAGGCGGTGGTGGAGCGCGGCATACGCGAAATTTACACCATTCACAGATTTCTGAAGCAGGTGTAGCGTGGCCAACATGCCTGATGTGATCTCCGTCTCCGGCCTGCACAAGGCGTTCGGCCACACCGTCGCGCTCGACGGTCTCGACCTCACCGTGCGCGAGGGCGAGGTGCACGGCTTCCTCGGGCCCAACGGCTCGGGCAAGTCCACCACCATCCGCATCCTGCTCGGCCTGCTCCGCGCCGACCGCGGCTTCGCGCGGGTGCTCGACCGCGACCCGTGGCACGACGCCACCGACCTGCACCGCCAGCTCGCCTACGTGCCCGGCGACGTCGTGCTCTGGCCGAGCCTGACCGGCGGCGAGGTCATCGACCTGCTCGGCCGGCTGCGCGGCGGCATCGACGAGGAGCGCCGCACACGTCTCGTCGAGCGCTTCGAGCTCGACGAGACCAAGAAGGGCAAGGCCTACTCCAAGGGCAACCGGCAGAAGGTCGCCCTCGTCGCGGCGCTGGCCAGCGACGTCCCCCTGTTGGTGCTCGACGAGCCGACGGCGGGGCTCGACCCGCTCATGGAGGAGGTCTTCCAGAGCGAGCTCACCGCGCTGAAGGAGGAGGGCCGCACCGTGCTCCTCTCGAGCCACATCCTCAGCGAGGTCGAGCGGGCCTGCGACCGGGTCAGCATCGTGCGCGCCGGCCGCATCGTCGACAGCGGAAGCCTCGCCGAGCTGCGCCACCTCACCCGCACCCGGGTGCACGCCGTGCTCACCACCGCCCCGACCAACAAGGAGGTGCGCCGCTGGCCCGGCCTGCACGACGTCGTGGTCGACAACGCCGACCTGCGCTGCTCGGTCGACGCCGAGCACCTCGGCGAGCTCGTCGCCACCCTCGGCAGCCGGGGCGTCGAGAGCCTCACCTGCCAGCCGCCCACCCTCGAGGAGCTCTTCCTCGCCCGCTACCAGGCGCAGCCGGATGCCGGCACCGCCCCTACCGCTCCCGGCTCACCTGACGCTCCCGACGCGCAACGCACGACGCAGGAGCAGCCGGTATGACCACGGCCACCGCTCCCGCGCCACCCATCGCCCCGTCCATCTCGCTCGGCACCCGGCTGGCCGGCTTCTCGCACCTGCTGCGCCTGGCCTGGCGTCGCGACCGCATCCTGATCCCGAGCAGCGTGCTCGGCCTCGTCCTGCTGTCGGTGGGGTCGGCCCAGGCGACGCTGGCGCTGTACCCCACCGACGAGTCGGCCTCCGCGGGGCTGGCCGGTGTGCTCAGCAACCCGTCGGTCATCGCCCTCTACGGCCCCGTCGCCTCGAACACCGCCGACGCCCTGGCCGTGTTCAAGACCGTGATGATGGGCGCCTTCCTCACCGCCGTGCTCGGGTTCGTCGTCGTGCGCCGGCACACCCGCACCGAGGAGGACGAGGGGCGCCTCGAGCTGCTCGGCTCCGGGGTGGTCGGCCGGTGGTCGGCCCTCGCGGCTGCCGTCACGCTCGGCACCGTCGCAGTCGTCGCCGCGAGCGTGCTGTCGGGCCTCGGCCTGGCGGCGCTGGGCATGGACCCGCTCGGCAGCGTCGCCTTCGCCGTCTCGTGGCTGACGGCGGGGCTGGCCATGGTGGGCGTCTCGGCGGTGGCGGTGCAGCTCGCCTCCACCACCCGCGGCGCCGCCGGGCTCGGGTTCGGCTTCCTCGGCGCGACGTTCGCGCTGCGGGCCCTCGCCGACTCAGCCGACTCCGGCACGTTCGTGCACGGCCTGGGCTGGCTGTCGCCGCTGGGCTGGGCCGGCCGGGTCGAGGCCTACGGCGCCAACCGCACCTGGCTGCTGCTGCCCGGGCTGCTCACCCTGGCCGTGGGAGTCGCCGTGGCCGTCGTCCTGCTCGACCGCCGTGACCTCGGCGCCGGGCTCCTCCCCGCCCGCAACGGCCCGCCCCGGGCCGGCTGGA
>CAWIEI010000001.1:0-205894 GCA_963834965.1 uncultured Actinomycetota bacterium | reverse complement strand
AATCCGGTAACGCGTCACGCTGTTGAGCGCGAGGTTAGGGAAGCGCTGGGTCACCTGTTCGGGCTAGAGGGCTGAGGTGCCTTTCGGGGTGCCCAGTCCGGTCGGGCCGTCGTAGCCCTTGAGCGCTGTGCAGAGGTAGTCGCCTCCGCAGTCCTGGAAGATGGCGTTGCTGCCGCCGATGACGTCCCTAAGGCCTGTGCGGTGGTCGTAGACGTACTTGGCGGTGCCAAGTGATGGTGCGTTGCCGGCGAGGGCGATCATCCCAGAGACCAGGGGGGCTGCCAGGCTTGTGCCGCCGACCACGATCCAGCCCGGCGGGATACCGAACTCCACCAGGCCGTAGGTGTCGTAGACCGCCAGGCCGGTGTCGGGGTCTGCCAGCGCGGAGACGTCGGAGGTGGTGCGCATCAGGCAGTTTGGGTCTTTCTGCCATGACGGCTTGGCGATCCAGGCCGAGCACCCGCTGCCCGCCCCTTCCCAGGCGGTGTGCTTCCACCCGGTGGTGGTCTTTGCCACCGACGTGCCGCCGACGGCGATGACCGAGGTCCACACGGCGGGGAACGACGCGGTGGTGAAGCCGAAGTCTCCGGAGGAGACCACCATCGCCACGCCGGGGTGGTTGTAGTACTTCTTGCCGAGGGCGATGACGCCGTTGTACTCGTCGGCGCCGTAGGAGTTCGACACGATCTTCGCGCCGAGGGTGACTGCCCGGTTGACGGCCGCGCCGATGTCGGTGAGCTCGTCGGAGTCGGCTTCGACCAGCAGGATCTTGCATTTGGGGCACGCCGCGGAGACCGCCTGCAGGTCCAGGGCGATCTCCAGCCCCCAGCCCGGGTCACCGGCCGGCGGGGTCTTCCCGCCGCGCTGGTTCACCTTGCGGAAGCAGCCGTTCGCGGTGGTGCAGGCCGGCAACTTGTAGACCGACCGGAAGACGGCGAGGTCCTTCTCGGCGTTGGGGTTGTCGTACGCGTCGACGATCGCGACGGTCTGGCCGACGCCCTTGGTGACATCCAGGGAGTAGATGCTCTTGATCTCCGCGGGCCCGTAGCCCGAGGTGGGTGCGGCGACCGCCTGCGGGGAGACTCCGGATGACCGGGCCGCCAGACCGGCGGTGTTGGCCGGTGCACCGGCGCGCTTCGCGGCGGCCACCGAACGGAACACTGCCAGGCAGGTGACGGAGCGGGCCGAGGCTGCCCGGTCGCAGGCCCGCGCCGGTGCGGGCACGGCGTCGGGCGCCCGGTGCGGCGTCGCGCCCAGGGCGGCCCCACCCGAGAGGGCCAAGGCGCCGCCGAGCAGGGCGGCTGTCAAGGCGGTGCCCATGCTGCGCAGGCTCCGTCGCGTGGCTGTGGTCATCCGGGGCTCCTTGTTCGGGACAGGCATCGAGGCGACGGAGTCAGGAACCGGCGACGGCGAACGCCGACGTCGAGGTCTGCACGATGCGGCCGCGGGCAGCGTCGGTGCCGGTGACGCGCAGGTCGAACGTCGCCCCGGCATCCTTGGTGGTCGTCTTCAGCGTCGCGCGGAAGGTGCCGGCTCCAAGCGAGCTGATCGGCAGCTTGGTCCAGCCGCTGCCGGTGCGGCGGACCTCGACCACACCCGAGCTGATCGACGTCCGCGGCGCGCCCTGGATGTGGGACACGACCAGTCTGATCGACGAGGTCCCCAGCGGCACACTCCCGACGAGGTTGGTCGGCAGCGAGACCGACGTCTTCAGCAGCGGCAGCACGGTGCATCCCGTTCCGAGCGAGCAGGTCCAGCTCGACGGCAGCGACCCGCCCCGGCCCGCAGCGGAGACGAAGGTGATGTCGGTGCGGGTCGTCAACGACTGCAGGGCCAGTGACGGACGGCGGTCGACCTCGTCGAGGATCCGGTAGGTCCCCGACGCCGCCGGCACGGCCACCTGGGCGAAGCCGGTGTCGGTGTCGTCGGAGATCAGCGCGCCGTCGTGGTAGATCCGCAACCGGGCCACGGGGGTGCCGTCGAGGCTCCCGTAGGTCTCGTAGACGTGTCCCGGGGTGGAGTCGGTCGCGAGGTCGAGCGCCACCTGCAGCTGCTTGGCGGTGCGGCAGGTGGGGCAGTCGAAGCCGAACGACGCGGCAGCGCCGCTGGTCTCGACCGGGACGTTGGGCAGGACGGGACCGCGCCCCCAGTCGGCCGACGACGTCGTGCGCGCGGGGGCGAGCCGTGGGGCGTCGTCGATGACTCCGGCGAACGGGTCGGTGAACGGGTCCGGCGAGCCGAACACGGTGGTGAACCACACCGCACCCGAGATGGCGTTGACGTACGTGATCAGGTTGGAGGGCAGCTGCACCGGGAAGCTCCAGCCACCCCCGAACGACGAGCCGGGGGTCATCGGGTAGGTGAGCAGCCCGCCCGAGCGTGGCACGGCATCCACGTAGATCCGCGACTTGAAGGTGGATAGCCCGCGGGTGCTCACGCTGTAGGCCTGCTTCGCGGGGATCCCTTGGGCACCGTCGAAATGCAACGAGTAGGCGTACGGCGTCCCGGACCGCGGTGACCCGGTCAGCACCCACGAGGCACCGCTGGTCAAGGTCCCGCTGACCGGTGCCGCGGCGGGGGCCACGTCGATGACCCCGGGACCGAGCATCGCGTAACCGCTGGAGAACTCACCGGTGCCGGCGGTGTCGAGGCGGGCGATGTCGAACTCCTCCACCTGCTGGTCGGCCGAGCGCGGCGTCCGCACACTCAGCCGCGACGTCGCCGCGCGCCCATCGATGGTGACCACCTGGTTCTGTGCAGAGACGACGTAGTCGCTCTTGGTCACCACCCCGAACCCGACCAGGTTTCCTGCCGCGTCGACCTTGTCGACCGCAGTGTCGAAGCCGTAGCTGCCCAGCGGCACGCTGACCCTGGCCTCGCCGTCAACGACGAACGCGAAATTGAGGAACTTGGCGAAGCTGTCGGTGTTGTAGACACTCACGATCCCGAACGGCACCGGGGCGCCGTCACTGCCGCGCACCTTGACGATCAGCGTGCGCATCGGGAAGCGCGGAGTCACCACCGGCGGGACGGACACGCCGGCGATCACCTTCGTAGCGCCGAAGAGGGTGGCCCGGACGGGGAAGTGGCCCTTGGCATCGGTCTTGTACTGGGCGGCCAGGGCCGCACCGAAGCGCCGTGCCGAGGCGGCAGTGAGGTAGCCACTCGCAGTGCCCGCCGACGACGAGGTGACGGTGACGCCCGGCACCGTCGGGACCGCCGTTCCGGGATAGGTGAGCCGGACCGGGATTCGCGCGCCCGCGGCGATCAGCGCCGTGACGTCGAACAGGGCCGGGTCAAGGAAGCGGCCCAAGTACGGGCGCGCGGAAGCCGGGATGACATAGGTGTGCTTCGGCGTCGACACGGTCTGGAAGGCGGCGCCCGCACCGCTGCGCGTGGCCGGCAGCCCTTGCACGATCGTGCGGCCCTCGGCGTCCTTGCTCACCCGCACGCTGTCCCCGGTCACCAGCGTCACGCCGCGCCCGGCAGGTGCTGCGCTCCTCATCGACGCGGCCGCGGCGGATGTTGCCACCGCTTGGGCTGCACGAGGTGCAGCCAGCGCTTGGCCCGCCGTGCCCGTCGTCACCAGTGCCACCAGCCCCCACGCGATCCACCTGGTTCGACCCACGAGTTCCCCCTGTTTTCTTGACACGAAGCCACCACCCTCACGGGCTGGCGTCACTGTCCCAGCCGGGATAGTCGCCGTCAAGAACCGCCGGCCAGGCGCGCCGTCCGAGTCTGGCAGGGGGCGTCTTCAACAGCGCCGCCGACACGACCTTGTTGCGGCATGTGAGTGCGGATCGCATGGCACGCTGCAGCCGTGGCGAGGCGATGGTTCAAGCGACGTTGGGATGAGTCGCGGGGTGACCAGTTCGACTCTTGGGGCGCTGCGACCTGCTTCTTCGAGGTTGGCAACGACGGCTGGCCGACGCGCCAGGTCGAGATCTACGACGATGGCCCGACGCTGCGATACGGCCCGGACCGCACCGAGGACGAGTACGGCCAGCTGGGCGACGCTCGGCTGGACGCCCTCGAGGACTGGGCTGTTGGGCGATCTCAGTGGCAGAGTTCGAGCGGGTCTGGTCCTCCGCCAGTTGACTCAGAGGCGCGCCGGACGCGGCATGACCGGATGGATCGAAGTGGCGTCGGCGACCTGACGCGTGCAGTTGCAATGCGCCGGGCGCGTTAGCTGCGTTGCCAGCTCTGGCGTGGCCTGCGAAGTTCGGACGATCAAGCTCAAGTCAGTGCTTTGTGCCGGATCCGGTGTCTGTGCGTCGCGGTGGTCGCCGGGTTCGGGTAGCGAGTCGGTTTCTGGCTCAGTTCGCCTGCGGTTGGCGGATCAACCTGTCGAGCCGGGCTTGGGTGAGGACTACTGGCAGCTGTGTTTGTGTTGCGCTGCCGACCGCCAGGGGGCGCATCATCATGACCATGGCACCGTCTTCGTGGGACAGGATGTGGCAGTGCCACACCGAGGTCCCGCCGATGTTGTATTGGCCGACCCAGACGGTGATGTAGTCCGGGGGTGAGATGAAGGTGTCTTTTGGTCCCGACTCGAAGGCACCGGGCGCCTCGAAGGCGCCGACCTGCAGCGGAACCGCACTGCCGGTGATCGGATCCTGTTGCGACCACTGGGTGACCGGCCAGCGCCCGATCAGGCGCAGCTCGACGAGGTGTTCGTGGATGGGGTGGGAGTCGGGGCTGTGGTTGCGCATCGCCCAGGCCTCTGTCGAGCCGAGTTTCGGGGTTTCGGTCGCGGCGTCGGGGTAGTTCAGCAGGCCCCTGGCGTTGCCGAGCAATGGCATGCCCTCCTGGATCTCGCCGGCTTGAAGGGTTCGCAGCCGAGCTGTCAGCAGACTCACCTGGGGCGGCACGACGTTGTTGGTCTCCACGATGATCTTGGGGATCCGGGAACGGTCTTTTGAGGTGAGCGGCGCGGCAACGTCGAACCGCATGAGCTGGGCAACGGTGGACACGCTGTCGTCTCCGCCCGGGTATGGGGTCACGGCATCGTTGGACAGGACCCACTTGCCGGTGGTGGCGGTGAAGTCGAACACGATGGTGTACCGCTCACCGGGGGCGACGAGCTGGGCGTCGACCTTGACCGGGTGCAGCAGGTAGCCGGAGTCGCTTCCCACCACCGTCATCCGCGGGGTTCGCCCGGTGGTTCCGGGGGCCGGCTTCAGGCTGAGGTTGTAGAACCGGGAGTCCGAGCCGTTGACGAAGGTGAAGGTGTAGCGGCGGGGCTGCACGGTCTGCTTGGGTGCGATCGTGCCGTTGATGACGGGAAGGTCGCCGAAGAACTCCGGAGAGTCGTGGGTGTAGCACAGGGTCTTGTCCGCGTTGAAGGACTTGTCCTGCAGCACGTAGGCCTTGGCGAAGTCGCCGGTTGGCAGGTTGAAGGACGGTTCCCGTGCGTCGGTGTTGGGCATGTACCCGGCCAGGCCGGCGTAGACGTTGTACGAGGTGAGCATGTCGGCGTGGTCGTGGTACCACAACGGGGCAGCGGCCTGGTCGTTCGGGTAGTAGTTCGTGCGAGACCCGCCCGGTGAGACCCCCTGCGCGGGTGTCCCGTCGTCCTTGGCTGCTTGCAGGCCGCCATGTCGGTGCAGGACGATGGTGTTGTCGGTGCTCAGACCCCCGAACGGGAACAGCAGGGTCCCCGCCGCGGGCAGTGCGTTCTTGATCGTCACCGTGACCGGTGTTCCCCGCTTGGTGACGATCGTCGGGCCCAGGTAGTCCACCTTGGCGTTGGCCGTGCTGTATCCCAGGGTCGGGACTGCCGGCCAGTCGCTGCTGAACGCGTGAGTGCCCAGGTGCGCTGTGAGCGTGTAGTGGTTGGGGGAGTCGGGCGCGGCCAGCGGGGGTTGCCCGACCTCATCCTGAAAGAACGTTGGCCTGGGGGAGGTGGCGCCCTGTCCGCAGGGCGGATCGCCGCCCATCGCGGCGTTCACCGCCGAGAAATGGTCGACGCCGTGCGCTGGCAGAGCAACCTGGGCTGAGGCAGCCTAGGGCCCGAAGGACAATGTGAGGACTGACAACGTCACCAACGGCCAGCCAATTCTTGGTTCCATGCTCCAGCTCCCCTGATGAAGAGTCCCCGAATACGGGTTGCTGCTGGTGCACCCCTGATGGCCCCGAAGGGCTGGGGTGTGGCCCGTAACAGGAACGACTGACGACTCTTGAATAGTCAACAACTAGTCAAGAAACTGCAAAGATTAGGTAAAGATGTAGGCCTGAAAGGCAGGGTGACAGAGCGGCACTCAGTCAACTGAGTAGTGTGACCTAGATCACATCCCCTGATCTGTCTGATTCGTGAAGCGTCACCTTGGTCTGTTCCAGCGGGTTCGTCCTCGCCCGGCAGCCCACAAGGGTTCGTCCCAAGAGGAAGCTGCGCAGGGAGCGAAGGCACAGATCGGCGTTGTCCACGCTGCCCGGGCGCAGCACGACCGCGATCTGGTCCAGGTAGGCGCGCATCGTGGCTGCCACGGCCGGTCCAGACACCGCCAATTTCAGCATCGACCAGGGCCGCGGAGCGGGTATGGACGGGGGCGTCAGACGCCGATGAAGACATCGACCACCTAGCGCAGATCGGCCGGGATGTTCATGCGTTCTCTCCTTCACCGAAGGGGAGGTGGTTCCGGTCCGGGACGAAGGGGGGCAGGACTGTGATGAGCCCCGTTTCGGATTCGGGAGTCCCCATCAACCTCATCAACTGTTGGGAGGCCGCCGTCGAGGCCTGGCACCTACTGGGTGGTGGCGTATGTGGCGGCTTTGATCCGACCCAATGCCACCACTTGTGGAACGTCCCACATTCGGCATGTCCGGTAATTCCGAGCCCTGGCGAGAACGCCCGGGGGGAACGGTACTTAGCGCGAGGTGCGGCGGACCCAGGCGTTACCGAGCCGCTCAAGTGCCGGCCCGAGGGTGGCGAAATCGCGGTCATAGATCCGGCCGGTCTCGAGGCCGGCCGAGAGTCGGTCGATGGCTTGGATGAGTTCGGGCAGAGTGGTCGCAGACGCGGGCTTGGAGGCAGCCATCGGTCTTGGCGCCGGCGGTGCGAGCGTTGGCGAGTAGTCGGGGACGAACTGGTCGAGCATCGCCGTGATGTCGTCCCAGACCTCGCTGTCCAGCTCGCCACTCTGCCGACGGCTCCGCAGTCGGAGGAGAAGATCCCGGGAGAGCCGCGATGAACGAGCCACTCGCGAGATCGCCGATTGGTCTCGTTCCTCTCGAGTTGGCGTGCGCTCGGGGCGCGGCTTAGGTGCCTTCGGAACGTCGATCATCCGGATCTGAACGGCCGCCTCGCGGGCCCCACGACGGGTCACTGCGGCGATGTTCCGGCACCGGCTCGAGCACCACACGGGGCGCCGGCCGCGGCCAACATAAGAGACCGACGCCCCGCACTGCGGACACCCCCGAGACTCCTCCCCTGACATGAATCCACGGTACCGAATCGGTCCCAAATTCGCATCACTGAAACGTCCGCAGAACCGGAATTCACGGGTCTGTGCAGTTGACGGCGTTTCGGCTTTTCAAGGGAGGGACGTTGCGGCAGGTCGGCGAGTTGAGGCAGGGCGGGTGCGTGAGTCGCGAAGTGGGGACGCAGGGGCCGTTGCTGTGGTGCTGGCGGCGGTGTGTGTGTGGCGCTTCATGCGGACGAGTGAGACTCGAGAAGTTGAAGTCGACTCACGGCGCGGGCGACAGCGGTCGTGTTTAGGCGCCGGCGGGATGGTCGCGCCCGCAACAGGCGGGGTCGGAACGACGGGCCTACTGCCCGGCCGAGTTGGACATCCGGGAGAGCGCCTCGGCGATCTGCCGGTCGCGGCCCTGGGATGCGTGCTGGTAGCGCAGGGCGGCGTTGACGCTGCTGTGCCCAAGTCGCTGTTGGAGGTCCGCCAAGGTTGCGCCGGCCATCGCGGCCATCGTCGCGCCGGTGTGGCGCAGGTCGTGGAGGCGGAGGTCCGGTCGACCCGCCGACACCCGAGCCGGCTGCCAGTACTTGTACAGCGTCGACGGCTGGAGGTTCGAGACGCCGTTGGCGCCAGGGAAGAGGAGGGCGTCGGCAGCAGATCCGGTGAACTCCTTGAGATGCTGGGTCACCGCTGGAACGATGTGCGGCGGGATCGCGACCGTGCGCGTGCCAGCCGCCGACTTCGGGGTGCCGGTGACCGCCTTGCCCCGGACCCAGGAGACCGCGCGCTCGACCCGTACGGTGCCGTGGACGACGTCGACGTCCCGGCGACGCAGCTCGAGCAGCTCCCCGCTGCGCAGGGCGCACCAGGCGCCGAGCAGCACCAGCGCTGGGTACTGCTCGGGCATTGCCTCGACAATGGCGGACAGCTCCTCGACCGACGCCGGCCGGACGTCACGAGCCCGCGGCGAGTTCGAGGCTCCGCGGATACGGCACGGGTTCGCGTCGATGAGGTCATCTGCGACTGCTGTGTTCAGCACGGCCTTGAGGAGCGCGTAGGAGCGCGCCCGGACGGTCGGGGTGTCAGGGTTCATCGACGCCCACCACGTGCGGACGTCAGCAGGCGTGATGTCGGCGATGGGCCGGCTGGTGAACCGCGGCACGAGGTACTTGTTGAGCACGTGCTCGTAGCCCTCACGCGTCTTCGGCTTGATCTCCCGGGCTGCGACCCAGGTTGTCGCGTAGTCGGTGAACGTCACCGCGGCGATCGGAGGCGCCGGCGGCTCGGCACGCCCGAACTCCCCGAGGAGGATCTTCTGCCGCTCGACCCCGAGCCACCCCTCGGCATCGGCCTTGGTGGGGAAGGTGATCGCGCATTGGTCCGACGCAGGTCGGGAGCCATGTAGCTCGCCTGCCAGCGCCCGGAAGGCAGTTTCCGGATCCGGGCGAATCCCCGTCGGCCCTTCCGGCCGCTCATGACGTCGACTCGGAACGGCGCTTTCGTGCCATCTGCGTGCCATATCGCTGATTACTGGTGTCCATCTCTGACCCCCGTATCCACGGAGTCGGTCGCGTGAACACGGACATTCTCGCAGTTCAGAGGGGTCAGCGACAAAGGTCAAGAGCGAGAGCTGGCGAAGGGACTCGAACCCTCAACCCCCTGTTTACAAGACAGGTGCGCTACCGGTTGCGCCACGCCAGCGGGCCCACACCCGACAGGGGTCCGGACAGCCCCGGAGTCTACGCGGATGCCGGCACCCGGCATCCGCCATCGGCCGTGACGCACCCAGGGCGCAGGACTTCACATCGCACGCGGCAATCTCCGCGTGCCGCATGAACTTCCGCGTTCTCGAAACCCCAACCGCCGCCCGAACCGCCGACCAGCGCCTCAGGCGCGCCGGAGGTCGCCGCCGTCGTCGTCGCGCCCCTCGCGCCCGTCCCGACCCTCGGGCCGGGCGCCGCGCACCGAGCGGTCCCACGGCGACGCGAGGATCTCGCCGAACACGGTGCCCGTCGCGATGGCCATGAGCACCGCCCCTGCCCCCAGCAGCGTGGTGAGCCCGGACTGGATGGTGAGCGAGCCGGGCGCGTCGCCACTGGCGGCCACCAGCTCGTAGAGGCCGCGGAAGATGGTGAGACCCGGCAGGAGGGCGAAACTGGCCGGCACCACGAGCACCATCGACGGGGCGCCGAGCCGCGCCGCGACCAAGCGCCCCGCCGCCCCGAGCGCGACGGCTGCCACCCCGGTGGCCGCGATGGCCCCGATGCCGACGCCACGCCCGAGCACGGCGGCCACCACGGCGGTCAACATCGACAGCAGCCCGGTGGGCAGGATCAGCCGGCGCAGGCTCTGCACGGTAACGGCACCGCTGAGCCCCACGACGAGCGCGCCCGCGACGGCCGCGAACACCGACGACTGGTTCACGCTGAGCTTCAGCACCGACGGCGAGACGAAGTCGGAGCCCAGCGCCGTCGTCAGCGACAGCATCACGGTCAGCCCGCCGGCGATGCCGATGATCAGCCCCATCAGCGCCACCAGCACGGACAGGAGCCGGCCGGCGCCGGTGAGCGGGAAGCCGAACAGCACGTCCTCGATGGAGGAGGCCATGGAGCGCCCCGGCAGCATCGCGACGATGCCGCCGGCCACGATGAATGCGAAGTCCTGCTCCTGCATGGGCCGCCCGAGCGCCGTGGCCCCGGCGTACACGGCACCCGCGAGCAGCGTCGCCACCATCGAGTTGATCGCGTTGGCGTAGAACTCCGGCAACGCAGTTCGCGCGTAGAGCCGGTTCACGGCGGTGACCGCGAGCACGACCAGCACCGTCGCCAGGGCCGTCATCGCACTCGCGCCGATCATCACGGCGACGGCCGACGCGAGCAGCGCGCTGGCGAGCGACACCGCCCAGACCGGGAAGATGCGCCGGCTGCGCTTGATCTGCCGCAGCCGACGGTCGGCCTCGCGGGAGTCGATCCGGCCACCGGCCAGCGCCTCGACGAGCTCGTGCACCGCGACCAGGCGCGCGTAGTCATGGCGAGTGCGCCGCACCACGCGCAGCAGGGTGTGCGGCCGTCCGGTGGCGCTGGACGCCTGGATGAGCAGCGACTGCAAGGTGATGTCCACCTCCACCACGTCGACGCCGGCCGCCGCCGCCACGGCTGCCACGCTGCCCACCACCTGTGGCGCACCGGCCCCGCAGCGCAGCATCAGCTCGCCCACCCGGGCCGCGAGGTCGATCGCCCAGCGCACCTGGGTGTCCTCGGGCGCCTCCCCCGGGATGCGCATGTTCCGGTACGGCGTGCGCCGCAGCAGGTCGGCCATCGGCATGGGTTCGGTCGGCGACTCGCCCTGGAAGATGCGTGCTGGGCGGTCGCGCGGCGGACGGCTCACAGGGTCGGCACCACCTGCGACGCCCACCCGGGCGCCGTCGTTCGGGGCCACCAGGTGGGCCCCTTGCCGGTGAGCGTCATCGCGAGCACGACCACCGCCACGACGATCAGGATGCCGGCCGCCACCTGCCCGGCCGCCTCACCAGGCGTCACCCCCCGCACGATGCTGCGGCTGCCCCGCCGCAGGCTTGCACCGCCGGGACCCCACCACGCGGTGAGCCCGGCGAAGACCCCGGCCATGACCAGCGGCAGCACGTCGTCGGTGCGCACGTCGGTGCCCCGGGCCGCGGTGAGCACCAGGGCGCTGGCGAACATCGCGCACACCCCGACGAACAGCGGCAGCACGAGCGTGGCGGCGGCGCCCAGCAGACCGAGCACGAGGTGCCACGGGCTGGTCGCCACCGCAACGGCGACGTCGCTGCCGCGGGTGCCCCGCTCGTGGCGGCGCATGACCAGTGCCGTGACAGAGCGGTCCGCCGTGCGGGCCAGGGTGACCCAGGCCAGCAGTCCGAGCACCGCCACCACCGGGGCACGGGCCGTGACGGCCGCCAGGACGCCGAGCAGCGCCAGCAGCGTGCCCGACCGGCTCGGGCGGCCGATGCGGGGGTCACCGAAGGGGCCGTGGCCCAGGCGGGCGGCATCCCAGTCCGACTCCGAGTCGGGCACCGGCGCCGGGGGCCGGCCGGGCTGAGGGGCGGGCATCAGCTGCTGCGGAACCGGCGCGGGTCGCACCGGCGGAGGCGAGGTCGCCTGGCGGTTCACGGGCCGGGCCTGCTCCCAGCCGGGCGGCCCGGTGGGGCGACCGGTCGTCACCATCGGGGCCGGTAGTGAGGACGAGGGCGGTGACTGCACGGGTGACGGCATGCGGGCCGCGACGGGCGCAGCCGATGCCGGGGGCCCGGCATACCCGCTCGAACCCGCGGCCAGCCCCGCGCCCGCGGCAGCCGCCCCGATCCGGGGCGCAACCGGGGGCCGGGACGGAGACGGCGGAGGCGGCGGGGGCAGCGCTGTGGTGGACGGGACGGACAGGCGTTCGGTCGGCGGTCGTACCCGGCGCACCAGGATCGCCTCGGTGACCGGCGCACCGTGGGCGTACCGTTCGAGCGCCGCGACGACCTCGTCGTGGTGCGGGCGCTCGCTCGGGTTCGGGGACAGCGCCGCGTAGAGCAGGGGCTCGATGCGCGGGTCGACGGCCTCGAGGTCGGGGTCACCAGCGCTCACCCGGGCGAGGACGGCGCCCATCGGGCCGGTGCCGAACGGCGGTGTGCCACTTGCGGCGAAAGCGGTGGTCGCCGCCCAGCCCCACCAGTCGGTGGCGGCGGTGACGTCCTCGCCGCCGACCACCTCGGGGGCCAGGTACCCCGGCGTTCCCATGACCAGACCGGTCATCGTGAGCCGGATGTCGTCGGCCACGTGCGCGATGCCGAAGTCGATGAGCACCGGGTCGCCGTCGACCAGCAGCACGTTGCCCGGCTTGACGTCACGGTGCACGACCCCCGCCGAGTGGATGGCGTCGAGCGCCTCGGCCAGGCCGGAGGCGACCCGGTGCAGGTCGGCCGGGGGGAGCAGCCCGCGCTCGGCCACGTAGTCGTCGAGTGAAGGACCCGGCACGTAGCGGGTGACGATGTACGGGGTCGGGCCGTCGACATCGGCGTCGATGATCGGGGCAACCCGCGGGCTGGTGATCCGGCTCAGGCTGCTGACCTCGCGGGTCAGTCGTGCTCGCGCGTCGGGGTCGTGTGCGATGTGCTGGCGCAGCACCTTGATCGCCACCGCGCGACCGTGCCGGTCGAGCGCGAGGTGCACCACGCCCATCCCACCCTCGCCGAGCCGCTGGACGAGGCGGTACTCCCCGAGGCGCGTGTGCTCACGCGGCTGCAGGGTCTCGTCGTCCTCCGGCCCGGGGCCGTCGGCGATCGCGTCGGCGGTCATGCCCACCACGGTAAGCCGTCATGCTGGGTGCCGGCTGTCCCCCCGACCTCGCGCCACACCCCGACCTGTTGCGAATTGCCCACCCCCCGGAGCGCCCACGAGGGCCCCGGGGGTGGGTGGATCGCAAGGAGTCGGGTCGGGGCCGGCCGTCAGGACTGGATGTAGGTGCGCAGCTGGTCGCGCTCGGCCTGCAGGTCGTCGAGGCGGTTCTTGACGACGTCGCCGATGCTCATGATCGCGACGAGCTTGTCGTCGACGACCACCGGCACGTGCCGGAAGCGGCGCTCGGTCATCATCGACTCGAGGTCGTCGAGGCTGTCGTCGGGGCTCGCGGTGTGCACCTCGGCGGTCATGATCTGCCCGACGGGCGCCTCGAGCAGCTTCGCGCCGTCGGTGTGCAGATGGCGCACGATGTCACGCTCACTGACGATGCCGTGCACGCTCTCGCCGTCGTCGCTCACCACGACCGCACCGATCTTGTGTTCGGAGAGGAGGGACAGCAGCTCGGTCACCGATGCGTCGGTGCGCACGGTGATGACGGTGCCGCCCTTGCGCCTGATCACGTCCGAGATCCTCATGCCCGAACCATAGGGGTGCCTCCCGCGACGCGCCAGAGGAACGCGCCCGGATGCCGTGGCAGCGCCCCGGGCACGGCTGCCCCCGCGCAGGTCGCGGCAGCCGGAGCACGTGGTGCCACACCTGCCGTCGGCTACCGCCTGGTAGGTCGAGTGATCGGTGCATCTACCAGGCGGTAGGTGAGGTGAAGCGCGGATGCCGGCCACCCGGCATCCGGGTGGCGTTGCGGTTCAGGCCCGGTGCGGCACCGCGCCGGTCGAGCCGCGCACCACGAGCTCGGGGCGGAAGACGTACTCCGCGCGCGGCGGCCCCTCCCCGCCGATCTCGTCGAGCAGCGCGCGCACCGCGGCATCCCCCATCGCCTCCACCGCCTGCCGGATCGTGGTGAGCGGCGGGTCGGTGAAACCCATGATCGTGGAGTCGTCGTAGCCGACCACCGAGACGTCACGCGGCACGCTCAGGCCCATCGACCGTGCCTGCCGGATCGCGCCGAGGGCCATCAGGTCCGAGCCGCAGATCACCGCGGTGGCACCACGCGAGATGAGCCGCCCCGCCGCCGCCGCGCCGCCCTCGAGGCTGAACACCGTGTGCGTGACGAGCCGCTCGAGGTGCGCCGGCTCGACTCCCAGGTGCTCGCGCATCGCCACCCGGAAGCCCTGCACCTTGCGGATGACCGGGGTGTAGCGCTCCGGTCCCAGGGCCAGCCCGATCTCGGTGTGCCCCAGCTGCGCCAGGTGGTTGACGGCAAGGCCCATCGACGCGACGTCGTCGTTCGAGACGAACGGGGCGTCGACCCCGCTCAGCCATCCGTTGACCAGCACGATGGGCAGCCCGCGGTCGCGCAGCCCCTGGTAGCGCGCCGGGTCGGAGGTGGCGTCGGCGTGCTGGCCACTGAGGAAGATGATCCCGGAGACCCCCCGGTCGAGCAGCATCTGCACGTAGTCGTCCTCGTGCACGCCGCCCGGGGTCTGGGTGCACAGCACCGGGGTGAACCCCTCGGCCGCGAGCGCGGTCTCGATGACCTGCGCGAACGCCGGGAAGATCGGGTTGACCAGCTCGGGCATGACCAGCCCGACGAGCAGGGCCGACTTCGGCTTGAGCCGGGTGGGACGGTCGTAGCCGAGCACGTCGATCGCGGTGAGCACCGCCCGCCGGGTCGTGTCGGACACCCCGGGGCGGTCGTTCAGCACCCGGCTGACCGTCGCCTCGCTGACGTCGGCCTGCGCCGCGATGTCGGCCAGGCGCGCTGACCGCGACTCGTTCACGGGCCGCAATCTAACAACCACGGTGGATGCCGTGCCGCATTGTCCCGAGACGGGGTTCCACAGCGCCGCCCGGACACGGCATACTGGCGAAACCGCTTACACCGATGTGGCGGGAGCTCCACCACCTTTACAACGGATCGTCCGGCACGTTCCTGCCGGTGAAGGAAGGCAATGACGCCATGGCAACTGTCAAGTTCGACCAAGCCACCCGCATCTACCCTGGCAACGACTCGCCCTCGGTAGACCGCCTGGACATCGACGTGGCCGACGGGGAGTTCCTCGTCCTCGTCGGACCCTCGGGGTGTGGCAAGTCCACCTCCCTGCGCATGCTCGCCGGCCTCGAAGAGGTCAACGGCGGCAAGATCTGGATCGGTGACCGCGACGTCACCGACCTGTCGCCCAAGGACCGCGACGTAGCGATGGTCTTCCAGAACTACGCGCTCTACCCGCACATGACCGTCGCCGACAACATGGGCTTCGCCCTGAAGATCGCCGGCGTCGACAAGAGCGAGATCCGCAAGCGGGTGGCCGAGGCCGCCCAGATCCTCGACCTGGGTGACTACCTCGAGCGCAAGCCGAAGGCGCTCTCCGGTGGCCAGCGCCAGCGCGTGGCCATGGGTCGGGCCATCGTCCGCTCGCCCCAGGTGTTCCTCATGGACGAGCCGCTGTCGAACCTCGACGCCAAGCTCCGGGTGCAGACCCGCACCCAGATCGCCTCGCTCCAGCGCCGGCTCGGCGTCACCACGGTCTACGTCACGCACGACCAGATCGAGGCCATGACGATGGGTGACCGCATCGCCCTGCTCAAGGACGGCATCCTCCAGCAGTGCGCCACTCCGCGCGAGATGTACGACCAGCCGAGCAACGTCTTCGTCGCCGGCTTCATCGGCTCCCCCGCCATGAACCTCGTCTCGGTGCCCGTCACCGAAGACGGCGTACAGTTCGGCAGCCACCGCCTGCCCGTCGAGCGCTCGGTGCTCGGCAGTGTCGGTAACCAGGTCATCGTCGGCATGCGCCCCGAGGACGTCGAGGTCACCACCAACGAGGACGGCCTCGAGCTCATCGTCGACGTCGTCGAGGAGCTCGGCGCCGACGCCTACGTCTACGCCACCCCCGCGAACGAGCAGGTGAAGCTCGAAGGGGGCGACGACGGCCTCGCCAAGCCGTTCATCGCCCGCGTCGACGGCCGCAACGTGCCGGCCAAGGGGTCGAAGATCTACGTCTACCCCAGCCCCGAGCACATGCACGTGTTCGACCCCGCGAGCGGCGCCCGTCTCGGCTGACGCGCCACCGCTGCACGACAGGGCCTCGGACATTCGCGTCCGGGGCCCTGTCGCGTCCCGTGGTCGCGGGCGCCGCTCGTACCGCCCGCCCGCCGAGTGCGAGAGGCTGTGACCATGGCACTGGAGATCTCGGCCGCCCGCCCCGACCCCGCACTGCTCGACCTGCCGTGGCGCATTCCCCTCGAGGAGTGGCCCGACGACCTCCTCGCCGCCCTGCCTCGCGGCATCTCGCGGCACGTCGTGCGGTTCGTGCGCCTGTCCGGGCGCGTGCTCGCGGTCAAGGAGATCAAGGCCGACCTGGCCCGACACGAGTACGAGCTGCTGCGCAGCCTCAACCGTTTGCGGATGCCGTGCGTCGAGCCGTTCGCGGTGGTGAGCGGGCGGGTCGGGCTCGACGGCGAGCCGCTCGACGCCTGCCTGATCACCCGCCACCTGCAGTTCTCGCTGCCGTACCGGGCCCTGTACAGCCAGAACCTGCGCAAGGGCACTGCCGGCCGGCTGATCGACGCGCTCGCCGTACTGCTGGTGCGCCTGCACCTCGCCGGCTTCTGGTGGGGCGACGTGTCGCTGTCGAACACGCTGTTCCGCCGCGACGCCGGGGCATTTGCCGCCTACCTCGTCGACGCCGAGACCGGCGAGCTGCGCGAGCGGCTCAGCGACGGCCAGCGCGAGCACGACCTCGAGATCGCCCGAGTCAACATCGCCGGCGAACTGATGGACCTCGAGGCCGGCGGCCTGCTGCAGGAGGACCGCGACCCGGTGGCCGTGAGCGAACGGATCATGCTGCGCTACCGCGAGCTGTGGGACGCCCTGACCGGCAGCGAGCTGATCGACGACACCGAGCGCTGGCGGGTCGACGACCGCATCCGGCGGCTCAACGCCCTCGGCTTCGACGTCGACGAGCTGGCCATCACCACCGACATCGGCGGCACGTCCATCCAGATCCAGCCCAAGGTCGTCGACGCCGGGCACCACTCGCGCCGCCTGCTGCGCCTCACCGGCCTCGACGTGCGCGAGAACCAAGCCCGCCGGCTGCTCAACGACCTCGACGCCTACACGGCCGCGACCGGGCGGCAGGGGGAGGACGAGGAGATCGTCGCGCACGACTGGCTGGCCAACATCTACGAGCCGGTCACCCGCCGGGTGCCGCGCGCCCTGGTGTCCAAGCTGGAGCCGGCCGAGGTCTTCCACGAGGTGCTCGAGCACCGTTGGTACATGGCCGAGCGGGCTCAGCACGACATCCCGCTCGAGGTGGCAATCGAGGACTACGTCAGCTCGGTGCTTCCCTCGAAGCCCGACGAGCGTGCGGTGCTCGGGGTCGACACGCGTGAGCTACCCGTCATCGCCGCTCCGCAGGGGCGAGCCTAGGATCGGGGGGCACCCACCCGATGCTCGCCAAGGGGTAGTCATGACCGATCTTCCGCAGGATCCCGCCGACCCGACACCCGGCGAGCCGCAGGCCCCGCCCCCTCCCGCTGTTGCGCCGGAGGCCACGCCTGCTCCACCAGCGCCTGCCGCTCCTCCCCCGCAGCAGCCCCCACCTCCCCCGCCGCAGCAGGCCGCCCCTCCCCCGCCGCCCGCCCCCGCTCCGCCACCCGCTGGCCCACCCGCACCGCCGGTCGCCCCCGAGTACCCTCCCCCGGCCCCGCCGGTCGGTTCCTATGGGCAGCCGAATCCCGCTGCAGGGCAACCGGTCTACCCACCGCAGCAGGCGTACCCTCAGCCGCCGGCCAACCCCTACGGTGGCTACTCGCAGGCTCCGGTCTACGCCGCCGGTGGCGGGCCCGCCTTCCCGGGCAGCCTCGCCTACGTCGAGCAGAACTTCGGCAAGGTGGCCAACTTCGGGCAGCGGGCCCTGGCCTACCTGATCGACATGGCCATCACCCTCGTCGGGCTGATCCCGGTCGTCATCGGCATCATCCTGATCGCGGTCGCCGCACCGAGCGACATCAGCACCGACCAGTTCGGCAACACCACCACCTCGGGCGACTCCAACCCCGGGCTGGCAGTCGTGGGTGGTCTGCTCATCGCGCTCGGCGCGCTGATCGCCATCGGCATCACCATCTGGAACCGCGTCTTCAAGATGGGACGCACGGGCCAGAGCGTCGGCAAGAAGGTCATCGGGCTCTACCTGCTCGACGACAAGACCGGCCAGCCGGTCGGCGCCGGCATGACCTTCCTGCGCGAGATCGTCAACAGCCTGGTCAACCAGGTCATCTACATCGGCTGGCTCTGGATGCTGTGGGACGCCGACAAGCAGACTCTCGGCGACAAGGCCGTGCACTCCAGCGTCGTGAACGTACCGAAGGGCTGACCAAGCTCGACCTACGCGGGTGAGAGCCAGGTCCACCCAGGGATGTTGCGGGCCACGGTGTAGGCCACGAAGGAGACGCCCAGCGCAGCGGGCAACCAGCGCGGCGGGTCCCAGCGCAGCTGCTCGCCGCGCCACCGGGCGAGCACCCAGCGCGTGAACAGCAGGGCGAGACCCAGGTACACCGGCACCGCCAGCGGGTTGCGGGCGAAGGCCCCGGCCACGTCGAGGTGCGCCAGGTCGTGCGTCGCGCGCAGCATCCCGCAGCCCGGGCAGTAGATGCCGACCAGTGCGTAGGTGGGGCACAGCGGGTAGTGGCCGGGCCGGTTCGGGTCGACGGCTGCGACGTAGGCCGTCGCGGCCGCTGCCACGGCGACGATCCCGGCGGGGAGCGCGAGACGGCGCACCCGGTCCGTGGTGGAACCGGGGTGCGCCGTCTCGCGGACGAGGGTCACCTCGTCAGTTGTTGCTGCCCGAGAGGGCCGTGAGGCCGCCGAGGAACAGGAACCAGATGATTGTCAGCGCGAGGAAGACCATGCCGATGATGCCCAGGATGCGGCCGATCTGCACGATCTGCCGGTTGGCGTAGCGACCCGGCTGCGCGTCGATCTCCTTGAGCGCGTTGTTGCCCATGACGAACGCGGCGATGCCCAGCGGCGAACAGCACACCAGCGACAGGATGCCGAGGATGAGGATCGTCATCCCCTTGGGGTGGTCGACGGGGCCACCCGCTCCGCCCATCGGCACCGGCGGGGGCGGGGCGCCGTAGTCACCGCCACCGGGCGGCGGGGGCGGCAGGTAGCCGCCGTCGCCCGAACCGGGCGGCGGGGGCGGGGGAGGCGGGGGCGAGCCTTGGTCGGACATGAGGTCCCTCTCTGCGATGCGACGTTGGGGGTGGTCAGGCCCCCGGGGGCCGAAGTGGTCCGGCGGCGCCGATCCTCGCACAGACCGACCCGACACACCGAGCATTTCGGGCGTTTCGCTGGGGTCGGACGGGCCGTCGTCAGCGCTTCCGGCGGCGGCGCGCGACCTCGTACAGCGTGACTCCGGTGGCGATGCCGGCGTTGAGCGACTCCACCGCAGAGCTCATCGGCACCGACACGATCTGGTCGCAGTGCTCGCGCACGAGCCGCGACAGGCCCTTGCCCTCGGATCCCACGACCACCACGAGCGGCTCCGACGCCAGCTCGAGGTCGGGCAGCTCGACGTCGCCGTCCATGTCGAGCCCGATGATGAAGAAGCCCGCCTTGTGGTAGTCCTCGAGGGCGCGGTTCAGGTTGGTGGCCTGTGCCACGGGGATGCGCGCGGCGGCCCCGGCCGAGGACTTCCAGGCGGATGCCGTCATCCCGGCCGAGCGCCGGCTCGGTACGACCACCCCGTGGCCGCCGAACGCCGCCACCGAGCGCACGATGGCGCCGAGGTTGCGCGGGTCGGTGATGCCGTCGAGGGCCACCACGAGCGGGATGCCGGGGGCCTCGGGGTCGATCAGGTCGTTCGGGTGGGCGTAGTCGTAGGGCGGCACCTGCAGGGCCAGGCCCTGGTGTACGGCCCCGTCGGTGAGCCGGTCGAGCTCACCGCGCGGGGTCTCGAGCACCGGGATGCCGCGCTCGGTCGCCGTCTTGAGCGCCTCGCGGACCCGGTCGTCGGAGTCGATGCGCCCGGCGACGTACATCGTCGTGACGGGAACGTCGGCGCGCAGCGCCTCGAGCACCGAGTTGCGCCCGGCGACCATCTCGCTGCTCGCCTTGTTCTTGCGGGTGCTGGTGCGCCCGGCCTGACCGCCACCACGGCGCTCGGCGGCCTTGGCCGACTTGTGCGCCTTGTGGTTCGGGCGGTCGGCGGCCTTCGGCGTCGGGCCCTTGCCCTCGAGGCCGCGGCGGCGCTGGCCACCGGACCCGACCTGGGGGCCCTTCTTGTTGCCGGTGCGCACCGCACCGCGTCGCTGGGAGTTGCCTGCCATCGTCATTCGCTCCGTCCCCGCGCGAGGGACCAACGAGCCCCTGCGGCGGTGTCCTCGAGCGCGATGCCGGCGGCAGCGAGCTCGTCGCGGATGGCGTCCGCGGTGTCGTAGTCACGGGCGGACCGGGCGGATGCCCGGGCCGAGAGGCGCCCCTTGATGAGGGCGTCGAGGCTGGCGAGCGCGTCGGTGGCGCCGGAGTCGCCCGCCGACCAGGTCGGGTCGAGCGGGTTGACCCCCAGCACGTCGGTCATCGCGATGACGACCCGGGCGATCGCTTCGGCATCCTCGGTGTCTCCGTCCTGGAGCAGGATGTTGCCGGCGCGCACAGCCTCGTGCACCTCGGCGAGCGCGTCGGAGACCCCGAGGTCGTCGTCCATCGCCTCGCGGAAGCCGTCGGGCAGCACCTCGTCGCCGGTCGGCACCGCCGTGATGGTGCCGGGCAGGGCGCGGCGCAGGAAGCCCTCGATGCGCTCGACCGCGGTGTCCGACTCCTCGATGGAGCCGGGGTGGAACTCGATCATCGAGCGGTAGTGGGCGGCGGTGAGGTAGTAGCGCACGGCGAGCGGCCGGTGCTCCTTGACGACCTCGCTGACCCGCAACGAGTTGCCGAGCGACTTGCTCATCTTCTCGCCGCCCATGGTGACCCAGGCGTTGTGCAGCCAGTAGTTGGCGAAGCCCAGGCCGGCCGCGCGCGACTGGGCCATCTCGTTCTCGTGGTGCGGGAAGCGCAGATCGACGCCGCCGCCGTGCACGTCGAAGGTGTCACCGAGGTACTTGCGGGCCATCGCCGAGCACTCGAGGTGCCAGCCGGGCCGGCCGGCGCCGAACGGCGTGGGCCACGAGGCGGTCGCCGGTTCCGTGGGCTTGTGGCCCTTCCACAGCGCGAAGTCGCGGGCGTCGCGCTTGCCGCGCGGGTCGGCATCCTCGGCGTCGACCATGTCGTCGACCTTCTGCCGGGTGAGCTCGCCGTAGGCCGGCCAGCTGCGCACGTCGAAGTAGACGTCGCCGCTGCCGTCGCTCGCGGCGTAGGCGTGCCCCCTGTCGATGAGGGTCTCCATCAAGGTGACCATCTCCGGCACGTGGCCCGTGGCGCGCGGTTCGTAGGTGGGAGGCAGCACCCCGAGCGCCTCGAGCGCCGCCGCGGTCTCGACCTCGTTGCGGTAGGACACGGCATACCAGGGCTCGCCGCTCTCGGCCGACTTGCTGAGGATCTTGTCGTCGATGTCGGTGACGTTGCGGATGAGCGTGACGTCGAGGCCGTGACCGCGCGTCATCCAGCGGCGCAGCACGTCGAACGCGACCGCGAAGCGCACGTGTCCCAGGTGCGGCGGCGCCTGGGTGGTGAGCCCACAGATGTAGATCCCCGCCTTGCCGGGCACGACGGGGACGAAGTTCCGCAGCTCGCGCGTGAGGGAGTCGAACAGCCTGAGGGTCACCCGCGCAAGGGTACCGGCGCGGGCGCCACGCCCTTGAATCCGCGGGGCGCCACCCACCCTTCACCCACGGTCGCCGTCGGAGGGTCAGGAGCCGCGGGCGATCCAGTCCTGCAGGTGCGGGGCCTCGGCACCGATGGTGGTCGGGTCGCCGTGGCCGGTCAGCACCACGGTGTCGGAGGGCAGGTCGAGCAGCCGGCTGCGGATCGACTCGACGATGGTGGGAAAGTCGGAGTAGGACCGCCCGGTGGCGCCCGGACCGCCGTTGAACAGGGTGTCGCCCGAGAACAGCGCGCCCAGGGCCGACGCGTAGAGGCAGCAGGCGCCCGGCGCGTGGCCCGGGGTGTGCAGCACGGTGAGCTCGACGTCGCCGACCGTGAACACCTGACCGTCGGTGAGGTGGGCGCCGGGCGGCTCGGCCTGGCTCTGGTCCCACAGCACCCGGTCGGCAGGGTGCAGGGATGCCGTGGCGCCGGTCGCCGCGACCACCTCACCCACCGCGTTGACGTGGTCGTTGTGCCCGTGGGTGCAGACGACCGCGACGACCCGGCGGCCGCCGACGGCAGCGACGATGGCGTCGGCGTCGTGGGCGGCGTCGACGACGAGCACCTCCGCGTCGTCGCCGACCAGCCAGACGTTGTTGTCGACCTCCCAGGAGCCGCCGTCGAGCTCGAACACCCCCGAGGTGACCACCCGCTCGACCCGCACGCCGCCCGGGGAGGTGCGCACCGGCATCCCGATGTCGGCCGTCACGGGTCCGCGCCCAGTCACGGCGTGCCCTCCATGACGACGACCGAGCGCAGCACGTCGCCGCGGCGCATCTTGTCGAAGGCCGCCTCGACGTCGCCGATGCCGATCTTCTCGCTGACGAAGGCGTCGAGGTCGAAGCGGCCCTGCCGGTAGAGGTCGACGAGCATCGGGAAGTCGCGCGAGGGCAGGCAGTCGCCGTACCAGCTGGACTTCAGGGCACCACCTCGGCCGAAGACGTCGATCAGGGGCAGGGTGATCTCCTTGTCGGGCGTCGGCACCCCCACCAGCACCACGGTTCCGGCGAGGTCGCGGGCGTAGAAGGCCTGCTCGTAGGTCTCGGGCCGGCCCACCGCCTCGACCACCACGTCGGCGCCGTGGCCACCGGTCAGGGCGCGGATCGCCTCGATGGGGTCCTCGGTGGAGGAGTTGACGGTGTGGGTCGCCCCGAACCTGCGGGCGGCTTCGAGCTTCCGGGCGTCGACGTCGACCGCGATGATCGTCGTCGCCCCGACCACGCTGGCACCGGCGATGGCGGCGTTGCCGACCCCACCGCATCCGATCACCGCCACGGAGTCACCGCGCTGAACCCCGCCGGTGTTCACGGCGGCCCCGAACCCGGCCATCACGCCGCAGCCGAGCAGCCCTACCGCCGCCGCGTCGGCATCCCGGTCGACCTTGGTGCACTGGCCCGACGCGACGAGGGTCTTCTCGATGAACGCCCCGATGCCGAGCGCCGGGGAGAGCTCGGTGCCGTCGGTGAGCACCATCTTCTGGGTGGCGTTGTGGGTCGCGAAGCAGTACCACGGCTTGCCCCTGAGGCAGGCTCGGCACTGCCCGCAGACCGCGCGCCAGTTGAGGATGACGAAGTCGCCGGGCGCGACGTCGGTGACACCGGGGCCGACCGCCTCGACCGTGCCGGCCGCCTCGTGGCCCAGCAGGAACGGGAAGTCGTCGTTGATGCCGCCCTCGCGGTAGTGCAGGTCGGTGTGGCACACCCCGCACGCCTCGACACGCACGACGGCCTCACCCGGGCCCGGGTCTGGCACCACGATGTCGACGAGCTCGACCTCGGCCCCCCTGGCTCGGGCGATCACTCCCTGGACGGTCTGCGGCACGGGTGCTCCTCGGGTCGGACGGCGGCGGTCTGCGCCACGCTAACCCGCGCCGCCGGATGCCGGGAAGGTCCGGTGCCCGTCGGCGGCCGCCGGTTTCGCTGTGGGACAGGTCTCGAAAAGCGTGGCATCTCGGGGGGATGCCGGGTGGGGAGCCCCTGGAGGTCCTGTTTCCGCGCAGGAAAGCCGCCGTATGCTGCGCACCATGCCCTACCCGGTGTTCGACGAGGTGATCCACGAGCCGCACCGCCTGCGCATCTGCGCGATGCTCGTGCCGTCGACCGGCACCGACTTCGGCACGGTGCGCGACGAGATGGGGTTGTCCGACTCGGCGCTGTCCAAGCACCTCAAGGCGCTGACCGCGCGTGGCTACACCCGGCTCGACCGCTCGGTGCGCGAGGGCCGTCAGGTGACCACCGTGGTGCTCACGTCCGACGGCCGCGAGGCACTGTGCGGCCACGTGGCCGAGCTGCAGCGGATGGCCCGGATCGTCGGCAACGACCGGCGCAGCGACCTCCGCTCCCGCTGAGTCGCTCTCCGGCGCAGCCCGCCGTGGTCCGGGCGTCCCTCCTGTGACCTATTGGTCGATTTCGGGACAGCAGGACCGGGCGGCCGGGCGTCCCTGGTGTGACCTATTGGTCGATGTCGGGACAGCAGGACCGGGCGGCCGGGCGTCCCTGGTGTGACCTATTGGTCGATTCCGGGACGGGGGACCACGAGAGCGGTGGCGATGGCGGCGACGCCCTCGCCGCGGCCCGTGAGGCCCAGCCCGTCCGTGGTGGTGCCGCTGACCGACACGGGTGCGCCCACGGCATCCGAGAGCACGGCCTGCGCCTCGGCGCGGCGGCTGCCGACCTTGGGCCGGTTGCCGACCACCTGAACGGCCACGTTGCCGATGTCGAACCCCGCCTCGCGCACCAGCCGGGCCGCCTCGGCCAGCAGGGTCGACCCCCGACGCCCCCGCCAGCTCGGGCCGGCCGGTGCCGAAGTGCGCCCCGAGGTCGCCGATGCCGGCCGCGGAGAACAGTGCGTCACAGGCGGCGTGCGCGGCGACGTCGGCGTCGGAGTGGCCGTCGAGCCCGCGCTCGCCCGGCCAGAGCAGCCCGGCCACCCACAGCTCGCGCCCGGAACCTTCGGCCGCGAGGGCGTGCACGTCGACCCCGGTGCCGACCCTGGGCAGTGCGCTCATGGCGTCAGTCTGGCAGGCGCCCGGGCGAGGCCACGGCCCGCTCGGCCAGCACCCGCTCGGCGTGCTCGAGGTCGTCGCGGGTGGTCACCTTGAAGGCCAGCGGGTCACCCTCGACCACGACCACGTGGTGCCCGGCGAGCTCGACCAGGGCGGCGTCGTCGGTGGCCGTCAGGCCGCTGCTGTACGCCGCGACGAGCACCTCGCGCCCGAACCCCTGCGGGGTCTGCACCGCCCGAAGCGACGCGCGGTCGGGGGTGCCGGTGATGACCCCCGCGGCATCCACCGTCTTGACCGTGTCGACCACCGGGATGCCGGGCACGGCACCGGCCGCTCCGCTCCGCACCGCCTCGACGACCCGCTCGAAGACGGCCAGCGGGGTGAGGCAGCGGGCGGCATCGTGCACCAGCACGACGTCGACCTCACCCACCGCGGCCAGGCCGGCGGCCACCGAGTCGGTGCGCGACGCACCCCCGACCACCACCACGGCATCCGGGGGCAGGTCGACCCCGGCCCAGGCCGGCGCATTCGGGTCGGCGTGCTCGGCCGGCACCACGAGCACGACCGAGTACAGCCCGCGCAGCCCCGCCACGGTGTCGAGCGCGTGCCCGAGCAGTGGGCGGCCCTGCAGCGGCACGAAGGCCTTCGGCAGGCCCGCCCCGAGGCGGGTGCCCGACCCGGCTGCGACGACGACGACGCCGACGCTGCACGGGGCAGCGTCGGCGTCAGTCACGTCAGGATGAGCGCGAGCCCGGTGTCAGGACGCGAGGACCTCGTCGAGGATGACTTCGGCCTTCTCCTCGTCGGTCTTCTCGGCGAGCGCAAGCTCGGAGACCAGGATCTGGCGGGCCTTGGCCAGCATGCGCTTCTCGCCGGCGGACAGGCCGCGGTCCTTGTCGCGGCGCCAGAGGTCACGCACGACCTCCGCGACCTTGATGACGTCGCCGGAGGCGAGCTTCTCGAGGTTGGCCTTGAAGCGGCGCGACCAGTTGGTCGGCTCCTCGGCGAAGGGGGTGCGCAGTACCTCGAAGACCTTGTCGAGGCCTTCCTTCGAGACCACGTCGCGAACACCGACGAGGTCGCAGTTCTCGGCAGGAACCTCGATCACGAGATCGCCTTGCGCGACCTTGAGCTTGAGGTAGAGCTTCTCCTCTCCGCGGATCGTGCGGGTCTTGATCTCTTCGATACGCGCGGCCCCATGGTGGGGGTACACGACCGTCTCGCCGACCTTGAAAACCATGTGTTGTTGTCCCCTTTCGCGACACTCAGGATACCACGCACCGGCGTGTCGCAATAATCCGGACCATCGGCGTTTGCGCAGGTCAGAGCCGGGAACGAGGCTGCGTGAGACCCAATTCGGGTCTTGACAGGACCGTGTCGTCCATGCTTCGCGCGCGGGCCCGGGATGGCTACGGGCGCCCCGCAGACCCCCGCGGCGAGCGCCCGAGGCGGCGCCCGCCGGGCCCACCGAGACCCCCGCGAACCCTCTCTGCGGGCACCGTGGGCGGCGCGCGGGTCGGCATGGCTATCCTTGGCCCCGTGACGAACCGTGCCGCCGCCGCCCTGCGAGCCACCGCCGTGGCAGGCGTCATCCTGCTCGCCTCGGGGTGCGCCTCGGCGTTCTCGCCGATCCAGACCGACTATGACTACGACCCCGCCGACGGCGTGCCCCTGACGATCGAGGGGCTCGACCTGCGCGACCTCGCCGTCGTGGTGCCCGCGAAGGGCGAGACCGGCACCATCGTGGGGCAGGCCGTCAACCGCAGCACTTCCGCGGTCGAGGTCACCTTCGCCGTGAAGGGCGCGCCCACCCCGGCCGTCGTCGCCGTGCCGGCGAGCTCGGGCAAGACGCTCTCGGATGCCGCGAGCCGCGTCACGATCCCCGGCATTCCGGTCGCTCCCGGCACGATGGTCGAGCTGACCGTCAGCACCGACCAGGCCGGCGCCAACATCGTCAAGGTGCCCGTGCTGCCGAACCTCGGCTACTACAAGGACCTCACCGCACCGTCCCCCTGATCCTTCAACCGTGGAGAACCCGCCGTCCGCGCGCAGCGCAGGCGGCGGGTTCTCTGCCGTCGTGCAGGTGGGGCCGCGGCTCAGACCTCGAACTTGTAGCCCAGCCCCCGCACGGTGAGGATGTGCGCCGGGTTGGCCGGGTCCGACTCGACCTTGGCCCGCAGCCGCTTGATGTGCACGTCGAGGGTCTTGGTGTCACCGACGTAGTCGCTGCCCCAGACCCGGTCGATGAGCTGCACCCGGGTGAGCACCCGGCCGGTGTTGCGCAGCAGCATCTCGAGCAGCTCGAACTCCTTGAGCGGGAAGGACACCTGCCCACCGCGCACGGTGACGACGTGGCGCTCGACGTCCATCCTCACCGGGCCCGCCTCGAGCGTGGTCGGCAGCATCTCCTCGGGCTCGGCCAGCCGGCGCAGCACCGCCTTGATCCGGGCCAGCAGCTCGCGCGAGGAGTAGGGCTTGGTGACGTAGTCGTCGGCCCCGAGCTCGAGACCCACCACCTTGTCGATCTCGCTGTCCTTGGCGGTCAGCATGATGACGGGCACGTTGGAGCGCTGGCGCAGGGCGCGGCAGACGTCGACCCCGGACAGGCCGGGCAGCATGAGGTCGAGCAGCACGAGGTCGGCACCGGTCGCGTCGAAGGCGGTGAGCGCGTCGTGGCCGTTCTCGGCCACCGACACCTCGTAGCCCTCCTTGCTGAGCAGGTAGGACAGCGGGTCCGAGAAGGACACCTCGTCCTCAACGATCAGGATGCGCGTCATGCAGGGCTCTCTCCTCGTGCGGCTCGGGCCAGGGGCGGCCGTCGTCGGGGTCGACCGCGACCGGCCGGTCGGCCGCCGCGGGAAGGGTCATGGTGAAGGTCGAGCCGCGCCCCTCCTGGCTCCAGACGCTCACCCGGCCCCCGTGGTTGGCGCAGACGTGCTTGACGATCGCCAGGCCGAGGCCGGTGCCGCCGGTGGCGCGCGAGCGGGCGGCGTCGACCCGGTAGAAGCGCTCGAAGATGCGCTCCTGCTCGGCCGGGGGGATGCCCTGCCCCTGGTCGGTCACCGTGACCTCGACGGAGTCGTCGACCCGGCGTGCGCCGATGCCGACCCGGGTGCCCGACTCGCTGTAGTTGACGGCGTTGGTCACCAGGTTGGCGACCGCGGTGGTGAGCAGCTCGGCATCCCCGAACACCCGCAGGCCGCTCTCGCTGACCAGGGTGAGCTCGATGTCGTGGGCCTCGGCCGCCACCCGCACCCGGTCGACCGCCTCGGACGCCACGGCGCCCAGGTCGACCAGCTCGGGCTCGTGGAGGGTGTCGGCCACCTGCAGCCGGGACAGGTCGACGATCTCCTGGACCAGCCGGGTCAGCCGGGAGGACTCGACGAGGATCCGCTGGGCGAACCGCTCGACCGCCTCGGGGTCGTCCTTGGCGCCGAGCACGGCCTCGGCGAGCAGCGAGATGCCGCCGACGGGGGTCTTCAGCTCGTGGCTGACGTTCGCCACGAAGTCGCGGCGGATCTCCTCGACCCGCCGGGCATGGGTGTGGTCCTCGGCGAGGATCAGCACGTGCGACACCGCGATGGGCGCCACCCGCACGCGCATCACGACCGAGGCCGTGGTGTTGGGGCTGCGGGTGAGGTCGAGCTCGGCCTCGCGGATCATGCCGTCGCGGCGCACCTGCCGCGCGAGGTGGCGCAGCTCGTGGTGGACGAGCTCGCCGTGGCGCACCAGCCCGTAGCTGACCGCCGAGGCCGACGTGTTGACCACGGCGTCGCTGGCGTCGACGACCACGGCGATCGAGCGCAGCACCGAGAGCACGTCACCGACCCCGCGGGGCAGCGGCGGCTCCTCCGGCTCGGCCTCGGCGTTGCTGCGCTCCGACCACCGCGTGGCGGCGACGGCCACGGCCCCGATGACCAGGCCGACCGCCCCGCCGAGCATCGCCGCGAGCGTGGGGTCCACGAGGTCAGGGTACGGGGCGCACGCACGCGGTCCTGCGCATCTCCGGTCGCGTCAGCGGTGGCACTGCCAGAAGTTCACCTCGGGGGCGTCTGGGGTTCATCCCGGGGTGCCACAGTGCCATGGGCGGGCAGGACGCCCAGGCATGCCCATGCCGCCGCACCGAACCCCGGAGGACACCATCGTGATGCGCAAGGCCTTCCACGAGGAGCTCGACCGCGTCGCCGAGACGCTGGTCGAGATGACCCACCTCGCGTCGTCGGCGATGAGCCGAGCCACGACGGCCCTGCTCGACGCCGACATCCACCTCGCCGACTCCGTGATCGCTGCTGACGCCGAGATCGACGCGCGCCGGGCCGAGCTCGACCTGATGTCGTTCGACCTGCTGGCCCGCCAGCAGCCGGTGGCCACCGACCTGCGCGTCATCGTCACCAGCATGCGGATGAGCAGCGACATCGAGCGGATGGGCGACCTGGCCCGGCACGTGGCCAAGGTGGCGCGGCTGCGCTACCCCGAGTCCGCCGTGCCGGCCGAGCTGCGCTCCACGATCCTGCAGATGGGCCAGGTGGCCGAGCGGATCGTCGAGAAGGCGGGGTCGGTGATCGCCGCCCGCGACGTCGAGGCCGCCCACCAGATCGAGCGCGACGACGACGCGATGGACGACCTGCACCGCGAGCTGTTCTCCCGGGTGACCGACAAGGAGTGGCAGCACGGCACCGAGGCCGCGGTCGACATCACCCTGCTGGGCCGGTACTACGAGCGGTTCGCCGACCACGCGGTCAGCGTCGCCCACCGGGTCATCTGGCTCGTCACCGGGGAGTTCGACCCGGAGAGCGAGCAGAGCCACGAGGACGTCGAGGACGGCGCAGCAGCCCTGCGCTGACCCTCAACACACCTGTTCGCGCGGGGCCCTCGGTGTGAGACTGGGACGGTGACCCTCACCGTCGAGGACGACTTCCGCGACTTCGTGGCCGCGCGCTGGCCGGACCTCGAGGGCGTGGCCTTCGTCGTCACGCTCGACGCCGCCACGGCCCGCCGGGTCACCACCGACGCCTTGGCGACCCTCCACCAGCGCTGGCGAGAGGCCCTCGACGAGGGTCGGCCGGGAGCGCTGGCGCGCCGCTCGGTGCTGACCGCCGCCGTCGCGGCCGCACCGAGGACACCCCGGGCAGGTCCCGCCCGCGGGGTTCCCGCGGCGCCGACCCACGGCCCCGACGCAGCCGGGCCGGATGCCGGGTGGGCGCCTGACCCGTGGGCCGACCCGGATGCCGACGACCCGGTGCGCACTGCGCTCGAGGCCGTGCTGCGCGAGGCGACCCCGCTCGAACGAGCCGTCGTGGCCGCCGGCACGGTCTGGTGCGCGGGCCCCGACGAGGTCGCCGACCTGCTCGGGATGCCGGTCGCAGACGTCCGCGACCGGGCCACCGCCCTGCGCCGCCGGCTCACCAGGGCCCACGACGCCGCCCGCGCCGCAGACGGCCTGGCGCCCGCCGACTGGGCGCTAGACGTCGACCTCGACGCCGCCGTCGACCACCTGCTCGCCGGCCAGGGCGACCCGCCCGACCCCGCGGCACTGGTCGAGGACCGCCGCAGGTCGGTGCAGCGCCGCTCCGTCGTCGCCGGTGGCGCCGCCGTGGTCGCGGCCGTGGCGCTGGGGTGGTGGGCGGTCGGGCGGCGGCCGGCCGCCGCCGGCACCGCCTCCGGGCCGGCCCGCCCCACCGGGCTGCCCGCCGGGACCGACCCGAGCTGGCAGGGCGTCTCGCGGTGGCCAGCGCGCGGCCGGCTCGCCACCGACGCCCGGGTTCAGGCGCTGATGGTCAGCCGTTCGAACGGCATCGCCCGCCTGCTGTTCGCCGACGACGTCGAGGGCCGGCGGCTGGTCGTCTCGGGCACCCTCAACGCCGGCACCGAGGACCTCATCCTGCAGGCCTGGCACGGAGCGGCGGCCGAGGACCCGGCGACCCTGGAGGAGGTGCCGTTCCAGAGCCCGTTCGTCGCAGGCCCCCAGGACGGCATGGCCCTGGCCTTCGACACCTCCCCGGGAACCCTCCTGCTGGTGCTCGCCCGGCCGACAGCCACCGCGGCGGCCTACTCGCAGTCGGTCACCCCCACTGCGGAGGGCATGGTGCACCGCGACTGGGTCGACGTGCCCCTGCGGGCCGGCATCGGGGCCACCCGCTGGGCACAGGACCCGGGCCCGGCCCTGCGCGCCCGGGTGGGAGCCTTCGACGGGCCGGTCGTCGGAACCACCCAGACCTGGGTCGGCCGCAGCGGCACCGACGCCCTCGCCGGCTTCGCCGAGGAGACCACCCGGTTCGTCGCGGCCGCCCTCGAGCAGCCGGTCGACGAGGTGACGAGCACGGTGGTCGGCGACGTCACCGTCGGGGGCAGCGTCATCGACCCCACCGCCATCTCGGCCTCGGGTGCCGACGGCCGGGTGCGCGTGGTGCGCACCACCACGCGGGGCGGTGCCGTCATCCGGTCGGTGCGCGTCGTCGACGACGGACGCAGCACGATGAGCTGGCTCGACCTCGAGCCCCCGTCCGTGCTCCCCGCCGGCACCCCGGTCGACGAGCCGGTCGTGCTGCGCCTCGAGGACTCCCGGCCCCGGGTCGGGCGCTTCCTCGTCATCGCGCCCGGGGCCGCTCGCGTGCAGCTGCTCTCGACCTCGCCCAACGCGTACCCCGTCTCGAAGGTG
The DNA here is from genome assembly GCA_963834965.1 of uncultured Actinomycetota bacterium. Classification (GTDB taxonomy): domain Bacteria; phylum Actinomycetota; class Actinomycetes; order Actinomycetales; family Dermatophilaceae; genus Fodinibacter. Next base: position 174,630 of record CAWIEI010000001.1, on the reverse strand, counting down.
ACCAGGACCCGTCCGGGTGGTGCCGCCATCGTCGAGGTCGTCAATGCCGACGACGCCGCGGGGTTCCGGCTCGTGCGCCGTGATGCCGAGGGGCGCCAGCTCGGCACCGGCGTCCCCCGCACCAGCCACGACCTGCTCGACCTGTGGCCCGGTGAGCGCAAGGTCGCCCTGTCGTGACGGTCACCGCCGAGGAGGACTTCCGCGACTTCGTGGTCGCGCGGTGGGGCGAGCTCGAGCCGGTGGCGCGCCTGGTCACCCTCGACGGCCCGACCGCCCGCCGGGCCACGACCGACGCACTGGCCGAGCTCCACGGCCAGTGGGGCGCGGTGCTCGACGAGGGGGTTCCGGGCGCCACCGCCCGCCGGCGCGTCCTGGCCGCCGCCCTCGCCGCGAGCCGGCACCACTCCCCAGCGTCGAACGGTCACGACGCCCGACCCGGCCCCGACGACCTCGACCCGCGGGCCGACGCCGACGCCGCGCTCGCCGCCCTGCTGGCCGTCGTGCGGGGAGCCACCCCACTCGAGCGGGCCTCGCTCGCGGCCACCACCGTGTGGGGCGTCGGCCCCGGGCGGGTCGCCGACCTGCTCGGGATGCCGTCAGCCACCGTCGTCGACGCCGACCGGTCCCTGCGCGGTCGGCTGCTCGAGGCGCACACCGCTGCCCGCGCCGCCGCCGGCTGGGAGCCGGCGGAGTGGGCCCTCGAGCGCGACGTCGAGGACGCCCTCGACCTGCTGCTCGCCGACCACACCGACCCGCCGGATGCCGTGGCCCTGGTCGGCGAGCGGCACCGGGAGGTGCGCCGCCGGTCGGTCGTCATCGGCACCGGTGCTGCGCTGGCCTCGGCGGCCGTCGGTGCCTGGTTGGTCGAGGGGGTCTCGACGGGAACGGCATCCGGGGTCGGTCGCGGGCCGACCGGGCCCGGCGACCCGGTGTGGGTGGCGGCCAACACCTGGCCCGCCAGGGGCCGGCTCGCGACCGACCCGGCGATCGCCGCGCTGGTGGCCGCTGCGTCGCCCCGGGCCCGCCTGCTCTGGGCCGACGACCTCGCCGGGCAACGGGCCGTCGTGGCGGCGTCGGCGGACGCGAGCGGGTCGGGCGGCACCCTGGTGCGAATGTGGGCGGGCGCGTCCGGCGCCGACCCGACGTCGCTCGCCCCGGTCGACCTCGTGAGGGACCGGGTCACGTTCCGCGACGACGTCGTGCCGATCGCCGTCGAGGCCGCCTCGGCCGGTAGGCGGTACGGGGACCAGGACGACGAGGGCGCGGTGCTGCTGCTGGCCCGGCCGACGGTGCTCCAGGCGACGTACTCACCGGTGGTGGAGTACGCCCGCAACGGCGGGGTGGGCCGCAGCTGGGCCGAGGTCGACCTGCGCGACGGGGTCGCCACCGTGCCGCTGCGCGGGCCCCTGCCCCCGGCCTTCCGCGTGCGCCTCGACGGCTACGACGGCGGCCCGCTCGGCGCGACACCGCTCGGGCTCCCCACCCCTGGCCCGTCGGGTCCGCTGGCCGAGTCGCTGCTGGCGGAGCTCGGGCCGTTCGTCGCGTCGTGCACCGGGCTCCCGGCATCCGTGGTGCGCAGCCGCATCGCGCTGGAGGCGGCCGTGCCCGGTGACGTGCTCGCGCCGGCGGGCCGCGGTGCCACACCCGGCGCGGGGCGGGTGGTCGTCGCCCACACGGACCTGCCCAACGGCGTGCTGCTGCGCACCGTCCGGGTCGCCGGCGACGGTCGGGTCGAGGCCGGCCCGCTCGACGTCGAGACGACCCGGGTGGTCACCCCGGACTCCGGCCTGGCCCCCTTCGCCACCCGGCTGCCCGCGTTCAGCGCCAGCGTCAGCCGCTTCCTCGTCGTCGCTCCGGGTGCCGCGCGGGCCCAGCTGGTCGGCACGGCATCCAACACCTACCCGGCGTCGAAGGTCACCACGCTGCGCGGGGGGACCGGGGTGCTCGAGGTCGCCGACAGCCGCCGGGCCGGCCTCTACCGGCTGGTCACGTGGAACCGGTCCGGGCGGCGGCTCGGTGCGTGGGACGCGCTGTTCCGCCGCCGCGACCCGCGTGACCTGTGGCCGCGGGTGTTCTGAGCGACGTCGGTCAGCGGCCCTGGTTGGCGACGGCCGCGGCGGCAGCGGCGGCGGCCTCCGGGTCGAGGTACTCGCCCGGGCCGGTCGGCATGAAGTCGTCGCCGAGCCGGTAGACCAGCGGCATGCCGGTGGGGATGTTGAGCCCGGCGATGTCGTCGTCGCTGATGCCGTCGAGGTGCTTGACCAGGGCCCGCAGCGAGTTGCCGTGGGCGGTGACGAGCACGGTGTGACCGGCGGTGAGGTCTGCCTGGATCTCGTTCTCCCAGTAGGGCATCATCCGCGGGATGACGTCCTTGAGGCATTCGGTGAGCGGCACCTCGACGCCCGCGTAGCGCGGGTCACCGGTCTGGTCGAACTCGCTGCCGGCCTCGATCGGCGGCGGCGGGGTGTCGAAGCTGCGGCGCCACAGCATGAACTGCTCGTCGCCGTACTTGTCGCGGGTCGCTGCCTTGTCGAGGCCCTGCAGCGCGCCGTAGTGCCGCTCGTTGAGCCGCCAGCTGCGGCGCACCGGGATCCAGTGCCGGTCGGCGGCGTCGAGCGCGAGGTTGGCCGTGGTGATCGCCCGGCGCAGCACCGAGGTGTGCACGACGTCGGGGAGCAGCCCCGCATCGGCCATCAGGTGGCCACCGCGCACCGCCTCGGCGCGCCCCTTCTCGGTGAGGTCGACATCGACCCACCCGGTGAACAGGTTCTTCTGGTTCCAGTCGGACTCGCCGTGACGCAGCAGGATGAGCGTGTGTGCCGTCATGCCGCCAGCCTAGCCACCCGGCGCGGGCCGGGTCAGGCGGGCTGATCCGCGGGACCGGGGTCTCCGGGCCGGGCCAGGATGCTGCGGAACGCCTCGAGGTTGCGCAAGCTCTCGCCCCGCGACACGCGCCACTCCCACTCCTTGCGCATCGAGCTCAGGAAGCCCATGACGAGCAGCTCGTTGAACGGCTCGTCAGCGGCGGTCAGCACCACCCCGAGCAGCTGGTCGAGCACCTCGGCGTCGACCCCTGCGGCGGGAACGCGGCCGGTGACGTAGACGTCGCCGGCCTTGTCGACGGCGTAGGCCAGCCCGGGCAGGCGCAGGTTGCGGCGCAGCAGGAAGCGGTAGACCTCGTCGTGGTTCTCGTCGGGGTTGCGGATGACGAACGCCGACACCGACAGCGCGGCGTCGGACACCACGACCGAGGCCACCGTCTTCAGCTTCTTGTCGCCGGGCAGCGAGACGACGTACTCGTCGTCGCGGGCGCCCGGCTCCCAGTCGTGCCCGGACTCGCACAGGTAGGCCTCGAGCGTTGCCGCCAGGGTGGCGCGGTCGGTCACGGGATGACCGCCTGCGGGATGCCGGTGAGGGTCTCGGCGTCGTTGATCGACGCCTCGCGGGGCCGCGCCATCGCGTCGGCGTAGACCTCGGCGAGCCGCTCGGCGGTGCGGGCCCAGCCGAAGCCGGCCGCGTGCTCGGCCGAGGCCCGGGACAGGCCGGCCCGCCGCTCGGGGTCGAGCACGACCCCGGCGATGGCGGTGGCCCAGTCGGCGGTGTCGTGGCCGTCGACGAGGATGCCGGCGTCACCGACCGCGGTCGGCAGGCCCCCGACGTTGGCCGCCACGACCGGGGTGCCGCAGGCCTGGGCCTCGACCGCCACCAGCCCGAACGACTCGTTGTGCGAGGGCACGGCCAGCACGTCGGCCGCGCGGTACCACTGGGCCAGGGTCGGTCGGTCGACCGGCGGCACGAAGCGCACCAGGTCGTCGATGCCGCGCTGCCGCGCGAGCTCGGTCAGCCCCATCGGGTTGCGCACCCCCGAGCCGCTGGCCCCGCCGAGGATGCCGACGACCAGCCGCGAGCGCAGGTCGGGGCGGCGACGCACCAGCTCGGCGGCTGCCTTGACGAGCACGTCGGGCGCCTTGAGCGGCTGGATGCGCCCGACGAACAGGAGGAGCACGGCATCCGAGGGGATGCCGACGGCGGCGCGCGCCTCGAGCCGGGAGCCGGGGCGGAAGACCGCCAGGTCGACCCCGGGCTCGGCCACGACCACCCGGTCGGGGTCGGCGTCGTAGAGGTCGACGAGCTCGGAGGCCTCGCGCTCGGTGTTGGCCACCAGGCGGTCGGCGGCCTCGACGACCTGGGCCTCGCCGATCTCACGGCCCATGGGCTCGGCCAGGTCGCCGTCGGCGAGGTGCAGGTTCTTGACCCGGGCCATCGTGTGCATCGTGTGCACCAGTGGGACGCCCCACCGGTCGGCGGCGAGCCAGCCGACCTGTCCGGAGAGCCAGTAGTGGCTGTGCACGAGGTCGTAGTAGCCGGGCGGGGCGTGCGCGGCCACCCGCATCATGCCCGCGGCGAAGGCGCACAGCTGGCCGGGGAGGTCCTCCTTGGACAGCCCCTCGTAGGGGCCGGCGGGCACGTGCCGCACGACGACGCCGGGCTCGACCTCGACCACGGCGGCCTGGGCGGCGCTCGTGGTGCGGGTGAACAGGTCGACCGCGATGCCGCGATGGGCGAGCTGGCGGGCCACCTCGAGCACGTAGACGTTCATGCCGCCGGCGTCGCCCTCACCGGGCTGGGCCAGCGGGGAGGTGTGCACGGTGACCATGGCGACCCGCTGCAGGTGCGTGGGTCCGGCGGGCGTGGTCATGCCTTCGAGTCTGTCACGCGGTCGCGGGGTGTGTCCGTGACGGTGACCACGGCCCGCGGGGCCCACACGTGAACGGCGATCCGGCCGTCCTGGCGCAGGTCGACGGCCCGGGGCACCTGCACCGGCCCGATCGAGACGTCGGTGCCGAGCACCCAGGTGAAGGCCGGCTGCTCGACCACGGTCGGGTCGACCCAGTAGGCGCGCTCGCGCAGGTTGCGCTCGGGCAGGGCCGGCGCGATGCCGACTGTGGCGGGCCGCCAGTCGAGGTGGATGGCGAGCGCGTCGGCCCCGGGCACCGCGACATCCATCCGGATCCGGCCGTCGATCGGCTGGAAGTCGATGCGCAGCGGCTTGCTGGTGCTGTCGTCGTGCACGACGCCGACGTAGCGCACGGTGTCCTTGACCCGGGTCACGGCGTCGATCCGCACGTGCATCAGGGTGGCGGTCACCCGCTCGCGCAGGTGGCCGTCGACCTCCTTGACCGAGCCCAGCATGGCGGTGACCGGGGCGCCGCGGGTGACCGTGTCGGCGAGCACGGTGCTACCCCGGGCCAGCCGGAAGCCCGAGTCGTAGAGGGCCACCGAGAGGCCGGCTCCGAGCGACTGCACGCCCCGCGCGCCCTGGGCCACCTCGAGCAGGCCGGGGGCGACGTCGGCCACGCCGATGTCGCGCTCGAGCACGTGCGGCACCCACGAGGTGAGGCCCAGGCTCAAGGCGGCGAGGAGCGAGACGACCAGGGCCACCATCGAGAGGCTGACCTGACCCTCCCTCGACCGCTCCCGCCACCACTCACGCACCCCTTCAGGGTAAGCGGTTCTACGCTGGTGCCGTGCCGCAGCGCAGACCCGTCGGGGTCATCACCCGTGGGACGACGAACCCGAACCGGCTCCGCCGCTGCGACCGCTGGCTGGCGGGTCCGCAGGCCTGGCGGCTCCGGCGTGCGACGGCCGCGCCGGTGGTGGTCGACCTCGGCTACGGCGCGTCCCCGGTGACCGCCCTGGAGCTCCACGACCGGCTGCGGCGGGTGCGCCCCGACGTCGAGGTGGTCGGCATCGAGATCGACCCGGCTCGGGTGGCGGCCGCGCGACCGCTGGAGCGGCCGGGGCTGCGGTTCGCGCTCGGCGGGTTCGAGGTGCCGTTGCCCGGTGAGGCCCGGCCGGTGGTGGTGCGGGCGTTCAACGTGCTGCGCCAGTACGACGAGGCGCAGGTGGCGGGGGCGTGGGCCGCGACGGTGGCGCGCCTGGCTCCCGACGGCCTGCTCGTCGACGGCACCTGCGACGAGCTGGGCCGGCTCGCGACGTGGGTGGCCGTGACGGCCGACGGGCCGGTCAGCCTCTCGCTGAGCTGGCGGCTGCAGGGGCTGGAGCGCCCGGGGGTGGTGGCCGAGCGCCTGCCCAAGGCGCTGATCCACCGCAACGTGCCCGGCGAGGGCGTGCACCGGCTGCTCACCGACCTCGACGAGGCGTGGGCGCGGCAGGCACCACAGGCGGCGTACGGCATCCGGCAGCGGTTCCTCGCGACCGCGGGGGCGTTGCGGGATGCCGGGTGGCCGGTTCTCGACGGAGCGTCGCGGTGGCGCCTCGGTGAGCTGACGATCGCGTGGGATGCCGTGGCGCCCGCGGCGGGGCCGGCACCCCCGGGTGCGGGGCGGTCAGCGGCGGGTCACCAGGGGCCGTAAGGGCCCGAGTTGCCCTGGCCGCGGCCCATGACCTGGTCCAGGGCCGGCTTGACGTCGGCGAGGTACACACCCGCGGCGACGATCGCGATGATGGCGAGGAAGCCGACCCCGCCGAGGGCGACGATCCCCAGCAGGGCTGCCACGCCGGTGACGAGCAGCCAGAACTGCTTGGTGCGCTTGCCGGCCGCGGTGAACGCGTCGGCGCGGCGACGCAGGCAGTCGACGAGCGCGTAGAGCTCGACGCCGAGGGCCACGACCGACAGGCCGAGGACGATCCAGTACTGGAGCTGCGCGAGCGCTGACATGGGACCAGCGTAGGCGTCAGACGTCGAGCAGGATCGTCACTGGGCCGTCATTGACCAGTTCGACGTCCATGTGGGCGCCGAAGCGGCCGGTCTGCACCTCGACCCCGCGGGCCCGCAGCGCCGCGATGACCTGGTCGACCACCGGCTCGGCGACCGGCCCGGGGGCGGCGGCGTTCCACGAGGGGCGGCGGCCCTTGCGGGTGTCGGCGTAGAGGGTGAACTGGCTGACCACGAGCACCGGGGCACCCTCGTCGAGCACCGAACGCTCGCCGTGCAGGATGCGCAGGTCGGTGATCTTGCGCGCCATCGTGGCGACCTGCTCCGGCCCGTCGTCGTGGGTGACCCCGACGAGCGCGAGGATGCCCGGTCGGTCGATCGCACCGACGACCTGGCCGTCGACGGTCACGGAGGCCCGGGAGACCCGCTGCAGCACCGCCCTCACGCGCGGCTCACTCCTCGATGCCGACGGCGACCACCGCGCCGACCGGCTCGCCGTGGCCGAGGATCGTGGCGTCCTCGAGGCGGGCGTAGGCCGTGGACGGCACGCCCAGGCGGCGCAGCACCGCCGCCAGCACCACCGGGCGGGCCCGCTGGCCGCCGTCGGCGACCTTGAGCGCGACGCCCCGGCCATCGGCCAGCCCGACTGCGTAGACCGCTTCGGCGCCGTCCTTGGCGATGAGGCCCTCGGTGCCCCGGATCAGGGCCGTGACGTCGCGCCGGGTGCCGCCCACGAACTCGGGCCAGGCCCGCATGGCGGCGGTGACCTCGCCCTCAGGGGTACCGGGCTCACCGGTGGCGATGCGGCCGAAGGCGCGGGCCAGCCCGGTGAGTGAGACGGCCATGACCGGGGCGCCGCAGCCGTCGACGGCGGTGCCGGAGACCGGCTCCCCGGCGAGGTCGGCCAGGGTGTCGGCCATCAGGCGCTGGAGCGGGTGCTCGGTGTCGCGGTAGGTGCTGAGGTCCCAGCCGTTGAGGCGGCACGTGGCGAGCATCGCGGCGTGCTTGCCCGAGCAGTTCTGGGCGAGCGGGCGGGCGGTGCGACCGGCGGCGATCCAGACGTCGCGCTCGTCGGGGTCGTAGGGCAGGTCAGGGGTGTTCTGCAGGTCGGCCTCGGTCAGTCCCGCCGCGGTGAGCATGTCGCGCACGCCGTCGAGGTGGAAGGGCTGGGCGGAGTGGCTGGCGCAGGCCAGGGCGACGTGCTGCGGGGGCAGGCTGAGCCCCGCTCGCAGCATCGCCACGGCCTGGATCGGCTTGTTCGAGCTGCGCGGGAAGACCGGGTCGTCGGCGCCGCCCCAGGCGTGGACGAGGCGGCCGTCGGCGTCGGTGACCGCGATGGTGGCGCGGTGGGCCGACTCAACGAACCCACCGCGCGTCACGTGGGCGACGACGGGGGCGTCGGCCAGCGCCGGTGGGGTGGTGGCACGGCGGGCGGATGCGGTCTGGTCGGGCACGGCCCGACCCTATCCGCGCCGGGGCTGCGAGCGGGATCCGCCTGGTGGCGCGGCATCCGCGCGGGGGGTGCGCACGGCATCCGCGCGGGGGTGCGCACGGCATCCGCGGGGGTGACGCACGCTCGCTGGCCGCGGGCACGGGCGGGGACGCCGAACGACCGGGGCCGGTCGAGCCGGCCCCGGTCGTCGGGGTGTCACCGGGAGAGGGGGGAACCGGTGACGGGTGGGTCGGCCGAGGCCGACGCTGGGGGGAGGGTCAGCCCGCGGCCGGGGTGGCCGGCTTCTCGGCCGGGGTGAGGGGCGCGGTGCCGACCTTTTCGGTGGCCTTTTCGGTGGCCTTCTCCGCGGCGACGGCGGTCTTGCGAACGCTGGTCGTGGCGCCCTTGGCCGAGGTGGTGGCCTTCTTGGTGGCGTTCTTGGTCGTGGTGCTCGTGCGCTTGGCCGCGGTGCGGGTGCGCTTGGCCGACTTGGTGACCTCGGCCTCGACGACCTTGGTCTCCTCGGCGACGGAGCCGCCGACGACGGTGACGACCTTCGCGGCCTCCTTGCGCGCCGTGGTGATGGTCGCCTTGGCGGAACGCTCGATGTCGGAGGTCGCCTTGCGGGCGGAGGTGACGGCACCCTTGACCTGGGCGACGGTGACATCGGCCTGGGCGACGAGGTCCTTGGTGGCCTTCTGGTTCTGGATGCGCTTGACCAGCTTGTGGCCGCGGGCGGCGAGCTCGTCGTAGGCCTCGGTCAGCTTGCCGCCGAAGACCATCGTCTGGTTGATGGCCAGGGCCGGGATCTCCTTGGCGTCGTCGACGGCCTTGGTGGCGCGGGCCTGGACGTTGGACGGGGCAAGGTCGGTGGACAGCTCGACGCGGGTCTTCTCGGCGCGCAGGGCGAGGTCGGCGCGGGCCTTGTCGGCGCGCAGGCGGGCCTCGCGCACCTTCTCGACCGCGAGGTCGGTGGCGCCGACGGCGGCGAAGAACGGGGTGGTGTCGACGGTGTTCTTGAGGTCCTCGATGACGGACATGGTGTGTCTCCTTCGGTGGTGCGGGGTTGGTTCAGCTGTGGGGTGTTCTTGGTGCCTTGGCGGTGGTGGTGGTCTTGGTCGGCCTGGTGGCCTTGCGGGCCGTGGCCGTCTTTGTGGCCGGGGCGCGCTGGGTGGTGCTCGTTGCCTTGCGGGTCGGCGGCGCTGCCGTGGGGGGCTCCTCGAGGTAGGACTCGTAGATGTCGAGGAGGGTCTTCTTCTGCCGCTGGGTCAGTGCCGGGTCGGCGGTGATCGCACCGCGGACGTCGGGGGCCGCGGTGGGCGGGGCGACCTCGGCGTCGAGGATGCCCGCTCGCACGTAGAGGCTCTCGGCCGAGACCTCGAGGCCCTTGGCTAGCTGTTGGAGGATCTCCGCGCTCGGCCGCTTGAGCCCGCGCTCGATCTGGGACAAGTAGGGGTTGGACACCCCGGCGAGCTCGGACAGCTGGCGCAGGGAGAGCCGGGCCGACGTGCGCTGCTCGCGCAGGTAGTCGCCGAGGCTGCTGCCCAGGTCGTTCAGCGGGTTCTTGCTCACGAGTCCATTATGCTTGCTCTGGTTAGCAAAATGCAAACTGCAGCAAGCGTGAGAGCCCTCACAGGGACAGCAAGCGCGCTGCCGGGCCCGGAAAACCCTCTGTTCAGGCCCCTATTGGATGCTTCCCCTCACGGTGCAACTTTGAAAGTTGCTCACCCCCAGCGAGCAACTTTCAAAGTTGCTCACCAGTGGTGAGCAACCAATAGGGGCGCGGAACACTTCCTGGGGCGCCGCGACCGGCCCGTTCCGGTCGGCTCAGGCGGTGGCGGACTCGCGCCGGCGCAGGGAGATGTCGGCGCAGGCCGCGCAGGTCTCCTCGGGCACCAGCCCGACCTTCATCAGTTGGGCGAACACGAAGCAGCCGGCGCAGAAGCCGACGACCGACTCCAGCAGCGCGAACACGAGCAGCACGGCGAGCAGGCCGACGGTCACCACCGGCAGCCCCGCCACGAGGAAGCCGGTGGCTGCCACGGTGAACACCAGGCCGACGGCCTGGGCGAACCGCTTGGGCGGCCCCGCAACCAGCTTCGGCGCCCCCAGCCGCGGGGCGACCACCTTGGTCGCCAGTTGGCCGAGCGGGCTGAATCGCGGCCCGGCGGCCACCCGCAGCGCGAAGCCGACAGCCAGCAGTGCGCTGAGCCAGAGCCAGCCGGTCAGCAGGCCCACGGCGGTGATCAGCGCGACGGTGCCGGCCACCACGCGGGCGGCCCTCTCGTTGACGACGACCGGAAAACCAAAAGCATCACGCACGGGAGCCATAACCCGGGATTATGCAGGGACATTCCGCCGCCCGCCCAGCCCCATCCAAACCTCGGAATCGGCGACACCCTCACCGGATGCCGCGCCGAAGCACCTCGCTGCCCCCGACCGAAGGGCTGGGCCGCCCCCGAGCCCTGGCTCAGCGGGCGCGTCGGTCCTTGACGCCGAGCAGCTCGCGGGCCTGCGACGTGCCCAGCGGCGGCCGCTGCATCACCGTCGCCAGTTCGGCGGCCCGCGCCACCAGCTCGTCGTTGTGCTGCACGACCTGCCCCCGGGCGAACACCACGTTGTCCTCCATGCCCACGCGCAGGTGCCCGCCGGCCGACAGCGCCGCCGCCACGATCGGCAGGTGCCCGCGCCCGATGCCGGTCGCCGACCACGACGTCACCTCCGCCGGCAGCATCGCGACCCCCGCCATCAAGGCCGCGGTCGTAGCCGGCATCCCGCCCGGCACCCCGGTCACGAAGTCGACGTGCACCCGGCCGCCGAACGGCAGGCCGTGCGTGTCGATCAGCCGGTGCAGCGCGTGCACGTGGCCGAGGTCGAACAGCTCGAACTCGGGCACCACCTCGCGCTCCTGCGCCTGCACGTACAGGTCGCTCATGAACCCCCAGGGGTTGAGGAACACGTCGTCGCCGAAGTTGGTGGTGCCACAGGTCAGCGAGCACGAGTCGGGCTCGGCGTCGAGCACCGTCAAACGCTGCTCGAGCGGGTCGTGCACCGACCCACCCGTCGAGAGCTGCACGACGAGGTCGGTCTCGGCCCGCAGTGCCTCGACCGCGGCGCGCAGCCGACCGGCATCCAGCGTCGGCCTGTGCTCGGCGTCACGGATGTGCAGGTGGATGAGGGACGCACCCGCGGCCTCGCAGCGGCGCGCGGTCTCGACCAGCTCCTCGAGGGTGGTCGGCAGCTGGGGCAGGTCGGCCTTGGCGTGCTCGGCCCCTGTCGGGGCGACGGTGATCAGGGTGCCGGTGGACGCGGAGGCAGCCGGTGCGACGGGGACCATGTCCCCATCATGGCAGCAACGATCCGCAGGATCTGCGGCGTTCAGGCACTCACGACGACGGTCTGCGCGGCCGAGATGCCGTCGACGAGAAGATCCACGTCGGCGGCCACCGAGCGCTTGACGACCGCCATCGCCACCGGGCCGTCCTCGTGGTGCCGTGCCACCGAGGTGAGCCGACCCACCTCGCGCTCGCCGAGCAGCACGGGCGCACCGGCTGGGGGCAGCACGTGCCCCGACCCGTCGAGGTGCAGGAACACCAGGCGGCGAGGCGGCCGGCCCAGGTTGTGCACCCGGGCGATGGTCTCCTGGCCGCGGTAGCAGCCCTTGTGCAGGTGCACGGCGGTGCGCAGCCAGTCGACCTCGTGCGCGATGGTGCGGTGGTCGGTCTCGAAGCCGAGCCGCGGCCGCCACGCGGCGACCCGCAGCGCCTCGGCCGCCCAGGTACCGGCGAGCGGGCGGTCACCGACTGCCGCCTCGAGCCCGCCCCGGGGCACGATCAGCTCGCGCCAGGCGCGGCCCGCCGCCGGGTGGCCCTCGACCGGGCCGTAGGCGACGGTGTCGCCGACCAGCCCCGGCCAGGGGTCGACCCACGCCAACGGCTCGCCGGGCACTGACTCCGCACCGATGGGCTCCCCCAGCACCGCCCAGTCGGCGCTGACGTCGGCCACGTCGACCCGCAACATGAACCGCATCGACTCCAGCCAGGCGACCAGCGCGGATGCCGTGCCCGGCTCGACCGTGATCCAGGTGGCCTTGCCGTCGTCGACGAGGTGCAGGGCGTGCTCGACGTGCCCCTTGGGCGAGAGCACGAGCGACTCACGCGACTCGCGCGGCCCGAGCCCGAGCAGGTGCTGTGAGGTCATCGAGTGCAGCCACGACAACCGGTCGGCCCCGGTGATCGTGACGACTTCGCGGTGCGACAGGTCGACGGTGGCAAGCCCCTCGGCCAGCAGCCGCTGCTCGCGTGCCGGGTCACCGTAGTGCGACGCGACACCGGCGTCGGCCCCCTCCCCCTCGACCGCGCCGTGGCGCGCCAGGAGCGGCGACGCCGTGGTGGACGTGGAGGGGCTCATCGGGTGGCCTTCCGGTTCGGGGTGGGGGGCTGGACAGCGGGCTGGTCAGCGGGCGCCAACACCTGCAACACCGCACCCGGCCGCTCCTCTTCCGCCGCCTCGCCGTCGCGGCAGGAGCGGCACAACCCGTGCACCGCCGCGTGCGACACGTCGGACGCGAAGCCGAGCGACTCGTCGAGCCGCGCCACCAGCTCGTCGGCAGCCGACAACGGCGCCTCGCCGACCCAGCCGCAGCCCCGGCACACCACATGCAGGTGGGTGGCGTGCTCGGTGAGGTGGTAGCTCGGCGCCCGGTGGTCGACGTGGGTGTGCCCGACCAGGCCGAGCTCCTGCAGGGCGTCGAGCGCCCGGTAGACGGTGGAGGCCGGCACGGCATCCGCGCCGTCGACGGCCACGGCATCCACGATCTCGTCGGGGGTGGCGTGACCGAGCCGGCCCACGGCATCCAGCACCCGCTCGCGCTGCGACGTCAGGCGCTTGCCCCGCGCCCGAAGCCGCTCGCCGAGATCACTCACCGGACCAATGTACGGCGCACGCTGGTCCGGCCCAGACCACCGACCTGCGAACCCCGCCGCTCACTCGACGCGCTTGAGCTCCGCCGACACGTGCGACTGCAGCGACTGGCCCACTGCGGCCATGTCCATGACCCAGAGCAGGTCGCTGTTGACGTAGCCGTACAGCCGGTGGGCCGCGCTGTACTCCTTGGCTGTGGGGCTGCGCATCACACCGTCGGTGCGCAGCTCGACCTTGGCCGGCTCGGCGACGCCCGCGTACATCTCGACGAACCCGGTCGGGTGGGTGAGCAGCAGCTCGACGTTGGTGCCGTCGGGCTGGTCGGCGACCGGGCGCCAGAAGCCGAGCTCGGTGGCGAGCGGGCGCACCTGCTTTCCGTCGGAATCGAGCAGCCAGGTGCGGGACTCCCACCGCAGGAAGGGCCGGCCGTCGTGCGTGCACACGATCTCCTGGCCGAACTGCTGCGACTCCATGGTGGGGTAGCCGACCAGCCCGGCGCCCGCCCAGCGGCCGACCAGCCACGCGAGGGGGGCGAGCTGCTCGTGCAGCGAGGTGTCGAGAGTGAAGACCATACGCTGCAGTCTATGGACTCACCCGCGGCCTCCCTCGTCGTCAAGGTCACCTGTGGCACCGAGGCGCTGGAGCGGCTCAACCAGGGCTTCACGGTGGCGGCGACCGCCCTGGCCTCGGGGGTCGAGGTCAGCCTGTGGCTCACCGGCGACGCGACGCTGATGGTCGTGCCGGGCCGCGCCGAGGAGGTCGAGCTACCGCGGGCCGCGCCGCTGGCCGAGCTGCGCGACGCCCTGCTCGAGGGCGCGCAGGTGACGGTGTGCGGTCAGTGCGCCGCCCGGCGCGGCCTCACCGTCGACGACCTGCTGCCGGGGGTCGTCATCCGCGGGGCGGCGGCGTTCGTCGAAGAGGTGCTGGCCCCCGGCGCCAGGTCCCTCGTCTACTGACCCTGCGCCCGAACCCGGTCAGCCGACGATGGCGAGCGCGAGGCCGTAGGTGACGACGCCGGGAACCAGCAGGGATGCCGCGGCGGTCGACAGCTGCCCGCGCACCGAGCTGACGCCGGGCAGGACGCAGAGCATCCGCCGGGTGGCATGCGAGACCGCAGCGACCAGGAGCCCGACGAGGGCGGCCGGCGCCGGGGAGGGCGAACCGACCAGAGCGGCGGCCGCCAGCGCACCGGCGCCGCCGAGCAGCATCGCGAGCGGCAGCATCCACGCCCGCACCTTCTCGACACCCGCGGCGAGGTCGGCCAGCGACGCGACGGCGATCGCCACGAACCCGAGCAGGGCGATGTCGCTGGCCCGGCTGGTGCGCGACAGCGGCAGCCAGGTGGTGCCCAGCGCCACGACCGCGAGCCCGAGCGAGGTGATGCCGATCGACTCGGTGAGCCGGGGGCGGCCGTCGCGGCGCACCATCTGGTGGCCGAACATCACCGCCAGCCCCACCAGCAGCGCGATGGGCACCAGCCGCAGGTAGGGCTCACCGGTGGTGGCGACGGCGGCCACCGGCGCGAGCACCCCGGTGACCCCGATGGCCAGCGACGACCCGACCCGGCTCGACGAGCCGAGCAGGGCCGGCCAGCCCCAGGCCACGACGATGCCGGCCCAGGCCAGGCCGGCGGCCAGCAGCACCGGGTCGGCCACCAGCGCCAGCACGAGCAGGGCGGCGAGCACGACGACCGCAGCGACCACGAGGGGCCGGCGCACGGTGGCCAGGGCGGGCAGCACCGGCTCGCGCAGCACGGCCTCGCGCCGAGCCCGGCGCTGGGCCCGGGTCTCGACCTCGGCCTCGGGGCTCAGGTCGGTCGGCTGGTCGTCCACGCGCGGCATCCTCCCATCATCCTCCGGCGAAGGGCGGCAGGATCTCCACCACGGCGCCGGCCGGCACGGGGTCCTCGCCCGTGCTCGACCGGCCCCCGACGAGCACGGAGCACACCGGCAGCACCGGTTCGAGCGGCGGGTGCGCGGCCGCGAGCCGGGTCAGCAGGCCACCGACGGTGTGGATGCCGGTGACGTGCTCGGCATCGACGCCCGCGGCGGCGCGGGCGCCCGCCCAGTACCGGACGAGCACCGTCTCAGGGGGGCGCTGCGCACCTTCGCTGCTCTGCATGACCGCCTATCCTGATCGACGATGGCCCAACTGCTGCTGCTGACGAACACCTTGGCGCCCAGCGCCGAGGTCGTTCCGGCGCTCGGGCTGCTCTCGCACCATGTTCGCATCCTGCCGGCCGAGGCCTCCGCGCTGGTCGACGCCCCCAAGGCCGACGTGGTCGTGGTCGACGCCCGCCGCGAGCTGGCCATGGCCAAGTCGCTCTGCCGGGTCATCTGCACCACGGGCATCTCCATCCCACTCATCGTCGTCGTCACCGAGGGCGGGCTGGCCGGCATCACCAGCGACTGGGGGGTCGACGACGTCATCCTCGACACGGCGGGCCCGGCCGAGGTCGAGGCGCGGCTGCGGCTGGCGGTGGGCCGCACCGTCGAGGCCGCCGTCGAGGAGGGCGGGCCGATCACCGCGGGCGCCCTGGTCATCGACGAGGCCACCTACTCGGTGCGGCTGCGCGGCCGGCTGCTCGACCTCACCTACAAGGAGTTCGAGCTGCTGAAGTACCTCGCCCAACACCCCGGCCGGGTGTTCACCCGCTCCCAGCTGCTCCAGGAGGTGTGGGGCTACGACTACTTCGGTGGCACCCGCACCGTCGACGTGCACGTGCGGCGGCTGCGCGCCAAGCTCGGCACCGACTACGAGGTGCTGATCGGCACCGTGCGCAACGTCGGCTACCGGTTCGTGCCGGAGGTCGCCGACTCCTTCTCCGAGCTCGAGGCCTGACGTGGCGCGCACCGAGCGCGTCCTCGAGGTCGGCGACGACACGGCATCCGACCTGCGGGCGCTGTGGGCGCGTGCGGCGGAGGCCGACGGGGTGGGAGCGGTGTCCGAGGCCTTCCGGCTCGCCGTAGGCCCGGACCGCGACGGTGTGGTGCACCTGCTGCGGCGCTCCGACGACGAGAGCGTGGTCGGCTACGCGCAGGTCGCGGCGGCGGGAACTGCGGATGCCGTCGCCGAGCTGGTCGTCGACCCTCCCGCACGGCGCCGCGGCCACGGCCGGGCGCTGCTCGACGCGGCCCTCGGTGAAGGCACCCGCAGCGTGTGGGCGCACGGGATGCTGCCGGCGGCCGACGCCCTCGCACGCGCCGCGGGGCTGGCGATGACGCGCAGCCTGCACCTGATGACCCGCCCGCTCACCGACGCGGATGCCGTTGACCCGCTTCTCCCGCAGGGGTTCTCGGTGCGGCCCTTCGAGCCCGGCCGCGACGACGAGACGTGGGTCGCGCTCAACGCGGCCGCCTTTGCCCGGCATCCGGAACAGGGCCGGCTGACCGTGGCCGACCTGCACGAGCGGATGGCCCAGCCGTGGTTCGACCCGGCCGGCCTGCTGCTGGTCGTCGAGGACGCCACGGGTGAGGTGGTCGCCTTCCACTGGACCAAGGTCGAGGGGGACGTCGGGGAGGTCTACGTGGTCGGGGTCGACCCGGCGCACCAGGGTCGCGGGCTCGGCGGACCCGTCACCCGGCTCGGTCTCGCGCACCTCGCCAAGGCCGGTCTGCGCGAGGTCGAGCTCTACGTCGACGGCGACAACACGGCGGCTCGGCGCACCTACGAACGGCTCGGTTTCACCGACGCAGCGGTCGACGGGCAGTACACCCTTGCGACGACCTGACAGGATTGGCCCATGACGGCGAACCCGAGTGCCGAGGTCCACGAGCTGAGGTCGGCCAGCCATGCCGCTGCCGACGCCGCAGCGGACGCGAGCATCGTCAGCGAGGTGTCCATCGCGAGCGCCGCGGCCACGGAGACCCGCACCCACCAACCACGGGCCGCCAACGGCCGGTTCGTCGGCCGGCCGGCGGGCTCCGAGCCCGCGGAGGAGCAGGACATCACCCTGCAGGGCGACCGGTTCCTCGACCGCGAGATCTCCTGGCTGCAGTTCAACGAGCGGGTGCTCCAGCTGGCCGCCGACGAGAACGTGCCGCTGCTCGAGCGGGCCCGCTACCTCGCGATCTTCGCCTCGAACCTCGACGAGTTCTTCATGGTGCGGGTGGCGGGCCTCAAGCGCCGCATCGCCACCGGCATCGCCGTGCGCTCGGCCTCCGGGCTCGAGCCGCGCGAGGTGCTCGAGCAGATCTCGCTGGTCGCCCACGAGCTGCTGGCGATGCAGGCCCGGGTGTACGGCGAGCAGGTGCGCCCGGCGCTCGAGGGCGAGGGCATCACCATCGTGCGGTGGGACGAGCTGTCCGATGACGAGCGCGACCGGCTCGGCGCGATGTTCACCGCCCGGCTCTTCCCGGTGCTCACCCCCCTGGCGGTCGACCCGGCCCACCCGTTCCCCTACATCTCCGGGCTCTCGCTCAACCTGGCCGTGGTGCTGGTCAACCCGCGCACCGGCAAGGAGCACTTCGCGCGGGTCAAGGTTCCGCCGGTGCTGCCCCGCCTGCTGCGGGTGCAGCCCGGGCCCGACGAGTCGCCGCTGGCCGACATGTACGACACCCGGTTCGTGCCGCTCGAGGACGTCATCTCGGCGCACCTCGACCACCTCTTCCCCGGCATGGAGGTGCGCGAGCACTTCACCTTCCGGGTCACCCGCAACGAGGACCTCGAGGTCGAGGAGGACGACGCCGAGAACCTCCTCACGGCGCTCGAGCGCGAGCTCACCCGGCGCCGGTTCGGCCCGCCGGTGCGCCTCGAGGTCGAGGCCGACATGGACGAGCACGTGATGGACCTGCTGGTCCGCGAGCTCGGCGTCGCCGGGTCCGAGGTCTACCGCCTCCCGGCCCCCCTCGACCTGCGGGCGCTCAACGTCATCGCCGACCTCGAGCGATCCGACCTGCACTTCGACCCGTTCGTCGCCCGCACCAACCCCGACCTGGCGCCCACCGAGAGCGCCAAGGCCCGCGACATCTTCGCGTCGATCCGCAAGCAGGACATCCTGCTCCAGCACCCCTACGACTCGTTCTCGACCTCGGTGCAGGCGTTCATCGAGCAGGCCGCCGCCGACCCGCGGGTGCTGGCCATCAAGCAGACGCTCTACCGCACCAGTGGCGACTCCCCCATCATCGACGCCCTCATCGACGCCGCCGAGGCCGGCAAGCAGGTGCTCGCGGTCGTCGAGATCAAGGCCCGCTTCGACGAGCAGAACAACATCTCGTGGGCGCGCAAGCTCGAGCACGCCGGCGTGCACGTCGTCTACGGCATCGTCGGGCTGAAGACCCACGCCAAGCTGTGCCTCGTCATCCGGCAGGAGGCCGAGGGGCTGCGCCGCTACTGTCACGTCGGCACCGGCAACTACAACCCCAAGACCGCCCGGCTCTACGAGGACCTCGGGCTGCTCACCGTCGACGACCAGGTCGGCCAGGACCTCACCCGCCTGTTCAACCAGCTCTCGGGCATCGCGCCGCGCAGCCGCTTCAAGCGGCTGCTGGTCGCGCCCCGGTCGGTGCGCTCGGGGCTGATCGACCTGATCGACGCCGAGATCGAGCACGAGCAGCGCCAGCCGGGCTCGGGCCACATCGCCTGGAAGCTCAACTCCATCGTCGACGAGCAGCTCATCGACGCCCTCTACCGCGCCTCGCAGGCCGGGGTGCGCGTGCAGCTGTGGGTGCGCGGCATCTGCGCGCTGCGGCCGGGCGTGCCCGGGCTCTCCGAGAACATCGAGGTGCGCTCGATCCTCGGCCGCTTCCTCGAGCACTCGCGGGTCTTCCTGTTCGGCGCCGGCGGCGACACCGTCGCGCTGATCGGCAGCGCCGACATGATGCACCGCAACCTCGACCGCCGGGTCGAGGCGCTGGTGCGGCTCATCGACCCCCGCCACCTCGCCGACCTCGAGTCGCTGATGGAGCGCGGCATGAGCGACGAGTACTCGCACTGGAAGCTCGGCGGCGACGGCCGGTGGATGCGCCACCACCTCGACGACGACGGCAACCCGCGCACCGACCTGCAGGCCGACCTCATCGAGATGCACGCGAAACGGCGCCGCAAGGCCCGTCGCCGGTGACCGCGTCGACCGGGGGGACGGCATGAGGATCCCGGCGGCAGGGACCCTGCCCTGGCGGCTCGTCGACGGTGGCCTCGAGGTGGCCATCGTCCACCGCCCGCGCTACGACGACTGGTCCTGGGCCAAGGGCAAGCTCGACCCCGGCGAGGACTGGGCGGTGGCGGCGGTGCGCGAGACCGAGGAGGAGACCGGCCTCGTCGTGCGCCTCGGCCCGCCGCTCCCCGAGGCGCGCTACACCCTGCTCGGCCGCGACGGCACCCCCGACGACAAGGTGGTGCGCTACTGGTCGGCGCGGGTCACCGGTGGCGACGGGCACCTGCTCAACGAGATCGACGAGGTGGTCTGGCTCCCGGTGCCCGAGGCGCACGCCCGCCTCGACTACGCCCGCGACCGCGACCAGCTGCTCGCCCTGGTGCGGCTGCAGCAGACCGACCGGCTCGACACCTGGCCGCTCGTGCTCGTGCGGCACGCCCACGCCGTTGCGCGCGGCGACTGGCGCAACCCCGACGACACCAAGCGCCCCCTCGACGATGTGGGCCGGGCCCGGGCGGTCGCGCTGAGCGGCGTGCTCACGGCCTACGGCGTGACCCGTGTGGTCACCTCCCCCTCCGAGCGCTGCCTGCGCACCGTCGAGCCGTATGCCGTGTCCGCCGGCGTGCGGCTGCGCACCCGCGGGGGGCTGTCCGAAGAGGGCTTCGGGGCCACCCCCGACAAGGCCCACCGCCACCTCGCCCGCCTGCTCGAGCTGGGCGAGCCCGCCGTGCTCTGCACCCACGGGCCGGTGATCCCGCCGCTGCTCGACGACCTCGCCGCTCGCCTCGACCTCGACGCCGCCGGGTCGGTCGAGGTCGTCGAGGAGTTCGCCGAGGCCCGCGACGACAAGCTCGACAAGGGCGAGGCCCTGGTCTGCCACGTGGTCGGCACCGGTGACAGCGCCCGGGTCGTCGCCGTCGAGCGCCACCGCCCCTGACCAGCGCGAACCGGGCCCACCACGCCCGGGTGCTCCCCGGCATCCAGCGCGCGACGCCGGCGGTCGGCTACCTGCTCCTGACCGTTCGGACGACGAATGTCCGGATGCCGTTCACGGTGCGTTCACCCGCTGCGGGCCGCCGCGTCACCCGGCATCCATACCTTCACTCGTGTCGGGCAGTGTCGCCCGCCTCCCTGACCCTTGTCCTCCGAGAGGTACTCACAGTGAAGAACACCCGTCTCGGCCAGGTGGCGGCTCTCGCCCTGGTCGGCTCGATCGCCCTCGCGGGCTGCGGTTCCGACAACAACACCGGTTCCGCGTCGTCGTCGAGCTCCTCCGCCACCGGCTCCGCGGCATCCGCCGAGTGCTTCGAGGGCACCCTGAACGCCGAGGGCTCCTCGGCGCAGAAGAACGCCTTCGAGGAGGCCGCCGCCAGCTTCCTCGAGAAGTGCCCGAAGGCCACCGTCAACTACAACCCCACCGGCTCCGGTGCGGGCATCAAGCAGTTCATCGCCGGCCAGGTCGACTTCGCCGGCTCCGACTCGGCGCTGAAGACGGTCGAGAAGGACGGGGTCATCGAGGCCGACGCCGCCGCGAAGACCTGCGGCTCCCCCGCGTGGAACATCCCGATGGTGACCGGCCCGATCGCGATCGCCTACAACCTCGCGGGTGTCGACAAGCTGATCCTCACCCCCGAGGTGGCGGCGAACATCTTCAACGGCAAGATCACCACCTGGAACGACCCGGCCATCGCCGCGATCAACCCGGGCGTGACGCTGCCGGCCACCCCCGTCAAGGTCTTCTTCCGCTCCGACGAGTCGGGCACCACCGAGAACTTCACCAAGTACCTCAACACCGCGGCGCCGGACGCCTGGACCGCTGACCCGGCCAAGGTCTGGAGCGGCAAGGGCGAGGGCAAGGAGAAGTCGGCCGGTGTGGCCGAGGGCGTGAAGTCCACCGACGGTGGCATCACGTACGTCGAGTGGAGCTACGCCAAGGACAACGACCTGAGCATCGCCCAGGTCGACAACGGTGGCGGGGCCGTCGAGCTCACCGCCGAGAGCGTCGGCAAGGCCGTCGAGGCCGCGAAGCCCGACGGCCAGGGCAACGACCTGCGCCTGAAGCTCGACTACGCGACCAAGGCGGCGGGCGCCTACCCGATCCTCCTGGTCACCTACGAGATCGTCTGCTCCAAGAACAAGGACGCCGCCACGGCCGCCAACATCAAGGCCTTCCTGACCCACTTCGCCTCGCCGGAGACCCAGAAGAGCCTCGAGAGCATCGGCTACGCGCCGCTGCCCGCCCCGGTCCAGGCCCAGGTGGCCAGCGCCATCTCGGCCCTGTCCTGATCCGCACCCGCCGGCGCTGACGCGCCGACCGACCCCACGGGGGCGGGCCGAGACCCGGCCCGCCCCCTGCACCACGAGAAGGGCGACCCGCCGTGACACCCACGATCACCGGCCGAAACCTGATCGACGAGTCACCCGGGCCGCACGGCCGGGACCCGTTGTCCGGCGACGGCGCCTCCACCGGCCGACTGGGTGACCGGGTCTTCGGCGGGCTGGCCAAGGGGGCCGGCATCCTGGTGGTGGGCATCGTCGCCCTGATCGGCACGTTCCTCGTCGTCCAGGCCGTGCCGGCGTTGCTCAACAACAACGTCAACTTCCTCACCTCGCGCGAGTGGGTACCCGCCGGCGCCGAGCCCCGGTTCGGCATCCT
The DNA here is from genome assembly GCA_963834965.1 of uncultured Actinomycetota bacterium. Lineage (GTDB taxonomy): Bacteria > Actinomycetota > Actinomycetes > Actinomycetales > Dermatophilaceae > Fodinibacter. The sequence goes on along the minus strand of CAWIEI010000001.1, from coordinate 152,846 downwards.
GGACATGTTTTGGGCGACGTTGGTCACCTCGATCATCGCGATGATCATCGCTGTGCCGCTCGGCGTGGCGGTCGCCCTGTTCCTCACCCAGTACGCACCCGACTGGCTGCGCGGGCCGGCCGCAGCAACCATCGACCTCCTCGCGGCCGTGCCCTCGATCGTCTACGGCTTCTGGGGGCTGACCATCGCCGGCCAGTACTTCACCCCGATCCAGCAGGGCATCTCCAAGGTGTTCGGCTTCATCCCGTTGTTCCGCGACGAGAACTTCCTCGCCAGGAGCACCTTGGCGTTCGCCGGCCTCATCCTGGCCATCATGGTGCTGCCGATCATCACGGCCATCTCGCGCGAGGTCTTCAACCAGGTGCCCACCACGCACAAGGAGGGGGCGCTGGCCCTGGGGGCGACCCACTGGGAGATGATCCGCACCGCGGTGCTCCCCTTCGGCAAGCCCGGCATCATCAGCGCCTCCATGCTCGGCCTCGGGCGCGCCCTGGGCGAGACCCTCGCCGTCGTCATCCTGCTCTCCGGCCTGAACTCGACGGCCGGCTGGAGCTGGTCGGTGTTCAACGGGGGATCGACCTTCGCGTCACGGATCGCCAGTGGCGCGAGCGAGTTCGACAGCCCGCAGAAGACCGGTGCCTACATCGCCGCCGGCCTGATGCTGTTCGTGCTCACCTTCGCGGTCAACGCGATCGCCCGCATCGTCATCGAGCGCAGGAAGGCCTTCACCGAATGAGCACCGTGCAGCTCGACACCAGCACGACCGCTCCGCCGGCGCGGCCGAAGCGGCCTGAGCTGGCCTCGAAGTCGGCCTCCCGAGCCTCGAAGGACCTCCTCGCCCGCGTCGTGATGTGGGCCGCGTTCTTCATCGCCGTGGTGCCGCTGGTCTGGATCCTCGGCGCAACGATCCTCAAGGGCGGCCAGATGCTGCTCGAGTCGCAGTGGTGGACCAACTCGCAGGCCGGCATCACGCCGCGGCGGGTCGGCGGCGGAGCGGCGCACGCCATCCAGGGGACGCTCCTGCTGGCGCTGGTCACCGCCGTGATCTCGGTGCCGATCGGCGTCTTCACCGCCGTCTACCTCGTGGAGTACGGCCGCGGCCGGCTGGCCAGGGTGGTCTCCTTCATGGTCGACATCCTCACCGGCATCCCCTCGATCGTCGCGGCGCTGTTCATCTACGCGCTGTGGGTGTCGACGTTCAACTTCCAGCGGGTGCCGTTCGCCGTGGCTCTTGCACTGGTCATCCTGATGATCCCGACGGTGGTCCGCTCCACCGAGGAGATGCTCAAGCTCGTGCCCAACGAGCTGCGCGAGGCGTCGTACGCGCTCGGGGTGCCGAAGTGGAAGACCATCATGAAGGTCGTTCTCCCGACGGCGTTCTCGGGGATCGTCACCGGCATCCTGCTGGGGTTGGCGCGCGTGATGGGTGAGACGGCGCCGCTGATCATCCTCGGCCCGTACACCAAGGTGATCGCCAGCGACCTCTTCGGCGGCCTCATGGCGACCCTGCCCAGCATGATCAACAACGACCGCGGCGAGAACCTCCAACCGGCCCTCGACCGGGTCTGGGGCGCGGCCCTGACCTTGATCCTGCTCATCTTCGTGCTCAACCTGCTCGGCCGCTTCATCGGCCGCTTCAGCAAGGTCAAGAGCTGACCCACGGCGCAACTGCCGCCCCGAATCGCAACCCGCACAACGGCATCCCAGAATCGACAGAAGGCAACCGACACCATGGCCAAGCGCATCGACGTCAAGGACCTCGACATCTACTACGGCGACTTCAAGGCCGTCGAGGGCGTGACGATGACGGTGGAGCCGCGCTCCGTCACGTCGTTCATCGGGCCATCCGGCTGCGGCAAGTCGACCGTGCTGCGCACCCTGAACCGGATGCACGAGGTGATCCCCGGGGCCCGCGTGGAGGGTTCGGTGATGCTCGACGACCAGGACCTCTACGCGTCGTCGATGGACCCGGTGGCGGTACGGCGCACGGTCGGCATGGTGTTCCAGCGGCCGAACCCGTTCCCCACCATGTCGATCCGCGACAACGTCGCTGCCGGGCTGAAGCTCAACGGGATGAAGGGTAAGAAGCAGCTCGACGAGGTCGTGGAGCGCTCGCTGAAGAGCGCCAACCTCTGGAACGAGGTCAAGGACCGGCTCGACAAGCCGGGGGCCGGGCTGTCGGGCGGCCAGCAGCAGCGGCTGTGCATCGCGCGCGCCATCGCGGTGAACCCGCAGGTGCTGCTCATGGACGAGCCGTGCTCGGCGCTCGACCCGATCTCGACGCTGGCCATCGAGGACCTCATCAACGAGCTGAAGTCGGACTACACGATCGTCATCGTGACCCACAACATGCAGCAGGCGGCGCGGGTGTCCGACCAGACGGCGTTCTTCAACCTCAAGGCCACGGGTGAGCCGGGCCGCCTGGTCGAGGTCGGCGACACGCAGCGCATCTTCAGCAACCCCACCGAGACGGCCACCGAGGACTACATCAGCGGCCGCTTCGGCTGATCCCCCGGGTTTCCCACCCCCCTCTTTCGACTTCGTGCGACTTGCACACGGTTCTCACCGCCTCGGAGCTGCGAGAACCGTGTGTAAACCGCACGAAGTCGTTGTCCACAGGCGCGGTCGGATGCCGATGTCGTCCACAGCTCGTTGTCTCGCCTTTCGCACGGTGCCGAGGGGCGGCACCGTGCACACATGCGCCTGGACCTCAGCGACCTGCCGGCCGTCTTCCTGACCTCGGAGGCCGCCGAGCACGGGCTCGACTCCCGTCGTCTCACCACCGCTGTGGCGGGACAACACCTGCTCCGGCAGGGCCGTGGCGTGCTCGCGGACCCCGCTCGTTGGCCGGACGACCCCGTCGAACGGCATGTGCTGCTGAGCAGGGCCGCCGTCCGCGTCGTCGACGCGTGCGCACTGAGCCACGTGAGCGCGGCCCTGTCATTCGGCCTGCCGAACCCACGGGGCCCGCTGCCTCGACCGTCAGTGACGGTCGACGACCACCTACGGTCGCGTTCCCCCGGAACGTGGATGACACTGTTTCGCGGCGAGCTGCCCCGTGGCCACGTCGAGGGCCGGGATGACGAGCGCCGCACCGTCGCCTGCCGAACGGTTGCCGACTGTGCCCGTCACCTGTCACCGGGCGACGGGCTGGCGGTTGCCGACTCGGCGGTCCGAGCGGGGCTGACGACGCTCGACGAGCTGCGCAGCATGGGTGAGTTCCAACGCCGGTGGCCCGGGTCGCTGCGCACCGCGCATGCGCTGGCGCTGCTCGACCCTCGGCGGGAGGGGTGGCTCGAGTCGTGGTCGGCTGCGGCGTTCCACAGGATGGAGCTCCCGCGCTGGGTGCCACAGGTCAACGTGTACGACGCGCACGACCGGTTCCTCGACCGGGTCGACGGCTACTGGCCCGAGCTCGGGGTGGCGGCCGAGGCCGACGGGCGCGGGAAATACCTCGGTGACGTCGACCCGACGATGGACCGGAGCCCGGATGCCGTCGCTCGCCGGGTGCTCGCCGCCGGCGAGCGCGAGGTCGGCCTGAGGGGGTGCGGCATCGGGCTGGTGCGATGGACCACCGACGAGATCACCAGGAGCCAGATCGCCGTGAGCGCTCGCTGGCGGGCGGAGGTCCAGCGGACCGATCCGCGCGGCATCCGGGCCACCCTGACGTGCTCGTGCTGCCGACAGCCCGTGACCTCGTGCGACATAGGTGCGGATTTCGCCGACCAGGCCGCGTAGAACCGCACTCAAGTCGCACGAAGTCGGGAACAGGGGGGCGCGGGTGGGTGATCCGCAATGGGTCGGGACGGGGTGGGTCAGAGGAGGAGGGTGAGGAGGGCGAAGGCCGCGGCTGCGGCGATGCCGGCGCCCGGGAAGGTGAGCAGCCACCCGTTGACGATCGAGCGCACCACGCCCCACCGCACCGCCTTGTGCGACCGGGTGGCGCCGACGCCCATGATCGCCGAGGTGATGACGTGCGTCGTCGAGATGGGCGCGCCGGTGGCCGTGGCCGCGAACAGCACCGTGGCCGACACCGTCTCGGCGGCGAACCCGTGCGGCGGGTCGACGTCGACGATGCGCCGGCCGAGGGTGCGCATGATCCGCCACCCGCCGGCGTACGTGCCGGCCGCGAGCACCACCGCCGACAGGGCGATGACCCACCACGGGATCGACAGGTCGTCGGCCGACCGGTAGCCGCTGGCCACCAGCGCCAGCGACACGACGCCAGCGGTCTTGGCGGCATCCTGCATGCCGTGCCCGAACGCCATCGCGGCGGCCGAAACGGTTTGCGCGTAACGGAACCCGCGCGCTGTCGGCCCCGGCGCAGCCCGCCGGAAGGCCCACAGGATCGCCGCCATCAGCGCGAACCCGCCCACCAGCCCGAGCACCGGCGAGACCACCATCGGGATGAGCACGCTGTTGAGGATGCTGTTCCACTGGACCGTGGCACCGCCGGCGAGGGCCGCGCCGCAGAGGCCGCCGATCAGGGAGTGCGACGACGACGACGGCAGCCCGCGCCACCAGGTGAGCAGGTTCCACGACGACGCCCCGATGAGCGCGCCGGCGCAGATGGCGACGCCGGTGGAGCCGCTCGGCACCTGGATGATGTCGCCGCCGATCGTCTTCGCCACGCGCACCCCGGCGAAGCCGCCCAGCAGGTTCATCACCGCCGCCAGCACCAGCGCGATCCGCGGCGTGAGCGAACGGGTCGACACCGAGGTGGCGATGGCGTTGGCCGCGTCGTGGAAGCCGTTGGTGTAGGTGAAGCCCATCGCCAGCACGACGACGAGCGCGACCGGGAGCCAGTCCACCGACGCTCAGGACTCCCGGACGGCGATCGCCTCGACCTTGAGCGCGACCTTCTCGAAGCCGTTCGCGGCCGCCTCGAGCGCATCGATGATGTCCTTGTGCTTCATCACCGTGATGGGGTCGGCGCCGGGGGTGTTGAACAGCTCGGCGAGCATCCGCCGGTAGGCCTTGTTGGCGCGGTTCTCGAGCCGGTCGACCTCGACCCAGTAGGCGGTGAGGTCCTTCATCCCGCGCAGCCGCGGCATGGCATCGGCCGTGATGTCGGCCATCCGCGAGATGACCTCGACCTGCTTGGCCACCCGCGGCAGCACCTCGTCGACCCGGTAGAGCACGATCAGGTCGACCGCGGCCTCGATCAGGCCCACGCAGCTGTCGAGCGCCACGGCGAGCCCGTGCATGTCGGCCCGGTCGAACGGCGTGACGAACGCACCGTTCACCGCCCGGACGATCTCGTGCGTGGAGTCGCCCGCCGCCGACTCGATCTCGTGCATGCGCTTCAGGATGGCGTCGCGCTCCTCGGCGGGCGCTCCGATCAGTGCGGTGAGCTCGCGGGACGCATCGACGAGGTGCCGCGCCGACGCTGCGAACAGGTCGAAGAAGCGCGGTTCCTTGGGGGTGAGGCGGATCGCCACGAGCGGTCTTTCGGAAGGGGAGAGGCCGGACAGTGGCTACAGGCTAGGGCGCGACCATGGATGCCGGGTAGCCGGGTGCCGTGGCCCGCTCACCCCGCGCCGCCGGGGGTGGGGACGGCCCCGCCGGTCGTCGCGGGGGGATGCAGCCCCAAGACCTCGTCGATCGCCTCGTCGGCCATCCGACCCTCGCTCTGCGACGCCGCCAGGACGAGGTCGCCGACCAGGCGGATCTCGTCCTCGAGCTGCTCGTCGTGGAGCGACGGGTCGTCCTTCATCGCTCCACGGTACGGCCGCCCACGCGCGCCGGGACGGTCTTCCACAGGCCCGATGTGGCGATCCGCGAACCCAACGGGCGGCGACCACCGGACACGTGCACGCCGAGGCATCAGGAGGGAGCAGAGGTGGGTGCCGGACCGGGAGCGCCTCACGGCGCGTGGCCGCTCGTAGCGGCTGATGTTGGGACCCGGGGCTGCCGCGGTCCGGCACCCACAGACGACCCTAACGCCTGCACCCGCCAGATGTGTTCCCCTGTCGAGCACCCATCTGTTCAAGCACGCCTCCCGACCTCAGTCGAGCTCGCCCACCCGCCACAGCCGGGCGCACGCGCGCAGGTCCTCGCCCGTGGTGAGCATCGAGGCTCCGGTGCGGGTGAGGTCGCTGGCCGCCGCGGGGTCGACGGCATCGCTGTCGTGGGCGAGCTCGGCCCGTCCGGCCGCGATCACCGTGCAGAAGGCGGCAGCCCGCTCCAGGGCCACGGCGAGGTCGCCCTCGAACACCCCGGCCAGGATCTGGTCGGCCACCCGCTGCACCTCCTCGGGGCCGGGCGGCTCGGCGATACCGGCCACCGCGTGGGCCACGTCGGTGAACCGGATGCCGGACGCGTACTCCCGGCTCGCCTGCTCCGGGCTGCGACGCACCCACTCGCGCAGCGCGTAGAGACGCCACAGAGCCCCCGGCAGCGAGCGCGCGGGCCGGGCCGACCAGAGGTCGGCCACGGTGGACAGCCCCAGGTCGTCGACCAGGGTCACCAGCCGGGTGGTCACCTCAGGGTCGTGCGCCGCACGGCCGGTGCCGACGAGGATGGCGGCCGTCTGGTGCGCGACCTCCGTCACCTCGGCAGGCCCGGGCAGGGTGCCACCGTGCGTCTCCATGGCCAGCGGCCCGAAGGGCACCGGTCGCCGGGGCAGGGCTCGTCCGCCGTCACCACTCATCGGCACAGTCTCCCACCCGGTGGCCGGGATCCAGCCGTCACGTCCGCCCGCGGGTCGGCATCCGGGCACCTTCGACCGGGTGCAGTCCGGCTGCGGCCCTCGCCCTGCGCGGCCGCCTGAGCAGCGAGGATGGCATGCCGAGAGGGTGTGTCGGGCACCACCGGGGGTAGGAGCATCCGCATGGCACGAGAAGGCACGGCGGCTACACGCGCCGAGACAGCACCCGCACCGCACGACGAGCGGAAGCCGGACTCCCTCAAGGAGATCGAGAAGCCCGGATGGAAGTACACGGCCAAGTCGGCGTTCAGCGAGTTCCAGCGCGACCAGTGCACCGACCTCGCGGCCGCGCTGACGTACTACTCGGTGCTCTCCGTCTTCCCGGCCATCCTGGCGCTGGTCTCGTTGCTCGGCTTCTTCGGCAAGGGCAAGTCCACCACCGACCAGATGCTCGGCATCGTTCGACAGCTGGGCCAGAACGACGTGGCCGAGCAGCTCAAGGGCCCGATCGACCAGATCGTCAACGCGCGGGGCGCTGGTCTCGCCCTCGTAATCGGCCTCCTCGGCGCGATCTGGTCGGCATCGGCCTACGTGGGCGCCTTCGGGCGGGCCATGAACCGGGTCTACCAGGTCGACGAGGGGCGCCCGATCTGGAAGCTGCGCCCGGTGGTGCTGCTCATCACCGTCGGCCTGGTGATCATGGCCGCGCTCGTGCTCGTCGGCCTCGTGGTCAGCGGCCCGGTGGCGACCGCCATCGGTGACGCGGTCGGTCTGGGCGACCTCGCCACAACCATCTGGCGCATTGCCAAGTGGCCGGTGATGCTCGGCCTCGTCGTCGTCATGGTGGCGGTGCTCTACTACGCCACGCCGAACGTGCGCCAGCCGAAGTTCCGGTGGGTCTCGCTCGGGGCGGCGGTCGCCATCCTCGTCTGGGTTCTCGCGTCAGTGGCCTTCGGCTTCTACGTGTCGCACTTCGGCTCCTACAACAAGACCTACGGCTCGCTCGCCGGCATCATCGTGTTCCTCCTGTGGCTGTGGATCACCAACCTGGCCCTGCTCCTCGGTGCCGAGGTCGACGCCGAGCTCGAGCGGGCCCGCCAGCTGCAGTCCGGCATCGAGGCCGAGGAGACCCTCCAGCTGCCCCCGAGGGACACCCGCAACTCTGACAAGGCGGAGGAGAAGCTGGAGAAGAAGGTCGCCGAGGGCCGCCGCCTGCGGCTCGAGGCGGATGCCGGTGACGGGCATGACGACGACGCGAACGGGTACGGCTCCCGTCGTGAGAGCGGACGCGGTGCACGGGACGGCTCGGCCTCGGAGCACGTGCTGGAAGCCCTCCCCTCCGACCGTCACCGCAACCGCGCGCACCGCGACGGCTGAGTTCTCGAGCGCTCAGCACGCAGCAGCCCGACCGCCGCAACCGGCCGGTCCGAGAGGACGCTCGACCGGCGTCGGCGTGCCTATGATCTCCCGCGTGAGACGCGCGGACCCCCGGTGAACCGGCTGCAGCAGGGCCTGGTGATCGGCGACCGCTACGCGTTGGACACCCGCATCGCGTCCGGCGGGATGGGGGACGTCTGGGAGGCCGTGGACACCGTGCTGTCCCGCACGGTGGCCGTCAAGGTGCTCCGACCGGGCACCGACGAGGAGGAGGTCTTCGCGCGGCGCTTCCGCAGCGAAGCCTTGTACACCGCAAACCTCTGCCACCCGAACATCGCGACGGTCTTCGACTACGGCGAGGACGACAACCTCGCCTACCTCGTCATGGAGCTCGTGCCGGGAGAGCCGCTGTCGGCGCTGGTGCAGCGCGTGGGCTCACTGGACCCCGAGCGGGTCCGCGCCATCATGGGGCAGGCCGCACTGGCGCTCGGCGCCGCCCACGAGGCCGGGGTCGTGCACCGCGACGTCAAGCCGGCCAACATCCTGGTCATGCCCGACAGCACCGTGAAGCTCACCGACTTCGGCATCGCCCGTGCCGTCGACGGCTCGGGGCACACCCAGACCGGTGAGGTGCTCGGTACGCCCCACTACCTCTCCCCCGAGCAGGCGATGGGCGACGCGGCGACCGGCGCGTCCGACCTCTATGCCCTCGGCGTGGTGGCGCACGAGCTGCTCACCGGGAGGCGGCCGTTCGACAAGGGCACGCCGGTGGCCACCGCCCTGGCGCAGGTCAACGACCCGCCGCCCCCGCTGCCCCCGCACGTGCCGCCGGGCCTGCGCTCGCTCATCGAGCAGTGCCTGGCGAAGGCGCCGGCCGACCGCCCGGCATCGGCCCGCGAGCTGGGTGAGCGCCTCGGTGTGCCGGAGCGAGACCTGCCCGAGGCGAGCGAGGACGCCGCCGACGTCGTGGGCACGGCGGCGGCCGCCGAGGAGCCGGTCGACGACCGCCCCGCAGCGCCGCCACGCTGGGACGGCGCCCACGACCCCACGCCGACCCCGACGAGCGTGCCCGTCATCCCGAAGGGCCACGTGCACTGGGCCTGGGTGCCCGGCTTCAGCGCCGCCCTGATCGCCCTCGCAGCGGTCTGGTACACACTCGGCCGCTGAGCCAACGACTCCGAACGACTCCGAACGACCCCGACGACCTCCAGGCGCCGGCAGCACGTCTCCTGCGCTCTGGGGGTGCCCACCGGACCACGAGGCTGGATGACCGCCCGGCCGCGGGCCGTCGACGCGGCGCTCGCGGTCGTCATCTTCGTGCTGTCGCTGCTGGCGGTGCCGGCGACCCCCGAGACCGTGGACGTCACCCCACCACCGCTGACGGCCCTCACCGTCGTCCTGCTGGCGGTGGCCTGCGGTGCGCTGCTCACCGCCGCGGCGACCATGGCGGCGGTCATCGTGCTGCTGTCCCGCTCCGGGCTGGTCGACGCGCAGGACCCGGTGGTCTACGCCGTGGTCGCCTGGTGCGGCCTCGCCGCCGCCCTCGGGGATTTGGTGGTGATCGGCGTCATCGCGGCCGCCACCTGGACCGGCGGCGTCGCGGGGGTCGGGCCCGGGGGTTCGTCGCGACCGACCCCCGGCCACGGTGCTCGCCGGCGCCACCCCCTCCGTGCTCGTCGTCGGGGTGCTCGGCGTGCTGGTGGGTGCACGGGAGTACGGCAGCGGGATGATCCGCACGACGATGAGCGCCGCGCCCCGCCGAGTTGCGGCTGCTGGCCCGGATCGGCGCCTTCCTCGTCGTCGTGCTGCCGGTGGCGGTCGTCGCGAGCATGGTCGCCTACCTCGCGGGCTCCGCCGTGCTGGATGCCCGGGGCGCGCCGGTGGCGGCCTGGGGCGACCCGGGGGTGGCCCGGTCCGTCATCGGCACCGGCATCTACCTGACCGGCGTCGGTGTGCTCGGGCTGGGCCTCGGGGTGCTCACCCGCAGCATCGGGCAGGGCGTCGGGTGGCTCGTCGGCCTCGTCCTCGTCGTGCCCGGCTTCGAGGCGATCCTGCTGCCGGACGACTGGCAGGACGCCTTGAAGTACCTGCCGTCGAATGCCGGCGCCGCCTTCACCAGCATCACGGACTCGGCCTCGCACCTGGCTGCGCCCGCCGGGGTGCTGGTGTTCGCCGGGTGGGTGCTCGCCCCTGGCGACGGCTGCGGCGGTCGCCTTGCAACGGCGCGATGTCTAACGCTACGGTCCCGTAGCGTAGTGTTCGGCTCATGACCTCCCCCATCGCACCAGCCGTCGAGCGCACCATCCCGCCCGCCCTGGTGACCCGGCTCAGCAACCCCCTGCTCGCCTGGTTGCTGTCCGGTCCGCGCCGGGCCGCCCGGCTCGGCACCACCCTGGCTCTGCTGCACGTCACCGGGCGACGTACCGGCACGGTCTACTCCACACCGGTGGCCTACCACCGGCAGGCCGACGGCTCGCTGCTGGTGCTGACCAGCTCCGGCTGGCGGGTCAACCTGCGCGGCGGCCCGGTGCCGGTCGGGCTCACCCTGCTCGGGCGCCGGGTGCCGGCCACGGCGGTGCTGGACGAGGACCCCGTCGCGGTGGCCGAGGTGTACCAGCGGCTGATCGACGAGGTGGGGGTCGCCAACGCGGGGCGACGGCTCGGCATCCGGGTCAACGTCGACCGGGCGCCCACCCGCGACGAGCTGGGTGATGCCGTGCGCCGCGAGCACCTCAGCGTGGTGCGGCTGCGCGCCGGTGACCCCGAATGACCGGTCCCGTCCTGGTCGTCGGAGCCGGCGGCAACGTCGGTGCGGCCACGGTGCGAGCGCTGGTGGCCCTCGGCATCCCGGTGCGCCGCGGCGTCACCGACCTGAGCCGCGCCGCCACGGTGGCGGGCACCGAGTCCGTACAGCTCGACCTGTTCCGGCCCGAGACGTTCGGGCCGGCGGTGGCCGGCATCGGCGGACTGTTCCTGCTGCGCCCACCGCCGGTGTCGAGGGTGGGCCCGACGCTTAACGCGCTCACCGACGCCGCCCTCGCAGCCGGGGTCGAGCACGTCGTGTTCTCGTCGGTTGCGGGGGCCGACAGCAACCGGGTGGTGCCGCACCACCGCGTCGAGACGCACCTGCGCGAGCACGCCCCGTCGTGGACGATCCTGCGGCCGGGCTTCTTCGCCCAGAACCTCACCGACGCCTACCGCCGCGACATCGTGGCGGACGACCGCATCCTGTTGCCGGCGGGGCACGGTCGCGTCGCGTTCGTCGACACCGACGACATCGGCGCCGTCGCCGGCGCCGTGTTCGCCGACCCCGCGCCGCACCGCGGGCGGGGGTACACCCTCACCGGGCCGCGGGCGGTCGGCTTCGACGAGGTGGCGGGGGTTCTCACGGAGGCGCTGGGCCGCACCATCCGCTACGAGCCGGCGTCGGTGCTGGGCTACGCACGCCACCTGCACCGGCAGGGCCTGCCCCTGGCCCAGGTCGCCGTGCAGACCGTGCTGCACACCGGGCTGCGCCGCGGCGACGCCGAGGCGGTCGACCCGACCCTGCCGCGCCTGCTGGGCCGCCCGGCGCGCACCATCGGGGACTACGTGCGCCATCACGTCGCCACCTGGGAACGGACGGCCTCGTGAGCCGCACGCACGGCGAGGGGCGGTCGGCCAGCACGGCGGGCGCCCACCCAGGGACGGTGCTCGTTCAGGACGCCCACCCGGACCCGCGGATGACGCGGTCGCGACAGCGCGCCCTCGGCGCCGCGCTCGACCTGGTCGCCGAGCGCGGCATCGCCGGTGCGTCGGTCGAGGCAGTCGCGGCCCGTTCGGGCGTCGCCAAGACGACGGTCTACCGGCAGTGGCCGAACCAGGCGGCGCTCGTGCTCGACGCCTTCCGCAGCATCGCCCCCGACCCGCCGCTGCCTGATACCGGAACCCTGCGCGGAGACCTCGAGGTGCTGGTCGGCGGCTTCGCCGAGGCACTGGGTCGGGGGCGCGCCGGGGTGTTCATGGCAGCGCTGATGGATGCCGCCCAGCGCGACGCCGACTTCGCCGCCGTGCACGCGGCGGAGACCCGGCGCCGGCACCGGCCGGTGCTGGCCGTGCTCGCTCGAGGCCTGGAGCGGGGCGAGCTGCCCTTAGGCACCGACCTCGACGCGCTCGTCGACCAGCTCGCCGGCCCGGTGCTGCACCGCCGGTTCGTCTCCGGGCTCCCCCTCGACCGGGGGTTCGGGGAGCGCGTCGTCGACGGCGTGCTGCGCGCCTGCACCGCTGGCTAGTCTGCGACCATGACCTCGGTCGAGCCGCAGAGCTGGCACCACGGGCTGGTGGCGCGCTGGTGGTCGCTGTTCCGCACCTCGGGGCCGGAGATCGACTACTTCCGGCGCTTCGTCGAGCAGGGCCAGCCGGCCCTCGACGTCGCCTGTGGCGCGGGTCGGCTGCTCGTGCCCTACGTCGCCTCCGGGCTCGACGTCGACGGCTGCGACGCCTCCCCCGACATGGTGGCGCTGTGCCTCGAGGCGGCCGGTGCCGTGGGGGCGTCACCCTCCATCACCTGCCAGGCGATGCACGAGCTGCACCTGCCCCGGCGGTACCACACGATCGTCGTCTGCGGCGGCCTCGGGCTGGGGTCCACCCGCGAGCAGGACCAGCAGGCGCTGCGCCGCCTCCACGACCACCTCGAGCCGGGTGGGCGGCTGGTGCTCGACAACGAGGTGCCGTACTCCGACGGCAGCCACTGGCGGCTGTGGCCGCGGGGCCAGCGCGATGTCCTGCCCGAGCCGGCGCGGCCGCCCGGCGAGCGGAGCCTCGGCCCTGATGGTGACGAATACGCCCTGATGTCAAGGCTGCTCGACCTCGACCCGCTCCACCAGCAGGAGGCGTGGGAGGTCCACGCCTGCCGTTGGCGCGACGGGACTCTCATCGAGGAGGAGCGCCACCGGCTCACCTCGAACCTCTACTTCCGCGGCGAGGTGGTGATGCTGCTCGAGCGGGCCGGGTTCGCCGAGGTCGACGTCCGCGGCGAGTACAACGACCTCGCGCCCACCGCCGACGACACGTTCCTCGTCTACGTCGCCACCCGCGCGTAGGCCGGCCCGGACCCGATCGGCCACCGGGCCGCCACGAGCCAGCACAGCGCGCCCGACAGCAGCCCGATGGCCGCGCCCCCCACCACGTCGATGGGCCAGTGCGCCCCGATGTAGAGGCGGTTGAGCGCCACGAGCAGCGCAACCACCACGCCGACGGCGCGCTGCGGCCGGGTGAGCCAGGGCCACAGGGCGGCGACGAGGCCGACGGCGACGGCGGTGTGGGCGGAGGGGTAGGCGTTGCCGTAGGGGTCCTTCGGGTAGCCGTGCACGTCGAGCCCCGGGATGGTCGCCGTCGGTCTCGGCTGGTCGGCCACCCGCTTGAGGACCTGGGTGACCAGTTCGCTGGTCGCGAGGCCCACCAGCGCCGCTCGCACCACCTCCCAGCGCTGGCTGCCGCGGCTGGTGGCCAGGATCCAGAGGGCGAACGCCGCGGCGAGGAACGTGAGCGGCACCGGGCGGAAGATCGAGTTGGTCACTGCCAGAACGGTTCCGAACGGCGCCGGTGGGTCGTTCATCCACCGCACGAGGTCGGTCTGGGCGGCATCGGCCCCCGGTTGCAGCGCGAGCCAGTAGGTCGTGGCGACCACCAGCATGGATGCCGTGACGAGCGCCCAGCTGAGGCGCGGCGCCGGTGGAGCCGGCACCCGGTCCACAGCGCGCTCATCCGGCCCCTGGTCGTTCCGGTGCTCGCTCATGACCGCAACCTACCCATCGCCGGTTCCCCGCCCGTCAGGTCCGTCGAGCGGCAGCCGCGGGACGTCATCACCTGCCTCGAGCACCTGGTCCACCTCGCGTGGCGTCAGGTGTCGGGTGACCCCGGATGCCGCGAGCACGAGCGCTCCCAGGAGCCTGATCTCCTGGAAGAGCGCAGCATCGCGCAGTTCCCCGGCGGGGTCGGAGTGCACGGCGGGCCGTCCCTTCTCTGGTGGCTGGCCCTGTCCCTGCCACGGTGCCGACTCTTGGCCCGGGTGCTCACGCGACGAACGGTGGGGCTCCCGGAGACTGCTGATGGTGGTGCGGCCCGATGATGGCAGCGGAACGGTGCGATTACCTTGTGCGACGCGACCCGGAGAGGGTCGACTCCGCGCCGAGAGCCAGGGGGAAGGTGGCCCACAGTCGGGTACCCCCGAGCTCGGAGCGCTCGAATGCCAGGCAGCCCCCCATGTCGGCGACTGTGTCCGCGAGCAGGCGCAGCCCGACGTGGCCCCCCTTGCGGTGGAGACGGATCGGCCACGTTGCCATAGCCTCAGCAGCGCACCCACCGAACCCTCGGTGGCCGCCGAACGCACCCGCAGTGCCCGCCATGGCCGACCTCTGGACCCGTGTCGCCGCCGAGCGGGGCGCCCTCGCCGACGACCTCGCCGACCTCACGCCGGAGCAGTGGGGCACCACGTCGCTCTGTCCGGACTGGACGGTGCGGCACGTCGTGGCCCACCTCACCGCCGCCGCCGCCACGAGCCCGGGCGCGTTCTTCGCCCAGTTCGCCGGCGGCGGCTTCAACGTCGACAAGTACGCGAAGGCCGGCGTCGCGCGGCGGCTGGGCGCCGACACCGCCGCGACACTGGCCGGCTTCCGGGCGGTGCAGGGGTCGACGACCTCACGGGCGAGGGCGTCGACACCCTGCGCAGCCGTTGCAGCTAGACCACCCGCGCGGTGCTCGTGGCAGGGCAGACGGGGTAGGAAGGGGTCATGGCTGACACCGCGATCTTCGACGTCGACGGCACCCTGGTCGACACCAACTACCAACACGCGCTGGCATGGTTCCGCGCCCTGCGCCGCTTCGACATCACCCGGCCGATGTGGCGCATCCACCGCGGCATCGGGATGGGTGGCGACCAGTTCGTGGCTGCCGTCGCCGGCCCGGATGCCGAGGAGGCGCACGGTGACGACCTCCGCCAGGCGTGGGGTGAGGAGTTCGACGCCCTGATCGGCGAGGTGCAGCCCTTCGAGGGCGCGCACGAGCTGCTGGCCGAGGTCAAGCAGCGCGGCTTCCGGCTGGTGCTGGCCAGCTCAGGCAAGGCCGAGCACGTCAAGGTCTTCCTCGACCTCATCGACGGCACCTCCCTCGCCGATGCCTGGACCACCTCCGACGACGTGGAGAAGAGCAAGCCCGAGCCGGAC
Source organism: uncultured Actinomycetota bacterium (assembly GCA_963834965.1). Classification (GTDB taxonomy): domain Bacteria; phylum Actinomycetota; class Actinomycetes; order Actinomycetales; family Dermatophilaceae; genus Fodinibacter. The sequence continues at coordinate 137,618 of CAWIEI010000001.1, read as the reverse complement.
GTCGTGGCGGCGGCGCTGGCCAAGGTCGAGGGTGCCAGCGGCATCATGGTGGGCGACTCGGTCTACGACGCCCAGGCCGCCGCCAAGCTGGGCATCCCCACCCTCGGCGTGCGCACCGGTGGCTTCTCCGTCGGCGAGCTGCAGGAGGCCGGCGTGCTGCAGGTCTTCGACTCGCTGGTCGCCTTCCGCTCCGCTCTGGACGGCACCCCCCTGGCACGCGCCAGCCGCTGAGAACTGGGGTACTGCGGGTGGCGAACCGGGTGCCGTCGTGGTCAGGGACCGATCACCCTGGTCAACGGGGGCGCTGCCGGCGCCCGCGGAGGCTTCCCGCGAGGCCGAGGTTCGGGCAGGCTTGGGCCGTACACAGGATGAGTGGGAAGGAGTGGTCGGGGTGGAGATCGACCGACAGGAGATCGTGGACCAGCTTCGGGGCCGGAACGAGGACGACGTGGCCGACCGCGCGGAGCGCGAGCTGCCCGAGCAGGTGGACACCGAGGAACATGCGGCGCAGCTGCACGAACTGGGGATCAACCCGGCGGACCTGCTCGGCGGCATCGGGGGCACCTTCGGCTGACAGGCCGGGCGGGCCGTTCGCGCCGACAGGCATTCGGCGCCTCGACGGCATCCACTGAGCACGACGCCGCCGACGGCAGCGGGCTATTGCCTGTTGTCCGGCACGGTCCCCGGCTCCTGCCCCCGCGTCGACGAGGCAGGGTCAGGTCAGGCCCAGCTCGCCGTGCACCTGGAGCAGGTCAGCGACCTTGCGCACGGTGGGGTGGGCCCCGCGCGTGGCGACATCCTGACCGGCCCGCTTGGCGTCCCCGGCGAAGGCGGCGAGGTGGCGGATGGTGGCGACGTCGGCGAAGGCGAGGTGGGTCAGGTCGAGGTACACCACCCGCGACCCGGTGAGCTCGAGGCTCCGCAGGGTCTGGTCGAGGTCGGGGACCGTGGAGAAGTCGCACTCCCCGTGCAGGACCACCCGGAGCACGTGGCCATCGGTGAGCGTCTCGACGCGCAAGCCATCCACGTCGCCGACTCCTGTCGTGGTGACCGCGTCCGCCATGTGCCTTCCCGGAACTACGGAAGCGGCCGCTCGCGTGGAGGGGCTTCCGGGTCGTGGTTCGCCGGGAACGGCGCGGCCTCCGCTGGCCGTGCTCGAGAAACTCTCGGTGCTGAGGCCCTACCCCTCCCGGGGAAGGGCCATGCGTGCGGGCGCCGGAAGAGTCTTGGCGGGCGCCATGGAGGCCGTGGCCGGTTGGCGCGTCGGTCTCCCACCCTTGGCCCACCAACGGTGGGAGACTACGCAGGGGGATGTGATCGGCGCCTCTGACGGTGCGCCGACTCAGTGGGCAGGCAGTGTTGGGGGGCCGATCACGGTGAGCTTCGACCAGGTGCAGGCATGGGTGCTGCCGTCCGACCTGACGGCCGCGTCGACCGCACGAGGTCACGTGGCAGAGGTCTGTGGCGGGCTGCCTGAAGAGACGGTGTACACCGCGCGGCTGCTGGTCACCGAGCTGGTCTCCAACGCGGTGCTCCACGGCCGGGGAACGATCCGGCTCACCGTGGCGCGCGGCCGCGCGGGCGTGCGGGTGGAGGTGCACGACGAGAGCCCTCACCTACCGGTGATCCAGCACCGGTCGCTCATGGCAGAGCACGGCGCCGGTATGCGGCTCGTGTCGGCGATGGCCGGTAGCTGGGGAACCGAGCTGCTCGCCGACGGGCGGCCCGGCAAGCGGGTGTGGTTCACACTGCCCTGACCGCGGCGGTCGACACGCAACCTCGGGACCATCGATGAGCACTCCGGAGAACCGTGGCCCCACCGACGAGCTCGACGCTGACGCGATCACCGAGCAGCTGGTGCAGCAGCTGCTGTCAGACCAGTTCCCCCAGTGGGCAGCCCTGCCGGTGCGGCGCGTGGTTGACGGCGGCAACGACCACCGGATGTTCCGGCTCGGCGACCGCTTCAGCGTGCGCCTGCCGAGCGCACCCGGCTATGTGCCGCAGGTGGACAAGGAACGGGTGTGGCTGCCGAGGCTGGCGCCCCAGCTGCCCCTGCAGATCCCGCAGGTGCTCGGCCGGGGCCGACCCTCGGTGCTCTTCCCGGCCCCGTGGTCGGTCTACGGGTGGATCCAGGGCCGGCGCGCGGCCCCGGACGACGTGCGGGACGACGAATGCTTCGCGGCCGACCTCGCCGACTTCCTCGTCGCGCTGCGGTCAGCCGGCGTCGACGAAGCACCGGGGCCCGGCCTGCACAGCGGGTTCCGGGGCGGTCCGTTGCGGCACTGGGACGACGAGATGCAGGGCCTCGTGCTGCGCGTCTCCGGTCGCGAGCGCGATCGGGCGGTCGCGATGTGGCGCGACGCCCTCGACGCGCCGTTCTCCGGCGTACCGGTGTGGGTGCACGGCGACACCACGATTGCGAACCTGTTGGTCGGTGCGGACGGCCGGCTCTGCGCCGTGCTCGACTTCGGGTGCGCGGCCGTGGGCGACCCAGCATGCGACACCGTGCTGCGGTGGACGCAGTTCCGCGGGGAGGCTCGCCGAACGTTCATCCGCAGCCTGGGCGTGGATGACGCGACGTGGGCTCGTGGACGTGGGTGGGCGCTGTGGAAGGGCCTGATCATGCTCACGAACACACGCGCGGGACAGGCAGAGTCCGCTCGGTACGTGCTCGGCGAGCTCTTCGCCGAGGGATGAGCCCCGGGCGCGAGCCGAGCGCGCGGCCTCACCCGTCCTCGAGCCGGACCACGTGGGGGCAAGCGCCGCGGTGACCGAGCAGCGCGCGATGGGCGCCACGGCATCCAGCACCTGGGCCGTCGGCACGCCGGGGTGCAGCGTCTTGGCGGCCGAGTGCCAGCGCGGCGGCTCCGCGGCACCTCTTCCATGCGCGGCCATCGTCTCGCTCGCAGGACGTCGTGCAGGGGTTCGCGAGCGGCCGTGCGCCGTCCCGGTGCTTGCACCTCCCCACCTGCGCTGCCACGCTGAGGCTGGCTCGCCGGAACTCGGTGGTGTACCCGACCCGTCATCGGACCAACTGGGTTGCATTCGGCACGGCACGAAGGAGAAGCGCATGGTGCTCGGCATCGGTGGGTTCAGCAGTGGCAAGGCCGGCGGGCCGTACTACGAGATCGAGGTGAACGAGGGCTCGGTCAACATGCGGCACTTCACCAAGATCGCGAACCAGCGCGCTGACAACGGCTACCGGATCGCCCACGTGTACAGCCAGGACCGCAACACCATCGTCGTCTGGGAGCGCGTCGGCGGCTGAGGTTCGCCCGACACCGGGTGTCCGGCCGCGGCGACGATCACGCGTCGCTCCACCCGGTCCACCCGGTGCCGCCGGCCACGCGAGGCGCTTCCGGACGATCAGGAGCACTGCCGCACACCGGTGACACCCCTGAGGTCCCCCGCCTCCCAACCACGCGGAGGTATCACCAGCGGGTGGTCGCATCTCCTGTGGTGGCGAGAGCACTTCTGCGGGATTGGGAGCTGGGCATGGACGCGGACGACCCGGGCGGCTACGACCCCCGTGCACTGGACCGCACCGTCATCGCGGTCCCGCTGCTCCAGCGGATCCGGCAGGCCACCGAGCGAGGCGACCACACCCCCGTCCCTGTCGTACTCGACCTCAACCTCGAGTTCGCCCCGGACCGGTCAGCCGCTACCGAGCTCGCCGTCCGGCTGATCCAGGCGGCCTGCGAGTCGGCGGGTGAGCCCACGGTGACCCAGGGCGTGGCCGACCCGATGGTCGGCGGCCCCTACCTGCTCGGCCGGCTGCAGCCCGACGTCATCGTCGCCCTCGCCCGGGCCAACGCCGCATCGGGCAAGCCGATCTTCCGGATCTGGCCCGACTTCGAGGTCAGGGCCCTGCTCGACCGCTCGATCTCGACCGTCAAGGCCGATGCCGCGCACGCCGCCTACGCAGCGCTCGGCAAGAACATCTGCTGGGCGGTGCTCGACACCGGCGTCGACGCCCGGCACCCGCACTTCAAGGAGTTCGACAACCTCAACACCTCGGGGCTGCCCCACCGTGACTTCACGACCGCGCAGGGAGACGCCGCGTGCGACGCGAACGGGCACGGCACGCACGTGGCCGGCATCATCGCCGGACGCGGCACGGCGACCCGCGGCCACCCGCTCAGTGCCGTGCGGATGCAGCGCGACGAGGACGGCGAGGTCTGCGGTGAGCTCACCCCGCTGCCGTCGGTCTCGGGCATCGCGCCGCAGTGCTCGATCGTCAGCTTCAAGGTGCTCGACGACCACGGCGTCGGGGGGACGGGCGCCATCCTCACCGCGCTCGACGCCATCCAGCAGATCAACGACCACGGCCGTCGGCTGCGCATCCACGGCATCAACCTCAGCCTGGGCTACGACTTCAACCCGGAGTGGTTCGCCTGCGGACAGAGCCCGTTGTGCGTCGAGGTCGACCGGATGGTGCGCAGTGGAGTGGTCGTCGTGGTCGCCGCGGGAAACAGCGGATACGCCTATGCGACAGACGCGTTCACCATGCAGGCTGGTGCCGCGGGCCGACCGCTGACGATCAACGACCCCGGCAACGCGGCGGGCGCGATCACGGTCGGGTCGACGCACCGCGACTCCCCCCACGTCTACGGGGTCTCCTACTTCTCCTCGAAGGGACCGACCGGTGACGGGCGGGCCAAGCCCGACCTCGTCGCGCCGGGCGAGCGGATCCTGTCGGCGGCCGCCGGAGCGATGGCCGACAAGGCGAGCGCCATGGTGGGTCGCACCGTCCGGTACGTCGAGGAGAGCGGCACGAGCATGGCTGCGCCGCACGTGTCGGGCGTGATCGCCGCCTTCCTGTCGATCCGCCGTGAGTTCATCGGCAGCCCCGAGCAGGTCAAGGACATCTTCACCTCGACCGCGACCGACCTGGGTCGGGTGCGGGAGTTCCAGGGCCATGGCCTCATCGACGCCATGCGCGCCATCCAGTCCGTCTAGGAGGTTGAACCATGGGTGCAGGACCGCAGAACTACCCCTACCAGGAGCTCGAGTTCGCCAAGGACGGCTCGCCCGTCCACCACGAGCAGGCGGATGCCGTGCGCACGCTCGCCGACCAGGTCACCGACGTCGTGGCCGTCTCGCACGGCTGGAACAACGACATGGACGAGGCGCGGGCGCTCTACCGCAACCTGTTCGCCGGCGTGGATGCCGTCCGGCAGGCGCGCGGAGCTCCCCTCGGGGACAGGTCGATCGGCGTGGTCGGCATCCTCTGGCCGTCGAAGAAGTTCACGGATGCCGAGCTGATACCCGGCGGCGCGGCGGGGGTCGGGGATGCCGACCCGGCCCTCCCCGACGACCTGCGGTCCATGGCCGGCGTCTTCGACGCTCCAGGCGCTGGGGCGATCCTCGACCGAGCGGCCGCGTTGGCCGGCCGCCTGGAGGAGTCACCGAAGGCGCAGCGGGAGTACGCCGACCTGTTGCGGTCGCTGGTGAGCGCCGACGGGTCCGAGCCCGCGGACGCTCCCGACGAGCTGTTCGCACTCGACGGGCCCGACCTCATGGACCGGCTCCAGACCGCCATGCTGAGCCTGTCGCTCGGGGCCGTGCCCGCAGCGGGCGGTGGCGCGATGGGGCTGGGTGGCGGGGTCGGCGGGGTCGGCGGGGTCGGCGGCGCAGCCGGCCTCGGCTCGATGCTCAGCCGCGCGTGGTCGACGGGGCGGTCACTCCTGAACTTCGTCACCTACTACGAGATGAAGGCACGCGCCGGCCGGATCGGGGCGGCATCGGTGGCCCCGGTCCTCCACGCACAGGTGGCCGGCCGCGCCACGCTGCACCTCGTGGGCCACAGCTTCGGCGCCCGCCTGGTGACGGCGGCAGCGGACGCGCAGCCCGGCGCGAACTCGGTCGGTTCTGTGAACCTGCTGCAGGCTGCGTTCTCGCACAACTCCTTTGCCAAGGAGTGGGAGCCGGGACACCCCGGCGGCTTCCGCCGGATGGTTGACGAGCACCGGGTCTCCGGCTCGACGATCATCACCCACACCCGTAACGACAAGGCCGTCGGCATCGCCTACGCCATCGCCTCGAGCATCGCCGACCAGGCGGCCTCGGGCCTCGGCGACGCCGACAGCCCCTTCGGCGGCCTGGGCAGCAACGGGGCCCAGCACACCGCAGAGGCCGACAACGGCCAGGCCCTCCAGGACGTCGACGCGACCTACCACTTCGCAGGCGGCGTCATCCACAACCTCCTGGCCGACCGCTTCGTCTCCGGCCACAGCGACGTCACCAACACGCAGGTCGCCAACGCCGTGCTGCAGAACATCCTCGCGGCGCCGTCCGCCTGAGGCGGGCGCCGTGGCGGCGTCAGGGGCTGAGGGTGACCGGGAGGCGCTCGTAGCCGCGCAGGATGCGGGTGCTGCGTCGCACGGCGCCGCTCTCGAGCCGGAGATCGGGGTGGCGCTCGAACAGGGTCCGCAGCCCGACCTCGCCCTCCATCCGGGCCAGCGCGGCACCCAGGCAGAAGTGCCGACCGGCGGAGAACGAGAGGTGCTCCCTGGCGTTGTGCCGACTCACGTCGAACATCTCCGGCTGCGAGAAGACCTGGGGGTCGCGGTTGGCCCCAGCCAGCAGCGCGACCATGACGGCACCCCGTGGCATCTGCGCGCCCGCGATCTCGGTGTCGGCCAGCGCCATCCGGGCAGTCAGCAGCACCGGTGGGTCGACCCGCAGCACCTCGTCGACGGCGTTGGGCCACAGGTCGCCGCGCTCGGCCAGCAGTCGGCCCTGTTCAGGGCTGCCGGCCAGCAGCGCGATGCCGTTGCCGAGCAGGTTGACGGTGGTCTCGAAGCCGGCCGCCAGCACCAGCCCGGCGGTGGACCTCAGCTCGACGTCGCTGAGGCCGACACCGTCCTCCTGGGCGACGAGGAGCTGGCTGAGCAGGTCGTCCCCCGGATGCCGGCGCAGCTGGTCGATGTGCTGCCGAAGCCAGAGGTCGAACTCCCGCAGGGCGGACTCGACGTGGCGGAACCTCGTCCAGGACAGCCCGAGGTCGAGGCTGGGTGCGGCCGCCGCACCCAGCCTGAGCACCGTCTCGCGGTCGCGTTCCGGCACACCGAGGATCTCCGCGATGACGGTGACCGGCAGCGCGCTGCAGTACGTGGCGGCGAGGTCGACCGGGCTCCTCGGGTCCAGCTCGTCGAGCAGCTCGGTGGCGATCTGCTGGGTGCGGCCGCGCAGCCTCTCGACCGCCCGGGCGCTGAAGACCCGTGACACGAGCTTGCGGTAGCGGGTGTGGTCCGGTGGCTCCGTCACCAGCAGGGAGGGCGAGGTCAGGGGTCCGAGCGGGGCGTCCTGGGTGGCCCAGGCCTGCAGCCGCGCGAAGCGGCCTCCCCCGTCGACCGGGACCAGCCCGGTGCCGGCATCGGGGCTGGACAGCAACGCTCGCACGGCGGCGTGCTCCGCGGTCACCGAGGCGAACCGGCCCCGGTAGAACGGGGCGTGCACCCGAAGCTCGTCCAGGACCGGCTCCAGCGCGGCCAGGTCACCGGACTGGGTGGCCACGAACATGCGGCCGTGGAGGTCGCCCCGCCGGGCCGAGCGGCGCAGCACCGTGCGGGGCAGGGCGTGCCCCAGCGACCAGCGCACGGCGGTGCGGGACAGTGGCACGGGGGTGGTCGCCGACACGCGTGGCCTCCTGAGGGGCGGGTGACCACCCATCTTGCCTCGTGCGAATCACGCGACCGTCAGGAAGACGGGCGGACGCACCGGTGGTCGCTCAGCCGAACGTCGACCGCAGGGTCTCCCGGGCCGTGCGCCGCGGAGCCCACCCGAGCACGGTTCTTGCCTTGGTCGTGTCCACGATCACCGGGTGGCTGACGGCTTCCACCCACTGGGCTGCCGACGGCAGGTACGGGATCGTGGCGGCGGCTCGGGCCAGTCGTGCGACCGGTCCACCCGGGAGCGACCACGGCCGCAAACCGATCGCACGGGCGACGTCGACGAAAGTGATCACCTCGTCCGCGGCGATGTTGTAGGCCCCCGGTGGTCCGGCGCCGACGACACACAGGCGCAGCGCCTCCGCCACGTCATCGTGATGGATGACCTGAAGGGGCAGGTCCGGCACGAGCACAGGCACGCCGCGCAGCAGTCGTAGCCCCGCCTCCCCCAGGGGCGCCAGCGGCGCGAGGACTCTCGGGATGCTGACCTTGGCTCCCACCGCTCCGGGACCGAGCACGATCGGAGGCCTCAACAGGTAGAGCGCGACACCGGGGTGCACCGCGGCCTCCTCGAACAGCAGGTGCTCGAGCTCGGCCTTCTCCTGGGCGTAGAAGAGACGGTCCGCAGGCCGGGTGTCCCAGTCCTCGGGGATGCCGACCGGGTTGTCGGCATGGAATCCGTAGGCCGCGACCGACGACGCGTACACGAACCGCCGGGCACCGGATGCCGCAGCCGCACGAAACGCATTGAGCGTGCCCTCGACGTTGATCGCCTGCGTCGTCTCCTTGCTCCCACCAACGATCAGAAAGGCAAGGTGCACGACGACGTCGGCACCGCCGAACGCGTCCCGCAGCGCGTCGGCGTCTCGCACGTCACCGCGCCGGTACTCCATCGTCGTCCAGCCACGCTGCGCCGGGTCGAAGGGCCGCCGAGCGATGCCGATGACCCGAGCGACACGGGCATCTGCCTCGAGCAGCGGCATCAGCGCGAGCCCGAAGGTGCCGGTGGGTCCGGTCACCGCAACCGTGAGTCCACCCGCGTCCTCCATGCTGTCCCACCCTAGCCGCGCCGACGGGCACGATCGGCGGCACGACATCGTCGTGCCACGCCACACACCAGCGACCCGGGCAGGTGCCCGCCTGCCCGGGTCGCTGAGCCGAGGGAACGGCGTGGTCAGCGCGCCGCCACGCCGGCGGCACCCTCGGGGAGGCCACCCGCGACCGGCAGGGCCTCCAGTGCTCCGGTGCGAGTCACGCGGTAGGCGCCGACCGTGCCGTTGCCGAGGCGCGCGTAGAGGAAGCTGCTCGACCGGCTGAGCGCGATGTCGGAGACCCCAGCAGCTGCAGTGCCCGTGCGGCCGTCCGGGGTGAGCAACGACAGCCGGCCCGAGTCGCTGACCCGGTAGCCGCTGATCGACTGGGACCCACCGCCGTTACCGGTGTAGGCGTACTTCCCGTTCGCCGTGACGACCACCCAGCACGCTGCCGCCTGGTTGTTCCCCACCGCAGCGCTGATGGTCTGCACCCCGTGGGAGGAGATCCGGTAGGTCGACGCCGAGCTGGGGCCGGCCTCGGAGACGGCGAGGTAGCCCGACGGCGTGAACGAGAACCCGAACGGGACGGCGCCGGCGGAGGCGAACGAGGTGCGCCCGGTGGACAGCCCCTGCCCGTTGAGCCGGTACACGTCGATGAGGCTGGTCGCCTTCTCGGTCACGACCAGCTCGCGCCCGTCGGGGGAGAAGGACACCTCGGCCGGGCCGGTGGCGTCGCCGCTCAGGGCGCGGGTCGAGCCGGGCAGTGCATCGAGCTTCCCGTCCCGGACGGTGAACCCCGAGATGTTGCCGGTGCCACCGGCGTTGAGGGCGTAGACCCGGTCGCCGCGGACGGTGACACTGACCGGCTGGTCCCCGCCCGACGGGACCGTCGACCGCCAGCGCAGACCGGCCTTGGTGACGTCGAAGGAGGTGATGCTGTCCGAACCGGCGTTCACGGCATACAGGTGACGGGCCGACGCGTCGAGCACGACGGCACCCTGCGAACCCAGACCGCCTCCGGTGCCCGTGCCACCGGTCGGGTAGCTGCGCGGCGAGGACAGGGTGCCGTCGGCGCCCCTCGGGTAGGCGATCACCGTGTTGCCGCTCGGCTGGTTGCCGAGCACGTAGACGGCGCCCGTGGGGCCCGGGTGGGTCTGCGTGGCCTGCGCCGAGGGAGCGAGCCCGAGTGCGGCGCCGGCCAGGGCTGCCGCGGCGGCGATGACTCGGATGGTCTTTCGTGGCATGACTGATCTCTCCTTGTGCGGTTGTTGGCGTCGCCTGGTGCGGCGCCAATCGCCCTTAGTGGACTGATTGGTCCAACCTTGGAACCGTCGAACCGGACGGTCAAGACAACAGCCGGGTCCGTAAGACCCCCGTTATCCCGTACCGCGATCGATGGACCGGAGAGTCCAGTCGCCCGTATCCTGACCGGATGACGGTGGGAGCCCAACGCGCGACGCCCCCGACCGCGCGGGGGCGCGACACCCGAGAGCGCATCGTCCGAGGCGCTGCGGCGCTCATCTACGAGCGCGGCATCGCCGGCACCTCCCTCGACGACGTCTGCCGGGCCACCTCCACGAGCAAGTCACAGCTCTACCACTACTTCGCCGACAAGTCCGCGCTGGTCTGCGCCGTCATCGACTGGCAGCAGGATGCCGTTCTCACCGCGCAACAGCCCTACCTCGGCGAGTTCTCCACGCTGGCCGGGCTGCGGTCGTGGAGGGACAACCTGGTGCAGGCCAACAGCTCCTGGATGACCTTCGGGGGTTGCCCCATCGGCACCCTCGCCAGCGAGGTCGCCAGTGACGACCCGGCCGGCCGACAGGCCGCTGCCACCGCCTTCGAGGCGTGGCGCGGCGCGCTCTCGGCCGGCCTGCAGCGGATCATCGACGGCGGCGAGCTGCCGGCGAGCAGCGACGCCGACGCGTTGGCCGTGGGACTGCTCGCCGCCCTGCAGGGAGGGCTCCTGCTGTCCAAGACCACCCAGAGCGCGGACCCGCTCGCGGTGTCGCTGGACCACGCCCTGGCCGCGATCGATGCCGAGCGGGTCGGTGCCTGAGCTCGGCCGGGTGGAGCGGGTCCGGCGGCTTGAGGTGACCGTGCCGAGCACGACAAGATCCCGTCAAGACTCTTGGCGCCGGTGCCAGGTGGTGATTGCGTGGTGGGGTGACGAACGTGCCCGCAGGGTCGAAGCGGCCGCTGGCGGGGGGCCCTGCGGCGACCACGGAGGTGGCTGAGTCGAGGCCCTCGGGGCACACCACGGCACGACGCGTGCTGGTCCTCGGCGCACTGGGAGTCGTCTTCGGCGACATCGGCACCAGCCCGCTGTACGCCATGCAGACCGTCTTCAGCCTCGACGGCGGCATCGTGGAGCCGACCCGCGACAACGCGCTGGGGGTGGTGTCGACCATCGTGTGGGCGATCACCCTGATCGTCTCCGTCAAGTACGTGCTGTTCATGCTGCGCGCCGACAACGAGGGTGAGGGCGGGGTGCTGTCGCTGGCCTTCCTCGCCCGACGCTCGGTCCGCCCCGGCGGAAAGCGGTTCAAGCTCGTGATGGTCCTGGGGATCGTCGGGGCGGCGCTGTTCTACGGAGACTCCCTGATCACCCCGGCGATCTCGGTGATGTCAGCCATCGAGGGCCTCGAGGTCTCCCAGCCCGGCCTGAAGGAGTGGGTCGTCCCGCTGGGGATCGCCGTGATCACCGTGCTGTTCGTGGTGCAACGGCACGGCACCGACCGGGTCGGCAGGTTCTTCGGCCCCGTGATGGTGATCTGGTTCCTGACCCTGGCGGCGCTCGGGCTGCCGCACATCGTGGCCTACCCGGAGGCCTTGTGGGCGCTCAGCCCGCACCTGGCGCTGCAGTTCGCGTTCGCGCACCCCGTGGTCAGCTTCCTCGCGCTGGGTGCGGTGGTCCTGGCGATCACCGGTGCCGAGGCGCTCTACGCCGACATGGGGCACTTCGGCCGTCCGGCCATCGCCACCGGGTGGTTCTGGCTGGTCTTTCCCAGCCTGACCACCAACTACCTGGGCCAGGCCGAGCTGATCGCCAAGAACCCCGCGACGGCGGTGCGGCCGTTCTTCTACCTGGCCCCCACCTGCGCCACCCTGCCCCTGGTCGCGCTGGCCACCGCCGCCACGGTGATCGCGTCCCAGGCCGTCATCTCCGGGGCGTTCTCGGTGTCCCGCCAGGCCGAACGCCTCGACTTCCTGCCCCGCCTGACCGTGCGGCAGACCTCCGAGCACGAGGGCGGGCAGATCTACGTGCCGGTGGTGAACTGGATCCTCTACACCGGTGTCCTGGTGCTGATGGTCACCTTCCGCAGCTCCGAGCACCTGGCCGTGGCCTACGGCCTGGCCGTGACCGCGACGCTGTGCCTGACCACCTGCCTGTTCCTGGTCTATGCCGATGCCGCGCTCGGCTGGAAGCCGTGGCAGCTGGGCGCCTTCGGTGTCCTCTTCCTGTGGATCGAGCTCAGCTTCGTGGCGGCCAACGCCACCAAGATCACCCACGGTGGCTGGCTGCCGATCCTGATGGCCACGATCATCGCCTTCGTGATGCTCACCTGGGGCAAGGGACAGCAGCTGGTCAAGGCCCGCCGGCGCAAGGTCGAACGCCCGCTGCAGGAGTTCCTCGACGAGGCGCACTCCGCTGGGCTGCACCGCGTCCCGGGCACCGCGGTCTTCCTGCACACCTCCGACGACACGACCCCGCTGTCCCTGCGCGAGAACCTCGACTTCAACAAGGTCCTGCACCGCAACGTCATCATCACCAACAACATCCGGATGAACGTCCCGCACGTGCCCGACGAGGAACGGGTCAGTGTCGACAACCTCGGTGACCAGTGGGACGGCATCTGCCTGGTGCGGCTGCGCTACGGGTTCGCCGACGAGCAGAACATCCCCGCCGGTCTGGCCCTGGCCGCCCAGAGCCCAGACCTGTCCTTCGACCCCGACACGGCGCTGTACTTCCTCTCCCGCGTCTCGGTGCACGCCAGCAAGCGCCCGGGCATGAGCCGCTGGCGCAAGCGCGTCTACATCGCGATGTCGCACAACGCCGCCGACCCCACCCAGTACTTCCACCTGCCCATCGCGCGAACCGTCGTCGTCGGCGCCCAGCTGTTCTTCTAGCCCAGGGGGCATCGACCGCCCCTATCCACTCCCAGGGGGTCGGTGGTAGGCATGGCCAGTGCCAGGTCGGTGGACGACCGGTAGGCCAGGAAGAGGTGGCAGGAATGCAGGTGCACGAGCTCGGTCATCTGGTGCTGTACGTGCGTGACCTGGAGCGGTCGACGCACTTCTACCGCGACGTGCTCGGCTGGCGGTCGCTGCAGGACCCCGACGAGGTCCTCCCCTTTCCCGCTGTCGCCTTCAGCGCGCCGTCCGGTCGCACGCACCACGAGCTGCTGCTCATCGAGGTGGGCGAGGACGCCGCCCCGGTGCCGGCCGGCCGCCGGGTCGGCCTGTACCACTTCGGCTTGAAGGTGGGCGACAGCGACGACGAGCTGCGTGAGGCACTGGCGTCGCTGCGTGCTCACGGGGTGCCCGTCCTCGGCACGAGCGACCACACCGTGACCCACAGCCTCTACATCGCCGACCCCGACGGCAACGAGATCGAGCTGTACATCGACGTGCCGGGTGTCGACTGGCGCAACGACCCGAGCCTGATGATGTCCCCCGTCAAGCCGCTGTCGCTCTAACCGTTTCGCGCCCCTGCAGCGAGGGAGTCCTCACCGCGGCGGCCTCCCGAACGACAGGACGAGAAGGAAGTGGTTCGGATGTCCGCAACGGAGGAGGACGCGCCGTCGGACGACGGAACCGGGCGGGTCCCTGTCGCCCCGTCGAAGCTTCGGTTCGAGGACCACCCCGGGGTCCATCGGCGTCGGTGACTCGCGGCCCCGGCTGTCGTGGCAGGTGGAAACTGCCCCAACCGGTTACGTGCAGCAACGCTACGACGTCGAGACGGTTGTCGATGACCCGGCGCGCAGCACGCCGCAGCGTTCCCGGGTGGTCGTGGAGTCCACCGAGCAGGTCTTCGTCCCGTGGCCCGGGCCCGAGCTGAAGTCCCGGCAGCGCGCCGCGGTGCGGATCCGTGTGGCAGGGCGGGATGGCGGCTGGAGCCGGTGGAGCGAGGCGGCATCCGTCGAGACGGGCCTGCTCCACGCGGACGACTGGTCCGCGCGGTTCATCGAGGCGCGGTGGTACGAGGACCGGCCGACGGGTGACCGCCACCACGCAGTGTTCCCCGATCGGCGCCCCCCACTCTTTCGTCGGGAGTTCAGCGTCGAGGAAGGCTTCCGCTCCGCGCGGTTGTACGTCACCGCCCATGGCCTCGCCGAGTTCGAGATCAACGGTGTGCGGGTCGGTCGAGATGCCCTGGTGCCCGGGTGGTCCAGCTACGGCAGCCGGCTGCGGTACGCGACGTACGACGTCACCGAGCACCTGATGCCCGGCCCGAACGCGATCGGCGCCTGGACCGGGGACGGCTGGTACCGCGGCAGGATCGGCTTCGAGGGCGGCACCGGGGACATCTACGGCGACCGGATCGGGGTCCTCGCCCAGCTCGAGGTGGTGACCGACGGTGGTGAACGGGTCACCGTCGCCACCGGCTCGGAGTGGACGGCATCGACCGGCCCGATCCTCTCGAGCAGCATCTACGACGGAGAGACCTTCGACGCCCGGCTGGCCCCAGCCGGGTGGTCGTCACCGGGCTTCCGTCGCAAGTGGTCCCCAGTTGCCTTCCGGGAGAGCGATCTTTCGATCCTGGCAGCACACGACGGCCAGTTGGTGCGCAGTGACGAGGCGCTCGATGCCGTGGCCATCCACGAGCGGCCCGACGGACGACGCATCATCGACTTCGGCCAGAACCACACGGGCCGGCTGCGGGTGAGGCTGGAAGGCCCGGCGGGCACTCGCGTCCGGTTCCGGCACGCCGAGGTGCTCCAGGACGACGAGCTGTGCACCCGTACGTTGCGCGAGGCCGCGCAGACCGACACTCTCGTGCTGTCGGGAGAACCCGTCGTCTGGGAGCCACGCTTCACCATCCACGGCTACCGCTTCGTGGAGGTCACCGGGTGGCCGGGTGAGATCGCGCCTGACGCCGTTCAGTCGCTGGTCCACAACACGCCGATGGACCGCACCGGCTGGTTCTGGTCCTCGGACCGAGACCTCCAGCAACTGCACGAGAACATCGTGTGGAGCATGCGGTCCAACTTCGTCGACGTGCCGACCGACTGCCCGCAGCGCGACGAGCGCCTCGGCTGGACGGGTGACCTGAACCTCTTCATGCCCGCGGGTGCCTGGAACTACGGCACGTCGGGGATGCTCTCGGACTGGCTCAGGAGCCTGGCGGCGGAGCAACGCCACTACGGACCCGTACCGTGGTACGTCCCCTTCGTACCAGGCAACGACTACTGGGACGCCACCAAGCCGGGCGCGGTGTGGGGTGACGTGGCGGTCATGCTGCCGTACCTGCTGTTCGAGCGGAACGGCGACCTGGGGCTGCTGCGCCGCCAGTACGACAGCGCACGGGCCTGGGTCGACCTGGTGGACCACCATGCCGGAGACAGCCACATCTGGGAGGCCGACTGGCAGGCCGGGGACTGGCTCGACCCCGCCGCACCCCCGGAGAACCCGCTCGCGTCGCGCACCGACCCCTACCTCATCTCGACGGCCTACTTCGCCCGCACCAGTCACCTCCTGGCGAAGACGGCGAGCGTCCTGGGGTTCGCAGACGACGCGGCGCGCTACGGGATGCTGGCGTCGGAGGTCCGCCGCGCCTTCGTCGAGCGCTACCTCGAGGACGACGGGCTCGCCACCTCTGACACCCAGACCGCGTACGCGCTGATCCTCGTGTTCGACCTGTGCCCCGACAGGGCTCCGGCGCTGGGCCGGCGGCTGGCCCAGCTCGTCGAGGATGCCGGCTGCGTCATCTCCACCGGGTTCGTGGGCACGCCGATCATCTGCGACGCGCTGGTCGTTGCCGGCCGACCCGACCTCGCGTACCGGCTTCTCCTGCAGCGACAGTGCCCCTCGTGGCTCTACCCGGTCACCTTGGGCGCGACGACCAGCTGGGAACGCTGGGACTCGATGCTCCCCGACGGGTCGATCAACCCGGGTGAGATGACCGGCTTCAACCACTACGCCCTCGGCGCCGTCGCCGACTGGCTCTACCGCCACGTCGCGGGACTGAACGCGGAAGCCCCCGGCTTCAGGGTGGCCCGGATCGCCCCGCGGCCAGGCGGTGGCCTGGGCTCGGCGGGCGCCCGCCACGAGACGCCGTACGGCCCGCTCGAGGTCCGGTGGTCGGCCAAGGACAGTGGTCTGACGATCGACTTCACCGTGCCGGTGGGCGTCACCGCGATCCTGGACGTCCCCGGCATCCCACAGGACCGGTTCACGCACGGGAGCCACACGGTCGAGCTGCCGGCATCCTGACGTACGTACCCTTGTGGTTACGTACCTGATTGGGTACCTTAGTTCGATGGATGCTGTGCTGCAGGCGTTGGCCGACCCGAGCCGGCGCACCGTGCTGGGGATCCTGCGGCAGCACCCGGCCAGCGCCGGCGAGCTCGCGGCCGCCTTGCCGATCGCCCGGCCGGGGGTGTCGCGGCACCTGCGGGTGCTGCGCGAGGCGGGTCTGGTCGAGGTGCACCAGGAGGCGCAGCGGCGGATCTACAACCTTCGACCGGAGGCGCTGAGCGAGGTCGACGACTGGCTCGAGGACTACCGGGCGCTGTGGGACAACCGCCTCGGCGCCCTGCACACCGAGATCGCACGGGGAAAGAAGGGGAGACGATGAGGACCACCGCAACGATGCGCGGCATCGACGACGACCGTGGAGCGGTCCGTGTCGAGGACGTCTACGACACCGACATCGATGACCTGTGGCAGGCGTGCACCACGCCGCAGCGACTGGCCCGCTGGATCGCCGACGTCTGCGGTGACCTGCGGGTCGGCGGCA
The DNA here is from genome assembly GCA_963834965.1 of uncultured Actinomycetota bacterium. GTDB lineage: Bacteria > Actinomycetota > Actinomycetes > Actinomycetales > Dermatophilaceae > Fodinibacter. Next base: position 120,948 of record CAWIEI010000001.1, on the reverse strand, counting down.
CGGTGCACGCCGTGTTCACCAGCACCTGGAGCGGCCCGGCCAGGATCGAGGTCTGCGACGCACCACACCACCTGCTGGTCACCACCGGGCCCGGCACCGACGACGAGGCCCAGATCGAGGCGTGGCTCACCCGCGAGGGCGACACCACCCGGCTGGTGGTCGAGGAACGCGGCCTGCCCCTGGGCGCGCTGCACTTCTACGGGGCCGGCTGGCAGGTCCACCTCGAAGACCTCGCCCGCGCACTGCACACCAGTGGCAGCGCACACCCCGACGGCTGGTCCGAGCAGTCACCGGCCTCGGCGTGGCACCAGCGCTGGACCGAGCTGACACCCGAGTACGAACAACAGTCCGCCCGCTGATGTCGAACCGCATCAGCCTCAACGGGACGACCGTCAACGCCCCGGACGCCCTTGCCCTCGCGCAGTTCTACGCCGAGATCACCGCGGGTACCGCCACGGGAAGCGCCCACTGGGCCGTGGTCAACGGCCCCAACGGGTTCATCTCCTTCCAGCAGGTCGAGACGTTTCGGCGACCCACGTGGCCCGACCCTGACGTGCCCGCGCACCTGCACCTCGACTTCCTGGTCAACGACCGGAGGGCCACCGCGCGCCGAGTTCTCACGGCCGGCGCCACGCGACTCGGCGTCCAGCCCAACGATGACCACTGCACGGTCTACGCCGACCCCGCGGGGCATCCCTTCTGCCTGTCCACCTGGGACCTCCGCTGACCGGAGTGCCTCGCCACGGGGCCTCACGGTCCCTGCGGGATCGGTTGTCCCGCAGGGGCCGTCAGCTGCTGAACGTGGCGCGGTAGTCCGTTGGCGTCGCGCCCGTCAGCTCGCGAAAGGCCGAGTTGGACGCCGACAGGGAGCCGTACCCCACCTGGTGCGCGACCGTCGTGACGGGGGTGGCGTCGGCGGCGAGCCGTTCGATCGCCCGCAGCACCCGCATCCGCCGGCGGACCGAGCGCCAGGTCATGCCGAGCTCGGTGTCGAGGCGGCGCGCGAGCGACCGCGGCACGAGGACCACCGAGGCTGCGACCTCCTCGAACCGCACCTCGTCGCCAAGCCGTTCCTCGGTGAGCTGCAACGCGTTCCGGACCTCGGCCGACCGGCCTGCCGGCACGACGACCAGGCTGGGCCGTTCGGCCAGTCGCCATGCCACGGCGGCGAGAGCGGAGAACATGGCGCGGGGATATGCCGGCAGCGGCTCGTCGGCCTCCTGCCATCCGGCGCACTCCGCCAGCAGAGCGCGGGCCAAGGGGTCCAGGTCGAAGACGGCGAGGTCCTGCACGGGTTGCGGCACGAAGTCGACGGAGAAGAGCACGGATGCCGTGGTCGCCGGCTGCGGGATCGCGACCTGCACCGCCGCCCGGCCCGCACCAGAGCGGCTCGAGCCGGGGGCAGCAGCCAGCGCTGGCCCTCCGCCTCCAGGCCCAGGGCGCCGGACGAGCCCTGGTCGGACCACTCGTGCACGACCGTGACGCTGCGGTCGTCCTCGCGTGAGGCATGGACGCGGAAGGCGATGTTGCCCGGCATCGAGCGGACCTGCGCCCGCTTCCCCTCGAGCTGGGCCAGGGCGCGGGCCCGGCCGGTGCGGGTCGTCGAGAAGTCAAGGATGGCAACGAACACGATCTCTCCTGAGCTGCGGGTGTGGTGGATGGAGCCGCCAGCCTCACCGACCCGGCCCGGGGGCGCCTCCGTCCAGCGGACGCATCCACGCGTCCAGGAGACGCGTCGGCATCCGGTCGGCGCCGGTCGAAATCAGCGGGGCTCTCACCACGCCGGGTGCGACGAGCGGGAGTACGGTGAACCACGGTTTGCGAAGTGACGGTCGTACATTGCCGGCTCACCCACTGACGTGGGACCCGGACACCAGGGAACTTCGATCGAGGGGAATGACCATGTCTCGCTACGCCCCATCCAGCCCAGCTGCTGTCTCCGAGGGGGCCTGAGGTGTCCGGGGCGGGCCCGCAGCTGAGCAAGGCGCTCAACCAGCGGCAGCTGACCATGATCGCCATGGGTGGGGTCATCGGGGCCGGCCTGTTCGTCGGGTCGGGCACGGTCATCCACGACACCGGGCCAGCGGCCTTCCTCACCTACGCCCTGTGCGGCATCCTCATCATCCTGGTCATGCGGATGCTCGCCGAGATGGCCGTGGCCAATCCCTCCACGGGCTCCTTCGCCGACTACTCCCGCAAGGCGCTCGGGAACTGGGCCGGCTTCTCCGTCGGCTGGCTGTACTGGTACTTCTGGGTCATCGTCGTCGGCTTCGAGGCCGTCGCGGGAGCCAAGGTCCTCAACTTCTGGCTCCCCGGGGTGCCGACCTGGACGCTCAGCCTCGTGCTCATGCTCCTCATGACGGGGACCAACCTCATCTCGGTCTCCTCGTTCGGCGAGTTCGAGTTCTGGTTCGCGGGGATCAAGGTTGCGGCCATCATCGTGTTCCTTGCCGTCGGCTCACTCTTCGTGCTCGGGATCTGGCCCAACACCGACCTCAACTTGAGCAACCTCACGGCGCACGGCGGCTTCTTCCCCAACGGCGGGCTCGCGGTCACGGCCGGGGTGGTGACGGTGATCTTCTCGATGGTGGGCGCCGAGATCGCCACCATCGCGGCCGCCGAGTCCGACAACCCCGAGCGGGCCGTCTCCAAGGCGGCGAACTCGGTGATCACCCGCATCGCGATCTTCTTCGTCGGCTCGGTCTTCCTGCTCGCCGTCATCCTGCCGTGGAACTCCGCGACGTTGGAGGCGTCCCCCTTCGTCGCGGCGTTCCAGGAGATTGGCATCCCCTACGCCGATGACATCATGAACGCCGTCGTGCTGACCGCCGTGCTCTCCTGCCTCAACTCGGGCCTCTACACGGCATCCCGGATGCTCTTCGTGCTCGCAGCCCGCCGCGAGGCCCCCGCGTCGATGGTGGCGGTGAACTCGCGCGGTGTGCCGATGGTGGCGATCCTGTCCTCGTCCGTCGTCGGCTTCCTCGCCGTCATCATGGCGGCGGTCTCCCCCGACACCGTGTTCTCGTTCCTGCTGAACTCCTCCGGCGCCGTCATCCTCTTCGTCTACCTGCTCATCGCCGTCTCGCAGATCATCCTGAGGTACCGGGCCGACGAGTCGACGCTGAAAGTGAAGATGTGGTGGTTCCCGGCGCTGTCCGTCCTCACCGCTCTCGGCATCGTGCTGGTGCTGGTGCAGATGGGGCTCACCGCAGACGTGCGGATCCAGCTCGTGCTCAGCCTCGCGTCGTTCGGCGTGGTGCTCGTCCTGTACTTCGTGAACAAGGCCCGCATCGCTCGACTGCCCGCGCGCGTCGTGAACGAGCCGACCGGTGAGGCGCGCCGGGTGCTCGTCCTGGCGAACCAGACCCTCGAGGCCGACGAGCTGACGAACGAGCTGCAACGCATCGACTCGATGGGCAAGGCGACGTACTACGTCTGTGTCCCGGCCAGCGCCGTCGAGACCGGCACCGCCTCGACGCACGGTGCCGTGTCGGTGCGGGACGCCACCACCCAGGCCGCGCAGGCGCGGTTGGACCGCACGCTCGAGTCTCTCCGGGAACGCCACCTCGACGCCACCGGCGGGCTCGGCGACCAGCGACCGCTGCGGGCGCTGCGGGCGGCCGTGACGCAGTTCGATCCGGACCAGATCGTCATCGTGACCCTTCCCGCCAGCGACTCGATCTGGCAGCGGTTCGAAGTCGTCGACCGCGCCAGCGAGCTCGGTCTGCCGGTGACCCACGTCGAGGCCGCCTCGCTCACCGTGCGGGCCTGAGCGGTGACGATCGCCGTCGCCTACACGGCGCAGGACAGCGGCACGTCGGCGCTCGAGCTGGCCAGCATGCTCTCCCGCTCGATCGACGAGCCCCTCGTGGTGGCGGTCGTCGTGACGACCCCGCACGCCGCTGGTGCACCGGAGCTCGTCGACGGGAACTACCTCGGGCCGCTCACCGCCTGGGGGCAGTCGGTCCTCGACCGGGCCCGCGCCGGCCTCCCACCCGGCATCAGCGCGACCTTCGAGGTGCGGGTGGCCCCCTCGATCCCCGTCGGGCTGCTCGAGGTCGCCACCGACGTCGATGCGTCCGCCCTGGTGCTCGGCTCGTCGGGCAAGGGGCCCTTGGGTCGGATCTCCCTCGGCAGCGTCACCAACCGGCTCGCGCACTCGGCCGCCCTGCCGGTGCTGCTGGCCCCACGGGGCTACCGCAGCACATCGAGCTCGCACGTCCGCCGGGTGAGCATCGGCGTGGGGGGGTCGGCCGGAGTGGCCCACGTGGCCGCCGTCGGGGCTCAGGTCGCCGAGGCAGCAGGCGCGACCCTGCGCGCCGTGTCGTTCGCCGTCCGGCCTCCCAAGCGGCTCTACGGCAGCGTCGAGGAGTCCGCCGACGAGCTCGTCGTCGAGCAGTGGGTGGAGCGCACGAAGAGTGCCCTGCGCGCCGAGGTCGAGGACGGCGACCCCGCCCTGGCCGAGCGTCTCGCCCGGACCCTCGTCGTCGGGGAGGGAATCTCGTGGGCCAAGGCCATCGCTGACGTCGAGTGGCGCGACGGCGACCTGCTGGTCATCGGACCGAGCTCGTCGGCTCCGGCCGCTCGGCTCTTCCTCGGTTCACGGGCCTCGAAGATCCTCCGCTCCTCACCGGTGCCGGTCTTCATGGCGCCTGCCCCTCCCACCCGCTGAACCCGGCTGCGGGAGTTTGCGTTTGGCCCAGGGCTGGCCTGCCGTTCCGGCCCGGGCCAGCGCCTCGGCTGCCGCGTCAGGCCTGGAGGGAGAGGTTGTTGCCGTCGGGGTCGTCGAACCAGGCGATCCGGGCGCCGCTCGGTGCGGTCCAGATGCCGCGGTCGTCCTGAGCCATGCCGTCGTAGCGGTTGAACCGGATGCCGGCAGCGACGAGACGGTCGATCTCGCCCTCCAGGTCGGTGACGGTCCAGCCCAGCACCGTGTAGGGCGCCGGGCGCACCTCCGACACCAACGTGATGCGCAGGTGGTTCGCGGGCGTGTCATGCACGAGGGCGAAGGGCCGCGCGTCGACCAGGTCGAGCCCGAGAACGCCCCCATAGAAGCGCTCGGCGCGCTCCAGGTCAGTCACCCCGACGAACGCGACCTGCGAAGCCTCATCGAGCACGTCGACGCTCCCTTCCGGCGGTGGTGCATCGCGGTGCCGCCCCACGACGGTGGCACATCACGAGGGTCGAGCGCCAGCCTCGCCGACCCCGGCATCCTCACGACGGATCCGACTGCGGCTGTGGCGGTGGCTTCAGCGCCTTGCGCGGGCGTACCGCTCGGGCCGAGTCGAGGGTGATCTTGGCGGTCGGGGTGTCCATGAGGCGGAAGAACCGCATCTGCTGCCTCGGGTTGCTGGGGATGAGCACGGCGACGGACCCGCAGACGTTGCCGGCGTCGGTTCGGCTTCCGGTGATGTGGATGCCGAGCGCGTCGTCGGCCTGGCGGGGGTTACCGTTCGAGGCGATGGCCTGTCGGGCCTCGCGGGCGGCCTCCATGGCCAGCGCGTGGGGGAAGCCGTAGCTTCCGCCTCCGGCGACCGAGGACACCAGGACGGTGGGCGCCGAGACGCGTTCGAGGAGCTCGAGGTTGATGCCGTGCTTGGAGGCGTGGTGGGAGAGCTTGAACAGGTCGGCGCTCAGGTAGTCCTGGCCGCGGGCGGCCTGGAGCTCCTTGGCCAGGGTCGGGTCCTGCTCCTGGGCGAGGGCCGGGAAGTCGATCGTGGCCTGGGCCCAGGACGTGAACTGGGCGTCACCGCCGAGCAGCAGCCGGTGGCTCGGGGTGTCGCTGACCCGGCGGTTGGTTCGTCCGCGTCGTGGGTCGGGCTCGGCGTAGAGGGCGGTGGCCGGGTAGGTGATCATCAGCGTGATCGAGCTGTCGTTGATGCCGACGCCGTACGTGTCGAACCGGTTGCGCAGCCCGATGCCGGGCCCGAGGACGGTGACCTTGACGGTGTCGAGGTAGAGGCTCGTACCGGAGGTGGGTTGCAGCCGGCGGACCCACGGGCTCGTCTCCAGCTTGGCCATGATGTCGTGGAAGGCGGGCGTGGGGGTGTAGTAGCCGGGGTCCCAGAACTGGTCGACGCACCCGTTGGGGCCGTTGAAGTGGTCGAGCAGGTCGCTCATCCCGCCGATGTGGTCGTAGTGCGGGTGGGTGGCCACGAGCAGGCGGATCTGGCCGGGGCTGCCGGGGGTTTCGATGAGCCTGCGGTCAGGGTCTCCGGGGTGGTTCGGGTCGTCGGCTCCGTGCAGCGCGTCGATCAGCGCGGGCAGCTTGCTGGCCGTCGCGACGTCGACGATGACCAGGCGGCGGATGCCGTCGCCACTGTCGGGAGGAAGCAGGATGAGCTGGGTGTCCCCGTCACCGACGTTGAGCAGGAAGTACACCATCGCATTCGGGTCGTCGTGCAGCGCTCGCAGCAGGGCACCGGGTGCGGGCTCGGGTGCGGCGAGCGTGGCCTCGGGGACGGTTCCGACGACGGGCACCGCGGCCACCGGAGTGGTGGCGGTCATCGTGTCCCACTCCGGGTCAGCCGCGGCGGGGCGACGGTCAGTTCGGGCGCCCGATGTCTTCGCGGGGCGGCGCCGCCTGGCGCACCCGCATCCGGGGACCCGGGCGCCGGCAGCACCGCGGCGAGGGAGCCCTGGTATGCGAGCCGGGCCGCCAACCGTGCCTCTGCCGACACGTCGAAGACCCGTCCGCTCAGCAGTGGGCGCAGGTTCCGGGTGCTGGCGGGCCAGCGCCGGGCGGCGGTGTCGGCGATGACGGCGAAGGTGTCCCCGATGCGCGGAGCGCGGTGCAGCCCGCTCGGCCCGTACAGCTGGTCACGCAACACGCCGACGGGGGTGGTCGTGCAGTCCTGCTGCGCGACGTCCGCCCAGACCAGGTGCCCGAGCTCGTCGGCCGCGGGCCACCGCCAGCGCCGCAGCAGGGCGACGTCGTCGATGATCTCCTCGAGCACCACATAGCGCCATCCGGTGACCTGAGCCGCAGAACGTGCCGGTGGGAGCCCGAGGACATGCCAGGGAGGGCGGTGGTGGTGAACAGCTGCGGTACGGGCCATCGGTGGGCCTCTCGGGTGGTGCGCCTGGTCCGGTTACCCCCGGGCCCTTCGGTGTTCGTCAGGTCGATGACGGGTGCGACTTCCCGGCCGGTCCCCTCCTTTCGCGGGACACGCCTCCGGACCACTGCGCGTGAGGTCCGCGAGGCCAAGGATGGCCGGTCGGCGGGGGAATCCGCTATGGCTCAACCGGGTCACTACCGGCCCGGTGGGCTCGGTCTCGTCAGGTGCCGGTGCCCGGCACCGGCTCGGGGAGGATCACCGGTGTGAGCAGCTGCCGAGAGACCAAGCCGACCATGGATGCCCGTGAGCTCAGGTACGCCGCGTAGGCGTCGGCCTGGTCCTGCAGTGTCCACTGCACCGCGGCACTGACCCACGCGGCATCCCGGGCGGCCTCGATGCTCCAGCCCCCCACGACGTTGAGCGCCGGTGCCGCAGCACGGTCGGCGTCCAGGGCAACCCCGGCGAGGAAGGACTCGCGCACCTCCTGGACGGCGGCGCCGAGCAGGTCGTTGATGGCGAGGAAGTCTTCGCGCACCCCCGGCGAGTCGAGCGTCCGCCCAAGCTGCCGACAGGTGCGCACGAGCGCGAGGCCGAGGTCGAAGTTGATGTGGGCGTTCATCCCGGCCAGGGCGTACTGCAGCGGTGCCGTGCCCGGCTGCGCCCGCAGGGCGAACAGCGGCTGCCAGGCGCTGCTGCGGGTCTGGTCGGATGCGCGGCAGGCGTCGAGGTACAGGCCGGCGAAGACACAGTCGAGGCGCTCCGTGAAGGCGACGTCCCGGAAGGAACGTGCTGCTGCGGCCGCGCCGACGAGCTCGGTGACGTGCAGGTACATGCGGTGGAAGTCCCCGACGCCGTCACTCGCCGCCATCGTCGCACCCAGCAGCCGCATCTCCTCGATGACCTGCCCGATCGAGGAGGGCTGGCCCGGTGACGGCTCGACCCGGGTCGCGACCCGGTGGCCGCTGAGGGCGGCGGTCGCTGCAGTCACCGCACCCGAGGCCTGAGCGAAGCCGCGACGCACGGCATCGACGAGGTTGCTGAGGAAACCCATTGCGGCACCCCTCACTGCTTCCGAGTCCGGTGCGCCCCACCCTAGGGGGTGTCGGGGTGCTCGTGGATGCCGTTGCCGTTCGCCGATGAGGCCGAGGATCCTCGGGCCACAGAGCTTCGTGGTGAACAGGATGGTTCCAGTCCACGACCACGCACCACGTTCGGTCCATGCCAGCAACCCCGTCACGATGGGAAGGCCGTCGCCGGCTCAGGTGGCGATGCCGACCTGCCTCCAGTCCGGCGGGATCGAGCCCTCGTGGGCCACCGTGATCGCTGCCCACCGCGCACCGGCTTCGAGTGCCCGCACCCCATCGACGGCGCCTCGTGCGTACATCGCGAGGTAACCGGCCAGGAAGGCGTCTCCCGCGCCCGTGGAGTCGACCACGGAGGTGGGAAGTGCCGCCTGCCGTTGCGCGCCGTTGCCGTCCAGCTGGAGGGCACCCTCCGGCCCGGATGTCACGACGATCCTGCTGAATCGCGCCCGGTGGAGCGCTGGGCCCACGTCGCCGACGAGGTCACTGCGAGAGCCGAAGGCGATGTCTGCTGTGACTGCCGGGTTGTCGAGGGCGGCGAGGCCGACGATCGTCGTGCACCCGCGGTCCCGGGCCGAATCGAGGTCGTCGAGGAAGTGGTCGTGCCACACGACGAAGACGACGATGTCGCCGGGCTCGAAGGGTGCGTCTCGAGAGCTGATGTGGTGCAACGTTGTCGGTGAGAGCCCCAGGATCGTCCGTTCGCCCTCATCGTCGACCAGCACCAGGACGTGGTCCGACTCGCCCGGCGTGCGGTTGATCACCAGGTGGGCAATCCTGCTGGCCGCCAGGGTAGACCGCAGCCGCTGGCCGATCGCATCGTCGCCGATCGTCGTGACGAACCCGGTCTCGATGCCTGCCGTGGCCAACGCCTGGGCGACGTTGGCCGCGGAGCCACCGGGACGCTCGATCGTGATGCGGCACTGGGTGAAGCGGCCGGCGATCGGGTACCGGTCGACGTAGACGACGGTGTCCCACGCGGTCGGGCCGACGATCCAGACCCGTCGCGCGTCACTCATGCATATCGCTCCTGGCTGGCTCGCCGCAGCGTGAACAGGGTGACCATCGCCTCGGATGCCTGGGGGATCTCGGCCCAGTCGACGTCGTCGATCCAGGGGATGGCGAAGAGTTCACAGGTCTGGGGGGACCGTGCTGCCACGAGTGCGGCAGCGAGGGCGCTCACGGTGTCGGTGTCGCCGCCCATCTCGCAGGCCCGCTCGTAGGCCTCCAGGCAGGTGCGAGCCTCGGTGGCCACGGACGTGACGGCCAGGAGGGTGTCGATCGGGCTCAGCGAGACCCCGTACGCGGACGGTGACCACTCGTCGAGCCGGCGCAGGGCGTCGACATCGACACCCGGCCTGCGCACGGCATCCGCTTCGCCCCACAGGACCCGAGCAAGGTCGTCGGCGGCGAGATCCGAGGCGACGACGGCGAACAGCCTCGACGCGGCCACGGCACAGATCGACGACGTGGGGTCGGGATGGGTGGCCTCGGCCATCGCGCGGACCAGGGCGCGGCGCCTGACGTCGTCACGAGGGTCGAACGCCAGCCCCAGGAGCGCGGTACGCATCATCGCTCCGTTGGTGGCACCGACGAGTGCTGCCTCATGAGCCGCGACCGGCAGGCCCAGGGCTGACCGGGTGGTCGGCCCCAGGCCACGCAACCGCGGAACGGCTCGGCGCAGCTCGTGCACGAACGACGTCGCAGAGCCCTCAGGGTCGTACACCGTGGCCGAGCCGATGGTGAGCAGACTCAGCAACGTGTCGTCGCTGACGCCCCCGTGCGGCCAGTCGGCACGCGCGCCGATCGACGTGACGTCGACCCCAACCGGCTCGGGAAGGAACTCGTACGCGACCCCGAACGCGTCGCCGGCGGCGTACGCCAGGACCGCAGCGGTGATGGCTGGCCACGCCTGCTGGCGCTGGCTCCTGCTCGAAGCGGCCACGGCGCGCTCAGCCGCGCTGACCAGCGTCTGTGCTCGCACGGTCAGGTTGGCTCCGGCTCGGTGCCCGCGCTGCCGACGTTGAGCACCTCGGGCACGAGCTCGTAGCGGTGGCTGTAGGTGTCGAGGATGGTGACGCCGGCCGCTGCGAGGGGGATGCCGATGAGCGCGCCGAGCGGCCCCCAGATGGCTGCGCCGACGAACACGGCTCCCAGGGCGATGGCGGGGTTGACGTCCATGGTCCGCTTGCTGACGCGAGGAGTGAAGTAGTACGTCTCGATCTGCTGGTAGACAGCGGCGAAGACGATGATCCCGACCGCCTTCCACGGGCTGGTGAACACGATCGCGAGGACGGGAAGGATGATGCCGAGGTAGGTGCCGATGATGGGCACGAACTGGGCCGTGATACCCACGAACAACGCAAACGGCAACCAGTAGGGGACGCCGATGGCGGCGAAGAAGATGCCGTGGAAGAACGCGGATGCCGCCGCGAGCGCGATCTTGGAGACGACGTAACCGCCGGTCTTGGCGATGGTGATCTCGGTGATGGTGACGAACACTTCCTGCCCGCGCGGCGGCATCCACGACGCCAGGGTGCGAACGACCTCGTGGCTGCCCGCAGCCAGGTAGAAGCCGAACACCAGCACCGTGACGAGGTCGAACAGCACCGCGGAGAGGGACCCGACGACACCGACCAGACCACCGGACAGCGACCCCACCCATCCGGCGATCTGCGATGGGTCGAGGTTGAGCTTCGAGGAGATCGTGTTCGGGTCGAGCCTCGTGCCGAAGCGGGCGTTGACCCAGTCGACCACCGAGGTCGTCAGGTCGGGCACGCCGCGCACGAACTCGGTGACCTGGTTGAAGAAGAGCTCACCGAACACGCCCGCCAGCAGCAGCGCGACGAGCACGGTGGCGCCTCCGATGATGGCTGTCGCCACACCTCTGGACCGGCCGCGCGCGACGATCGAGCGGATCCCCGGCTCCAGGGCGATCGCGAACAGCCAGGCGAGCACCAGCAGGAAGAGGAAATGGCTGAGCATGGAGAACAACCACAGGAACAGCAGCAGCCCCACTCCCACGCCCGCCAGGATCAGGGCCGACCGCCAGACCGAGGCGCGGTCGAAGCGCACGGTGACGTCCACAGCCCGTGCGCCGGTGTGCGGCGCAACTGGGGTTGGGAGCGCGGGCGGCGCGGAGTCCTTCGGTTCCGGGGTTGCCATCGTCATCCTCCTTCCGTCGGCACCGGCGGTTCACTCGCCCGGATGCCGGCGGCCCTCCGGGCCGTGACTAGCCGCAGGGGCGCGCCACGCAGGCGATCTTCGCAGACCGCCATCAGGGCGCGACCGGTCTCACGCCTTCGAGCGCTTGTCGTGGACGGCCCGACCCGCGTCGGTCGCCAGTCGAGCCACCACCGCGGCGCGAGTGGCCGGATCGAGCGCGCCGAGCTGAGCCTCGATGTCACTCACGGTGGCCAGCGCGACGGCGCGCTTGTCGCGGATCCGGGAGGCGACCACCGCCAGGGCCAGCGCAGCGGCCACCAGCAGCCCCACCCGCACGAGGATGCGTGTCTCGATCATCGACATGTCCCTGACTGTGTGGCGGTTGCCGGCTGGCGCCGCACCTCGCAGACTATGGCGCCAGCCAGGTGAGGGGAAGCGACTGCGCGAGTTCCGCACGGCGGGAGCAAGCCGCTCGGCTCCGGACCGGTGAACGGATGGCCGGTCGTCGTGGGTGCGCAGTGGACCGCCCATCTCCTCGTCGGTTGGATCGTCGGCGCGCTCGCCTTCTGTCTCCCGCTCCTGCGATGGGCCTTCCGGCTCGACGCGTCCGCGACGGCCGACATGTTCGAGGACGCCGAGGGCGGCCGCACCGAGACCGACGTCATCGTCGTCATCGCCGCCATTGCCGGCCTGGGGGCCGTGGCCCTGATGCTGCTCGGCAAGGGCAGCGGAGGCGCCGCCTCGGGCCGGGTCTTCGAGGGGCTCCTCAGCGTGCTCGCCGTGGGCGCCGGCTGGCTGGCCGTGCACAGCATCTACGTCCTGCGCTACGCCCGGCACTACCTGGTCAACGAGCCGGGCTGCATCGACTTCAACGGCGACGACCCACCGAGGCTGTCCGACTTCGCGTACCTGTCCTTCACGCTGGGGATGACCTACCAGCTTTCCGACACCGACCTGAAGACCCCCGCGGTGCGTCGCCTCGTTCTGGGCCACACCCTGCTCTCCTACGTGTTCGGCACGGTGATCGTCGCCGCCACGATCAACCTCGTCGTCGGGCTGGCCAGCACCCAGTGACCCGCCGAGTCCAGCACCTTCGACACGGCTATCGGTCGACCTCGTCGTCGAGTGCCGACGCCATCTGGTCCGCAACGCTCAGGTCGTTCGCTCTGTCACCCTGACGCAGGCCTGCCACCACGCCCTCCCGGTCGATCCTCGACCGGTTCTGGCTGAGCTTCGCCTTGCCCTCGACCTTCGCCACAGCCACCTCGATGCCCACAATCCCCCGCAGCTGGCCGTCGATGTAGTCGCTCGGTGCGTCGGTGACATGCCAAGGCGCAGGGCGCCCCCGCTCATGCTCGCTGGTCAGCTCCTCGACGGCCGCTCGAAGCCACTCGGGGTCGTGATGCACGCGGGCGGGGCCGGTCAGGTGGACGGCGCTGTAGTTCCAGGTCGGCACGACCTTGCCGTGCTCGGTCTTGGCGGCGTAGAACGTCGGCGAGACATACACGTCCGGGCCCGTCACGATGACGAGGGCCGTTGTGTCGGAGCCTAGCTCGCGCCAGTGCGGGTTAGCCCTGGCCAGGTGGGCCACCACCGTGTCGCCACTCCACAGCACCGGCAGGAACGTGGCCGAGGGCGCCGAGTCCTGGCCATTGGTGACCATCCAGCCCGCGCGCACATGTGCGACCAGCGCGCGCAGCTCCACCTCCTCCTCTGCACGGTTGAACGGGGGGGTGTACACGGCTCCTACGCTATCCCCCGACGGAGGCGCCCTCGCGATCGCGCTCGTCAACGCAGGATGAAGTCGGCAACGACTCGACCGAGCTCGTCACCGGCGTCCTCCTGCAGGAAGTGACCGGCGTTGTGGATGGTCGGGTGAGGAAGGCCGCGAGTGCCGGGCAACAGCTTTCGCAGGATCGGTGCCATGGCGCCGGTGATCGGGTCGCTGTCACTGAACGCGAGCAGGAACGGCATCTCGCTGGTCGAAAGCACCTCCCAGGCAGCGCGGTTGGCCTGCGTTGCGGGGTCGTCCGGCCGGGTGGGCACCAGTGCAGGCATGGCCCGGGCACCGGCCTTGGCCCGCTCCACCGGGAACGGCGCGTCGTAGGCGGCCCTGACCTCGTCGGACATCGGGGTCACGCACCCAGCGGCGACCAGGCGCCCGATGTCGAGCACCTCGGTGGTCTCGACCGCCCGGCGGAACTGCCACCACAGCTCGGGCATGTCGAAGTCACCGGTCGGCAGCCCGGTGTTGGCCGCGACCACCGCGGCGAAGCGCTCAGGATGCTCAGCGACCAGGCGCAGCCCGATCAGCCCGCCCCAGTCCTGACCGACCAGGGTGACCTCGCGCAGGTCGAGGTGGTCGACAACCAGCTCGCGGGTCCACTCGACCAACCGGGCGTAGGAGTAGTCACCCCGGTGCACCGGCTTGTCGGAGCGACCGAAGCCGACCAGGTCGGGCACCACGCAGCGAATCCCGCCCTCGGTGAGCACCCGCACCACGTGCCGGTACAGGAACGACCACGACGGCTCGCCGTGCAGCAGGAGTGCCACCGGTGCGTCGTGCGGGCCCACGTCCAGGTAGGCCACCCGCAGGGTGCCACCGTCTGGGTCTGCCACCTGTGCATAGCTCGGCTCCCAGGGGAAGTCGGGCAGGTGCTCGAAGGCAGCGTCCGGGGTTCGGTAGACGTCCATGACCGCGAGTCTGTCAGGGCGATCGGGTGGGCGGGGCTACTCACCAGAGGTCGTGGACCGAGTCCCGCAGGCGGCGGTCGTACAGCTCGGCAACCGCTGCCGTGAACTCCTCGCCCAGCGGAGGCACGGAACCCGCGGCGGCGTTCTGCCTGGCCTGCTCGGGCGACCGGGCACCCGGGATCACGGTGGTGACCCCCTCCAGCTGGGCGACCCAGGCCAACGCTGCCTGGGCGGGCGAGAGGTCACGGGAGGCGGCGAGCGCGGAGAACTCCTTGGCGGCGCGCACGCCATCGTCGTAGTCGACGCCGGAGAAGGTCTCTCCCCGGTCGAAGGACTCCCCGTGCCGGTTGTAGGTGCGGTGGTCGTCGGCGGCGAAGGTGGTCGTCTCGTCGTACCTCCCCGACAGCAGGCCACTGGCCAGAGGCACTCGTGCGATGATGCCGACCCCGGCTTCCAGTGCTGCCGGCAGGACCCGTTCGAGCGGCTTGAGCCGGAAGGCGTTGATGATGATCTGCACCGACGCCACCGATGGCCGCGCAATCGCGGCGAGCGCCTGGTCGACGGTCTCGACGCTGACGCCGTAGGCGGCCATCACCCCCTCTGCGACGAGAGTGTCGAGGTCGTCGAACACCTGGTCGCTGTCGATCACCTCGGTCGGGGGGCAGTGCAGCTGGACGAGGTCAAGGGTGTCGGTGCGCAGGTTCGAGCGCGAGCGGTCGGTCCAGGCACGGAAGTTCGCCATCGAGTAGTTTTCGAGGCTCTGGTCGGCGCGCCGGCCCATCTTCGTGGCCACGAACGTGTCGAGCCCCGGGTGCGCCGCGAGGAACTCGGCGATGGCCTGCTCGCTGCGGCCATCACCGTACACATCGGCCGTGTCGAACATCGTCACGCCGGACTGCACCGCCGCCTCCAGAACCGCGAGGGCATCATCGGGGCGAACCTCGCCCCAGTCCGCACCGAGCTGCCAGGTGCCCAGCGAGATGACGGACACCGTGCGCCCGGTGCGGCCGAGGACGCGGTGGGGCATCTCGGAGCCAGCGGCTCCGGATTCCGAGGGGAGGTGCGTGTGGGGATCAGAGTCCATGGCGTCATCCTGTCCCATCAGCGCCCTAAAGGATGTTCACGGCTCGAGCGATCACCAGGGTGGCGAGGATGAGCGAGATGAGCGACTCCGAGATCATCACCATCTTCGCCCACCTCCGGATGGCCGACACATCGGTTGGACCGAACGCGGTCGCCGTGTTGAAGGACAGCGCGAGGTAGTCGCCGAACTGTGGGAACCAGCCGTCGGGCACGAAGCCTGTCAGGGTCATCTCGGGGAAGACGAAGGCCCGACTGGACTCGTCAGTCGTCAACGCCCTCGCCGCGGCGCCGCCCCCGTCGAGGTCCCAGAACCACAGTGCGAACGTGATCACGTTGATGAGCCACACGAGGGCGCCGGTGGCGAACAGCTCCTTGGCGGAGCCGAAGGGTTCGCCGGTCAGGATCTTGAACACGAGGCGGATGGCAGCCACCGCGTTGACCGCAGTGATCAGCCCGATCATCAGCCCGGTGGTCACCCGCAGCCATCGGTAGTTGCGGTCGATGACTCCCGGGTCCCCGGCGACGAGCACCACCAGAAATGTCACCAGGAAGACCGGGTACAACCAGTGCGGTGCGAGCCGGAAGCTCCCCGGCAGCAGCTCGTGCAGCAGTCCCGCTGCGAGTGCGGCACTGACCATCGGCCAGCGCCGCTCACCTCGCACGGGCTTCGGCTCGTCGTCGGTGCTCATCAGTCCTCCGATCGCGCGCCGTGATCGCCGTGCCCGGGTTGTCCTGGGCGTTGCTCTGGGCAGCCTTCGCAGACAAAACCTAGCCCTTGGTGCAAGCGTCGACATCTGACTCCGCGAACGCCTCCTCTGCGCTGCCGGTCGCTTCCGGTGCACCCGGGAGCCGAGTCGTGACACGGCGAGCGTCGCTGGGCCGTTCGCGGAGCTCTCTCAGAGTTGTTCGCCGAGTGGGCGGACAGTAGAGAGCCCCCGCCGGGCAGGGTTGGGCGGGGCTCTCGATGAAGGAACCTACGGCTTCGCCGCTGCACGGGTCATTGGCCTTGGTACTAGGTCCCCACCACACCGCACGACGTTCAGTCGGCCTAGAACGGAGCCGTGGGTGCGGCCGCGGTGCCGCCGCTGCTGCTCCGGACGACACACTGGCCCGGGTCGGCCCTCTGGTAGGGCAGGGCGCTGCCTCCATGGCGTCCGCCGCCACCGTTCTGCACCTCACCGATGACAGAGCCGTCAGCCGTGTACACCAGGAGGTGCGCCGCCCGGTCGGAGCTCGAGGACCTGACGAGGTCCCCGGTACACCGGGCGCTACGACCGCGGCGAACGAGGTCTACTACGGGCAGTACCACGCCCCCATCGGCGAGTACATCCTCCCGGAGAACGTCCCGGAACGCCCGTCCCCGAGAACAACTTCAACACCATCCCGTTCCTTGCCTACGGCGGCTACCAGAGCAACACCGGCGATCCAGCCGATCACTGACCAGAACGTCACCGCCGGGAACCCCGTGACCCTGTCGGCGACCACCACGTCGGTTCCGACGCCCGCCTGGGCCTGGACGCAGGCGGCCGGCCCGGCCGTGGCGGGGACGTACACCTTCTCGGTGAAGGCGACCAACGCCAACGGCACCTCGCCTGCGACCACGGTCAACGTCGTCGTGGCCACGGCCGTGCCGACGAGCATCACCCTCAACAACGTCTACCGCACGGCCAAGCAATGCCTGCTCATCACGGCGACGTCCACGGACACCGCCGTGGCCACGATGAAGCTGATGCCGTACCTCACCGAGGCGGGGACGACGTTCGACCCCGCGACGCTGGGCGTCGTCATCGGAACGAGTCCAGCAACGGCGCTCACCACCATCAGGCAGTGGGAGGTCACCAGGCCGAGACCTGGACGACGGCGGCTGTGAGTACGCAGCCGTAGGCACAACGAGAAGGGCCCTGACCGCACTTGCGGTCAGGGCCCCGCTCGTTGCCGGGCGCGCGCCTTCGCGCACCACACGCCCGGCGGCGGCTGCTCGCCTCGCCGCAGCCGCGATATCCTCGGCGTTCGAGGGTGCGACTACACCGAAGATGTCCCGAGGGTTCTCCCGGATATAGTCCTCACCCGCCGGGCCTCTAGCTCAACTGGCAGAGCTGCGGACTTTTAATCCGTAGGTTGTGGGTTCGAGCCCCACGGGGCCCACCACTCGCTTGGTTCCGCGGCGCAACGCCACCCAGGACCAGCCGGCCCGCAGGCTGGCCGGGTCGTCACCTACTCGGGTGTGCGCCGGCCCCGCAGGATGAGCCCAACGCCGGCGAGGGCCACGATCGGGCCGATGACCGCCCAGAGCACACTGCCGCTCATGAAGCTGCCGCCGATCATCCCGATCCCCTGGAAGAACCAGATGAGGCCGATGACGACGAGGATCCCACCGAGGACGAGGGTGACTGGACGGCTCATCGCCAGAGCGTAACCCGCATCCGGCTCAGAGCCGCACGACCATCTTCCCGGTGTTCTCGCCGCGCAGCACACCCAGGAACGCGTCGACCGCTCCGTCGATGCCGTCGGCGAACGTCTCGCGCGACTGCAGCCGCCCGTCGCCCAGCCACTGTGCCGCCAGACCGGCGTACTCGCGGGCCAGGTCGTAGTGGTCGCCCACCAGGAAGCCCTGGATGCGGCCGCGGGTCTGGATGAGGCGCGACAGGTTGCGCGGGCCCGGCGCGGGCTCGGTGTCGTTGTAGACCGAGATCATCCCGCAGACCGCCACCCGGCCGCCGAGCCGCAGCGAGCCGATCGCGGCCTCGAGGTGCTCGCCACCGACGTTGTCGAAGTAGATGTCGATCCCGTCAGGGGCCGCCTCGCGAAGCTGCTTCGCCACCGGGCCGTCCTTGTAGTTGAACGCCGCGTCGAACCCGAGGTCCTCGACCACGTGCCGCACCTTCTCGGCGGAGCCTGCGCTGCCGATCACCCGGCTCGCGCCGAGCGCCTTGGCGATTTGGCCGACCGCGCTGCCCACGGCACCGGCCGCGCCGGACACGAACACCACGTCTCCGGGCTGGATCTCGGCGATCCGGGTGAGGCCGGCGTACGCGGTCAGACCGGTCATGCCCAGCACCCCGAGATAGGCGGATGCCGGTGCCACCGACACGTCGACGACCCTCGCGCCGCTGGCGTCGATGACGGCCACCTCGCGCCAGCCGAAGCCGTGCAGCACGTGGTCACCCACGGCGAAGCCCTCCGCACGCGACTCCTCGACGACGCCCACGGCACCGCCCGTCATCGCCTCGCCGACCTCGTAGGGCGCGGCGTACGACTTGGCCGCGCTCATCCGGCCGCGCATGTAGGGGTCGACCGACATCACGACGTTGCGCACGCGCAGCTGGCCATCGGCGAGCTCGGGCAGCTCGCTCTCGACGACCGCGAAGTCGTCGTGGGTGGGCCAACCGACTGGGCGGGCGGCGAGGCGTATTTCGCGCGGGGCGGTAGTGGGCTTGGCGGTGGTGTCGGTCATGACGACCTTCCTGTCGACGTCGTGGGCACGGCAGGGTCCAACGACGGTTCTGCCCCGCGTATGCCGTGACGCTCACCACCGCGAGCGAGCGCACCCCCGCTCTCGGCTCGAACCGCAGGGTCCGGCGCTGCCGGGTGCGCGGCATCCTGCGCCCCTGACAGCGCGGAGCCCTGCGAGCCAGGCGCCTGCGTCAGCCGCACGCGATGTCCTGACCCGCGAGCCGAGCGGCCCGGGCAGCCTCGACCTTCGCGGCGCGCTCTCGCTCGAGACGGCGCTGGGGGTCACGCTCGTCGCCGAGCTGGGCCGGGCCGAAGACCTGCAAACCGGTGTACTTGAGCCGCCAGATGAAGCGGTAGCCGAGGCTGAGGCCCTCGTTGTCGCCGTTCCCGCTCATCGCCGCTCTCCCGTTCCCAGATGCTTAGTGCCCTAACTATATGCCCACTCGGCACTAGACTTCGGCCATGCCATCGCCCCGGCCCGACAGCCCCCCACCCACGGAAGCCGCCGGACCCGACCTGCTCGCCCTCGACCGCCAGGTCTGCTTCGCGCTCGCCGTCGCCTCGCGAACCGTCATCTCGCTCTACCGCCCCTTGCTGGAGCCGATGGGCCTGACCCACCCCCAGTACCTCGTGATGCTCGCCCTCTGGGAGGCCGAGCCGCTGCGGGTGAGCGAGCTCGCCGACCGGCTCAGCCTCGAACCCGCCACCCTGTCACCGCTGCTCAAGCGCCTCGAGACCGGCGGCCTGGTCACTCGGCGACGCGAGCCCGCCGACGAGCGCGCGGTGGCCATCACGCTCACCCCCGCTGGCCGGTGCCTGCGCCGCAAGGCGGAGCGCGTCCCCCCGGCGGTGGTGGCGCGCCTGGGCATCGAGGTCAGCGAGCTGGAGGAGCTGCGCGACCGGCTCACCACCGTGATCGAGGCCGCCCGCAGCCAGGAGTGAGCCGGGCTCAGTGCGCGGCGAGGGCCGCCTTGACGACGGCGGGGCTCGGGTTGGTGTGCGCCGCGCCGTCGATGACCACCGTGGGCACGGTCTCGTCGCCGCCGTTGACGCCCGCCACGTAGGCCCGGCCGGCGTCGTCCTCCCAGATGTTGACCCAGGCGATCTCGTGCCGCCGGCCGCGCACCGACAACCGCAGCCGGTCACAGAACATGCAGCCCGGCCGCCAGTAGACCACCACCCCGTGCTCGGCACGGGCCAGCGCCTCGGCGTGCGGAGTAGGTGCTGGGCGTCCGGCGACCAGGTCCATGAGTCCCATCGGACCAGCGTAGGCCCGCAGCGGGGTAGCGTCGCCGCAGCGGTTCCGCCCCGACGACGCGTGTGGCCCGCGGCCGGCGCACCCGCGCCGCCCCGATCCCAGCCCGGAGGTGCTTCGTGAGCGACCCGACCCCCGACCTCGGCGGGCCCGCCACCTCGGCCACCGTCGGCGCGCACCTCGACATCCCGGTCGAGGGCGCGGGGCGGCTGGCCGTCTCGGTCGCCGTCGCCGCGGGCCTGGAGGCCGTCGAGACACTCACCATCCGCGGCGGAGACGGCACCGACCTCCCCCACCACGTGCTCGAGCTCGACCGGGGGACGCGCGTGCACGTGATCGACGCACCAGTGGGACAGCTGTCGGTCAGCTACGAGGCGACCGTGTCGCTCGGTGAGGTGGATGCCGTGGAGGTGACCGAGAGTGAGCGCTTCCACTACCGGCTGCCGAGCCGCTACTGCCCCAGCGACCGCGTGGAGGGTTTCGCCGCAACGGAGTTCGGCCCGGTCGACGACGAGGCCCACACCGCACAGCGAGTGGTGTGGTGGGTGAACGAGCGGCTCTTCTACCTGCCCGGCTCGACGACCGCCGCCGACGACGCCCTCGTGCCGTTAGGCACCGGGCAGGGCGTGTGCCGCGACTACGCCCACCTCGTCGTCACGCTGTGCCGCGCACTGGGGATGCCGGCCCGCTACGTCTCCGTCTACGCGCCGGGGCTGTCGCCCATGGACGCCCATGCCGTGGTCGAGGTCGCCGTCGACGGGGTGTGGCGGGTGTTCGACGCCACCCGCCTGGCCCCGCGTGCCTCCATGGTGCGCATCGGCACCGGGCGCGACGCCGCCGACACCGCGATCCTGACCGCGCTCGGGGGCGCCAGCCAGCCGGCGACCTTCACGGTGCTGGCGACGTCCGACCCGCACCTGCCCGTGGAGGACGTCGACGCGCTCGTCACGCTCCGCTGACCCGGCGGGCGCCCGGGCTCACCACAGGGCCGAGAACGGCCCGACGAGGAAGAACGCGACCATCCCGACCGTGTTGCTGACCCCGTGCGCCACCACCGAGGCCCAGAGCGAGTGGTAGGCGTACCGCAGCCACCCGTAGAACACGGCATCCACGAAGACGAGCACCATGCCGGTGATGCCCTGCTCGCCGTGGATGAGCGCGAAGAGCAGCGCCACGGCGACGACCGCCGCCGACCGCACGAGAGGTGACGTGCCGGCGAGGTCGGTGATGCGGGTGAGCAGGTAGCCCCGGAAGGCGAGCTCCTCGACGAGCGCCGCGAGCGTCCAGCTCAGAGCGACGAACAGGAGCAGGAGGGGCAGGTTTCCCTCGAGGTCGGCGAACTCGCTGGTGTCCTGGGTCGCGCCAGTGAGGTGCTCGGTGACCGGCATGACGAGCAGGAACACCAACGTGGTCCACGCCAGGGCCAGGGCCGCGACCTGCGCCAACTGCCGCCCCGGGTGTGGCAGTCGGTGGAAGCCCAGCGTGCTCGGCGACTCCCGACGGATCGCGAGGGAGATGCCCGCCATGACCGCGAGCACCACGGCGGGCAGGAGGAGGTCGAGCAGCACCGCCGTGACGGCGAGCACCACCTCGACAACAGTCAGGGCGGTCCACCCGGGCCCGCGGCGGCGCCGCGCACGTGCGGAGGATCGGGTGACTTCGTGCGGGCTGGCGGAGACGGCCATGACGACCTCGGCGGTGCTGGTGGTGGTTCTCACTCGATGGTCGCGCCGGTCCACGCCGGCTGGAAGGGCGACGCGCGGAGACCTTGCTCACCCCTGCCGGTCCACCCCCGGTCGCCGACCCCGCGGAGGTGTGCGATCGCGGGTCGGCGGGCGCAGGTCAGGCGTCGAGCGGCACGGTGAGCGCACCGCCGCAGTGGTAGACGTCGGGCCGGCCGGGCCACACCAGGCCGCCCTCGTGCATCTGGTCGTCGAGCTCGTTGCGCCAGGTGCCGCGCTCGTCGATGAACCACCGCGCGGCGTGGTCCCAGAGCCGGCGGTACCAGTGTTCCCAGTGCGCGTCGCCGGTGCGCCGCCGCAGCACCGCCGTGGTCTGGATGCCCTCGCACACCGGCCAGTGCAGCCGGATGTCGGCGACGGGCACGCCGTCCCAGTCGACGGTGTAGACCAGCCCCGGTCGGCCGTCGAGCGCCCACCCGCCGTCGAGCGCGCGCCGGGTCAGCCCCTCGGCGGCCTCGACCAGCCACGGCGGTGACCCGACCAGTGGCGAGGCGTCGAGTTGGAGCAGGAAGCGCGACCACTCCAAGGAGTGGCCGAAGGTCGCACCGTAGGGGCGGAACGGGTGCAGTGGCTCGTCGCGGTTGTACTCGGGCAGCACCTGCCAGTCTGCCGTGAAGTGCTCTGGGAGCAGCCAGTCTCGTTCTCGCGCAGCGACATTGATCATGCGGTCAGCGATCGCCAGCCCGCGCTCGTGCCACACGGCATCCCCGGTGGCGTGGCCCATGGCGATGAACGCCTCGAGGCCGTGCATGTTGGCGTTGGCACCGCGGTAGTCCTCGGAGTCGGACCAGTCGGGCGCGAACGACTCGAGCAGGGCCGAGGCCGACGGGTCCCAGAGCCGGGTGTCGATGACCTCGGCGACCTGGGCCAGCAGGGGCTCGGCCCCCGGGTGGCCGACGGTGAGCGCCGTGGCCGAGGCGAGCCCCACGTGCACGTGGTCGTAGGTCATCTTGCGGGTCACGGTGCCGGGCTCGCTGAGCCAGCCGCCGTGCTCGGTGTCGGCGTGCAGGCCGGTGAGCGAGCTCATCGCGTGGTCGAGCAGCTCCCCCGACCCCGGGATGCCGTGCCGCACCCCGAGCGCCGCCGTGTGCGCCATCCTGGCGGTGAGGAAGAGCTGGGGGCGGCGGCCCGGCATCGGCGAACCGTCCGCCGCCTGGTACGCGAACCCGCCGCCGGGCAGGATCGAGCCGAGCGCAAAGGCGAGGACGTCGGCGAAGCCGGCGTGCAGCCAGGCGCGGTGGCCGGGCTCATCGAGCCAGGAGGGGCCGGCAGCAGGTGACTGGCTCACAGCGCCAGCACCTCCACCCGGTAGGTCGTGGTGTGCGACTCGCCGGGCCGCAGCACCACGGCGTTCTCGAAGGTGTTGGCCCCCTCGATGCACACGAAGCGCTCCCAGTCGTCGTCGCCGATGTCTGCGGCCTCCGCGGCCATTACCGCCCACGGGTTCCAGACCACGAGGTTGCTCGCGCCCTCCGTCGTGACCGCCAGCCGGCGCCCCAGGGCCGGGTCGTGGAGGGTGACCGAAGCGCTGGTGCGGTACACGGCATCCGTCTCGCCGGCGAACGCGAGGTCGCCCTGCTGCACGCGCTCGGTGCCAGTCACCTTGTCCAGCAACGAGGCTCCGTCCAGCCCCTCGATCCGCACCCGGTGGATGTCGCCGACGACGAGGTAGGTGTGCAGGGCGTCCTCGTAGTCGAAGGCCTCGTCGCCGGTGTTGGTGATGGTCAGCGACACCGCCAGCGCCTGCCCGAACCGGGTGCGCACCTCGGCGCAGTAGGGGTGTGGCCAGTGCGGCGAGGTCGCCTCGTCGGAGGTGAGCCGGTGGACGACCGTGGTCTCGTCGTCGCAGTCGGTCACCTCCACGAGGTCCCAGGTGCTGGTGCGCGCGAACCCGTGCGCGGGCTCCATACCGGGCTCCCGGCCCGGCCCGAACCACGGCCAGCAGACCGGCACCCCGGCCCGGACCGCCTTGCCCTCCTGCAACCGCAGGGCGCTGCTGGCGTAGAGCACGGGGACGGCGCCCGCGGGGGCCCACCGGGTCACCTGGGCGCCCTGGTCGAACACCTCGCCGGTGCACGCGGAGTTCTCGACGGTGCGCGGGGGCGGCAGGGCTGGCGTCATGGTCCCAACCTAGGGAGGCCGGAGACCCGCGCACCAGCGGAACACCCCACTGGTGCGCGGCCCCGCCATTGGTCAGGTCGAGGCCGACTCCCGCTCCGGCCGCGCCTCGGCATCCACCTCGGCGGCTGGGGCCCCTGAATCCGCCCCGGCATCCGCCCGGCGCGCGTCCCGCCGGTTGGCGAGCACGCTGGTCGTGGTGGCCAGGGCGAGGATGCCGACGATGACGGCCAGCGAGGCGAGGGTGGGCACCTCGGGCACGGCCGGCCAGACGCCGTGCGCCCAGTGCAGCACGAGCTTGACGCCGATGAAGGCGAGGATCGCGGCCAGGCCGTGGCCGAGGTGGCGCAGCGAGCCCAGCGAGCCCTCGACGACGAAGTAGAGCGCGCGCAGGCCGAGCAGGGCGAAGGCGTTGGTGGCGAAGACGAGATAGGGGTCGCCGGTGATGCCGTAGACCGCCGGCACCGAGTCGATGGCGAAGACGATGTCGGTGCCGAGGATGGCGACGACGACGAGCGCGAGCGGGGTGAGGGCGCGGCGGCCGGCCTGGCGCACCGTCATCCGGGTGCCGTCGTACGACTCGGTGACCGGCCAGAAGCGGCGCAGCAGTCGCACCGTGCGCAGCGAGCCGATCTCGACGTGGTGCTCCTGAGCGGCGAAGGCGTCGCGGCCCACCTTGACGGCGGTGACGAGCAGCACGACGCCGAAGAGCAGGAAGGCCCACGAGAACGAGGCGATCAGCTGGGCGCCGAGGGCGATGAAGATGCCGCGCAGGATCAGGGCGCCGGCGACGCCGATGAGCAGCACCCGCTGCTGCAGCTCGCGCGGCACCGCGAAGGCGGTCAACAGCAGGAGGAAGATGAACAGGTTGTCGACCGAGAGCGACTTCTCGACGAGGTAGCCGGTGTAGTACTCCAGGCCGCGGTCACCGCCGTACTGCTGCCAGATCCACACGCCGAAGGTGACCGGGATGGCGACGTAGAACGCCGACCACACGATGGCCTCCTTCATCGAGACCTCGTGCGGGCGCCGGGTGATCAGGAAGTCCAGGACGAGCAGCACGATGATGGCGCCGATGGTGATGGCCCACAACAGAGGCGTGCCGATCGACGCCTGGGTTGTCGCCGGTTCAGCGGCGTCGAGCACGGACGAGGGGGACATGAAACTCCTCAAGACGGAACTACGGTCTTGAGGTCTCCTTCACCGCCCGGATGCCGGGTGGCGCCGTACCGGGTCCGCACTGGGGCGGACGTACTGACCGGCACGAGCTTGGGAAGTACTCCCCTCGTGGTGACGAGTCTAGGGAACGCGGGGGTATTTACCCAAGTTCAGGTGTGGAAAAGCGGGGAACCTTCGACGGGCACCCGTTCCGGGGGCGGGACTGGTCGGGTCTGTGCCACTGCTCTGGTGGGACAAGGTCGGGCTACGAGGGGCCCCGGTCCGGAAGTTCTGGTGGGGAGATCCTGGTGCGGAGGTTTTGGTGCGCGCGTCACGCATGGCGTAGCACCCCCTGCGTCACCTGTGGATAACTCGAAGGCCGTGTCAGTGGACATGTGTACGATTAACGAATGGCAGGGGGAGCAGTGCTCGGGGAGCGTCGACACCAGATGGTGGCGGCGTGCGAGGCGGTGGACGGTCTGGGTGGGGAGCTGTGGCGGGCGGGTTCGGCTGAGCTGGAGGTGGTGATGGCCGAGGCGGACCGGATGGTCGCTGCGGGTGAGGCGGCCCGGGTGGCGGTGCTCGCGGAGGTGATCAGCCGGGGCGGGACCGGGTCTGGTGCGCAGGCGTTGTCGCCGGTGCAGTGGGTGCGGGCGCACGCGCCGGGCACCCGCGCGGGTGGGGCCGCGCAGGTGGTGGCGGTGGCGCAGGCGTTCGCGGTGCCCGGTCGGGCGGCGGTCAAGGATGCCGTGTTGTCCGGGGTGTTGCCGGTGCGCAGTGCCGCGGTGGTGCTGTCCGAGGCCGACAAGCTGCTGCCGGTCATCACCGAGCAGGCCAGGCCGACGGTGCTGGCGGGGCTGATCCGGATCGCCGCGGCCGGTGGGCCGCGGGAGTGCCGCCGGCTGCGCCCGGAGCTGCTGGCGAAGTACGGCATCGACGGGCAGCTGCAGGCCGAGCAGGATGCCGCGAAACGGTACGTGGCGTTGTCGCAGCCGCAGGTGGACGAGATGGGCGTCGCCGAGTACCGGCTCACCCTGGACCCCGAAGGCAAGGCGGTGCTCGAGGCCGCGTTGGGGCCGTTGTCGGCGCCGCGACCGGTGCAGGGTGAGCATGACCTGCGCTGCAGCGACCGCCGCCGCGGGGAAGCCTTGGTCGCATTGGTGCGTCGTGGGGTGGCCGGCGCCGACAAGGGGCCGCGCCACACCAAGAGCCAGCTGTTCGTCACCGTCGACCTGCAGACGCTGCGCAACGGTCTGACCGGTGCTGGGGTGACCATGGGCGGGGCGGAGGCGGGCACGCTGCTGGCGCCCGAGACGGTGCGCCGGCTGGCCTGTGACGCCACGATCATCCCCACCGTGATGGGCGTGGCCGGGGCGGTGGTCGACCTCGGCATTGACGTACGGCTGTTCACCGCGGCCCAGGTCAAACGGTTGTGGCTACGCGACCAGCACTGCACCTACCCCGGGTGTGACATGCCGCCGATGTGGACCGACGCGCATCACCTGATCCACTGGGCCGATTCCGGGCCCACCGACATCTCGAACGCGGCCCTGCTGTGCGAGCGCCACCACACGATCGTGCACACCCGCCGCTACGCCGGCCGCCTCGTCGAAGACGACAACGGCTCACGCGTCGAGTGGGACCTCACCATCGGCTCCTACGACCAGCTCCTCGCAACACGCGCGGCACGAGAACCAGCATGACCCCGCTCCACACCCCGCTCGCTGCAGCGGGGCGCATGGTCAGGTCGGGCTTGGCAACCGACGGGACGAATCGCTCCCATGGGCGAGCCGGAGCACGCCGCTGGCCGTCTGCAGGTGCCGGAAGATGACGACGCTGAGCATGAATCTCGGCACGCCGACCCGATCTGGGACGTCAGCGCTTGGTGGCCTCGAGGCGCTCGAGGGCTTCCAGTCGCTCGGCCGCGTGGTCGACGAGGCGCTGCGGGTAGCCGTGGGCGTAGCCGTCGTCGGCATCCCAGGGCTGGTGCGCCGCCGCACCCGCGAGGTGCGCCAGCTCGGGCACCCAGCGCCGCACGTAGGCGCCGTCGGGGTCGAACTTGATGCCCTGGGTGACCGGGTTGAACACCCGGAAGTACGGCGAGGCGTCGGTGCCGGTGCCGGCCACCCACTGCCAGCCGTGGTTGTTCGAGGCGATGTCGCCGTCGACGAGGTGGTCGAGGAAGTGCCGGGCCCCCGCCGGCCACCACACGTGCAGGTCCTTGGTGAGGAAGCTGGCCGTGATCATCCGCAGCCGGTTGTGCATCCAGCCCTGCGCGAGCAGCTGGCGCATACCGGCGTCGACGATCGGGTAGCCGGTGCGCCCGGCCTTCCAGGCCTCGATCGCGTCGTGCGGCTCGTCGTAGCGCATCCGCGCCATCTCGGGCCGCAGGTCGTGCCACGAGGTGCGCGGCTGGTGCCACAGCACGTCGGCGTAGAACTCGCGCCAGGCCAGCTCGTTCTCGTAGGTGTGGGCGCCCGAACCGCGTTCGTCGGCGAGGTCTGCCAGCAGCGTGCGTGGGTGCAGCACACCGAGCTTGAGGTAAGGCGACAGCCGCGAGGTGCCGTCCCGGTCGGGCCGGTTGCGGTCGTCGCCGTATGCCGAGAGCGCGTCGTTGCGGAACGCGCGCCACCGTTCGAGAGCGGCCTGCTCCCCAGCTGGCGGCAGCTCGGGCAGGTCGGCTGCAGCGAGAGCCGCCTTCACCGCGGCGGTCGCGTCGGCGTCGTTGCGGGCGTGGCGCAGGGGCAGCTCGCGCGGCGTCGGTGCAGGAGCCGGCCAGCCGTGCGCCCGCCAGGCCTTCGAGAACGGCGTGAAGACCTTGTAGGGGTCGCCCGAGCCGTTCACCACGAGACCCGGCCCCACGGCGTACGGAGTGCCGGTCTCCACCCACTGGATGCCGTTCTCGCCCAGCGTCGTTGCCACCACCTCGTCGCGGCGGCGGCCGGCCGGGGTCGTCTCGCGCGACACGTGCACCGACGTGGCGCCCACCCGGCGCGCGAGCTCGGGGACGACGCGGCGGGGGTCTCCGTGCAGCAGGGTGAGGGTGCCGTCGAAGGCCTCGTCGGTGGCGTCGAGCGTGGCGGCGAGCCAGGCGCGGCGGGCCGCGCCCCCGGCATCCCACAGCTGTGGGTCGACGACGAAGGCGATGACGAGGTCACCACCCTGCGCGGCGTCGCGGGCAGCGAGCAGGGCGGGGTGGTCGCGGCGGCGCAGGTCGCGCCGCAGCCAGAGCACGGAGGTCACCGGCACCGCCTCACGACAGCCGGTCGAACACTTCGGGCAGCAGGAAGAGCATGCCCAGCGACCAGGTGAGGTGCGTGACGATCGGCCCGAGGATGCCGCCGGTCACCCGCCGCTGCAGCCCCACGACCAGCCCGACGAGGGCACCCGCGAGGATGAGCAGCGGGATGCCGGACGTCGCGGTGACCAGCGTGTAGACGACCGTCGTGACCGCCACGGCGTGCCGCCGACCGACCGCGGCGTACATGGCCCCGCGGAAGTAGAGCTCCTCGGCGATGCCGTTGACCATCGTGATGACGGCGACCACCGCGAGGGAGCCGAACCTGGCGTGGTCGAGCAGTTCTTGCACAGGGTCTCGCAGGAAGGGCACCTGGGCGACGACGACCGCGCCCACCATGAACAGCCCCAGCAGCAGGGCGCCGAGCGCGAGGGACTGCACGATCGCGCGGCTGCTGTCCTTGCCGTCGCGGGTGTGGCCCCGGCCCAGGTGCAGCGGGCCCGACGCGAACGCCCCGATGGCCCAGACGGCTGCGAGCGCGAAGGTGGCGACGTAGAAGGTGGGGTTGCCCGGCTCGATGCGCAGGGCCCAGGTGAGCACGGCCGCCCCGACCAGCAGGGTGATGACGACGACGATGCGGCGGCGGCGGAAGGCCCAGTCGGGCTCGGTGTGGTCGCGCGGCACCGGGTCGACAAGGGCTGCGCGCACGAAGGCGCGCAGCTCGGTGGCGGGGTTCATCGGGCGGCTCTGCTCACAACCCGCCGCTCCCGCGCCCGCCGGCCCACGCGGGGTCGGCGCTGGTGATGCGGGCCGGGTCGACGGTGCCCGGCTCGGGGCGAGGGTGCACGTCGTCGCCGGCGATGGCGTCGGCCACGGCCCGGTCGTAGCTCAGCGCCCCCTGCGGCGGTGGCCCGACCAGGTTGTCGAGGTCGTGCTCGCCGCAGACCACCTCGTGCAGCAGGCTGCCCACGAGCGGCTTGGCGACGCCGGTCGGCACCGGGGTGACGAAGCCGACCCACTGGCTCGCGAGGTACGGGGTGAGCACCGGCACGGTGACGATGCGGCGGCTCATCAGCCCGGCGATCTTCGCGAAGCGCTGGATCATCTCGCGGTAGGTGAGCACGTCGGGCCCGCCGATGTCGAAGGTGCGGTTGACCTCCGGCGGCAGGTCGGCGGCGCGCACGAGGTAGTGCAGCACGTCGCGCACGGCGATCGGCTGGATGCGGTTGTCGAGCCACTTCGGCGTGATCATGACCGGCAGGCGGGTGGTGAGGTGGCGCAGCATCTCGAACGACGCCGACCCCGAACCAAGGATGATCGCCGCCTGCAGCACCGCCGTGGGCACCCCGCTGGACATCAGCAGGTCGCCCACCTCGACCCGGGAGGCCAGGTGGTCGCTGAGCGGGCCGTCGTCGGGGTGCAGCCCGGAGAGGTAGACGATGCGGCCGACGCCGGCCTCGAAGGCGGCGACGCCGAAGGTGCGGGCCAGTTCGCGGTCACGCTCGACGAAGCCGCCGGCGCCGTCCATCGAGTGCAGGAAGTAGTAGGCGACGTCTACCCCGGCGAGCGCGGTCGCGAGCGTGTCGGGCGAGCCGGCATCCCCCTCGACGACCTCGACCTGCTCGCGCCACCACCGGTCGGCCACCTTGGCGTCGTCGCGGGTCAGGGCACGCACCTGCCACCCCTCGTCGAGCAGGCGCGGCACGAGGCGCGAGCCGATGTAGCCGGTGACCCCCGTGACCAGGGCTCGGCGTTGCTGGGTCATCGGCTGTCCTTTCGGGCGAGTCGGACGCGGGCGGCGGCGAGCGGTGGGGTGGCGCACCTTCACAGTAGGTGAGGCGGCACGCGCATCCGTCGCGGCGTCCTCCCGCCCCGGAGCTGTCGATGCTTGGCCTCACCTGCACGCTACGGGTCGCAGCTCTGGCGTCCAAACTTTGTGCAACCTTGTGTCACATGTTTGTCAAAGGTGAGATCAGCGTCTACCGTGGCGTCCATGAGGGGTTCGGTACCGCCGACGATGCGGATTGGTGAGCTCGCCGCCAAGGTGGGCGTGAGCACGCACGTGCTGCGTGCCTGGGAGAGCCGGTACGGGCTGCTCCGCCCGGTGCGGTCGGCCGGTGGCTACCGGCTCTACGGGCACGAGGACGAGCGCCGCGTGCGTGAGGTCATCGCCCTGCGCGACCAGGGCGTGAGCGCGGCCGAGGCCTCGCGGCGGGTGCTGGCCACCGAGCGTGGCGGCGCCGCCGACTACGACGACTCCGACGACGGCTCGGGCCAGGCCAGTGGCGCGGCGGGCGGGCGCGGCGTCAACGGTGCGCGCACGGCATCCGGGGTCGGCACGCCCAACGGGTCGGCACCCCCCGGTCTGCGGGCCGACCCGCCGATGCTCGTGGCACAGCTGCTCGACGCCGTCACGGCGCTCGACGAGGACCGTGCGCACGCCGTGCTCGACACCGCCTTCCATGAGCGCTCGGTCGAGAGCGCCATCATCGACGTGCTGCTGCCGCTGTTCGTGCGGGTCGGTGAGATGTGGGAGCTCGGCCGCATCGGCATCGCGCAGGAGCACTTCGCGAGCAGCCTGGTGCGTCGCCGGCTCGGAGCGCTCTCGCTCACCTGGGGCGTCGGCACCGGCCCGGTCGCCGTGCTGGCCTGCCCGCCCGGCGAGTTCCACGACATCGTGCTGCTGAGCTTCGGCGTGCTGCTGGGCCGCGCCGGGTGGCGCATCCGGTACCTCGGCCCCGACACCCCCATCCACTCGCTCTCGCAGGCCGCCCGGCTCACCCAGGCGGATGCCGTGGTGCTCGCCTGCCGCCGTCCCACCGGCTTCCGCGGGCACGCGTCGGCGCTGCGCCGGCTGAGCGAGGACCACCCGGTGTGGCTCGCCGGCCGTGGCGCGACCCCGCGGGTGCTCGAGGAGGTCGGCGTGCCCAACCTGGGTGTCGACCTGATCGCCGCGGTCGCCGAGCTCACGGCCACGGCTCGCGCGCGGCGGGCCGCACGGCCTCGCCCCGAGGCTGCGACGGTGGCCCAGCCATCGGCCGCTCGCGGCGGCAGCCAGCCATCAGCGTGATTCTCGACCGCCCTGGCCCTCCGGCGGCCACGCCTCCAGCGGTGCCCGGGGAACTCTGCTCCGGGCGCTATTGGTTGCTCGCCACCGGTGAGCAACTTTCACAGTTGCTCGCCCAGCGGTGGCAACTTTGAAAGTTGCTCCCCCTGAAGGAGCATCCAATAGCGGCCGAGCAGCACCTTGCCGCGAGTGTCAGCCGGTGACCTGGACGACGCGCCGGCTCCCGTCACGTGTCGGAGAGCGCGGCTAGCGTGGGTCCGATGCTGACCAACGACCAGGACCTGAGCCTCACCACCGCGCCCACCGACACGGCGGCCCGCCGACCGATCGACACAGCGGCCCGCCGACCGCGCACTGCTCTCGTCCTCTCCGGAGGCGGCGTCGCCGGCATCGCCTGGGAGCTCGGGGTGCTCCGGGGCATCGCCGACGTCGACCCCGCCCTGGCTGAGGCGGTGCTCGGCGCGGACATCGTCATCGGCACGTCGGCCGGCACCTCGGTGGCCGCCCAGATCACCAGCGGGGTTCCACTCGCCGACCTCTACGACGCCCAACTGTGGCCCGAGACGGCAGAGGTGGAGGTCGACGTCGACATGGAGTGGTTGTTCGCCGCGCTGGTCAGTGCCACGGAAGGGGCCGCCGACGCGCAGGACGCCGCCCGCCGGGTCGGGGCGCTGGCGCTGTCGGCCGACACCGTCGCCCCAGAGGTGCGGATGGCCGCGATCGATGGGCGCCTGCCGAGCCAGCAGTGGCCCGAGCGCGACCTGCGGATCACGGCCGTGGATGCCGGCACCGGCGCCCTCAGCGTGCTCGGCCCGGGCAGCGGGGTGCCGCTGCGTGACGCCGTCGCGGCCAGCGCGGCCGTGCCCGGCGTCTGGCCGCCGGTGTCGATCGACGGGCGGCCGCACATCGACGGCGGCGTGCGCTCCATCGCCAACGCCGACCTGGCCGCGGGCGCGGAGCGGGTGCTCGTCATCCACACCGTGCCGGTCGGTGGGGCGGTGCCCGGGGCGGCCCTCGACGACGAGCTGGCCGTCCTCGCGGGCAGCGCGGTGTACGTCGTCCGGGCCGATGCCGCCTCGGTGGCGGCCTTCGGCAGCAACCCCCTGTCCCCCAGCACCCGTGCCGACTCCGCACGCGCCGGCCGGGCGCTCGGTGCGGCCGAGGCCGCCGGGCTGGCCCGCACCTGGTAATGGGGCAGCCGGTCAGCCCGCCAGCTGGGAGAGGGCGTGGATCGCGAGCCCGGCCAGGGCGCCGACGATGGTGCCGTTGATCCGGATGAACTGCAGGTCGCGGCCCACGTGCAGCTCGATGCGCTCGGCCGCCTCCTGCCCGTCCCAACGGTCGACGGTCACCGAGATCACCTCGGCGAGCTCGCTGCCGTAGGTGTTGACGAAGAACGACACCGCCTCGCCGAGCCGCGCCTCGAGCCGACCACGCCACACCTCGTCGTCGACCAGGTGCTGCCCGAGGTGCTCGAGCAGCTCGTCGCCGCGGGTGTGGAAGTACGACGTCTCGTCGTCCATGGCTGCGGTCAGGGCCGCCTTGAACGACGTCCAGAGCCCGACGGCGGTCTCGGGCACCTGCGGGTGGGTGAGCAGCCGCTCCTTGAGCGCCTCGGCGCTGGCCATCACCTCGGGGTCGTGCTGCAGGTCGTCGGCGAGCCGGCGCAGCAGGTCGTCGAGCGCTTGGCGCGCCGGGTGGTGCGGGTCGTCGTGGATGTCCTGCAGCCAGGCCAGCACCTGCTGGTACGACCAGCCGATCACCTTGTCGTCGACCCACGGCGGCGACCACCACGGCGCCCGCTGCCCCAGCACCGCGGCATAGGTGCCGGGGTTGTCGGCGAGGTAGGCGCGCAGCTGCTCCAGGCCGAGGTCGACCAGCCCGCGGTGGGTCTGCTCGTCGACGATGCCCTCGAGCAGGGTGCCGGCGATCGGGGCGACCGGCTCCTGCACGAGCCGAGGCACGAGGAAGTCCTCGACCAGCGCGCGCACCTCGTCGTCGGACGCCCGGCCCAGGCCGGCGCGGGCCACCCGCACCACCTCGGTGCGCACCCGGCGCCGGTGGTCGGCCACCCCGAGCCACTGCCCGACCCGCAGGCCCACCTGCGCGGCGGCCAGCCGGTCGCGGGCGATCTCCTCGGTGAGGAAGTTCTCGGTCACGAACTCCTGCAGGTTGCGGCCGATCTCGTTCTTGCGCTTGGGGATGATCGCCGTGTGCGGCACGGGGATGCCGAGCGGGTGCCGGAAGAGGGCGGTCACCGCGAACCAGTCGGCGAGCGCGCCGACCATCGCGGCCTCGGCAGCGGTGTTGACATAGCCCCACACCCCGGAGTGGTCGAGGTTGAGGGTCAGCGCGTAGACGACCGCGGCCAGCACGAGCAGGGACACCGCGAGCAGCCGCATCCGGCGCAGACCGGCGCGTCGGGCGGCATCC
This sequence comes from uncultured Actinomycetota bacterium, assembly GCA_963834965.1. Lineage (GTDB taxonomy): Bacteria > Actinomycetota > Actinomycetes > Actinomycetales > Dermatophilaceae > Fodinibacter. The sequence goes on along the minus strand of CAWIEI010000001.1, from coordinate 87,402 downwards.
GCGGGCGAGGGGGCCAGGAGACTCACGTCGCGATCCTGCCCCATGAGCCTTGTGGAACCGCTGCCGGATGCCGGCCACGCACCACCGGCGCTCACCACGCCTACGCTGGGCGGGTGCGTTTCCTCAACGACCTCCAGCCGCAGATCGACCTCACCTACGACGACGTCTTCATGGTGCCGAACCGGTCATCCGTGACCAGCCGGCTCGACGTCGACCTCGCGTCCGTCGACGGCACGGGCACGACCATCCCGCTGGTCGTGGCCAACATGACCGCCATCGCCGGCCGCCGGATGGCCGAGACGACCGCGCGCCGGGGGGCGCTGACCGTCATCCCCCAGGACATCCCGGCCGAGATCGTGCGCGAGGTGGTCACCTGGCAGAAGTCGCGCCACCTCGTCTACGACACCCCGATCACCCTGACGCCCACGATGACCGTGGGCGAGGCCCTGGTGCTGCTGCACAAGCGGGCCCACGGCGCGGCCATCGTCACCGCCGGCGACCGGCCTGTCGGCATCGTCACCGAGACCGACCTCACCGGGGTCGACAGGTTCACCCAGCTCGACGACGTGATGGTGCGCGACATGGTCACCCTCGAGGACGGCGTCGACGTCGAGTCCGCGTTCGACACCCTGTCGCACGCGCGCCGCCGGCTGGCCCCGATCGTGGCCGACGACGGCCGGCTGGTCGGCATCCTCACCCGCTCGGGGGCGCTGCGCGCCAATCTCTACTCCCCCGCCATCGACGACGCCGGGCGGCTGCGGGTGGCCGCGGCGGTCGGCATCAACGGCGACGTGGCCACCAAGGCGAAGGACCTCATCGACGCCGGCGCCGACGTGCTGGTCATCGACACCGCGCACGGCCACCAGGAGAAGATGCTCGACGCGCTGCGCTCGGTGCGGGCCCTCGACCCGGGTGTGCCGGTGGTGGCGGGCAACGTCGTGTCGGCCCAGGGCACCCGCGACCTCATCGAGGCCGGGGCCGACATCGTCAAGGTCGGGGTGGGCCCGGGCGCGATGTGCACCACCCGGATGATGACCGCCGTCGGCCGGCCGCAGTTCTCCGCGGTGTTCGAGTGCGCCGCCGCGGCCCGGGAGCTGGGACGGCACGTGTGGGCGGACGGAGGCGTGCGGCATCCGCGCGACGTCGCGCTCGCCCTGGCCGCCGGCGCCTCGAACGTGATGATCGGCTCGTGGTTCGCGGGCACGCTGGAGTCGCCCGGCGACCTCTACACCGACGAGGGCGGGCGGCAGTACAAGGAGTCGTTCGGGATGGCGTCGTCGCGGGCGGTGCGGGGGCGCACAGCGAGCGACACCGCCTACGACCGGGCCCGCAAGGCGATGTTCGAGGAGGGCATCAGCTCGGCCCGGATGTACGTCGACCCAGCCCGGCCTAGCGTCGAGGACGTCATCGACGAGATCGTCGCCGGGCTGCGCAGCAGCTGCACGTATGCCGGGGCGCGCACCCTCGAGGAGTTCCACGAGCGCGCGACGGTCGGCATCCAGAGCACCGCCGGGTTCGCGGAGGGCCGCCCGCTGAACACTTCCTGGTGACTCCCACCGCGTCCTCCCCATGGGGGAGGATGCGGGGTATGCCGCTCGACGTCGCCTCGGTCCGATCCCACTTCCCCGCCCTGAAGGAGGGGGCCGCGCACTTCGACGGCCCCGGCGGCAGCCAGACGCCTGACGTCGTCGCCCGGGCCGTGGCCGGCACCCTGACCAGCGCGATCTCCAACCGCGGCACCGTGACGCCGTCGGAGCGCCGGGCCGAGCAGGTCGTCACCGACTTCCGGGTCGCGATGGCCGACCTGCTCGGGGCCGACGCGCGCGGCATCGTCTTCGGTCGCAGCGCCACCTCGCTCACCTACGACCTCGCCCGGACGCTGGCCAAGGGCTGGGGCCCCGGCGACGAGGTGGTCGTCACCCGGCTCGACCACGACGCGAACATCCGCCCCTGGGTGCAGGCGGCCGAGGCAGCCGGCGCCACGGTGCGCTGGGTCGACTTCGACCCCGCCACCGGCGAGCTGGCCGCGGATGCCGTGGCGGCGGTGCTCTGCGAGCGCACCAGGCTCGTGGCCACCACCGGCGCCTCGAACCTGATCGGCACCCGTACCCCGGTCTGCCGGGTGGCCGACCTGGCCCACGAGGTCGGCGCCCTGCACTGGGTCGACGGCGTGCACGCCACCGCCCACGCCCCGGTCGACCTGGCCGCCCTGCGCGCCGACTTCTGGACCTGCTCGCCCTACAAGTTCATGGGCCCGCACTGTGGGGTGCTCGCCGCCGACCCGGCGCTGCTCGAGACCCTGCACCCCGACAAGCTGCTGCCGTCGACGGATGCCGTGCCCGAGCGGTTCGAGCTCGGCACCCTCCCCTACGAGCTGATGGCCGGCACGACCGCCGCCGTCGACTTCATCGCCGGCCTCGACGACGGCGCCGAGGGCGGGAGCCGCCGCCAGCGGATCGAGGCCGGGATGTCGGCGGTGCACGCGCACGAGCGGGCGCTGCTCGACGAGCTGGAACCTGCGCTGCGCGGCATCCCAGGCGTCAGCGTGCACAGCAACGCCCGCTCGCGCACCCCCACGTTGCTCTTCACGGTGGCCGGGCGCGACCCGCAGGAGATCCGCGGGCGGCTCGCCGAGCGTGGGGTCAACGCACCGGCGGGGCACTTCTACGCCATCGAGTGCTCCCGCCACCTGGGCCTGGGCGACACCGGTGGCGTGCGGGTGGGGCTCGCGCCCTACACCTCGACCGACGACATCGACCGCCTGCTCACCGCCCTCACCGAGATCATCTGAGAGAGAACGGATTTCCCATGGCTGAGTACGACCGCGACCCCGTCCTCGTCACCGGCTGCTCGACCGGCATCGGCCGAGCCGCTGCGCAGGCCCTGCTCGCCCGGGGCCACACCGTGTGGGCCACCGCCCGGCGCCCCGAGACGCTGGCCGACCTCGCCGCCGCGGGTGCCCACGTGACGGCGCTCGACGTCACCGACGAGGCCTCGATGTCGGCCGCCGTCGCCGAGGTCGAGGCGGCGCACGGTGCGGTGGGCACCCTGGTCAACAACGCCGGCTACGGCGAGTACGGCGCTGTCGAGGAGGTGGAGCTGGACAAGGTGCGCGCGATGTTCGAGACCAACGTCTTCGGGCTCGCCAGGATGTGCCAGCTCGTGCTTCCGGGAATGCGTGCCGCCGGACGCGGTCGCGTCGTCAACCTCAGCTCGATGGGCGGGCGGATGACCTTCCCGCTCGGTGGGTACTACCACGCGACCAAGTACGCCGTGGAGGCGCTGAGCGACGCCCTGCGGGTGGAGGTGCGGTCGTTCGGCATCCAGGTCGTCGTGGTCGAGCCGGGGGTCACCCGCAGCGGGTTCGAGGAGACCATCAGCGCCTCTGGTGCCCTCGCCTCGCACGACGACTCCCCCTACGCCGCCATGCGCGCGTCAGTGGCCGAGGGCAACAGCGCGGCCTACGCCAACCCGCGGCTGTCGGCCTCGGCCGAGAGCGTCGCGCAGGCCCTCGTCAAGGCGATCGAGGCCGAGCGCCCCCGCACCCGCTACCTCCTCACGCCGGTGGCCCGGGCCATGGTGACCGCCAGGGCCGTCGGCGGCGACCGCGTCTGGGACGGCATCGTGAAGCGGCAGTTCAGCCTCTGATGGTCGCGCTGCTCGAGCCGCTCGAGGCGCCGCTGCACCCCATCGAGGCGCTGCGCCGGGTCGCGTTCCTGCTCGAGCGCACCCGGGCCGGCACCTACCGGGTCGAGGCCTTCCGCAACGCGGTCAAGACGCTCAAGCAGGTCGGCGAGGACGAGCTGCGCGAGCGCGCCGAGGCCGGCACCCTGCAGGAGATCCCCGGCATCGGGAAGTCGACGAGCGGGGTGATCGCCGAGGCGCTGGCGGGTGAGCTGCCCGCGTACCTCGCCACGCTGCAGGAGAAGTCGGGCGGACCGCTCGTCGGCGGGGGCGAGGAGCTGTATGCCGCGCTGCGCGGTGACTGCCACCTGCACTCCGACTGGAGCGACGGCGGCAGCCCGATCGACGAGATGGTGCTCACCGGCATCGAGCTCGGCCACGAGTGGCTGGTGCTCACCGACCACAGCCCGCAGCTGCGCGTCGCCAACGGGCTGACGGTGGAGCGGCTGACCGCAGCAGATCGGCATCGTCGAGGCCATCGACCGGTCGCTGGGCGGGTCGTTCCGGCTGCTCAAGGGCATCGAGGTCGACATCCTCGACGACGGAGGCCTCGACCAGACCGACGCGATGCTCGCGCGCCTCGACCTCGTCACGGCATCGGTGCACAGCAAGCTGCGGATGAACGGCGGCCCGATGACGACCCGCATGGTCAACGCGGTGTCGAACCCCCGGGTCAACGTGCTCGGGCACTGCACCGGGCGGCTCGTCGAGGGCTCGCGCGGCACCCGGCCGCAGTCCGACTTCGACGCCCGGGCGGTGTTCGAGGCGTGCGCCGAGCACGGCACGGCGGTCGAGATCAACAGCCGCCCCGAGCGGTGCGACCCCCCCGACGAGCTGGTGCTGCTGGCGCTCGAGATCGGCTGCCTGTTCGCCATCGACTCCGACGCGCACGCCCCCGGGCAGCTCGACATGAAGGCCTACGGGTGCGAGCGTGCCCAGCGGCTCGGCGTGCCGGCCGAGCGGATCGTCACCACCTGGGATGCCGACCGCCTCCTCGCCTGGGCCAACCCGGGGCACTGAGCCTCGCTACCGCTGGTCGAGGGGTCGAGACATGCCCGGGATGCGCGTTCTACCTGAGCGTGTCCTGACCCCTCGATGGCTGCCCGCGCGCAGGGCCTGAGCCCACCAGGGGTTCAGGCGGTGCGGCGGCCCCGGCCGTCGAGGTCGGCCCGCAGCGCGGCGACGTCGACGCCGAGCGAGCCGAGCAGCATCCGCACCGCGTCGTCGTCGGTGCGCAGCAGGGCCAGGGCGATGTGCTCGCTACGGATCTCGCGGGCGTGCACCCGGATCGCCTCGCGCAGCGAGAGCTCGAGCACCTTCTTGGCGCCACGGCCGAACCGGACGGACCCGCCCAGGGTGAAGCGCCGGCGGGACAGGTCGATGTCGACGTCGTCGAGGTCGGCGCCGTCAGAGGACGGCCCGGCGGCCCCCTCCAGGGCGCCCTCGCCGAACTGGCCGTCGACGGCCTCGCGGATGGCGTCGAGGTCGATGCCGAGCGAGCGCAGGGCGGCCGCGTCGTCGTCGCCCAGCGGTTGCGGCGCGGTGGGCCGCGGGGCGCCCAGGGCGGCGCGCACGGCATCCTGCGTGATGCCGTGGGCCGCGAGCAGGTCGCGGGCGCCATTGCGGTCGGCGGTGAGGGCGAGGAGCAGGTGCACCGGGCGCACCTCGTCGGCGTCGAGTGTGCCGCACAGGTCGATGGCTGAGACGACGACGGTGCGGGCGTCGCGCGTGAAGCGTTCGAACACGGTTACCTCCGGGCGTGCTTGCGGTGGACGGTCTGCTTGGTGACGCCCAGGGCGTCGGCGATGTCCTGCCACGACCACCCCTTGGCGCGGGCGTTGGTGACGTGCAGGCTCTCGAGCTGCTCGAGCAGGCGACGCAGCGCGGCGACCGCTCGCAGGCCGACGGTGGGGTCGGTGCTGTCGAGGTCGCCCGCGAGGTCGGTGGCGGTTCGGGTCATGTTCGTCAGCATATGCTGACGACAACCGAGGCGTCAACATCTGCTGACAAATCGGTGCGGCGGGGGCGTCCCGACCTGCGACGGCATCCCCGTTTTGGGAACGCGCCGGGTGTCCCCTATGCTTTCGGAGTCCTCGACGGATCCGAGCGCTGCGCGCTGCGCGACCTTGAGGCCCGGTCGAGGTCGGGTCCCCATCGTCTAGCGGCCCAGGACCCCGCCCTTTCACGGCGGTAGCACGGGTTCGAATCCCGTTGGGGATACGTACAAAGGCCTTACATCCAAGGCCCCGTAGCGCAGTTGGTTAGCGCGCCGCCCTGTCACGGCGGAGGTCGCGGGTTCGAGTCCCGTCGGGGTCGCTCCGAGAAGGAGCGGTCGGTTCGTCCGACCGCTGTGTTCTCCGGTCCGGCCAGGTAGCTCAGTTGGTACGAGCGTCCGACTGAAAATCGGAAGGTCGGCGGTTCGACCCCGCCCCTGGCCACCGTTTGCACCGCCATCACCACAGCCAGTTCGCGGCCCGCACGGCGCACGGCGCGGGCACCGCCCGGAGGCGGTGCCCGACACCACAGCAGGTCGCGGGTGCGCTACATCATCGCGCTGCGCATCAGCTGCATCGCGGCGAACATGTAGGCCATGCTCGCGGCCATCACACCCATGCTGACGCGGGCGCCGAGGGTCTTCGGCGCGAGCGAGACGAACGCCAGCGCACGCTTGGCATCCGAACGCACCTTGAGGCTGCCGTCCGCGATGACGTCGTCGGGAGCCGGCGCAGCCGGTGCGTGGGGACGTGGCCCGATCGCCCGGGAGGGCGTGCTGTCGTCGAGCAGGCCGGCCACCCAGGCCACCGCCTCAAGGCTGAAGTAGACCACGAGCGCCCAGGTGAGCATCGGCGCCCACTTCGGCATCCACATGTAGGCCATCGAGACCTGCATGATCAGGGCGATGGCCCACAGGAAGCTCACCGGCCGGCGCTGCGCCATGCGCACGACGAGGAACACGCCGATGGCCGCGCTCGAGACCCAGAAGATGTCGACCCACCAGCTGTGGGGGAACCACGTCCACTTGTAGGCCATGCCGGCGAACATGTAGATCTGGCTGACCAGCATCAGGATGTGGCTGGCGTGGAACCAGCGGTGCTCGCCTCCCATGCGCACCAGGTGTGCGCAGTGCAGCACCAGGACGGCCGTCAGGGCGATGAGCCACGCCCAGGTGACCCACAGCGGCAGGAGGTTGATGAATTCAGGTGCTTTTCCCATGGCGGGTTCCTCTCTCGACCGTTCGACCGTATGGCTCGGTGCACGAGCGACGAATCGAATTGGAGAGGCCGTGAGCGTTGTCATAAACAGCGCGCAATAGCGCAGGAAAGGGCCACAATGTCGGGACGTCGGCCACTTCCGGAATACCTGCCAGGGGTATCCGGTGCGCATTTCGAACCATACCTCCCCGAGGTATTCTCGATACCGGCGGGAGGTATGCATCACACCACCTCCACCACCCGTATCCACGACAAAGGAGAACCATGAGCACCCAGACCTTCCCGGTGACCGGCATGACCTGCGGGCACTGTGTCAGCGCCGTGACCAGCGAGGTCTCCGCTCTACCGGGTGTCACGGACGTGCAGGTGACCCTCGTCGCCGACGGCACCTCGACCGTGAGCGTCACCTCCGACGCGGCGCTGTCCGAGGCCGACGTCGCCGCAGCACTGGACGAGGCCGGCGAGTACCGGCTCGTCACCGGCTGACCGCGAACCCACCGCCACCCGGCGCGACGTGGTGGACCACGAGGTCGGGTGCTGCGCCCGGGTCAGGGCGCCGAGGGCGCCACCGGGGTGGCGCGGTGCAGATGCGTCCGGTGGGGCGCCCGGCGAACCGGGCGATATCCAGTTCATGACGTCGGGCCCGGCGGTCGTGGCGGCCTTCTCGTGGGTCACCCCGCCCTTCCACAGCACGGTGATGGAGGACCCCGCGGCGCACCACCGCTGCTGCAGCAGCGCGTTCGGGGCGGGCGGGACCACGGTGTCGGCCGTGCCCTGGGCCAGGAACACCGGCATGGTCGGCCGGCATCGGCGGAACGGTCTCTGCCGGTGGCGACCGCCCTCCACTGCGGTTGCCTGGTCGGGTCGCTCGCGAAGAACGGCTGTCCGAAGGTGTCGCGCACCAGCCCCTCCTCGCCCCACCGGTGGCGAGGTAGCCGGTGGGGTCTCCTTCAGGGTGTACGAGCCGGTCGAGACCTCCGTCGAGAACCCGAGCCTGGAAGTCCCCTGATCGTCCCGGCGGCAGGACCGCTGGGCAGGCAGGTCACCGTCCCGGTGGCGCCCGGGGACGAGACGATGCCGGTGACGATGCCGGTGAGGGCGTCCCGGGCGACGGCCGCCTCGGCGTCGAACGCGGCCTGGCCCGGGGTCGTCATCCGCGAGGTCGTGACGACGTTTGTTCCGGCGAAGCTGCCGTCCAGCGTGCTGTGCAGCCCGACCGAGTTCGACGTCACCGAGCCCTTCACGGTCTGGTTGCGTACGCCATCGTCACGCCCAGGCCGATGAAGCCGGCGACCCCGAGGGCGTGCCCTGGCCCTGACCTGCCGCAGCGCGCTCCAACCGCCCGGTGGAGCAGTCCAGCCCAGAAGTGCGGGGACCACCCGGGCTCCGGCAGCGACGCGGCAACCACGGTCACCGGAAGCCCACCCGACGGCTGCGCCACTGTCACAGACGCCGGGGAGGCGGGTCCGTCCTGCGGTGGCTCGGAGCTGCACGCCGCCAGCAGGCAGCCCACCGCCACCGCGAGGACCGTCAGGTGGAAACCGGAAGCTGCGGCCGTGCCGTGCCCCGGACAGGAGGCGCGCTCACTCCTCGACGAGCGCCCGGCCGTGCACGATCGCGGCCCACATGACGAACACGTCGAGGGCGATGATCAGCACGCCCCAGATCGGGTAGTGCGGCAACCACGCGAAGCTGCCGATCATGCTGACCGCCGCGGCAATGACGGCCACGGTGCGCGCCCAGGTCTTGCCGAAGAACAGGCCGGCGCCGGCGCCCGCGGTCAGCAGCCCGAGCAGCAGGTGGATCCAACCCCACGTCGTGAAGCTGAAGTGGAACACGTAGTTCGTGCCCCGCACGTAGATGTCGTTGCTGAGCAGCGCGACCAGGCCCTGGATGGCGTGGAACAGCCCCACCATGATCAGCAGGACACCGGCGAAGGCGACCGCCCCGGTGTTCTCGCCGCCGCTGAAACCACCCCGCCTGTTCAGGTCCGTCGTCATCGACGTGTTGTCTCGCGACATCGTGGCCACTCTCCCTCGTCCAGCGCGGCACCGGTCTCCGGCGCGCGGCCGTGCGGCCGCTCCCTCGTTTCTAAGGGCAGCCCGACCCGGGCGCCTCACCCCACCGGGGTGAGCCGCGGCGCAAGGGGGTCAGCCGCCGTCGTCGGCCGCGAGCACCACTGCGGCACCCTCGGCCACGACGGCCACGTCGGTGCTCACGGCCAGGCAGCGGATGCCGTGCGCCCGCAGCCGCCGCGCGTTCGCCGGATTGCCGGCGAACCCAGCCACGAGGATGCCGTGCCGCCGCGCCGCCTCGACGACCCGGCCGAGCGGGTTGCCGTCCGAGTGGTCCTCGAGCAGCGCGTCGACGGTGGTGCCGAGGGCGAGCGCGAGGTCGAGCGGGCCGACGAACAGGCCGTCGACCCCATGGGTCGCGGCGATCGCGTCGACATCGGCCAAGGCTCCGACGGTCTCGACCATGACCAGGCAGCGCACCGCGGCGTTCGCCGTGGCCGGGTCCGGGGCGGTGCCACCCCACAGCGGCGCGAACGGGCCCCAGCTTCGGTCGCCCTCGGGCGGGTAGCGGGACGCACGGCCGGCGAGCGCGGCATCGTCGCGCCCGCTCACCGAGGGCACGACGACCGCGGCGGCACCGGCATCCAGGGCGGCGCCGATCCACACCGGGTCGACCGCCGGCACCCGCACGACGAGGTCGACGCCGGCATCCGCGAGGCCGCGGCCGACCGCGTGGAGCGCCGCACGGTCAACCGGTCCGTGCTGGGCGTCGAGGGCCACCCAGTCGAAGCCCGCACCCGCGAGCCGCCGCAGCAGGTCGACGTCGGCGGTGAAGGCCCAGACGCCGCGTGAGGACTCCGTCAACCCCGTCGGGTCGCCGGTGGGCCGCTGGTCGCCGCCGTATGCCATGTCGTCCTCCGATCTCATCGCACCCGAGCCGCAGTCAGCCGCGGCCCGGAGCTCGCTCGAGCAGCCCGGTCAATCAGGGTGGTTGGGGTGGCAGCAGTCAGCGGGAGTCCTTCTTCGCCTGTCGCGCAGCACCCTTGGCGCGAGAGGACGCATCGCGCTTCACGCCGCCGGTGGTCTTGGTGGCACGGCGACGGGTGCTCGCGCCCGAGGCGGAGGAGCGGCCGCCGGCCGGCTGGGACCCCGGGCCGGTCGAACCACGAGTCGCAGCCACCGCGGCGAGGCGCTCGGCCTTGAGGTCCTCGGCGGCGGCCCGGGCCACCACGTCGACCCGGGCGCTGACCCTGGCCAGCGCCAGCTCGAAGACCTCGGCCTTGGCCGCGTTGGCGGCGTTCCCCGGCCGGGCGTGCCCGCGCGCGCCCTTCAGGCCGACCCGCGAGGCACCGGTCTGGCGATACAGCTTGACGTACTTCGAGCGGGCCCGGCGCACCCGGGTGTGCAGCTCGAGCAGCTCGTCCTCGTCGAGCTTCTCCATGCGCTTCGGCTCGGTCTCACGCACCAGGTCGGCCTGGGTGTCGGTGAGGAACCGGGGGATCTCGACGGTCATGGTGCAGTCCTCTCGAGGGGCCGGGCGGTGCCTCCGCCCTGGCGAGCCGACCGGGCCCGATGGCGTGGCACCCGGTGCGGGATGAGCCTCGCGCCGCGGGTCGACGCTGTCAACATCGTGTGGCGCGGGGAACCCCGCAGGTCAGGCCCCTGGGGCGAGCGCCTGGACGGTCGCGATGGTGTCGGCCTCGTCGGCCGACTTGTCGTCGCGGTAGCGCAGCACCCGGGCGAAGCGAAGTGCCACCCCACCGGGGTAGCGCCGCGAGTGCTGCAGCCCGTCGAACGCGATCTCGACGACTTGCTCGGGCCGCACCTCGACCACCCAGCCATCGGTGCCGTCGACCGCCAGCTCGGTGAACCGCTCGGTCTGCCAGCGCAGCATCTCGTCGGACATGCCCTTGAACGTCTTGCCGATCATCACGAAGCCGCCGGTCTCGGGGTCGCGAGCGCCGAGGTGGATGTTGGACAGGGTGCCCTGGCGACGCCCCGACCCCCACTCGACCGCGAGCACGACGAGGTCGAGGGTGTGCGTGGGCTTGACCTTGACCCAGCCGCTGCCCCGGCGGCCCGCGGCGTAGGGGCTGTCGGCCGCTTTGACCACCACCCCCTCGTGCCCGGCGGCGACCAGCTCGGCGAAGAACGCCTCGGCCGCCTCGGCATCACCGGTCAGCAGTCGGGGGACGACGAGGTGCGGCGCGAGGCGGACCAGGGCGTCGTGCCGCGCCCGGGCCGGCTCGTCGATGAGGTCGACACCGTCGCGGTGCAGCACGTCGAACAGGAAGGTGGTGAGCGGCACCCGCTCGCGCAGGCCGGCGACGTCGGCCGAGCTGGCCGTCCGGGCCCCGGTGACCTGGAACGGCGCGGGCCGGCCGCCGTCGAGCAGCACGATGGCCTCGCCGTCGAGCACGAGGTCGCCGCCCGGCAGCCCGACCACGGCTTCGACCACCTCGGGCACCCGCTCGGTGATCTCGTCGAGGCTGCGCGTGTAGACCCGCACCTCACCCGAGCGCCGGTGCACCTGCACCCGGATGCCGTCGAGCTTGCCGTCGACGAGCAGGTCGCCACCGCCGACGGCCTGCACCGCCTCGGCCGCGGTCTTCGCCGATGCCGCGAGCATCGGGCGCACGGGCCGGCCCACGACCAGCCCGACCTGCTCGAGCGCCTCGATCCCACCCGTGGCCGCGAGCCCGGCCACCTCGGCGGCGGTGCCGGCCAGCATGGTGGCGCGCCGCACGACGGCATCGGGCACGGCATACGCCTTCGCGATGGCGGCGAGCACCACGCCGTCGAGGGCGCCCTGGCGCAGGTTGCCGGTGATGAGGTCGACGAGGAAGTGCTGCTCGTCGGCGGTCGCGCGGCTCATCAGGCCCGCCAGCTCGGCTCGGCGGGATGCCGTGGAGCCGGCCCCCGCCGTGGCCGCCAGCCGGGTGAACGCGGCGTCGACCTCGGCGACGGTCAGGCTCGGCTCGGCGGCGGGGTCGGGCAGCGAACCCAGCGAGCGGTAGCCGACACCCAGTCGGCGCTGCGGCAGCACCCCGGACAGGTGCGAGACCACCACGCCCACCTCGGTGGGGTCGCAGCGCGCGAACAGGTCGGCCAGCGCCTGGGCCTTGGCGGTGCGCGACCGGGTGGCGGTGACCGCCCGCGACGCGGCGACCACCTCGCCGAGCGTGACGTCCATCCGCCCATCCTGCCGCCCGGCACCGACATGCGGCAGCGTGCCGACGTCGGGATGCCGGGACGAGCCGACGTCGCGCGGGTCAGTCGGTCGGGGTGGCGCCGGCCGGACCGGCGGGCACGTCGGCGGGCACGTCGGCGGGGGCCGACCCGGCATCCGACGGCTGGGTCGGCGTCGCACGGCGGCGGCGCAGCCGCCACACGACGACACCGACGATGACGGCCATCCCGACAAGCACCGCGCTGCCGGTGCCGAGGGCGTCCGCCACCGCCTGGTAGGAGGCGCCGGCGAGGTAGCCGCCCATGACCACGACCATGCCCCAGAGGATGCCGCCGATCGCGTTCCAGGTGAGGAAGGTGCGGTAGCGCATGTCGCTGGAGCCCGCCAGTGCCGGCATCACGGCCCGGAAGAAGGCGACCCATCGGCCGAGCAGCACCGCGGACCCCCCACGCCGGGCGAGCAGGTCGCGGGCGTCGTCGAGCCGGTCGGCGTGGCGGGACAGCAGCCGGGTCGCCATCAGCCACGGGCCGAGCCGGCGACCCACCTCGAAGCCGACGCTGTCGCCGACGATCGCCGCCACGATGACGACGGTGAGCACGGCCCAGAGCGGCACGTGCCCCAGGCTCGCCGAGACACCACCGAGGATCGCCACCGTCTCCCCCGGGATCACGAAGCCGAAGAACAGTGCGTCCTCGGCGAACACGAGTGCTCCCACGACCGCGAGCACCACCGGCGCGGGCACGTTGAGCAGGCGCTCCAGCAGCGTGGTCAGCACGGCGTCAGCGGCGGGTGGGGTGCGGGGCCATGACACCAGTGTGCGCTGTCAGCCGTGGCGCCGGCGACGGGCGCCGCTCAGCGCGCTGCCACCGCGATCTCCACGCGCCAGTCGATGGGGGTGCAGTGACCGTTGTTCGACTTCTCGGCCGAGCACGCGGTGACGCCGACGACGACCGGCATCGTGGCCTCGACGGTGAACCGGTCTCCGGGGCGGGTCGGTGGGGGGTCGATGTGCAGCTCACCGCGGTCGTCGGTCCAGACGTCCATGAAGACGTTCAGCGTGGTGCCGACCCGGTCGGGATCGACGCCGAAGGGCGCCAGAGCGGCGCACAGGTTCGCGAAGCACGACGGGTGCGGGGCGCCGCCGAACTCGGGGTAGAGCAGGTCGAACGTCGCCTGGCTGCACGGGGTGAGGGTGAGGTCGTGCACCCCGACGCTGTCGTCGACGACCTCGGCCATCACCCGGCTGCGGTTCGACCACAGCTGCGAGCCCGTGGAGACGTAGATCGAGTTGCCGAAGTCGGTGGTACGCCCCGACGAGAACACCTCGGCGGGGTCGTCGGCGGCCACCAGGTAGAGGTCGCTCACCTGCTCGCCGCACGGGTCGACCACGGTCAGCCGGTCGCCGGGGGCCAGCTCGACCGCGGCACCGCTCTGGGGGGCGATCCGGGCCCAGCCGTCGGCCGCGGCATCCGCGGAGCCCTCGTACGCCGGGGGCTCGCCGGTTCGGGGGAACCGCGTGCGCGCCGGGTTCACCGCTGCTCCGCCGCGGACCCGGCATCCGGGTCGGGCTCGAACGGCGGTGTCCAGTCGGGCGGCACAGCGCGGCCGGCGTACTGCCGCGCCTCCGAGGACTGCCCGTGGTCGCTGACCATCGGGTTGAGCGAGCCCTGCAGGTCGGTGTCGCGCCGGCGGATGGTATCGCGCATCCGCTGGTAGCGCCCGTCGCCGCGCATCCGCTCGAACTGCGAGTGGAGGTTGAAGACCAAGGTGGGGAGCGGTGCGCGGCGGGCCACCCGGGACGCGTTCGGGTGCAGCCCGACCACGAAGAACGCGGTGCCGGCGACGCTGAACGCGAAGTGGGGGTTCTCGGGGTCGGCGGCCACCCCGTCGGCCCACGGCGCGTCGTCGTTGTCGTGGAGATGCTGCAGCGCGCTCCAGAGGAGCGCCTCGAAGTCGCGCTCCTGCTCGGGCACCGGCCCACGGAAGCAGGCGACGAAAGACACCAGGTCGCCCTCGGCGTCGACCTCGTTCGCGTACTGGGCGAGCGTCGCGCCCAGCATGTCGAGGGACCCGCCCGGGGTGGTGTCGGTCAGGTCGTCGAGCACGACCAGGGTCGCGGCATCCCGGCGGAACACCGATCGGGCTCCCAGACAGGGAAACTCCGGGTGCGCCACCATCTCCTCGATCGCGTCGACGATGTCGCTGCGAGGCCGGTCGCCGAGGTCCTCGGCGGCGCGCTCGTCGAGCAGCTCCTCGAGGGGGTCACTCATCGAGCGGCGCCTGGTCGGGCGATGGAGTCGGTCACGGGTGCTCCTGAGGTCGGGGGTCATATGTTTCCCCATACCCGTGGGCCGGTGAGGGTATGCCGCCGGGTGCGTCGAGCCGTCGAGGGTTGCGTCACACTCCCCCCATTCCGACTTCGTGCGACTTGCACACGGTTCTCACACCGGGGATCGTGCGAAAACGGTGTGTAAACCGCACGAAGTCGAAGGGGGGCGGCGGCTGGGAGGCGCCCGCGGTGGAAGATCCGCACGGAGTCGGGGAACTACTCGACGAGGCGGTAGCCGATCCCGGGCTCGGTGAGGATGTGCCGCGGCCGGGACGGGTCGCCCTCGAGCTTGCGGCGCAGCTGGTTGCCGTAGACGCGAAGGTAGTTCGACTCGCGGCCGTAGCCGGGCCCCCACACCGCCTTGAGCAGGTCGGCCTGGGTGACGACGCGCCCGCGCTGCTTCGCCAGCTCGCCGATCAGCCGCCACTCGGTGGGGGTGAGGTGCACGGCATCCCCGTGGTGGGTGGCGGTGAGGGTGCCGAAGTCGAGGGCGAACGCCTCCGTGACGACGGGTGCGATGGCCGCGAGCGCCTCCCCGTCACCACCCCCGCGGCGCAGCGCCGAGCGCACCCGCGCCATCAGCTCGTCCATCCCGAAGGGCTTGGTGACGTAGTCGTCGGCGCCCTCGTCGAGCGCCTCGACCTTGTCGTCGGACTGGTGCCGCGCCGACAGCACCACCACCGGCACCCGCGAGGTGCGCCGCAGCCGGCGCAGCACCTCGATGCCGTCGACATCGGGGAGGCCGAGGTCGAGGATGACCAGGTCGGGCGGGGCGTCGTCGAGTGTCGTCAGGGCGTCGCGCCCCGAGCCGACCACCTCGACCTCGTAGCCCCGCGCCCGCAGGTTGATCCGCAGCGTTCGGCGGATCGTCTCGTCGTCGTCGACCACGAGCACGCGCTCAACCATGGGGGTCCTCCTCGGCGCTGGGTAGCTCGATGACCATCGTGAGCCCTCCACCGGGCGTCGCCTCCGCCGACACCTCGCCGCCCATCGCCTCGGCGAGCCCGCGCGCGACCGCCAGGCCAAGCCCCACGCCGTCGCCGGACGGCGCGTCGCCATAGCGCTGGAAAGGCAGGAAGATGCGCTCCCTGGCATCCTCGGGCACGCCCGGACCCGTGTCGCAGACGCGCACCTGGGTGCGTCCGCCGAGGCCGCTCGTCGACACCCGCACCCGGCCGGGCGGGGGCTGGTGGCGCAGGGCGTTCTCGATGACGTTGCCGAGCACCCGTTCGAGCAGGCCGGAGTCGGCGACGACGACGCGGGCCGTCGGGTCCAGGCTCCAGTCGACCCGGTCGGGCTCGGTGAGGGCGGCGACCGCCGCCGGCACCACCTCCCCGAGGTCGACCGTCCGGGGCGCGGCCACCAGTGCCCCGGCCTGCAGCCGCGACATGTCGAGAAGGTTGCCGATGAGCGCGTCGAGCCGGTCGGCGGAGTCCTCGATGGCCGCCTCGAGTTCGGCCTCGTCCTCGGGCGAGAAGGTCACCTCGCTCGAGCGCAGGCTTCCGATCGCGGCCTTGATGCCGGCCAGCGGGGTGCGCAGGTCGTGCGAGACGGCCGACAGCAGGGCGGTGCGCGCCGAGTTGTCGCGGGCCAGCACGGCGGCCTCACCCGCGGCCTCCTGGAGGGCGCGGCGCTGCAGGATGGCGCCCGCGTGTGCGGCGAACGCGGCCAGCAGCCGCTGCCGGTCGGCCGGCACCTGTACCCCGACGAGGACAAGGTCGTGCTCGTCGTCGGCGGTGGCGTGACTCTCGACCTCCTCCTCGGACGCCGCTGTCCCCGCCACAGGCGGAAGGGGGTCCGCCGCCTCCCCCTGCGCGACGATCTTCGCGGTCGCGCCGGCGGTCGCCCGCCGCACCACACGGGCCTGGCGGGCACCGAACATGTCGACCGCGTGGTCCAGGAGCACGGTCATCTGGTCGGTCGAGCCGAGCAGGGTGTGGGTCAGCTCGGCCAGGGCCGCGGACTCCCGCTGCGCTGCCACGGCCCGCTCGGCCCGCCGGGCGCTCGTGTGCACGACGAAGGCGACGATGATGGCGACCAGCACGAACACGACGAGCGCGACGGCGTTCTCGGGCTGCGAGATCGTCAGGGTGCCGACGGGATGGGTGAAGAACCAGTTGAGCAGGAACGAGCTCGACACGGCGCCCACGAGCGCCGGTCCGATGCCGCCGAGCAGGGCGACGAGCACGGTGATCAGCAGGTAGAGGGGCACGGTGAGGGGTAGGCCAGGATCCTCGGGCAGGAGGACGAGCAGGCCGGTGACGGTGACCGGCGCGATGATGGAGACGAGATACCCCAACCTAACTCGCCTGCGCGGCAGGGCGGCCCGAGGCACCCGCCAGCCACGACCAGCGGCGAAGGAGTGAGTCACGACGTGCACGTCGATGTCGCCGGAGTGGGTGATGACCTCCTCGGTCGTGCTCGGCACGGCGAGGGTGCGCCATCGCGGGCGCCGGGTGCTGCCGATGACGACCTGCGAGGCGTTCACGCCCCGAGCGACGTCGAGGATGGCCTCGGCCGGGTCCTCCCCTGTGACGGTGTGCCACGAGCCGCCCAGCTCGTCGGTGAGGCGCCGCAGCGTCGCCAGGGTGGGTAGCGGTGGCCCGCTGAGGCCGTCGGACCTCGCGACGTGGAGGGCGATCAGCTCCCCGCCTGCGCCGCGGGAGGCGATTCGGGCCCCGCGCCGCAGCAACGTCTCTCCCTCGGGGCCGCCGGAGAGCGCCACGACGACCCGCTCACGGGTCGGCCAGGTCGAGTCGATGCCGTGGTCGGCGCGGTACTGTCCGAGCCCCTCCTCGACCCGGTCGGCGAGCCAGAGCAGGGCCAGCTCGCGCAGGGCCGACAGGTTGCCGACCCGGAAGTAGTTCGCCAGGGCCGCGTCGACCTTCTCGGCCTTGTAGATGTTGCCGTGGGCCATCCGGCGCCGCAGCGCCTCGGGTGACATGTCGACGAGCTCGATCTGGTCGGCGCGGCGCACCACCTCGTCGGGCACCGTCTCCCGTTGCACCACACCGGTGATCGACTCGACGACGTCGTTGAGCGACTCGAGGTGCTGGATGTTGACCGTCGAGATCACGTCGATCCCGGCGTCGAGCAGCTCGTCGATGTCCTGCCAGCGCTTCTCGTGGCGCGACCCCGGCACGTTGGTGTGGGCGAGCTCGTCGACCAGGGCCACGCTCGGGCGTCGGGTCAGCAGGCCGTCGAGGTCCATCTCCTCGAAGGTCGCGCCTCGGTGCCCGAGCCGGGCACGGGGCAGCACCTCCAGGCCTTCGGCCATCTCGGCGGTGTGCTCGCGGCCGTGGGTCTCGACCAGCCCGGCGACCACGTCGGTGCCGCGCGCCATCCGTCGACGCCCTTCGTCGAGCATCGCGACGGTCTTGCCCACCCCGGGGGCCGCCCCGAGGTAGATGCGAAGCCGACCGCGTGCCATCCGCTCATTCTCACTGACTGCCGGCTGCGGCGTCGGCGGTCTCGAGCGCGACGTTGAGCTCGGTCACGTTGACCCGGTCCTGGCCCAGGAAGCCGAACGCTGCCTCCTGGGTGTGGTCGGCGATCAGCGTGTTCACCTGTTGCACGCTCATTCCACGCGCCTTGGCGACCCGCGGCGCCTGGTAGGCGGCGTACTGCGGCGAGATGTGCGGGTCGAGGCCACTGCCGGATGCCGTGAGCGCGTCCGCCGGGATCGTCGCCGGAGCGTCCGGGTTGGCCGCCCGCAGGGCCGCCTCGCGCTCGGCCACGGCGGTGGCGAGGTCCTGCGAGCTGGGCCCGAGGTTGGAGCCACCGCTGGTGTCGCCGGCCTGGTCGGACACCGACGGCCGGGCCTGGAACCACTGCGGCCCTTGCGCGGCCTGGCCGAGCAGGCTCGAGCCGACGGCCTTGCCACCGACCTCGATGAGCGACCCGTTGGCCTGGCCGGGCACGACGAGCCCGACGGCCAGGATGACCGCGGGGTAGAGCACACCGACCAGGACGGTGAGGACGAGCAGCGCCTTGACGGCGGCGGAGAGCTGGCGGGCGATGGCCACGGTGATCACCTGAGTCCGGGGAAGAGGGAGACGACGAGGTCGATGAGCTTGATGCCGACGAAGGGAGCCACGAGGCCGCCCAGGCCGTAGACGAGCAGGTTGCGGCGAAGCATCTGGTGGGCGGAGACCGGCCGGTACTTCACGCCGCGCAGCGACAGCGGGATGAGCGCCACGATGATCAGCGCGTTGAAGATGACCGCTGAGAGCATCGCCGACTCAGGGCTGGACAGACCCATGACATTGAGCGTCTGCAGGCCCGGGAAAATGCCGACGAACATCGCCGGGATGATCGCGAAGTACTTCGCGACGTCGTTGGAGATCGAGAAGGTGGTCAGCGCGCCGCGGGTGATGAGCAGCTGCTTGCCGATGGCCACGACGTCGATCAGCTTGGTCGGGTCGCTGTCGAGGTCGACCATGTTCCCGGCCTCCTTGGCCGCGGAGGTGCCGGTGTTCATCGCGACGCCGACGTCGGCCTGGGCCAGTGCAGGGGCGTCGTTGGTGCCGTCCCCCGTCATCGCGACGAGCTTGCCGCCCTCCTGCTCGGCCCTGATGAGCGCCATCTTGTCCTCGGGGGTGGCCTCGGCGAGGAAGTCGTCGACGCCGGCCTCCTCGGCGATCGCCTTGGCCGTCAGCGGGTTGTCGCCGGTGATCATCACGGTGCGGATGCCCATGGCCCGCAGCTGGTCGAATCGCTCGCGCATACCGGGCTTGACGATGTCCTTGAGGTGGACAACACCCAGGGTTCGGGCGCGTCCTCCGGGCTCCGAGATCGCCACGACGAGCGGGGTGCCGCCGTTGGCGCTGATGCCGTCGACCGCGTAGTGCAGGTCGTGGGCGACGTGGCCACCTGAGGACTCGACCCACGCGGCGACGGCGGAGCCCGCGCCCTTGCGCACCGACGTGCCGTCGGGCAGGTCGACGCCCGACATCCGGGTCGACGCCGAGAACGGCACGAACTCGGCACCCGACTGCCGCAGCTCGGCGAACGAGCCGGTGGCGGGGTCGACGCCCTCTGCGAGGGTGTGGTCGATGATCGAGCGACCCTCGGGCGTCTCGTCGGCGAGGGAGGAGAGGTAGGCCGCGCGGAGCAGCTCCTCGCGGTTCGTGTCCTCCACCGGTACGACGTCGCTCGCCTGGCGGTTGCCGAAGGTGATCGTGCCGGTCTTGTCGAGCAGCAGGGTGCTGACGTCGCCGGCGGCCTCCACGGCGCGGCCGGACATCGCGAGCACGTTGTGTTGCACGAGCCGGTCCATGCCGGCGATGCCGATCGCCGACAGCAGCGCCCCGATGGTCGTCGGGATGAGGCAGACGAGCAGGGCCACGAGGACCACCAGCGACAGGCGCGACCCCGAGTAGATCGCCATCGGCTGGATGGCGCCGACGGCGAACATGAAGATCAGGGTCAGGGTCGTGAGCAGGATCGTCAGGGCGATCTCGTTGGGCGTCTTCTGGCGGGCCGCACCCTCGACCAGCGCGATCATCCGGTCGATGAAGGTCTCCCCCGGCCTGCTGGTCACCTTGACGACGATCCGGTCCGACAGCACGGTCGTACCTCCGGTGACGGCGCAGCGGTCGCCGCCGGACTCGCGGATGACGGGTGCGGACTCGCCGGTGATCGCCGACTCGTCGACGGTGGCGACCCCCTCGACGACATCGCCGTCGCCCGGGATCACCTGGCCGGCCTCCACGACAACCAGGTCGCCGAGGTGCAGCTCGGTGCCGCGCACCTGCTCCTCGGTGCCATCGTCGCGCAGGCGACGGGCCGTGGTCTCGGTGCGCGTCCTGCGCAGGGTCTCGGCCTGGGCCTTGCCGCGGCCCTCGGCGACGGCCTCGGCGAGGTTCGCGAACAGCACCGTCGCCCACAGCCACACGGTGATCGAGATCGAGAACACCGACGGGTCGAGCACGGCGAGCACGGTGGTGAGCACCGACCCGACCCACACCACGAAGATGACCGGCGAGCGGAAGGTGTGCCGGGGGTCGAGCTTGGCGAACGCCTGTGGCAGGGCGTCCCAGCCGGTGCGGATCAGGGGAGCAGCAGCAGTCATGACAGGGCCTCCGCGATCGGCCCGAGTGCCAGGGCCGGGAAGAAGGTGAGCCCGGCGACGACCACGACGGTGCCGGCGAGCAGGACGGTGAACAGCGGGGTGTCGGTCGGCATCGTGCCGGCGGTGACGGGGCGTCGGCGCTGGGCGGCGAAGGCACCGGCGAGGGCGAGCACGAGCACGATCGGGACGAACCGACCGGCGAACATGCAGAACGCGAGGGTGAGGTTGAGGTAAGGCTGGTCGGCGGTGAGCCCGGCGAAGGCCGAGCCGTTGTTGTTCGAGGCCGACGTGTAGGCGTACATCATCTCACTGAGGCCGTGCGGTCCGGTGTTGAGCAAGCCGGCGGTGGCCGCCGGGAGCACGATCGCGAGACCGGTGCCGATGAGCACGAGGGCCGGGGTGACCACCACGCTGAGCGCCACGTAGGTGATCTCCTTGCGGCCCACCGTCTTTCCCAGCAGCTCTGGGGTGCGGCCCACCATCAGGCCGGCGATGAACACGGCGAGCACGACGTAGACCAGCAGGTTGTACAGCCCGGTGCCGACTCCACCGGGAGAGACCTCGCCGAGCATCATGTTCGACAGCGGCACCGCCCCCCCGAGCGCACTGAAGCTGTCGTGCATGGAGTTGACCGCGCCGGTGGAGGTGCCCGTGGTCGCCGTGGCGAAGATCGAGGACCAGGCGATACCGAAGCGCTGCTCCTTGCCCTCCATCGAGCCCAGTGCCGACCCCGAGGCCGAGTACTCCGCCCACGCAGCCAGGCCCATGCTGGTCACCAGCAGGCCGCCCATGGTGGCCGTGGCGACCACGCCCTGGCGCCGGCTCCCCACCATCAGGCCATAGGTGTAGGGCAGCGAGAACGGGATGACGAGGAGCAGGAAGATCTCGAACAGGTTGGTCCAGGCGTTGGGGTTCTCGAACGGGTGGGAGGAGTTGGCGTTGAAGAACCCGCCACCGTTGGTGCCCAGCTCCTTGATGGCCTCCTGCGAGGCGACGGCTCCGCCCTGGACGACCTGCTGTCCACCCGTGACGGTGGTGATCATCGTCGGGTCGGTGAGGTTCTGGATGACCCCGCCCACGAGCAGCACGACGGCGGCGACCGCGGCCATCGGCAGCAGGATGCGAATGGTCCCGCGCACCAGGTCGACCCAGAAGTTGCCGATCCGGTCGGTGCTGTGCCGCGCGATGCCGCGGATGAGCGCGACGGCGACGGCCAGGCCCACGGCGGCAGAGGCGAAGTTCTGCACGGTGAGCCCCACGGACTGCACGGTGTAGCCCGCGCCGGCCTCACCGGCATACGACTGCCAGTTGGTGTTCGTAGTGAAGGAGACGGCAGTGTTGAGCGCGGTGTGCCAGTCCATCGACCGGCCCAGCGACCAGGGCAACCACCCCTGGACCATGATGAGCACGAAGAGGGCGACGACCGAGACCACCGAGAACGCAACGACGGAGACCGCATACCCCGTCCAGCGCTGATCGGTGCGGGGGTCGACGCCGACGAGCCGGTAGACCAGGCGCTCGACGCGCCAGTCGTGCTCGTCGGTGAAGACCCGGTGGACCCAGGTGCCCAGCGGCACATGGACCAGGGCGAGGAGCGCGGCCAGGGTGAGCACGGCGGCGCCGGTGATGAGGGCGGGGTTCACGACGTCTCCTCAGAACCGGTCCGGGCGGACCAGGGCATAGAGGAGGTAGGCCACGAGGCCCGACCCCACGACGGCAGCGATGATGTCTTCCCACATGCCTGCTACGACACACCCGCCTTGTCGGCATCCGGTCGGGGGTGACGCCGCCCTGACGCCCGTTGACGCGACCTTGACGCAGTCCCACCGACTGTCCCCAGATCGACCAATAGGTCACATCAGGGACGGCCTGCGTCCTGGCCGCCCGTCCCCAGATCGACCAAGAGGTCACTCTGGGTACGCCGGGCTTGGGTCGCGCTTCCGACTGACCGCTGCGCGGCGGGATGCCGTGTGCAGCCGTTGACCATCCGCACCTCGCGCGCTACGCGCACTCGGCTCGCCCACGGCATCCCACCGCTCCGCTCCTGCCGCTTGGGTCGCCGCTTTCGCTTCGTCTGCTTCCTGTCGCCTTCTCGCTGGCCCTCCCCACGTAGCGCCGGCTACCGCGCAGCACATGCACCGATCAGTTCACCTACCAGGCGGTAGACGAGGTCGGGACGTAGGTCTGGCCGGACTTGGCGCCGGCCAAAGCGTCGTTGGTGCTGCGATCCGTCCATCTACCAGGCGGTAGACCGGGTCAGGTACTCGGGGGCACCCGATCAGCGTCGCCGCAGCATCCACGTTGGCCTGGTGTCGTGAGATCGACCAATAGGTCGAATCCGGGACGCGCGCTGAAACCGGGAGGGGCCTGCTTTCCTCGTCAGTGGCCGGTGAAGTCGGCCGGGCGCTTGGCGAGGAAGGCTGCGACGCCCTCGCGGTAGTCGGCGGTGTGCATGAGCGCGATCTGCCCGGCCTCCTCACGGGCGAGCGCGGCTTCGACATCGACGGATGCCGCGTTGACCGCAGCCTTCGTCTCGCCCAGTGCCAGCGTGGCGCCGGACGCGAACGCCGCAAGCACGGCATCCGCGCGCTCTGAGAACGACTCGGCCGCAACGCACTCGGCGACCATCCCCCACTCGGCCGCCGTGACGGCACCCAGCTTCTCGCCGGTGAGGGCAAGGCGCATCGCCCGCGCCCGGCCGATCGACGCCGCCACGAGGGCCGTCGAGCCACCGTCGGGCATCAGCCCGATCCGGGCGAACGCCAGCACGAACGACGCGGCGTCGCTGGCCACCACGTAGTCACAGGCGAGGGCCATCGGCACCCCGATGCCGGCGGCCACCCCGTTGACCAGCGCCACCACCGGCGTGCGCGACGCGAGCAGCGCCCGCACCAGGTCGGCGCCGGCGTACAGGGTGCCCTGGGTCGCCCCGTCGGCAGACAGGGGCGCACCCGAGCAGAACCCGCGGCCCGCCCCGGTGAGCGCCACCACCCGCACCCCGGGGTCGGCGTCGAAGGCGCGCACGGCATCCGCAACGGCCGCGCACATCTGCGGGTCGACGGCGTTGAGCCGCTCCGGGGCGTTGAGGGTGATCCGCCCGACGGCTCCGGCGGTCTCGACGAGGACGGTGGTGACGGCGCTGGTGGTCATACCCCCCATCGAACCGCACGACGGGCCGGCGTCGTCGGGCAACCCGTTTGCACCGCTCGACGAGGCCGCGCAGAATTGCCGTTCTGCCCGCGCGCCAACGCGCCGCCCGGCCACCACCCCACCCGAGGAAGCCTGTCGTGAGCCCTGCCCTGCCCGTCACCACCCCTGTGACCGCCGACCTGGTGCGCGGTGCGCTCGAGGTCGAGCCGACCGCCCGCGGAGTGCTCCCCCACCGCCTGGACGCCCCGGCGCGCCGGCAGAACACCGACCCCGGCCTCGCGCTGGCCGAGGCGCAACCCTCCGGTGTGCGTGTCGCTGTGCGCACCTCCGCCACCGTGGTCGAGCTGGAGGCGCACGCCACCCGGCGCGCCTTCGTCGGTGTCCCCCCGCGGCCACTCGGCGTCTACGACCTGGTCGTCGACGGGCACCTCACGGCACGCGGCCACGTCAGCGGCGGGTCGACCATCACCCTCGACATGACCACCGGTGCCACGACGCTCACCGAGGGCGGCCCCGGCAGGGTGCGCTTCGAGGGGCTGCCGGCGCACGCCAAGACGCTCGAGATCTGGCTGCCGCACACCGAGGTCACCGAGGTCATCGCGCTGCACACCGATCGTCCGGTCGAGGCGGCACCACCCAGCGACCGCCGGACCTGGGTGCACCACGGCAGCTCGATCAGCCACGGCTCGGATGCTGCGAGCCCCTCCACGACCTGGCCGGCCGTCGCAGCCCGCCTGGGTGAGGTCGACCTGGTCAACCTCGGGTTCGGCGGCGGGGCGCTGCTCGACCCGTTCACGGCACGCGCCATCCGCGACACCCCCGCCGACCTGCTCAGCGTCAAGATCGGCATCAACATCGTCAACCTCGACGGCATGCGGCTGCGGACGTTCACCCCCGCCGTGCACGGGTTCCTCGACACGATCCGCGAGGGCCACCCCACGACTCCGCTGCTGGTGGTCACACCCCTGCTGTGCCCCATCCACGAGGAGACCCCGGGCCCCGGCGCGCCCGACTGGGAGGCCATCGCCGAGGGTCGGGTGCGGTTCCGCGCCACCGGCGACCCCGCTGAGGTGGCCGCGGGCCGGCTCACGCTGCAGGTCATCCGCGAGGCGCTGGCCGATGTCGTCGCGCGCCGCGCCACCGACGACCCGAACCTCCACCTCGTCGACGGGCTCGCGCTCTACGGGGAGGCGGACCACGTCGAGCACCCGCTGCCCGACGCACTGCACCCGGATGCCGTGACGCACCAGTTCGTCGGGGAGCGTTTCGCCACAACGGTTTTCGGCGACAGCGGGCCGTTCGCTCCTCACCCACGCTGAGCCGCCAACCAGTGATCAGGCCTGCACGACGGCACCCGACGCGACGAGCTCGCCGACCTCCGACTCGCTGAAGCCGTGCGCGAGCAGGTAGGCCGTCGTGTCGGCGCCGGGCACCGGCTCGGGGCCGGGGCCGCGCGCGGGCGTGGCGGAGAACCGCGGGCCGGTGCGTGGCACCGGGTGGCCGGACGCGTCGGGGGCGAAGGTCCCCCGCCCCACCAGGTGCGGGTGGTGCGGGGCCTCGGTCAGCGACAGCACCGGCGCGACACATGCGTCGGTGGCCTCGAAGTGCATTGCCCACTCGTCGCGCGGGCGAGTGCGGAAGGCTGCAGCGAAGGCCTCTCGCTGCGCCGGCCAGGTCGAGGGGTCGTACTGGTTCCCGGCCACCTCCACCCCGAGCCCGGCCAGCAGCTCGGCCCAGAACGGCGGCTCGAGGGCCCCCACGGCCACGAACCGGCCGTCGGCGCACTCGTAGACCGCGTAGAACGGTGCCCCGCCGTCGAGCAGGTTGGCCTCGCGCTCGTCGCGCCACGCGCCCACGCCGAGCAGCCCGTGCACCATCGAGAACAGGTGCGCCGCACCGTCGACCATCGCCGCATCGACCACCTGCCCGCGCCCGGTGGTGCCCCGCGCCAACAACGCGGCCAACACCCCCACGACGAGGTACATCGACCCCCCGGCGAAGTCGCCGATCACCGGCACCGGGGCCACCGGGCGCTCGCGCGTGCCCAGCGCGTGCAACGTGCCCGACACCGCGGCATACGTGATGTCGTGCCCGGCCCGCTGTGCCCACGGGCCGGTCTGCCCCCAACCGGTCATCCGGGCGTGCACCAGCCGGGGGTTGCGCTCGAGGCACTCCTCGGGCCCGAGCCCCAGCCGCTCTGCCACCCCGGGCCGGTAGCCCTCGACGAGCACGTCGGCGCCGTCGACCAGCCGCTGCACCACCGCGCGCCCGGCATCCGTCTTCAGGTCGACCGCGATGCTGGGCCGCGAGCGCCGCAGGCCACCCGCGAGCGCCAGCGGGTTCGACTCACCCGGCCGGTCGACCCGCACTACCTCGGCGCCCAGCTCGGCCAGCAGCATCCCCGCGAACGGGGTCGGCCCGATGCCACCGAGCTCGACGACGCGGATGCCGGCCAGCGGCCCGGGCGCCGGGATCACGTCGCGACCCCGCGCACCGCGAGCAGCGGCGGGCGGTCACCCCGGATCATCGCCACCAGGTCGACGACCCGACGGGTGGCCCGCACGTCGTGCGCCCGGAAGACGGTCGCCCCCAGCCAGGCCGCGACCGCGGTGGCGGCCAGGGTGCCCTCCAACCGCTCGTCGGCGGGCAGGTCGAGGCTCTCGCCGATGAAGTCCTTGCGCGAGATCGCCTGCAGCACAGGGTAGCCCAGACCCACGATGGCCGCGGTGTGCCGCAGCAGGGTCAGCGAGTGGGCGGTGGTCTTGCCGAAGTCGAGGGTGGGGTCGACGAGCACCCGCTCGGGCGGGATGCCGGCCGCGACGGCCCGCTCGGCGCCCTCGCGCAGGGTGCGCAGCGCGTCGAGGAGCACCCCGAGCGGCTCGGGCGGGTAGGTGACCCCGACCGGGTCGGTGCGCGGCGGCAGGCCGCCGGTGTGCGATATGACGTAGCCGGCACCGGCCCGGGCGGCGACGTCGACCAGCTCGCGGTCGTGGCCGGCCCAGGTGTCGTTGACCAGGTCGAGGCCGGCCTCGGCAGCGGCCACCCGGGCCACCTCCGAGCGCCAGGTGTCGAGGCTGAGCACGAGGTCGGGGTGGTCCTCGCGGGCCCGGGCCAGGAACGGCACCACCCGCTCGATCTCCTGCTCGGGCGTCACCACCTCGCCCTCCTGGCCGGCCCGCACTCCGCCGACGTCGACGATGTCGGCGCCGAGCTCGACCGCCAGGTCGAGGGCGCGTCGGGCCGAGGCGAGGTCACCGTGCCGGTTCCCCGCCCAGAACGAGTCGTTGGTGCGGTTGACGATGGCCATCACCGCCGGGTGGGCGGCGTCGAACGTGCGCCCGCGCAACCGTAGCGCCGCCGGAGCGGCCGGCACGCCCGGGCCCGGTGCCGGGATGCCGTCGCCGCTCACCGCGCGCTCACCGGCGCGCGGGGGTGAGCTCGCGCAGCCCGGGCAGGACCTGCTCGGCGAAGGTCGAGAGGAACCGCTCCTGGTCGTGGCCGGGGCCGTGCACCACGAGGTGGTCGAACCCGAGGTCGGTGTAGACCTTCAGCGCCTCGACGACCTCCTCGGGGCGCGAGGCGACGACCCAGCGCTTGGCGACCTGCTCGATGGGCAGCTCGTCTGCGGCCCGCTCCATCTCGGCGGGGCTGTGGATCGAGTGCTTCTGCTCGGCGGTGAGCGACAGCGGCGCCCAGAACCGGGTGTTCTCGAGCGCCCGCTCCGGGTCGGGGTCCCACGACACCTTGATCTCGATCATCCGGTCGATCTCGTCGGGTGCCCGCCCGGCCTTGTCCAGGCCCTCGTCGACGGCCGGTACGAGCTGGTCGGCATACAGCTCGCGACCCTTGCCGGAGGTGCAGATGAAGCCGTCGGCGACGCGCCCGGCATACCGCGCCACCATCGGGCCGCCGGCCGCGACGTAGACCGGCACCGGCGTGTCGGGGCGGTCGTAGATCGCGGCGTCCTCGGTGCGGTAGTACTCGCCCTCGAAGGTCACCCGGTCCTGGGTCCACAGCTCACGCATCAGGCGCACTGCCTCACGCAGCCGGCCGAAGCGCTCCTTGAACTCGGGCCACTCCCCCTCTCCCACGGAGCCCACGGCCACCTCGTTGAGCGCCTCACCGCTGCCCACGCCGAGCATCACCCGCCCGGGCGCCAGGCATGCCATCGTGGCGAAGGTCTGGGCCACGACGGCCGGGTTGTAGCGGAAGGTCGGCGTCATCACCGAGGTGCCCACCAGCACCCGCTCGGTGCGGGCGAGCACCCACGACATCCAGGCGAGCGAGTTCGGCGCGTGCCCGCCCTCGAGCCGCCAGGGCTGGAAGTGGTCGCTGATCGTCACCGAGTCCAGGCCCAGCTGCTCGGCTCGCACCGCGAACCCCGCGAGGTCGTCCGGGGCGAACTGCTCCGCCGACGCCTTGTACCCGACCCGCAGACCGTGTGGCTCCGTCATGGGCCCATCCTGCCCCACGCAGCGGTCAGGCCCGGAGCGACGGCCGAGTCCTTGGACCGACGGATGCCGGTGGCCCGCGCCGGTGGGCGCCGGCACCCGGCCCCGGTGCGGACCGGACCCCCCTCCGCCCGGTCCGCACCGGTCCCGGGGCCCCGCCTCTGAGCAGCCCCCGGATGACCGGCCACCCACGCTGGCCGGGCCCGCTGCGGTACCGCTGCGAAATCGCTGTGCGGTTCGGGCACCGCGTGAGCGCCCTCTCCCGCCCGTGCCGCGTCGCCGGCCGGAGGGATAGCGTTGAGGCACCGTAACGAGCACCAGGAGCACCACCATGGCCACCGACCTGATCGACCTCGCGGGCCACGAGCAGGTCGCCTTCTGCTCCGACCCCGAGACCGGGCTGCGGGCGATCATCGCCCTGCACGACACGGCGCTGGGGCCGGGCCTGGGCGGCACCCGCTTCCATCCCTACTCCTCCACCGACCAGGCCCTGGCCGATGTGCTGCGCCTGTCGCGCGCGATGACGAGCAAGAACGCCGTCGCCGGGCTCGACCACGGCGGCGGCAAGGCGGTCATCATCGGTGACCCGCGGCGTGACAAGACGCCCGAGCTGCTGCGGGCCTACGGCCGCTTCGTCGAGTCGCTCGGGGGCCGCTACGTCACCGCCTGCGACGTCGGCACCTACGTGGCGGACATGGACGTCGTCGGCGAGGCCACCCGCTGGGCCACCGGCCGGTCCCCCGAGCGTGGGGGCGCCGGAGACTCCTCGGTGCTCACGGCCTACGGCGTGTTCCAGGGCATGCGCGCTGCGGCCCAGCACGTGTGGGGTGAGCCGACGCTGGCCGGGCGCCGGGTCGCCATCGCCGGCGTGGGCAAGGTGGGCCGGCGGCTCACCGACCACCTCCTCGAGGACGGCGCCGAGGTGCTCGTCTCTGACGTCGACACCAGTGCCGTGCAGGCCCTGGTGCGCGTGCACCCGCGGGTGCAGGTGGTCGACGACCTCGAGGCGCTCGTGCGCCAGGAGGTCGACGTGTTCAGCCCCAACGCCCTCGGCGGCGCCCTCGACGACGGCACCGTCGAGGCCCTGCGCGCGCGGGTCGTCTGCGGTGGCGCCAACAACCAGCTGGTCAGTGACGGCGAGCGCGGCACCGCCGCCCGGCTGCTGGCGCGCGGCATCACGTACGCCCCCGACTTCCTGGTCAACGCTGGCGGCGTCATCCAGGTCAGCGACGAGCTGCACGGGTTCGACATGCAGCGGGCCCGCGAGCGCACCGCGACCATCTTCGAGCACACCCTCGAGGTGCTGCGCGACGCCGATGCCGCCGGCGTGAGCCCAGCGGTGGCCGCTGACCGGCTGGCCGAACGGCGGATCGCGGCCGGTGGGCGACGACCCTGGCTGCCCGGTGACCCGGTCGGCGCGACACCCACCGCGGGGGAACACCGCAACCTGTGACACCGTTGACGGGACGGCGTCGCCGGAGGTGCTCCACTCATGTACCGTTGGCGTCACGACACACACACGATTCCCGGGACCGCTCCGCGAGTTGGGATGACCCTGAAGACGGGGCCGTCCGGCGAGCGATGCCGCCCCGGCAGACGCACGAGGGGGTCACGCCATGGGGCGCGGCCGAGCCAAAGCCAAGCAGACGAAGGTCGCTCGCGAGCTGAAGTACTACAGCCCGGACACCGATCTTTCAGCGCTTGAGCGAGAACTACACGGAACCGCCCAGAGCGGCAGTCGAGCGAGCAGCGACGACCGCGACCGGGAGGACGAGGACGACTACGGGCAGTGGTCGTCGGGTCGGCGTTGACACCGACCTGATCGAGCCCTTCGTGCGACCCGCGCCGCCGGCGCGGGTCGTACGTGTGCGCCCGCGCGACTGGTGATCACGCAGGCCCGGGCGGCAGCAGCGCGGGCCTATGCTCGCCCCTATGACTGAGACGACGGTCGCCGCCACCAAGCGGCTCGGGGTCGAGACCACCGGCATCGAGATCATCGACGAGGCCGAGCGCACGGCCCGCCCTCGTGACCTGTTCTGGCCGTGGTTCGCCGCCAACGTGTCGGTCTTCGGCATCTCCTACGCCGCCTTCGTGCTGGGCTTCGGAGTCTCGCTCTGGCAGGCCGTGCTGGTCACCGTCGTCGGGGTGATCGTGTCGTTCGCTCTGTGCGGCATCATCGCGATCGCCGGCAAGCGCGGATCGGCGCCCACCATGGTGCTGTCCCGAGCCGCGTTCGGCGTCAACGGCCAGAAGGTGCCCGGGGTCATCTCGTGGCTGACCTCGATCGGCTGGGAGACCTTCCTGGCCATCCTGGCGGTGCTGGCCACCTCGACGATCTTCGAGCAGCTCGGTTGGGGCGGGGGCACGGCGACCAAGATCGTGGCAGCCGCCGTCGTCGCCCTGCTCATCGTCGCGGCCTCGGTGGCCGGCTACCACATCATCATGCGAATGCAGTCGGTGCTCACCTGGGTCACCGGCATCGTCACCGTCGGCTACATCCTGCTGACCCTCAACCACGTGAACTGGTCGGCCGTCACGGCGTTGCCGAGCGGTTCCTCGCAGGCGGTCATCGGGGCGCTGGTGCTCGTGATGACCGGGTTCGGGCTGGGCTGGATCAACATCGCCGCCGACTGGTCGCGGTACCAGCGTCGCGACGCCTCGAATGCCGCCATCGTCGGCTGGAACACCTTCGGTGGAGCGGTCGCACCGGTCATCCTGGTGACCTACGGTCTGCTGCTGGCCGGCTCCGACCCGGCGCTGATGAAAGGCATCCAGAACGACCCGATCGGCACCCTGGCCACCCTGCTGCCGACCTGGCTGCTCGTGCCCTTCCTGATCGCGGTCATCCTGTCGCTGGTCTCGGGGGCCGTGCTCGGCATCTACTCCTCAGGGCTCACCCTGCTCTCGCTGGGGGTGCGCATCCCGCGGCCGGCCGCCGCACTGGTCGACGGCGTCATCCTCACCCTCGGCACCATCTACGTCGTGTTCTTCGCACAGAGCTTCATCGGGCCGTTCCAGAGCTTCCTGATCACCCTCGGCGTGCCGTTGGCGGCCTGGGCCGGGATCATGATCGCCGACATCGCTCTGCGCAAGAGCGACTACGACGACGACGACCTCTTCGACGCCCGGGGCCGCTACGGCTCGTTCGACTGGGTCTCCATCGGCACCATGGTGGTGGCTTCGGTCCTCGGCTGGGGCCTGGTCGTCAACAGCTTCGCCCAGGATGCCGCGTGGAACAACTGGCAGGGCTACCTGCTCGAGCCGCTGGGGCTGGGCACGTACGTGACGACGGGCCCGGACGCGCCGTACTGGGACGGCAACTGGGCCTACTCCAACATCGGCGTGCTGCTGGCGCTCGTGCTGGGCTTCGTCGTCACCTACCTGGCCCGCCGAGGGCGGGTGCGCCGGCAGGAGGCGCTGGCCCCGTCAGCCGCCTCCACCGCTGTCACCGACCGCGAGCCCGCCCGGTGACCGACGCGTTCGACGACGGCTGGCTCGTGGTCATCGACCCCCAGGTGGTCTTCGCCGACCCGGCGACGTCACCTTGGGGCTCGCCGCTGTGGGCCGCGACGGTACCGCGCATCGCCGAGCTCGCGGCATCCTTCGGCCGTGCGCGCACGGTGGTCACCCGCTTCGTCGCCGACCCGTCACTGGGCGGCTCGTGGGAGTCCTACTACCGCGACTGGCCGTTCGCGCTGGTACCCGGCACCGACCCGCTGTATGCCGTGGTGCCCGAGCTGTCCGACGTCGCCGACCACGTGGTCACCGCCGGCACCTTCGGGAAGTGGCCGGTGCTGCGCGAGCTCCTCGGGTCCGACGCCCACCTGACGCTGTCCGGGGTCGCCACCGACTGCTGCGTGCTCTCGACCGCCCTGCCCGCGGCGGATGCGGGGGCGACGGTGCGCGTGGTGCGCGACGGGTGCGCCGGGTCGACCCCGGAGAACTCCGAGCGAGCCCTCGCAGCGATGGCCCTCTACGCCCCCCAGATCACCATCGTCTGACCAGAAGCTCCCGACTTCGTGCGATTTACACGCGGTTCTCGCACGCCCATCGGCCGCGAAAACGTGTGCAAGTCGCACGAAGTCGCTAGGGGGTGGGGTGGTCGCCGACGACCTGCACCGACCCGCCCTCGACGCCCTTGGCACCGCGCACGACCTCCACGCCGTCCTCGACCGGTGCGCCGTCGGCCGCGGTGACCTCGCCCATCACCCAGGTGTGGATGCCGCGCGCCTCCAGCAGCGCCGTGGCCGCGTCGACGCCACCGGCCGGCAGCACCGCCACGAAGCCGACGCCCATGTTGAGGGTGCGCTCGAGGTCGGCCCGGGGCACCGACCCGAGCGCGCCGACAGTGCCGAACACCGGCGGCGGGGCCCAGGTCGAGCGGTCGAGCCGGGCGTGCACGCTGGGCGGCAGCACCCGGGCGAGGTTGGCCGCCAACCCGCCGCCGGTGACGTGCGAGAGGGCGTGCACGTCGACGGCATCCGACCGCACCAGGTCGAGCAGGTCGGCGGAGTAGACGCGGGTCGGCTCCAGCAGCTCCTCGCCCAGGGTGCGGCCGAACTCGTCGACGTACCGGTCGAGGGCCCAGCCGGCGCGGGCGATGACCCGGCGCACCAGTGAGTAGCCGTTGGAGTGCAACCCGCTGCTGGCGAGGCCGAGCACGACGTCACCGGGGGCCACCCGCTGCGGGCCGAGCACGGCATCCCGCTCGACGACGCCGGTGGCGGCGCCGGCGACGTCGTACTCGTCGGGGTCGAGCAGGCCGGGGTGCTCTGCGGTCTCGCCACCGATCAGGGCCACCCGGGCCTGGGCGCAGGCCGCAGCGATGCCGGAGACGATGGCGGCGATCCGCTCGGGAACGACCTTGCCGCACGCGATGTAGTCGGTCATGAACAACGGCTCCGCGCCGCACACCACGATGTCGTCGACCACCATCCCCACCAGGTCGAACCCGATCGTGTCGTGCCGGCCGAGCGCCTGCGCGATGGCGACCTTGGTGCCGACGCCGTCGGTGGAGGTGGCGAGCACGGGGTGGTCGAAGGACTTCAGCGCGCTGGCGTCGAACATGCCGGCGAACCCGCCCAGCCCACCCAGCACCTCGGGGCGCGTGGCGCGGCGGACGCTGGCCTTCATCAGCTCGACAGCCTTGTCACCGGCTTCGACGTCGACGCCGGCCCCGGCGTACGTGATGGACGTCGGCTGCTCGGTGTCGCTCACGCGGCGAAGCCTACCGGCGGCCCGGGCGCCCCTTCGGCGGGCCGGGGCTCAGCGGACCGGGTCGTCGGGCGCGGCGGACAGGTCCGTGCTGCCGGGCGTCGAGTCGCACTGGAGCACCCACAGCCGGGTGTCGCGCAGCCGCGGGTCGCGGACCCGCTTCCCGGCCGTGCACCCCGCCGGGGCGGCAGCGACGAAGCGGTCGGCCGCGGTCGAGCGCAATGACAGCAGCACGACCCGGGCGGGCACGCCGGTCGGCGTTGCCTCCCCCGCTGCCACCGTGCGCGGCGGGCCGGTCGAGGCGACGACCCGGGTGATGTCGGCGAGGTCGCCGCTCACGGCCCGGTCGGCCAGGGCCGCCGCGAGGTCGTCGTCGCCCCAGGCCCGGGCCAGCTCACCGGCGTAGCCGCCCCAGCCGACCCGCTGCTCGACGACCAGCAGGTCGCCGGGCCGCAGCGCCTCGCCCACGGCTTGGGCGAGGGCGGACTCGGGGTCGGCCGACCAGCTTGACGTGGCCCGATACGCATCGGTGGGCAGGCCACCGTCGCGCCCGAGGACCCCAACCCCCAGGACGAGTAACCCCGCCAGCGCGACGGCCGTAACCATGCGAGGCACCGTGGTGGCGGCGGGCTCACGGCGGGCCAGCAGGTCGGCCACCGCCCCCGCTGCCCCACCGGCCAGCAGCGCCGCGCCCGCCGGGACGAGGAAGAGGTAACGGGGCACGAACGCCGGCTGGAGCACGGCGGTCACGATGGCCAGGAGCAGGGGCGGCGCGAGGACCAGCGCCCCACCGACCCAGCACCACGGGGCCGACCGACGGGTCACGACGAGCACCAGCCCGACCACTGCACCGGCGACCGCGAGCCAGACGACCGGCCCGGACAGGGCGTCGCGCACCATCACCAGCGCACCCCCCGGGTCGACCTCGGCGATCCAGCCGACCTGACCCTGCTGCCCCCGGGACCCGACGGCGACCACCGCCGCTGCCCCCAGGGCCACCGCCCACCCCGACAGCAGCCGCCGCCACGGCCGCGCCGGGGTGCCGGCGACCAGCGCGACGTGGGCCGGCAGCGCTGCCGCGGCGAACGGCTGTACCAGCACGGATGCCGTGACGAGCGCCGCGTGGGCCACCCACCAGCCGCGGTGACCGGACCCCAGTGCGAGGTGCAGCACCAGCACCGCCAGCACGGCGACGAACGCCGCCATGGCGTAGGGGCGCGCCAGCACGGCGACCTTCGGCACCAGCGGCGCGGCGCCGGCGGCCAGGGCGGCAACCACCCCACCGACCGGCCCTGCGAGCCGGCCACCCAGCACGGCGAGCACGGCGACCAGGCCGACGGCCGCGACGACCGAGGGCACCCGCAGGGCGAATGTGCTGTCGCCGGCCACGGCCAGCCAGCCCTTCATCACCAGCAGGTAGGGCAGCACCACCCGGTCGGCGTGCTCGGTGGCGCGCCACAGGTCACCGGGGGGGAGCGTCGCGAGCTGGGCGGTCGCCACCTCGTCGCGGAACACTGCGGTGCGCCCGGCGGCCAGCACGATCGGGACGGCGGCGATCGTCGTGGGAACCGCGACGACGAGGGCGCGCAGGCTGGCGGGGGCACCCGCCCAGCTGGGATGTACCGATGAGCTCACGGCCAGCGCGCGCCGAGGACGTCGTCGACCCAGTTGTCGCGGTCCACGGACCCCCGGAGTGAGCCGACGGGCAGGCATGGCGTCACGGCATCCGTGATGTCGGTGGACTGCTCGGTCGGGCTCACGCGGCGCAGCCTATCGACGTGCGCTCCACGGCCTCCAGGAGTCGGGTGCTCAGGTGGTCGCGGGGGCAACCAGCTGGGCACCCGACTCCGAAGGAGTCAGCGGGTCAGAGGGCCTTGAGGATGTCCTCGACCCGGTCCTTGGCGTCACCGAACAGCATCTGGGTGTTCTCCTTGAAGAACAGCGGGTTCTGCACGCCGGCGTAGCCGGTGGCCATCGACCGCTTGAACACGATGACGTTCTCGGCCTCCCAGACCCGGATGACCGGCATCCCGGCGATGGGTGAGGTGGGGTCGTCGTTCGCCGCGGGGTTGACGGTGTCGTTGGCGCCGATGACGAGCACGACGTCGACGTCCTTGAGGTCGTCGTTGACCTCGTCCATCTCCAGGACGATGTCGTAGGGCACCTTGGCCTCGGCCAGGAGCACGTTCATGTGGCCGGGCAGCCGCCCCGCGACCGGGTGGATGGCGAACTTCACGTCGATGCCGCGCTCGCGCAGCTTCTTGGTCAGGTCGGCCACCGGGTACTGCGCTTGCGCCACCGCCATGCCATACCCGGGGGTGATGACGACCGAGCGGGCCTCGGTGAGCAGCTCGGCGGCCCCCTGGGCGGTGATCTCGCGGTGCTCGCCGTAGTCGACGTCGGCGGCGATGGTGCCGCCCTCGACCCCGAACCCGCC
Organism: uncultured Actinomycetota bacterium; assembly: GCA_963834965.1. Lineage (GTDB taxonomy): Bacteria > Actinomycetota > Actinomycetes > Actinomycetales > Dermatophilaceae > Fodinibacter. The sequence continues at coordinate 51,647 of CAWIEI010000001.1, read as the reverse complement.
GGCGATGACCGAGATGAACGAGCGGTTCATCGCCTTGCACATGATGTAGCTCAGGTAGGCACCCGAGGAGCCGACGAGTGCCCCGGTGATGATGAGCAGGTCGTTGCCGAGCAGGAAGCCGGCCGCGGCCGCGGCCCAGCCGGAGTAGCTGTTGAGCATCGACACCACGACGGGCATGTCGCCGCCGCCGATCGAGGCGACCAGGTGCCAGCCCAGCGCCAGGGCGATGACGGTGACGAGGCCGAGCAGCGAGGCGCGCAGCGCCACGTTGTCCTGGGGCACCAGCACGTAGACCACGGTGAGCAGCAGGAACGCGCCGATGGCGCCGAGGTTGATCCAGTTGTGCCCGGGCAGCATCAGTGGCGCCGACTTGATGCGTGCCGACAGCTTCAGGAACGCCACGATGGAGCCGGTGAAGGTGACCGCGCCGATGAAGACACCGACCATCACCTCGACCGAGTGGATGCCGGGGTACAGCGCCTTCTCGTACGAGGAGTTCCAGCCCACGAGCACGGCGGCCAGGCCGACGAAGCTGTGCAGCATCGCGATGAGCTCGGGCATGCCGGTCATCTCGACCTTGCGCGCCCGGTCGAGCCCGATCGCGGCGCCGATACCCATCGCCGCCAGGATCATCGCCAGCCCGAACCAGCCGGAGCCCTCGATGCCGACGGTGAACCCACCGGACTCGGCGACCTTGACCCCGCCGGTGGCGGCCCAGATGGTGGCCACCAGCGCGATCGCCATGCCGATGATGCCGAACCGGTTGCCGGCGCGCGCGGACTCGTGCCGCGACAGCCCGGCCAGCGCGAGGATGAAGGACAGCCCCGCGACGATGTATGCGCCCTGCACCAGGGTGACGGGGAGCGTCATCGGGCCGGCTCCTCACGCTTGAACATCTCGAGCATTCGGGCCGTGACCCGGAACCCACCGAAGACGTTGATGCTCGCCACCAGGATTCCGATGAACGCCAGCACCGACACCGCGACCGACCCGTGGCCGACCTGCAGGATGGCGCCGACGACGATGATGCCGCTGATCGCGTTGGTCACCGACATCAGCGGCGTGTGCAGCGCGTGGTGCACGTTGCCGATGACGTAGAACCCGATGACCACCGAGAGCATGAAGACCATGAAGTGCCCCAGGAACGGGGCCGGTGAGACCGCCGCGACGAGCAGGAACACCGCCGCCGCAAGCCCCATGTAGCCCAGCCGCCGGTTGGCGCTCATCGGCACCTTCGCCGGCTTGGGCTCCACGGGCGCGGCCACGGCAGCAGCCGGTGCCGCCGACACCTGCACAGGGGGCGGCGGCCAGAGCACGTCGCCGTCGCGTACCACGGTCATGCCGCGCTGCACCTGGTCGTCGAGGTCGAGGGTGAACTCGCCGTCCTTGGCCGGGGTGACCAGCTTGAGCAGGTTCACCAGGTTGGTGCCGAACAGCTGCGAGGCCTGGGTGGGCAGGCGCCCGGGCAGGTCGGTGTAGCCCAGGATGGTGACGCCGTTGGGGGTGACCACCTTCTGGTCGGCCACCGAGCCGGCGACGTTGCCGCCGTTGGAGGCCGCCATGTCGACCACCACCGAGCCGGGCTTCATCGAGGCCACCATGTCCTCGGTGATCAGCCGCGGCGCCGGGCGCCCCGGGATCAGGGCCGTGGTGATGAGGATGTCGACGTCGGCGGCCTGCGCGGCATACATCTGCGCGGCCTTGGCGTCGAAGTCGGCACTGGTCTCCTTGGCGTAGCCGTCGGCCGACGGCGCCGCCTGCTCGATGTCGATGCGCAGGAACTCCGCCCCCATCGACTCGACCTGCTCCCCCACCTCGGGGCGCGCGTCGAACGCGCGCACCACGGCACCGAGCGAGGATGCCGTGCCGATGGCGGCCAGCCCGGCCACCCCCGCACCCACGACGAGCACCTTCGCCGGCGGCACCTTGCCCGCCGCGGTGACCTGACCGGTGAAGAAGGACCCGAACTCGTGCGCCGCCTCGACCACCGCGCGGTAGCCGCCGATGTTCGCCATCGACGACAGCACGTCGAGCGACTGGGCGCGCGAGATCCGTGGCACGGCATCCATCGCCAGCGCCGTGACGCCACGGGCGGCCAGGGCCTGCACCAGCTCGGGGTTCAGGGCCGGCGCCAGCAACGACACCACGACCTGGCCCGGCCGCAGCAGCGCGATCTCGGCCTCCGACGGCGCGTTGATCTTCAGCAGCACGTCGACGTTCCAGACCGCCTCGTCGACGACCTCGGCGCCCGCTCGCAGGTAGGCGGCGTCGTCGAAGCTCGACAGCGCCCCCGCTCCCTGCTCCACGAACACGGTGTACCCGAGCCCGCGGATGGCCTCCACGGTCTTCGGGGTGGCCGCGACCCTCGTCTCACCCGGTCGGGTCTCTCTGGGCACTCCGATGCGCACGGCGGTTCCTCTCGGCCAGTCGGTGGCTCGAACCTATCGGGTCTGCCCGAGCGTGGCCCACCGAGGCTTACCTACGTGGTGCGCATCACGACCGCGCGGCACGCCGGGATGTCGGCGTGCCGCGCGGTGCGGTTCGGTCGTGCTGGGCGTCAGCCGTCGGCGCGCCGGAAGCCGCTGCGCTGCGCGGCGCCCTCGTCGTAGAACCACACGTCGGGCTCGGCGACGTCGTACCCGGCGTCGCCCGGCGCCCGGTAGGTCATGTCGTGAAAACCCTGCACCGGGTGGTCGAGCGGCTGGGCCCCGCCGTCGAGCGGAGCTGCCGAGCCCACCCCGAAGCCGCCGTCGCGGATCTCCTCGAACGCCGAGATCCGGCGGCCCGCGGATGCCGTGCCGTCACCGGCCGAGGTGTCGCCCGCGTCGGATGCCGGGTGCGCGTCGCCGGACTCGGCTGCCGCGTCGGGGGCCGCGTCGCCGGCCTCGTGGGCCAGGTCGGACCGCTCGGCCTCCAGTCGGTCTCCGCGGTCGGAGTTCTGCTCGAGGAGGTCGCCCTCGTCGGCGGCCCAGTCGCGGGTGGGGGTCGGGTCGTAGCGCTCCTGGGTCGTCTCCTCCGCCACGTCGGCGGCGCTGCGGTCGGTGCCCTCGGTCTCGGCCACGGCGGCGCCGACCTCGGCGGGTGCGTGCTCGCCGGTAGCCGCGTCGTCGCCCCGCTCGTCGGCGGACCCGCCCGGGCGGGAGGTGTCGGCGTCGCCCTCGCGCCGTGCAACGCCGGCGTCGCCCTCGTCGCGCGAGACCGGGGCGGTCTGCTCGGAGGCCATGACCGGCTCGGTCGTCGCGTAGGCATCGGGCTCGCCGATGATGGTCATGTCGGCCGGGTCGCCCTCGGCCCGGGTGCCGCCGTCGCGGCGATCGGTCTCCGCGCCGGGGGAGCTGTCCGCAGAGGTGCCGTCCGTGCCATCCGCGGTGTCGTCGGTGGTCGCGGTGTCGCCGGTGGTCGCGGTGTCGTCGGTGTCATCGGTGGTGACCGCACCGGAGCCGTTGCCGTCGTCGTGCATCGCACGGGTGGCGGCGTAGGCCCCGCCACCGGCCGATGCCGCGGCGTCTCCGGCGCCGAGTCCGTCGTCGTTCCCCGGGTGTTGGGTGGTCTCGGTGCTGGAGTTGTCGCTCATGTGCGGGTCGGTACCCCGCTCGGGCGCGGCGTAAACCTCGGTCGGCTCGGCGGTCACGTCGTCGCGGAAGTCGGCCGCGGAGGCGATCCGCTCACTCTCCTCACGGTCGTGCGGGTGGTCGTCGCCGCGGGCCGCCCACGCCGAGGCGCCGGCGGCTGCCGCGCCGGCCGCCCCGGCTGCCGGGGCCGACGACGCGGCCGCGGGAGCGGCCCATCCGGCGCCACCGTCGGTCACGCCCGCCTCGCGGGCCTCTCGGCGCTCCGCACGGGTCATCGGCACGTCACCGTCCGCGCGCTCCCCGTGGTCCTCGTGCTCGGCGACGGCGACGTCACCGGGCTCGTCGGTGCCGGCATCCGGCGCGGTCGCCGCGGCGCCCGGGCGCCCACCCTCGGACTCGGTGACCGCGGGGTACTGCGACTCCTTGACATCGGGGTCGATGTCGTCGGCACGGCGCATGGTGGCCTCGTACTCGCGCTGGGTGGCTTCGAGGGCGGCCCGGTGCTCGGCGGCCTCGGCCTCGAGCCGGGCGGCCTCGCGGGCCCGCTCCTCGGCCTCGGCCCGCGCCACCCCGGCCCGCTCGGCCGCCTGGTCGGCGAAGGCGCTCTGACCGGCCAGGCCCGCTGCCAGGGTGTCGGCCTCGGAGCGCAGGTCGGCCGCCTCGACGCGGTGGGCGTCGCGCTGTGCCGAGCCCCGCCGCAGCACCACCACGACGATGACGACCGCCACGAGGATGAGGAGCAGCAGGAGGATCAAACGGGCCGTCATGGCGGGGGGTCCTGTCGTCGGGGGTGCCCCGTGGGGGGCGATCTCGCGGCACAACCTACCGCTCCGGAAGCGCCCTGAGCGGCACTGGTGACACCCCTGCCACGGGGGCCCGGACGCGGTCTACAGGCCCAGCTCGCTGACCGTCACCTCACGCATCTCCACCTTGCGCACCTTGCCGGTGACCGTCATCGGGAACTCGTCGACCACCCGCACGTAGCGCGGGATCTTGTAGTGGGCCAGCCGGCCGTCGGCATAGGCCCGCAGCGACTCGGCGGTGAGCGGCTCGGCGCCGTCGCGCATCCGGATCCAGGCGCAGAGCTCCTCGCCGTACCTCGCGTCGGGGATACCGATCACCTGGGCGTCGAGCACGTCCGGGTGGGTGTAGAGGAACTCCTCGATCTCGCGCGGGTAGATGTTCTCGCCGCCGCGGATCACCATGTCCTTGATCCGGCCGGTGATCTGCACGTAGCCGTCGACATCCATCACGGCGATGTCGCCGGTGTGCATCCAGCCGTCGACGAGCACCTCGGCGGTCTTCTCGGGCTGCTCCCAGTAGCCGAGCATCACCGAGTAGCCCTTGGTGCAGAACTCGCCGGCCTCCCCGCGCGGCAGTGTCTCGCGGGTCAGCGGGTCGACGACCTTGATCTCGAGGTGCGGGTGCACTGCGCCGACCGTGCCGACCTTGCGCTCGAACGAGTCGTCGGTGCGCGTCTGGGTCGACACCGGCGAGGTCTCGGTCATGCCGTAGCAGATCGTCATCTCCTCGATGCCGGCCTCGAACAGCCTGGTCATCATCGACGCCGGGCACGGCGAGCCGGCCATGATGCCGGTTCGCACCGAGCTCAGGTCGAAGTCGGCGAGGTTCGGCAGGGCCCACTCGGCGATGAACATCGTCGGCACGCCGTACAGCGAGGTGCAGCGCTCCTCGGCCGTGGCCGCCAGGGTCAGGGCGGGGTCGAAACCCGGTGCCGGGATGACGATGCAGGCCCCGTGGGTGGTGGCGGCGAGGTTGCCCATCACCATGCCGAAGCAGTGGTAGAACGGCACCGGGATGCAGATCCGGTCCTCCTCGGTGTACCGGCACACCTCCCCCACGAGGTAGCCGTTGTTGAGGATGTTGTGGTGCGAGAGGGTGGCGCCCTTGGGGAAACCGGTGGTGCCCGAGGTGTACTGGATGTTGATCGGATCGCCGGGTTCGAGCGCGGACTGCACCATCGCCAGCCGCTCCGGGCTCACCGCGTCGGCGCGGCCGAGCAGGTCGTCCCACGACCCCTCGCCGATCACCACGACCTGCTCCAGCGCGGGACACTCGTCGCGGGCGGCGTCGACCATCGCCACGTAGTTCGACGACTTGAACGACGGTGCGATGACCACCATCGCGATGCCGGCCTGGTTGAGCACGTAGGTGAGCTCGTGGGAGCGGTACGCCGGGTTGATGTTGACCAGGATCGCCCCCACCTTGGCGGTCGCGTACTGCGTCAGCACCCACTCGGCGCAGTTGGGCGCCCAGATGCCGACCCGGTCGCCCTTGGCGATGCCGGCCCCCACCAGGCCGCGGGCGAGGCGGTCGACCTCGGTGCCCAGCTCGGCGTACGTCATCCGGATGCCGGTCGCGCGGTCGACGAGCGCCTCGCGCTCGGGTACCCAGGCCACGGTCGCGTCGAGGTTGTCGCCGATGGTCTGTGCGAGCAGGGCCGGTGCGTCCCTCCCTACCGTGTGCGAGAGGGCGGGGTCGGGGGTCTCGGGTGCCATCGGCGTCCTTCCGGCTGCGGTGCTGGATCGTGGCCCAGCCAATACCCTCGCGGGGCGAGGGGCAAGCGGCCGAGCGGATGGGGAGGCGGGACGGCGGCCGGACGAGCGCAGAACCGGTCGTCCGAGCGGGGCCATCGTCGCGTTCGGGCCGACGTGGTCGGACCGCGCGGCCGCGCGTCGTCCGACCGGCCCGCCACCTCCGCCGGAGGACGCCTCGGGGCAGTGTGCTGTCGATGCTGAGGTGGCAGCTCACCAGGCCACGGTGGCCTCCGTGCGGACCTAGGGTCTTGGACTCGGCTCCCGGTACGGCACCACTCCTGACGAAGCCGAGTGCTCATCAGTGGACCAGGGCTGAGACTGGGTCAAGGAGAACAGGTAGGCCAGCGCCGGTAGGACGACGATACCGGCCAGGACGACGACGACCAGCAGGCCCCACAAGGTGGCGTCGGCACCGGCGGCGTCCTCGATGGTGACCTGACCGACGAGCATCCACGGGTACTGGGCCACGCCCCATCCGCTGACCACGGCCGCCACGGCGATGACGGCGGTGACGCGGGCGACGCGGTATCGCCGGGTCCACACCAGGGCCACAGTTGCGGCGCCTGCGCCGGCGGAAGCTGCGACGAGCGGTAGCGCCCGCCCGGTCAGGCCGTCCCACAGGACGCTTGCGTCCTGGGCGAGCGGAACGAGCCCGACGACAACCATCACCCCCGTGACGACGGCGACTGCGAGGGTGCGCGTGCGAAGTGTCGCGGTGAGCTCGCGGTTCTGGGCGCGATCGGCGTCGGCGACCAGGAAGACTCCGGCCAGGAACACGCAGGTCCCCACCGCGACAAGGCCGCCGACCATCGAGGTGGGGTTGAGCCAGGAGTCCCACAGTCCGCCGCCTCCCGTCAGGGGGACCCTTCCGGAGGCGATGGCGCCGGCCACGGCGCCGAGGAAGAAGGGCGTGATGAGGGAGGAGCCGGCGAAGACGACGCCGAACAGCCGGGCCTGGCCCAGGGTGGCGGCGTACTTGCGGAACGCGAAGGCGGCCCCGCGCAGGACGATGCCCAGGAGCGCGAACAGCAGCGGCAGGATGAGGGTCACCATGGCGGCTGCGAACGCTTCGGGGAAGCCGGTCCACCAGATGACGAGCACGTAGATCAGCCAGACGTGGTTCGCCTCCCACACCGGGCCGATGCTGTGGTCGATCTGGGTGCGCAACGCTGCACCGGCCCGCGTGCCGCCTGCGGTGAGGTCGAAGAACCCGGAGCCGAAGTCGGCGCCACCGAACAGGGAGTAGGCGATGATGCCGGCGAAGAGGGCGGCAGCGACCGCAACCGCGAGGCTCACCCTCCACCCCCCGCCGGTTGCCGGGCAGACCCCTGGGCGGGCGACCGGTCCGCATCGGCGAGCTCTGGACCGTAGGGGCTGGGAAGGTCCTCCTCACCCGCTCGCCAGCGTCTGCTCATGGACCGCAGCACGACGACGGCACCGGCGGTCATCGCGGCGTAGACAGCTGCAGTGACAGCGAGCAGCAGCCACAGGCCGCTGTTGCTCCCGGCAGCCTCGGCCGTGCGCAGGTACCCGAACACGATCCACGGTTGTCGGCCGACCTCGGTGGCGACCCAGCCGGCCTCGAGCGCGATGACCGCCAGTGGGCCGGCCGCGACGGCCGCGCGGAGCACCCAGCGGTTCCCGAGCGGGTCGTGACCGCGCCGTCGGGCGACCCAGTAGAGGACCACCGCCATGGCAAGCAGCGTTCCGATCCCGACCATGGTCTGGAACGCCAGGTGGGTCATGTTGACCGGCGGACGGTCCGCCGCAGGAAAGGTGTCGAGCCCACGCACCGGCTTGTCGAACGAGCCTCGGGCGATGAACGACCCCCACCTGGGGATCTCGAAGAACCAGCGCGGCTCGCCGTCGATGAGCAGGCCGCCCATGCGCAGTGGAGCCGGTTGCTCGGTGGTGGTTGCAAGCTCGAACGCCGCCAGCTTGGAGGGCTGGGTCTCGCCGAGCCGGATCCCGAGGACGTGGCCGACGACCGGCTGTGCCAGCGCGGCGACGGTCGCGAAGGTGAACGGGATGGTGAACCCCAGCCGGTGGTGGGCGTCCCGGCGGCCGCGCAGCATCCCCGCCGCGTACACGGCGGAGACGGCGAAGCCCACGACCATGAAGGCGGCCACCCACATGTGGGCGAACTGAAGGAACGCGCCACGGTTGAACAGCACGGCCCACGGGTCGACGTCGGTGACCTCCCCGTCGGCGATCCGGAAGCCCGTGGGCATGTTCATCCACGCATTGACCGAGATGACGCAGTAGGTACCGACGACACCGGCCGCTGCCATCGGGACCAACATCATCAGGTGACGGCGCGGCGGCATCCGTCCCCACCCGTACAGGTAGATGCCGATGAAGATGGCCTCGACGAAGAACGAGAGCCCCTCGAAGGCGAAGGGAAGGCCGAGGACGTCGCCGAAGCGGCCCATCAGCCCCGGCCACAGCAACCCCATCTCGAAGCTGAGCACGGTTCCCGAGACGGCGCCGATCGCGAACAGGACGGCTGAGACCTTGCCCCAGCGTTTGGCCAGGCCGAGGGCGACCGGGTCGGGACGCACGAGCCCGCGGCGGTGGACGACGAAGATCATGGACGGGAGGGCCACGCCGAAGCAGGCGAGCACGATGTGCCAGCCCAGCGACAGGGCCATCTGATCCCGCGCCGGCAACAGCCCGGAGGGGTCGGAGGCGGCCAGGACGACGATCTGGGAGGCCGACACGTGTCATCCCTTCTCTGGAGTCCCTGAGCGGTCAGGTTCGGGGCGGCCACGTCCCGACGGACCGCTGCACCGGGAACCCAACGCACGCCCTCAGCCAGTACCCGAGGTCCGTCGCTTCCAAACGAGCTGTTGGCGTGTGGCCCTTGCACGGGGCATCGAGAGGGCCACTGGGCGGATGTCGCCCCAGGTCTCGGCATCCGCCGGGTCAGGCGGTCGGGCGCGAGAGGCGGTCGAGCACCCCGAGCAGCAGGGCCTCGCGGAGCGGCCCCGGGCAGGCGTCGAGCAGGGCGTTGACCGGGGCCATCCGGGTGGGTAGCGCCAGCGCGCCGTCGCTGCCGGCCAGCCCCGCGGCGGTGAGCAGCCCGGCGAACCCGGCGTCGTCGAGGGTTGCCGGGTCGATCGACCCGAGCAGGGCCGCCAGCCCCGCGTCGACTCCGACCGGACCGGCGGCGCGGGCGGCATCCACCGACTCGCGCAGCGCCCCCACCAGCTCGGGCACCGACGGTGCGGTCGCGGCGGACAGGGTGAGGTGCAGCGTGGGCGGCACACCGCCGAACGACAGCTGCGCCTGCACGAACCATCCCCGTTCGAGCATCTCGTCGGCGATGGTGAACACGTCGCACGAGTCGTCGGCGACCAGGGCGACCAGGGTCGCGTCGGGCGTGACGAGCACGCTCAGGCCCGGGATGCCGTCGACGGCGGCTGCCACCGCGAGCGTCGCGTCGCGCGCCTGCACCGCGAGGTCGGCATAGCCCTGGATGCCGATCCGCTGGGTCACCGCCCACGCGGCGGCGAGCGGACCCCCGGAGCGGGTCGACTGCATCGTGCTGTTGAGCATCGTGTACCCCGGCCAGTTCGCCGAGGCGAAGAAGTGGCCCTGCCGCAGCGCCGGCGTGCGGTGCAGCAGCACCGAGACGCCCTTGGGCGTGTAGGCGTACTTGTGCAGGTCGACGCTGATGCTGGTGACCCCCTCGACCGCGAAGGTCCACGGCGGGGCGTCGTCGAGGTGCGGCAGCACCCAGCCCCCGATACAGGCGTCGACGTGGCAGCGGATGCCGCGCGCCGCGGCCAGCGCGGCGATCTCGGGCACCGGGTCGACCACGCCGTGGGCATAGGAGGGCGCCGAGGCGACGACGAGCACGGTGGTGTCGTCGACGGCACCCGCCATGGCTGCCGGGTCGGCTCGGAAGGTCTCGGGGTCGACGTCGACGAGAACCGCGCGCACCCCCAGGAACTCCGCCGCCTTGTGGAACGCCGCGTGCGCCGAGCTGGGGATCACCATGCTCGGGTCGGTCGTGCCGGGCGAGCCCTGGCGGGCGGCGAGCACCGCGAGCAGGATCGACTCGGTGCCGCCGGACGTCACCGAGCCGGCGAACCCGTCGGGTGCGTCGAGCAGGCCGCCCGCGAGTGCGACGAGGTCGTTCTCCATCCGCAGCAGCGAGGGAAAAGCTGTGGGGTCCAACCCGTTCGACGCGGCAAACATCGCGAGCGCCTCGAGCCCCACGGCATCCGCGTCGGCGAGCCCGGAGTCGTAGACGTAGGCGAGCGTGCGGCCGCCGTGGGCGGGCAGGTCGTGGGCCTGCAGCTCGCGCAGGGTGGCGAGGACTGACTCGCTCGTCGCTGGGGTCACCGGGACACCTCCTGGTCGAGCCGGTACGTGCGCAGCACCAGCAGTGACACCGCGACCAAGGCGGCCGGGATGATCGTGAAGCCGAGTGCGATGGCAGTGTGCGCCGAATCGGGTTGCACTGCAGCGGAGTCGGTGGATGACACGTAACCGCCCAGGGCGAGCACGCCGGCGTACAGCAGCGGGCCGAGCGCAAGGCCCAGCGTCTCGCCTGCGGTCCAGACCCCGGTGTAGGTGCCGGCGCGGCTCTCGCCCGTGCGGGCGGTATCGGCGGCGGCGACGTCGGGCAGCATCGCGAGCGGGAACATCTGGCAGGCGGCGTAACCCACCCCGACGACGGCGACGCTGGCGGCGGTGGCGGCGACGCCCACCCGCACGGTGAGCAGCGTGGCCAGCGCCCCGCCGGCCAGCAGCAGCGAGCCCCAGAGGTAGCCGGTGCGCTTGTCGCGCCGCTCACCGACCCGCTGCCACAGCGGGGTCACGAGCAGGGCCGGCGCGACGAAGCAGACGAACAGCACGGTCGAGGCGCCCGGGCTGCCGAGCAGGACCCGGGCGACGTAGTCGACCCCGGCGAGCATCGCCCCGGTGGCGAGTGCCTGCAGCACGAACACGGTGAGCAGGGTGCGGAACTCGCGTGAGGCGGCGACGACGCGCAGCTGGTCGGCGAGGCTGCCACCGGCCGTGGCGGCATCCGTCATCGTGGTGTTGCGTGTCCCCCACCAGGCGCCGACCGTGCCGATGAGGATGAGCGTGCCGACGAACAGTCCCACCCCCCGGTAGCCCCACTCGGGCCCCAGCTGGTTGCGGATGATCGGCGACAGGCCCCCGCTGACCAGGATGGTGAGGGCGAGGATCGCCACCCGCCACGTCATCAGCCGGGTGCGCTCGTCGTAGTCGTCGGTCATCTCGGCAGGCATCGCGACGTAGGGCACCTGGAAGAACGCGTAGGCGGTGGCGCAGGCGATGAACAGCACGACCACCCAGGTGGTGGCCAGGCCGGTCGGGGAGGTCGGGCCCACGAAGAGCAGCACGAAGGCGAGCGCCAGCAGGGTGCCCGAGCGGATCAGGAACGGCCGGCGGCGCCCACCGGGGTTGGTGGAGCGGTCGCTGACGCGGCCGGCGACCGGGTTGAGGATGACGTCCCACGCCTTGGGCAGGAAGACGACCAACCCCGCGAGCCCGGCGGTGACCCCCAGCCGGTCGGTCAGATAGGGCAGGAGGAGCAGCCCGGGCACCGTGCCGAACGAGCCGGTGGCCACGGAGCCGAGGCCGTAGCCCCGTCGCGCGGACGGCGTGAGCCGGGGGCCGGGCGGCGTGACGGACCCCGGTGTCGAACCTGGGGTGGGCGCCACTGCCATGCCCGGACCCTAGTGGGGATGATGTGGCGGTGGGAACGCGTCAGAGGTTTCGGGGCCGGATCGCCGGGGTCGGGTCCACCAGCGGCGTGCGGGTCGTGGTCGGCTGGTGGCACGAGAGCCCGTTCGGGCCGTTCGCCGACGCCATGGTCGAGCGCGCCGACGGGCACCGCATCCTGGTGGCGCCCAGCGAGCAGGTGCGAGACCTGGTCGCCACCACCTACGTGTTCGACGAGACCCGGCTCGAGCCGTTCAGCGTGTCGGGCGGCGGTGTGGCGGGGTCGGAGTGGGTGGTCGAGTCGTCGTCGCTGTCCCTGCGCGTCGAGGTTGGCGGCCGAATGCCGGTGGGGCACCTCCTGCGGCTGGTGCCCCGCGCCGTGGCCCAGAGCCCGGCGTTCGCGACCGTGGCCGACCCGGTGGCGCGGGTGGCGATGCGCGGAGTGCGCACGCGCGGGATGGCCCGGGCCGGGCGGCGCGAGTTCTACGGCGCGACCGACCTGCGCGCGGTCACCGCGCTGACCGGCGCGCTCGACGGCATCCCGCTGGGCGGCCTGGCGCCGGTCGACCCGGCCTGCCGGTTCGGCTTCTCCTCGACCCCGAAGCGCCCGTCGGTGACCGACGTGGTCACGACCATCGTCGAGACCGGCTGAGCCGAGGCCCGGGCAGCGGGCCTTCGACCTGCACCGTCGCAACGTTCGACAGCGTCGCATCCACGATGCATGACCGGGTACTGCGCGGGTATGCCGCTCCATCACTCCCGGATGCCGCCTGCCCGTCACCCGAGGGCGGCGGCCCTTGCGGTGCTCGCGACCGGGCTGACCGTGGCGGCCCGGGCCGGGCTCGGGCCGACCTCGCAGGTGTTCGGGTCGTTCCCGTTCCGCGCGCCGACCAGCGAGCGCACCGTGGCGCTGACCTTCGACGACGGCCCCAACGAGCCGTGGACCTCGCTTCTGCTCGACACCCTGGCCGGCAAGGGCGTGCCGGCGACGTTCTTCCAGGTGGGCCGGTGCGCGAGGCGGCACCCGGAGGTCACCCGACGGGTGGTCGACGAGGGGCACGTGCTCGGCAACCACAGCGAGAGCCACACCTTCTCGCGGTACGCGACCGAGCCGACCCAGCGGCGCGAGGTGGAGCGTGGGCGGGCCACGCTGCACGAGGTGTGCGGGCGCGCGCCCCTGCTCTACCGGCCGCCGTGGCTGTGCCACTGGCCGTGGGTGCTGCGCGGCATCGCCGGCACCGGCTCGCAGGTCGTCTCCGGCACCTTCGCCTCCCCGCTCGAGCTGTTCCAGCCGCGGCCCGAGGTGCTCGTGGCGGGGGCGGTGCGCCGGACGCGGGCGGGCGCCATCGTCATCCTGCACGACGGCCGGGAGGCCCGCGGCGGCGACCGCCGCGCCTCGGTGGCGGCCGTCGGGCCCCTGGTCGACCGGCTGCGCGACGCGGGCTACTCGTTCACGACCGTCGACCGCCTGCTCGGCGTGCCCGCCTACGCGACGGCGGCGGCATGAGCCGCACGGACGTGGCGGCGCCCTCCGCCGCCGTGGGGGTGCGCGATGACCTCCAGCGTCTGGCTCCGGTGCTCGCCGCGCTCATGGCCGGGCTGGTGCTCGCCGAGCTCGACGCGACGATGCTGGCCACCGCACTGCCCACCGTCGTGGGAGAGCTCGGCGGCAGCGACCAGCTGCTGTGGGCGACCACGGCCTACCTCGTCACCGGCACGGTGATGATGCCGGTGCTCGGCCGGCTCGGTGACCTGCTCGGGCGGCGGCCGGTGTTCCTCGCCGCGCTGTCGGTGCTGGTCGCTGGCTCGGTGCTCGGCGGGCTGGCGCGCGACCTGCCGACGCTGGTCGCGGCCCGGGCGGTGCAGGGGCTTGGCGGTGGGGCACTGGTGGTGCTGGTCTATGCCGTGCTCGCCGACCTGCTGCCCGCCCGCCGCCGGGCACCGGTGATGACGGCGGTCGGGGCGGTGTTCGCCGGGTGCGCCGTGGCAGGGCCGCTGCTCGGCGGCTGGCTCGTCGAGACGACCGGCTGGCGGTGGGTCTTCTGGGTCAACGTGCCGGTCGGGGTGCTGGCCGTGGCGCTCGCCGCCCGCACCCTGCCGCGGGGTCGCCCGCCGCGGGGTTCGGTGCACCTCGACGCCGCCGGCACCGCGCTGCTCACGGGCGCGGTGCTCTCGCTGACCCTGCTCGTCACGGTGGCTGCGCGGCCGGGCACCTCGTGGGTGGCGCTGGGGATGGGTGCCGCCGTGACCGGGCTGCTCACGCTGGCGCTGGTCGTCGTGGAACGGCGCTCCCGGCATCCGCTGCTGCCGCCCCTGCTCTTTCGTGACCGCACCTTCGTCGTCGCGGTCATCGCGGGTCTCGTCCTGGGTGCCGCCATGTTCGGCACCGTGGGGTACCTGCCGACCTACCTGCAGATGGCCGCGGGGCTGAGCCCGCGCGGGGCCGGCCTGATGATGCTGGCCCTGATCGGCGGCCTCGGCAGTGCCACGGTCGTGGCGGCCCAGGTGGTGGCTCGCACCGGCCGCCACCGGTTCCTGCCCGTGCTGGGTGCGGCGCTCACCGCGACGGCCCTCGCCCTGATGTCGCGTTGGGGCGCCGACACGTCGTTGGTGACGGTGGGGGGCTGCCTCGCGCTGCTCGGCATCGGCATCGGCTGCGCCTGGGAGGTGCTCGTGGTCGTCGTGCAGAGCACTGTTCCCAGCCGGCACGTCGGCATCGCCACGGCGACGAACGGCTTCTTCCGCGAGGTGGGGGTACTGGTCGGCTCGACGATGGTGGGCGCCGCCTTCACCGGTCGGCTGCACGAGGGGCTGCTGCCGCTCGAGCGGTCGACGGGTGTGCCGGTGGGCTCGCTGACGCCCGAGCGCGTCGCCGGGCTGCCCGCGGGGGTGGGCGCGGAGGTGGCCGCCGTCTACGCGGACGCGCTGGCGCCCGTGTTCCTGGTGCTCGTGCTGCCGGTGGCGGTGGGCGCCGTGCTGCTGCTGCTCGTGCGGCGGCTGCACCTGTCGGCGTCGTTCGAGGAGCAACCGTGAACGCGCCTCGCTTCTCCGTCGTCGTGCCCGCCCACAACGAGGTCGACGTGCTCGGGCGCACCCTGGGGTCGTTGCGGGCGCAGGACTTCCCCGGCGCCGTCGAGGTGGTCGTCGTCGACAACGGCAGCGTCGACGGCACCGCGGAGCTCGCGCGGGCGGCGGGGGTGCGGGTGGCGCAGGAGCCCGTCCTCGGGGTGTGCGCGGCGCGGCAGCGGGGGACCGACCTCGCCCGAGGGCAGATCGTCGTGTCCACGGATGCTGACACGGTGCACCCACCCGACTGGTTGACCAGGATCGACGCGGCCTTCCGTGCCGACCCCGAGGTCGTGGCCGTGGGCGGCCCGTGCCGCTACGAGGACCCACCGGGCTGGGCGGCCGTCCTCCCCCGGGTGGGCTTCGCGGTGGTGGCAGCGGCGCACCGGCTCACGGGGTGGGTCGGCTATGTGACGGCCACGAACGTCGCCTTCCGGCGCGAGGGCTTCCCGGGCTACGACACCTCGCTCACCCAGGGTGGCGACGAGGTCGACCTGCTGCGGCGGTTGCGTGGTCAGGGCCGGGTCACCTGGGACCGCGCCAACGCCGTGCGCACGTCGTCGCGCCGGCTCGACCAGGGCCTGGCGCACACCCTGTTCGTGTCGTACGGCTACTACTACGCGGCAGGGCCCGTCGTGAACCGGCTGACCCGGCGGCGGGTGGTCGGGGTGGCCCCGGCGATCCGGCCCGGCGACGCAGTGCAGGTGCGACGGGTGCGGCGACGCTGGCAGTGGGCCGTCGGCGTCGGCGTGGTAGCGGCTGCCCTAGCTCGCCTCGCCACCCGCCGAGGTAGGTCCGGGGGCTGAGGCTTCCCGCCAGAAACTGCTCAGGGCCCGACGAACGACCCAGATCGAGCGGTCATGACATGCCCGTGGAGAACGCCGATCCCGGGCATGTCTCGACCCCTCGACCGATGTAGATCCGAGGGCAGCTCCGACCGAGAGCGACATCCCGCGCACCAGCAGATCGAGCGGTCATGACATGCCCGTGGAGAACGCCGATCCCGGGCATGTCTCGACCCCTCGACGATCCCGACCTGCGCCGGGCCGGATCACTCGATGGTGAGGTCGGACGGGTCGAGCTCCATCGCCCGGGCGAAGCGGCGCAGGCAGGCCCGACGTCGAGCTCCGCCGAAGACGTCCTCGGCGTAGATCTCGAGCACCTCGTAGCTGTTCGCCTCCGCGACGGTCGCTCGGGACGAGTCGGCGCTTCGCCGCTTCCGGGAGCGATGGTCGTCCCCCTGGTACTCCCCGACGACGCGCTGCGGCCGCCACACGAAGTCACCCTCGAGCAGCCACCCGCCGTGGACGTCGCGCACAGGAGCATTGAGCTCAGGTTCAGGAAAGCCGGCACGGTGGAACATCAGCCGTGCCCGGGTCTCCATCGGAGACCTCGAGCCCGCCCGAACCAGGGGCAGCGCCTCAGCAAGGAGTGCCTTCCCACGGGGCCTGACCCGAGCATCGAGCGCCGTGCCCAGGAACGCGGCTCCTGACCCGGGCGGCAGGCCGACCTCCACCGGAGCGCCCACGGCATCCGCGAGCCGCTGCATCTCGAGCCGTCGTGCCACGGCGTCACCCGCCACCACGAGGTCGTCGAGCCTCAGGCCACGGCTGACCACCTCGCCCAGGTCGACCCAGGTGTCGGCGAGCCCCACGACTCGCAGCCCGTCGACGTCAACCACCTCGCGGCACTCCAGCCCCCGGTGGCCGCGGCATCCTCGGCGTCGGATCCGTTCCTTGTCGGTGTTCCGGATGACGTCGAGGTCGGCGTCGTCGTGCTCCAGTTCGGTGGGCAGGGGAAGGTGCCAGAGCCGAGCAGCCGTCACGTGTGAGAACGCGACGTCGCCGGGAAGGCCGCACGCGAAGGCAGCGGCCCGGGCGGACAGGCCGGCCGGCGCCCCGATGCACCGCACCGCCCAGGTCGGGGTGTGCAGTGCAGCCCGCCGCACCTGGTCGTAGCGCAGGCCGGTGGCTCGTGCCTCCCGCACGGTGAACGGCCGATCGGTCAGCGCGGTCGGCAGGACCATCTCCCCCATCGCCGCAGCCTGCCTGAAACCGACGGTACGCCGACCCCGTCATCCACAGGCTCGACTCCGGAGTGGGACGTTAGCCAAGACGAGGGGTCATGACTTGCCCGTGGAAAACACGGATCCCGGGCATGTCTCGACCTCTCGACCCGCCGGCTTCAGGGCTGGCGGGCCTTCCGGGATGGCCGTCGCGGCCGGGTGACCAGGGCCGGGCACGTCAGGGGGCGGGGCTGATGCGGAGGAGCTTGTCGTCGTCGCCGTTGGTGGTCGTCACGTACAGCGCACCGTCGGGCCCCATCCGCGCCGCCCGGAGCCGCCCGTACGGCCCGTTGGTCGCCTTCGGCACGGCCACCTTGGCCAGCGTCCCGTCGGGCTTCAGGGTCAGCAGCAGCAGCTTGGCGCCCTTGAGCGCCGTGACGACCAGGGCACCCTCGAGCCCACCCCACTGCGACCCCTCGAGGAACTCCGCGGCACACACCGCCTGGGTCGTGCTGCCGGACTGCCAGATGGCCGGCACGGCATCCGGGAAGCGCTTCAGGTCGGTCATCGGCACGCTCTCGTCGTACCCGCCGACGGTGCCGCCCTGCGACGGGTCCCAGCCGTAGTTGGCGCCCGGCTCGATGCGGTTCACCTCGTCGTTGAACGACGGCCCGTGCTCGGCCGTGTACACCGCCCCGGTGCCCGGCTGCACCGCGACGCCCTGCAGGTTGCGGTGCCCGTAGCTGAGCACGTAGCGCTCCCGGGCATTCGACGATGACGCAAACGGGTTGTCCGGCAACGGCTTCCCGGTCGACAGGGAGAGCCGCAGCACCTTCCCGCCCAGCACCGCGCGGTCCTGCGGGATGCCACCCTGGGCCGTGTCCCCGGTGCCCACCAGCAGGGCCCCGTCGGCGGCGATCTCCGGTCGGCACCCGGAGTGCCGCCCGGTCGAGATGGGCAGACCAGCCAGCAACGTCCTCACCCGCTGCGCCGACCGCTCGTCGGCCGACAGCTTCCACGTCACCAGCCGGATGTCCTCGGGGTCGCCGTTCTCCTGGTGCGTCTGGCAGGTGGTGAACTCCCGCGACGTCGCGAAGTCGGGGTGCACGACCATCCCCATCAGGCCACCCTCGCTCTGCACGAACAGGTCGTCGAGGTCGGCCTTCACCGTGCTGCGGCTCGCCCCCTTGCGCAGCCCCGACACCAGCGAGATCCGCCCGGGCCGCTCGGTCACCAACACCTTCCCGTCGGGCAGGAACCCGATGTCCCACCCGTGCTCGAGCCCGGCGGTCACCACCTCGACGTCCAGCTCGGGCACGGCGGTGTTGCGCGGTGCCGGGCTTGCCGACGGTTCACTGCTCGCGGATGCCGTGCCACCGGATGCCGCGCTTCCAGAGGCACGGGACGCGCGGGTGGGTGCCGGAGCTGGAACCTCGCCCACCCCGTCGTCGCCCGAGCAGGCGGACAGGGTCAGCGACGCGATCAGCGCGAGCCCGGCGAGCGGGGCGACGAACCGGGTCCTCATGCCCCAGTCTCACCCGGGAAGGTCGGCCGTGGCCCGTTCGTAGGCGGACGAGAGCGCGATGAGGTCGGCGCGGTAGTCGGCGATCCGGCATCCGCGGCCGTTGGGCTTGAGCAGGATCCCCTCGGCCGCCCACCGCTCGCGCACCTCGTCCATCAGCGGCACCGGCAGGTCGCCGTAGGAGTTGCAGACCCGCCACCAGGTGACGTTCGTGCCGTAGGTGCTCATCACCCGGCCCACCAGCCGGGGCCCGATGCCGACCAGCGCCCCGATGTCGCCGTAGGACACGACGCGACCCCGGGGCACCTGCTCCACGGCCCGCAGCACCCGTTCCACGACGACGTCATCCACCCGGCGCAGTCTGCCCGAGCCCGCTCCCGGGGGCGCCCGGGACGCCGGACCACCCTTGCGTCACGGGAGGCAGCGCGAGAGCATCACTCGGGCAGTGATGACGAGAGGGGGTGCCCTGGTGGACCGCACGGACCTGCTCGTCATCGGCGCCGGCCCCTACGCCTACTCGGCCGCCGCCCGCGCCCGCGACCGCGGCATCGACACCACGGTCGTCGGCGTGCCGATGAGCTTCTGGCGCGAGCAGATGCCGGCCGACATGCTCCTGCGCTCCGGCCCTGACTGGCACCTCGACGCCGCCGGCGAGCACACCTTCGCCGCCTACTTCGAGGACCGCGGCCTGCGCCGGGCCGACCTCGACCCGGTGCCGATCGGGGTGTTCCTCGACCACACCGACTGGTTCCGCGAGCGGAAGGGGTTCGACGTCGACCAGCGCCTCGTCGACGGCCTGCAGGTCGACGCGTCCGGCGAGGGCTTCGTGGCCACCATGGCGGACGGCACGACCATCACGGCCGACAAGGTGCTGGCCGCGCCCGGCATCCGGCACTTCGTCACCCTGCCGGCCTGGCACGAGGGCGTGCCCGAGCACCGGCGCGCGCACACCTGCGACCTCGTCGACTTCGACGCGCTCGCCGGGGCGCGCGTGGTGGTCATCGGCGGGCGGCAGAGCGCCTACGAGTGGGCGGCGCTGCTCTGCGACCACGGGGCGGCCTCGGTCGACGTCGTGCACCGCCATCCCGCCCCGGCGTTCGAGCGGGTGAGCTGGGAGTTCGTGAACCCCTACATCGAGCAGACCCTCGCCCAGCGCGGCTGGTGGCGGGGCCTGTCGGCGCAGGAGCAGCGGGCGATCGCCCTGCAGTTCTGGCAGGTCGGCCGGCTCACCCTCGAGTGGTGGCTGACCCCGCGCCTGAAGCCCGACGTCGTCACGGTTCACGCCGACACCGAGGTCGTCGACGTCGAGGAGGACGACGAGGCGACCGTGCTCGGCCTGACCGACGGCTCTCGCCTCACCGCCGACTTCGTGGTGTTCGCGTCGGGCTACCGCGCCGACATCAGGCAGGTGCCCTACCTCGAGCCCCTGCTCGACGACCTCGCGGTCACCGACGGCTTCCCCGACCTCTCGGAGGGGTTCGAGACGACGGTGCCCGGCCTCTACCTCACCGGGTTCGCGTCGACCCGCGACTTCGGCCCCTTCTACGGCTTCACCAAGGGCTGCCCCAGCTCGGCCACGCTGGCGGTCGCCGACATGCTGCGCTGAGCTGCACGACGGCCGGATGCCGGGACGCCGCCGGCCGTGCGGCGCGTCACCCCGGGCCCACCCGTCGGGCGGGCGATCGGGCTGGAACACTGGCCCCATGCGCCGAGTCGTCCAGAGCAAGAAGCTGCAGCACGTCCGCTACGACGTGCGCGGGCCGATCCTGGTCGAGGCCCAGCGGCTCGAGGCCGAGGGCCACAAGATCCTCAAGCTCAACATCGGCAACACCGCGCCGTTCGGCTTCGAGGCCCCCGAGGCGATCCTCGCCGACATGATCCACAACCTGCCGCTGAGCCAGGGCTACGCCGACTCGCGCGGCATCTATTCTGCCCGCACGGCGGTGGCGCAGTACTACCAGTCGCACGGCCTCACCGACACCGCCAACGAGGACGTCTACATCGGCAACGGTGTCTCCGAGCTGATCACGATGGTGCTGCAGGCCTTCGTCGACGACGGCAACGAGGTGCTCGTGCCGGCCCCCGACTACCCGCTGTGGACCGGCGCCGTCTCGCTCTCGGGGGGCACCCCGGTGCACTACCGCTGCGACGAGAGCAACGGCTGGAACCCCGACCTCGAGGACATCGAGGCCAAGATCACCGACCACACCCACGCCCTGGTGATCATCAACCCCAACAACCCCACCGGGGCGGTCTACTCGGAGGAGGTCGTCAGGGCGCTGGTCGACATCGCGCGCCGCCACGACCTGGTCGTGATGGCCGACGAGATCTACGAGAAGATCCTCTTCGACGACGCCGTGCACCACCACGCGGCATCCTTCGCCGGCGACGACGTGCTCTGCCTGACCTTCAGCGGGCTGTCCAAGGCCTACCGGGTGTGCGGCTACCGCGCCGGCTGGGTGATGGTGAGCGGGCCGAAGCACCTCGCCGAGGACTTCCTCGAGGGCCTGACCCTGCTGTCGAACATGCGGATGTGCGCTAACGTGCCGGCGCAGCACGCCATCCAGACCGCACTGGGCGGCTACCAGTCGGTGACCGAGCTGATCGTCCCTGGCGGCCGCTTCCACGAGCAGAGCAAGCTGGCTTCGAGGCTGCTCAACGAGATCCCCGGTGTCTCGTGCGTCGAGCCCCGCGGCGCGCTCTACTGCTTCCCGCGGCTCGACCCCGAGGTCTACCGCATCGAGAGCGACGAGGCCTTCGTCATCGACCTGCTGCGGGCCAAGAAGATCCTGGTCACCCACGGCACCGGCTTCAACTGGTTCGAGCCCGACCACTTCCGCCTCGTGACCCTGCCCGACGTCGAGGTGCTCACCGAGGCCATCGGCCGCATCGCCGACTACCTCGAGACCCTGCGGGCCTGACCCCGTGGCCGACCCCGGCCCGCGCCCGGACCCCGCGCTGCTGGTTTCAGTCGCCGTCGGTGGTGTCGTCGGCTCGCTGGGGCGGTACGCCGTGGGCGCCGCACTCCCCCATGCACCCGGCGCCTTCCCGTGGGCGACGTTCTGCGTCAACGTCACCGGAGCCTTCGCGATGGGCCTGCTCGTCGCCTACCTCGTCGACCGCCCGGGTGTGCACCGGCTGGCCCGACCCTTCGTGGGCGTCGGCGTGCTCGGGGGCTGGACCACCTTCTCGGCGCTCGCCGTCGACGTCGTGCAGCTGGGCACTCACCAGCAGGTGCCGGTGGCATTGCTCTACGTGGCCGCCACCTTCATCGTCGGCACGCTCGCGGTGGCTGCGGGTTCGCTTGTCGGGCAACGTGTCTGGCCCGGCCCATGACCCCCACGGCCGCCCTGCTCGTCGCCCTCGGTGCTGCCGTGGGAGCCCCGCTGCGCTACCTGGTGAACCACGGCATCCGGGCTCGCTTCGGCGGCACACCGACCGCTGGGACCCTGGCCGTCAACGTCGCCGGGTCGTTCGCCCTCGGCCTGGTCGTGGGGGCCGGCCTCGGCACCGCGCCCCTCGCCCTGCTCGGCATCGGGTTCTGCGGCGCCCTGACCACCTTCTCGACGCTGGCCCTCGAGATCTGGGACGCCCTGGCCGACGACCGCCGCGCCCACGCCGTGGCCAACGTCGCGCTGTCGCTCACCCTCGGCCTGGGCGCCGCCTGGTTCGGCTGGGCGCTCGGCGGCGGCTGACCGTCCCGGAATCGACCAATAGGTCACAGCAGGGACGGCCGCCCTGTCCCTCCCGTGACCTATTGGTCGATCTGGGGACAGCGGCATGCCGCCCGCTCGGATGTGCGGACGGCATGCCGTTGGTTCCCTCGGGGGGAGGGGTCAGTGGTGTCCCCCGTGGTGGTGGCCGGCCACCACGCCGAGGGCGTTGACGATGCCGTCGCCGTAGATCGAGTTGAAGTCGGCGGTGCCGGTGCACAGGGCGTCGTACGTGGCGGGGCGACCCACCTCGGCGTAGCTGATCAGCGCCGGCGTCGGGCAGGCGTGGTCGGTGGCGGTGCCCATGACCAGGCGACGCACCGTGTCGGGGGCCAGGCCGAAGCCCGACCTGCCCTGCGAGTGACCGTGCGCCGAGACCGCCAGGGCGGCGACGCCGGCGGCGTGGGGTGACGCCATCGAGGTGCCCTGCAGGTACTGGTAGTAACCACAGACCGTCTTGCCCTTGACCTTGCCGCAGTCCTTCATCGTGCCCAGTGCCGCACCGGCGGGGGTGATGTTGCCCGCGGAGTCGACCTGGCCCTCGGCCTGCATGACGTTGAGAGGTGCCGTGGACAGGATCAGGTTGCCGTTGGTGCGGTAGGTGGACGTGCCGAAGCCGTCGCGGAACCAGCCACCCGGTGCCGAGACCTCGAGCTCACCGGAGGTGAGGTCGGAGGCCCAGTTGGAGTAGTCGGCCTTGCGCTCCGACGGGCCGAGCGCCGAGACGCCGAGCACGTGCGGGCCCTCGACGGGCAGGTCGACGCAGTTGGAGTTGTCGATGGTGCGCGCGTGCTCGGTGCCACCGGGGTAGTCGGGGCTGGAGGTGTCGGTGCGCGGGTTGGAGATGTTGTCGTTGTCGTTGCCCAGGGCCGCCACGAGGGTGACGCCCTTGCGGTGCGCGAAGTTCAGCGCCCGGTTCATCGTCTCGATGATGACGTCCTGCTCGGCCGCCTCCGCCGGGGAGTCCTGCGGCGCGCCGCCCTTGCAGTTGTAGAGCCACGGGTCGACGTAGAACGACATGTTGACGACGTCGAGGCCGGCGTTGCCCGAGTAGGTGAGCGCGTTGGCGGTGGCGCTGAGGAAGAAGTAGCCGCTGTCCTGACCGGCGCGCACGTT
Organism: uncultured Actinomycetota bacterium; assembly: GCA_963834965.1. Taxonomy (GTDB): domain Bacteria; phylum Actinomycetota; class Actinomycetes; order Actinomycetales; family Dermatophilaceae; genus Fodinibacter. Next base: position 28,395 of record CAWIEI010000001.1, on the reverse strand, counting down.
GACCAGCGAGACGTTCGGGGCGACGCCGGAGACGCCGATGCCGTTGAGCGCGGCCGCCATCGTGCCGGCGGTGTGGGTGCCGTGGCCGTCGTCGTCCTCGTCGACCGGGTCGACGCAGCTGGGGTGCTCGCACGGGCCGTCGAGGGCGGGGATGTCGGTGACGAAGTTGCGCGACAGCTTGCGGTTGAAGTTCGGTGCGAGGTCGGGGTGGTTGCCGTCGACACCGGTGTCCATGACGCCGACCAGCACCTTCTTGTTGCCCAGCGTCACGGCGTGGGCCTGGGGGGCCTTGATCATGTCCATGCCCCACAGCAGCGAGTCGAGCGGGTCGGCCTTCGGCGCCTTCTTCTCGCCGTGCTCATCCCTGGACGACCGGTTCCCCGAGGCCTGGTGCTCCTTGAGCACCTGGTCCGCGGTCGGCGCGGCATCCGGCGCTCGGCCGACGACGCCGTCGTTGGCAGCGGCCTTGACGCCCGACAGCCCGCGCGCGGTACTCAGGAACGTCGCGGACGTGGAGCGCACCGAGATCAGGCCGATGTCGGTGTTGACCGAGGTGACGGTCGCACCGTCCTTGCGCAACGCTGCCGCGACGGCGCGGGCGTCGGCCCCGACGTCGGTGAGGACGACATAGGTTCCCGACCCGGCGGTCGAGGATGCCGCGGACGCTGTGGACGCCGAGGTCGTCGTGGGGGACTGCAGGGCCGCGGTCGCCGTGCTCGCACCGAAGGCGGTCGTGGCGAGGGCCACGGCTCCGGTGAAGGCGACCAAGCGAGATCGTCGCATTCGTCTACTCCTGTGTAGGGGTGGGCCGATGTCCCGGACCATCCGCTCACCGTAGGGCCTGGATCCACGCGGCGGAAGATTGGGAACCGTATGCTCTCGACCATGCGCCGACGCCCCTCCCGACCCGTTCCGGACGTGTTCGAGGCGTTCCCCGACCGGGTCGACTCGGCCCAGGACAGGTCCTACGACACTCCTCGTGCGGGCAGCATGGCCCGCTCGCTGGGCATCACCGTGGGCCTGATGGTGCTCACCAGCCTGGCGTTCGTGGCCGGTGCCTGGCTCGCCGGGCGGGTGCGCCCAGACCTGGTGTTCGCCAACCTGCTGTGGGAGGGGGTCGCCATCACCGCCTGGTCCGTGGGGTGGGGCCTGCTGGCCGCGATGGTGGTGCTGTCCCTCGGCGTGGTCGCCGTCGGGCTGCCGTGGGTGCGGCGTCAGCGGGGCGAGCGCGCCACCTCGACCTCGACCCCGTAGCTCCATGCCGGCGTCAACGGCAGCGAGTCACCGCTCCAGAAGCGACCCGGGTCGTACCAGTTGGTCGGTGAGTCGTCGCGCAGCACGCCCATCTCCTCCAGCGTCACGGCGACCACCTCGGCGCAGTAGGCCTGCTCGGGTCGCACGCCCTTGCGCTCGGCCTCGCGCCGGGACAGGTGGCCGTCGCGCCCGCGCAGCCAGCGCCAGGCCAGCCCCATCGTGCTGGGGAACGACACCCCGTCGAGCCGGGCGATCGTCCTCAGCACGGCATCCTCCTGCTCGCGCCCGACGTCGGGGCTGAGCTGGCGCAGCCAGGCCCGCTGCTCGTACCGGTCCTGCCACGTCGTCACCGCCTCGCGCAGGTCGTGCAGCTGCACACCTCGGTGGTGGTCGCCGGTCCAGTGGTCGCGCAGCGAACGGCCCAGCTCGGCGTGCCACATCAGCGGCGGCAGGTCGTCGAGCGCCACCGCCATGCCGACGTGGTTGACCGGCGCGTTGCTCGCCGTCTGGATCAGCCGGTCGGCCACGGCGCCGCCGCGGAACATCCACAGATCCCCGGTGCGGGTCACGTCGACGGCCACGTCGAGGGAGACGGTGCTCGGTCCGGTGCGTGCCATGGCCCCCAGTGTGCCGAACCCGACCTGGGCCGCGCCGCCCCCTGTCCACGGGGCGCGGCACGGCATACCGTGGGTGCGTGCGCACGAAGCGCAAGCGGAGGGGACTCACCGTGCAGGCCGTGGCCGGCACCCACACCGTGCTGCTCGGGTTCGACCTCGACGACCCCACCGGCTGCCTGGGCTTCGCGATCCACCGCACCGACCACACCGAGAACGAGGCCCGCTGGCTGCGCGGGATGAAGACCTTCGAGAGCCTGGTGCCCGACCCGCCGCCGGGGTCCGACTGGCCCACGCACGTGCACCCGGTGCAGGGCTTCCAGTGGGGCGACTACGCCGCCAAGCCCGGGCACGACTACACGTACGCGGTGTCGGCCGTGAGGGGGGCGGCGTCGGCCCCGGTGCTGAGCGCCCCGGTGTCGCTGGCCGTGCGCACCGAGGTCGAGGACGACGGCGAGCACGGCGTGTGGTTCAACCGGGGCGTGGCCGGGTCGCAGGCCTTCTCCCGCCAGTTCGCGGGGTGGGTGCCGACCACGACGCCCGACGAGACGCATCCGGCGATGGTGTGGCTGTCGCGCGGGCTCGGCGAGGCACTGCTGGCGTTCGTCGGTGAGGCTCGCGACGACGGGTGGTCGCTGCGCGGGGCGTTCTACGAGTTCACCTGGGGCTGTGCGCTGCAGGCGTTCGCGGCGGCTCGCGACCGGGGGGTCGACACCCGGCTGGTCGTGCACGGTCGCGACCGTGACGCTGCATCCGGCACCGGGCCCGACAACACCGACCGCACTGCGGAGCTCGCGCGGGCGGCGGTGCACGACAACGGGATCGACGACCTCGTGACGTGGCGTGAAGCCCCCGTACGGAGCGCCCTGCACCACCACAAGTTCCTGGTGCTCTCACACCATGGCGTGGCCGAGGCGGTGTGGACCGGCTCGACCAACCTCACCCTCGGTGGCGTGTACGGGCACTCGAACGTCGGGCACGTCGTGCGCGACCGGGCGGTCGCGGCCCGGTTCGTGGCCGAGTGGGACCGCCTGCAGGCCGGGATGCCGTCCGCCGAGCTGCGCGTCGCGCACGCCGGCGATCCGGTACCCGCACGCACGGTGCCGGTGCCGGGCGGTGTCGGCCCGGTGTTCTCGCCACTGGGCGGCACCTCGCTGCTCGACTGGTACGCGAGCGTCTTCGACTCCGCGGTGAGCTCCGCGCACATCACCGGGGCCTTCGGCCTGCACGCCGTGTTCCGGAACAAGCTGCGGGTCGACCGGGCACCCGTCACCCGCACCGTGCTGCTCGAGAAGCTGCCGCCGCGCGACCAGGCGATCCCCCACACCGACGACCACGTGCGGGTCTCGACCGGCAGCCACCTCAGCGGTGACCCGCTGCAGCAGTGGGCGACCGAGGGGTTGACGGGCTTCAACGACCACGTGCGCTACATCCACACCAAGATCGTGCTCGTCGACCCGCTCGGCCCCGACCCCACCGTCGTCACCGGGTCGGCGAACTACTCCGGCGCCTCGACGACGACGAACGAGGAGAACACCCTCGTCATCCGGGCCGGGCGCACCCGGTCTGCGTCGAAGCGGGCGGTGCGGCGGGTCGCCGACATCTACCTCACCGAGTACCACCGGCTGTTCATGCACTTCGCCTTCCGGGCCATGGCCCAGGACCGCGAGCTGAACACCGGTGTGGCGCAGTGGACCAGGTACCTCGACGAGACCGACACCTGGACCTCGCGCTACTACGTCACCGGCTCGTGGCGCGAGGCCCAGCGCCGCCTGTTCTCCGGGTCGTGAAGCGGCCGCATCGCTAGGGTGGCCGCATGGCTGCCTCCAACCGCGTGTGGAAGATCGTCGGACTCGCCGGCCTGGTCGGTGTCGTCGCAACCGGTGCCCTCGTCGCCCGCAACGAGCGCGAGCGCCGCGCCTACACCCCCGACGAGGTGCGTGACAGGCTGCAGGAGCGGTTGCGCGCGGCCGAGGGCGAGAGCGGCCAGGAGGGCCGGATCATCGGCTGACCCGGGCCCACCCGGTCGCCGTCGGTGACTACGTCGTCGGTGACTACGACGAGCGCACCTCGTGCGGGTAGTCCTTCGAGCGACCCTGGAACGACAGGATCGCCGGGTTCTGGATGACGCCGTCGCGGATCTCGATGGCCCGAGCGATGGTGGGCACCTCGTCCCAGGCGCCCGGGCCGTCCATCACCGTGCGCAGGAAGGGCAGCAGCGCCTCGCTGATCTCCCAGGTGGCCGAGGCCCAGAGGTACGACGGGCTGTGGTCAACGGCGTAGTACATGATGTTGCGGCCCACCGTGAAGGTCGGCTCGGCGAACGTCGTGGGCCGCGACCACTCGAAACCCATGCCCTCGTCGCACGACACGTCGATGACCATCGCGCCGGGCGACAGCTCGGGCAGGTCGTCGTTGGTGAGGAACACCAGCGGGTTGTCGGTGTCCTGCAGCACGCAGTTGACGATGATGTCGTGGCCGCCGAGGAACTCCGCGAGCGGGACCCGCCCCTCGGGAGTGACGGCATGGCTCACCCGGCCGGCGGTGTCGTCGGGGTCGAAGTGCAGGATGCGGGCGGAGTGGATGGGCGAGGCCACCGCGGCCACCTGGCGGTGGGTCAGGATGTCGACGTCACGCACCCCGAGAGCGGTGAGGGCGGTGACGGCTCCGCGGGCCGTGGCGCCGAAGCCGATGACCACCGCGCTGCGCCCGGGCCCGTAGTTCGCCGTGGTGCCCGCCAGCGTCATGGCGTGCAGCACCGAGGCATAACCGGCCAGCTCGTTGTTGGTGTGGAACACGTGCAGGTCGAACGACCCGTCGCGCTTCCAGTGGTTCATCGCCTCGAACGCGATGACGGTGAGCCGGCGGTCGATGGCCAGCTGGGTGAGCTCGAGGTCCTGCACGCAGTGCGGCCAGCCCCACAGCACCTGGCCCGTGCGCAGCTCGGCCACGTCGGCGTGCAACGGCTTCGGCTGCAGGATGACGTCGCACTCCTGCACCAGCTGCTCGTGGGTCAGCACCCCGGCCACCAGCTCACGCAGGTCGTCGTCGCCGGCCCCGAACCGCTCTCCGTACCCCGTCTCCAGGTACATCCGCTGCCGCAGGTCGGCCGGCACCCGCTCGAGGTGCGCCGGGTGCAGGGCCAGCCGGTGCTCGTTCTCCTTCTTCGAGCGTCCCATGACGCCGAGGCTGAACGTCGTGCGCGGGGGGTGGTCGTCACGAGCCGGTGCGGATGCCGGCGCGTCACCGTCATCCGCCGCCGTTGGCGTACCGGTGTGATCGTGAAGTGCCTGGCTCATGGCAGTGCCCGTCCCGGGCCTGCACGGCCCGCCTGTCGACCGGATCGGGACCGGCGAGAAGTGGTTCACCTCGCACGCCGGACCCCGCTCGGCACTCTACGCCGGGGGTCGTGCGACTGCCCCCGCGGGCCGGTCGCCCTCGAGGTCCGGCAGCTGCGGGTATCCCTCGACGGGGTAGATGCCGACGACCAGGCCGTAGGTGGTGTCGCCGCTGCGCGGCAGCCGGTCGAACTCCTCGACGAGGTCACGGATCCGGGTCCAGAACTCGTCGGCGCGGTCGGCCTCGAGCCGCGCGTGCCGGATGAAGGACCACAGCCGGCGCTGCTCCTCCGCCCCGACCGACTCGGCCGCCGCCACGGCGAAGTCGTTCTGGTCGGTCGGCAGGTCACCCTGTCCGCTGACGGCGATGGTCACCGTGCGCGCGGCCCGGCCGTAGAACCGCTCCTCGACGGCCCGCACGCGTCGGGTGCGCACGACCTGAACGAGCCCGGCGCGGTGCAGAACGCCCACGTGGTGGGCGACCGTGCCCTTGGCACGGCCGGTCGCCTGCGCCAGCTCGGCGACCGAGGCCGCCCGCTCGGTGAGCAGCCCGAGCAACGTCGTGCGCAGCGGGTGGCCCAGGGCGCGCACCTGCTCGGCCCGGGTCACGACGAGCCGGTCGGCGAGCTCGTAGCCGGGAGGCGAGGTGGACGCGGGCGGGGGGCGGCCGGCATCCGTGGGATGGCGCTCCATCAGTGATCAGACTACAGTCACCGATCAATCGATAAATCCCGATCATTGGAGACGAGATGGCAGAGGTCGTGCTGTTCCACCACGTGCAGGGGCTCACCGCGGGGGTGCGCCGGCTCGCCGACGAGCTGCGGGCCGCGGGTCACACCGTGCACACGCCCGACTTCTTCGACGGGGTGACGTTCGAGTCGATCGACGACGGCTTCGCCGCGGTGCGGGCTCGCGGCGAGGGCGCGGTCGACGCCTGGGCCGACGCCGTCGTGGCCCAGCTGCCGGCCGAGGTCGTCCACGCCGGCATCTCGCTCGGCGTGATGCCCGCCCAGCGCCTCGCGCAGACCCGCACGGGAGCGGCGGGTGCGCTGCTGCTCGAGGCGTGCGCCCCGGCATCCGCGTTCGGCGAGCGCTGGCCGGCCGACGTGCCGGTACAGGTGCACGGCATGGAGCACGACCCGTTCTTCGGCCTCGAGGGTGACGTCGACGCCGCCCGCGAGCTCGTGGCCCAGGCGAGAGAGGGCGAGCTGTTCGTCTACCCCGGTGACGTGCACCTGTTCACCGACTCCTCGCTGCCGAGCCACGACGCGGCTGCCACCGCTCTGGTCGTCGAGCGCGCGCTGGAGTTCCTGGCCCGCATCTGACCCATGGCCAGCACGGATGCCGCGGCTCCCGCCCGGCACCCCACGCCGGCTACCGCCTGGTAGGTGCACTGATCACCGCACCTACCAGGCGGTAGCCGGCGGCGAGTGAGCCCGTGGGGTTGAAGTGCAACTCAGGGGTTGCGCTCAGCGGACAGTGATGCAACCATTGGGTTGCATCCGGTCGGGCAGCCCGCCCGACCACATCGAGAGGAACCCCATGACCACCACGAGCAACAGCACGGCATCCGTCGTCGACATCGCCACCTTCACCGTGCGCCGCACCGTCGACATCGACGCCGGGGTCGAGAAGGTCTGGGCGGCCGTCACGGAGGCCGAGCACATCTCCCGCTGGTTCGGCCGCGCCGAGATCACCGCCCAGGGCGTGGGCGCCACCGGCACCCTCACCTGGCCCGACCACGGGCCCGTCCCGCTGCGCGTCGAGGCCTTCGACCCGCCGCACACCGTGGCCTACCGCTGGAGCAACGACGACGCGCTGGGCACGGCCCCGGCCGAGCTCGACGTCGCACACTCCACCGTGTTCACGTTCACCCTCGAGGCCCTGCCGCAGGGCACCCGGCTCACCGTGGTCGAGACCGGGTTCGATGCCACGTCCGACCCGATCGCCAACCTCGAGGACCACCGCAAGGGCTGGGACGGCGAGCTCGACAAGCTGGTCGCGCTGCTCGAGAGTGGCTCGTGACGACCGGGACGATGGTTCCCGTGTTCGCCGCCCTCGGGGACGAGACGCGGTGGGGCGTGCTGGCGGCGCTCGGCGAGGGGGACGCCTCGGCATCCGCCCTCGCCGGGCGCCTCCCGGTGAGCCGGCAGGCCATCGCCAAGCACCTCGCGGTGCTGGAGGAGGTCGGGCTGGTCGAGCCGGTGCGGGTCGGGCGTGAGGTGCAGTACCGCGTGCTCGGAGCGCAGCTGCGCGCCACCGCCACCCGGCTGGACGCCATCGGCACGCAGTGGGACCGTCGACTGGCAGCGATCAAGGAGATCGCCGAGAACCTGTAGGGGGCGACGATGATCCGTGTGCTGGACGGGATGCCGGACGGTGTGCTCGGTTTCGAGGCGAGCGGCACGCTGACCGCTCACGACTACACCGACGTGCTGGCTCCGGCGCTCGCGGCCGCGAGCGCCGGCGGCGGCCGCATCCGGGTGCTGCTCGACTTCACCGGTGAGTTCCACGGGATGGAGGGTGGCGCGGTCTGGCAGGACCTCAAGATGGGCATCTCCGACTGGAGTGCCTGGGAGCGCATCGCCCTGGTCACCGACCACGACTGGATGCGCGACGGGCTGTCGATGTTCGCGTGGGCCGTGCCGGGAGAGGTGCGAGCGTTCCCGGCCGACGACCGCGCCGCCGCACTCGACTGGTTGCACCCGGCCTGACGCCCCGGCGAGCGGCGCTGGGGCTGCCCCTTCGCACCAGCGTGCGTCACACTCCTTGGTGTGACGGTGGAGTCCAGGCGTGCAGCGGGGGTGCCGACCGGCGTGCCGCCCCGCGGCCGGCGCCGGTTCCTCCCTCCACCGCTGTGGCGGTTCGCCCCGCGGCGGCTGCTGCACGACGCGGTCACCCTGACGCTGATGCTGGCCGTGCTCACCACGCTGTCGATGGCCGCGGCGGCGGGACCGCTGTACGCCGACGCCGTCTCGGATGCCGCGGTGCGCCTCACGCTCGAGTCGGTGCCGGCCGGGGCGGCCGCCAAGACGGCTCCCGTGGTGCGGCTCAACGGCGGGGTGGACCCGGAGGGCAGCCAGTGGACGGCCCTGCTGGCTTCCCTTCAGGAGCTGCCCGGGGTCGGCCCGGCCCGGGTCACCACCCAGACCATCTCGACCGAGCTGCACCCCAAGCTGCTCTTCGACCCGGTCGCACCGGTGCTCACCGGCGCCGCGGGGAGCGCGCCCGTGCGCCTGTTCGGGGTCGACGACCCGGCATCCCAGCTGGTGGTCGTGACTCAGGTCCCCGGAGCCGGCGAGGGTGTGTGGCTCTCCGAACCGGTCGCCCGGGCGACCGGGGTCGCGGCCGGCGACACCGTGCAGGTGAAGCTCTCCGGGGTGCCCGACGCGGTACCCACCTCCACCCGAGTGCTCGGCACCTACGCCGTGGAGCGGGACGGCCGCACCCCCACGTCGCCCCCGGGCACGCGGCTTTGGGCCGACCTCGGTGCCGAGGCCTTCCCCAGTGACGCCTTCCAGCCGACGGCCCGGGCCAACCTCGCCGTCGCCGACCTGGCCACGACCGCGGCCGTCGCGAAGCGGTCCGGCGACCAGCTGCTCTGGTCGGCCCAGTCCCGGCTCGCTGACACCTCGCCACGACTCGGGCAGTTCCACCGCACCGCGGATGCCGTGAGCCTCCTGCGCCGGCTGCTCATCGCCCGCTCCGAGGTGGCCGACGAGCCGGTGACCCTGCGGCCCTCGGTCGTCAGTGGCATGGAGGACCTCGCCGGGCGCGCCGACGTGCTGGCCGAGGCTGCCCAGCGCGGGGCCGCCGTGACCACCCGGGTGGGGCTCGCGCTGTCCGTGGCGCTGGTGGTCGCCGCGGCCGCTTACTCCATGGGCCGTCGCCGGCGCGAGGTCCAGCTCGGGGCCGGCACCGGGCGCCGACCGCTGTCGGCGGGGTTGCTGTATGCCGCCGAGCTGGTGCCGGCGGCCGTGCTGGCCGGGGTGGTGGGCTGGCTCGCGGCCCGTGGGGTCGTGGCCGTGACGGTGGGCTCGGGCACCCCCACCCGGTCGGTGCTGCGGACCGCGGGCCTGTGGAGCGCCGGTGCGGTGTGCGCCGCCCTCCTGGCCTCCGTCGTCGTCGCCGCAGCGGCCAACCGGGTCGAGACCCGACGCCTCGAGGGCCGCCCGGAGGTGCGCCTGCCGTGGGTGCTCGTGCTCGTGGTGGTCGCCGGCTCGGCGACCGTCGGCCTGCTCACCCGGCCGCCCGCCGCCGGCGACACCCTGGGCCCGCTCGACCTGCTGGTACCGCCCTTGGTCGTCGCCGCCGTGGCCGCCGCGGGCTCCCGGCTGGCCTTCGCGGTACTACGGCACACGCGCAAGGCGACGCGTCCACCCAGCCGGCGCACGCTGGTCGCCTGGCTGGCGAGGCGGCGTCTGCAGGCGCCCGACCGGGGGCGCGAGGCCGCCGCGACCATCGCCGCGACCGGCCTGGCGATGCTCACCTTCTCGCTGGCGTCGTTCGCATCGCTGCAGATCACCGTCGAGGACCGCGCCGCCGAAGCCGTCGGTGCGGTGCAGGTGAACCGGGTGGAGACGTCGTGGAAGCTCGACCCCGGCGTGGCCCAGCAGGCCGAAGAGCCCAAGGACGGCAGCCCGCTGAAGTTCAGCGACGTCCCGGCGGCGCGCAACCCGGACCTGCCCCGCGGGCAGTCGACCGTGTGGCGTGCCAGCACCACCGTGGCCACCAGCGAGGACGGCGTCAACCTGCTCATCGTCGACCCCGCTCGGTTCGCCTCGGCGGCCGCCTGGGGCTCGCCCGACGGGCCGGTGGCGGCCGGCCGGGCACTGCTGCCGGGCCTGGCAGACCGCCGACGCCGCCGCGACCGCGGACCTGCGGCGCAACGGGTTGTCCTCACCGGTGCCGGTGCTGCTCGTCGGCACCGTGGGCGACCTCGGCCTGACAGTCGGGTCGACCGTCACGGTCGACACGCTCAACGACCCCGTGCGGCTCGAGGTGCGCGGGGTGCTCGACGCCTTCCCGGGCGCCGGCACGGGTCAGCCCACCTTCGTCGTGCCCGCCGACAGCTTCTTCGCCTCCCAGTTCAACAACGACCCCCGGCTGCGGCCCGGACCGCGCGCGCCGCGCAACCAGCCGGTCGAGTTCCAGACCTACCTGTGGTCCGACTCGGGCGCGCGCGCCGCCGAGACCCTTGCGGCACACGGCATCACCCCCGACCTCACCGGCACCCTCGGGCAGGAGCGGGCAACGCCCGTCTACGTGGCGGCGGCGCAGGCCCGCCGCTACCAGATCGCGCTCGGGCTGGTCTTCGGCGCGGTGGGGCTCGCCGCGGTGGCGCTGGCCGCGGTGCGGCTGGCCCGGCGGTCGCCGGCCACCGACCGGATGCTGGCGTGGACCGGCGCGGGGAGGCATGCCCCCGCTCGGGCCCGTGCCCTGGAGGTGGCCGTCGTGCTCGCCCTCAGCTGCGCCCTGTCGGCGCTCGCCCTGCTCGCCCTGCGGCCGTTGGCGCACCTGCTCCTCGAGCCGGGTGACGGGCGCACCCCCGAGGCAGTGCTGGCCCTGCCCGGTTCGGTGCTGCTCGTCGCAGCCGGGTGGCTCGCAGTGGCGGCCCTGGCTGCACTGGCCGGCATGGTGGTCGCGGCGTCGTCGCAGTCGACCGTGGAGGTGCTCCGCGGTGAGGACTGACCCGATTTCGCTCTCGCCCAGCGGCTCCGGCTCGGCCGCCACCGTCTCGGGGCTGGTGAAGATCTACCCCACGGCCACCGGGGAGACGCACGCCCTGCGAGGAGTCGACGCCGAGTTCCACGAGCACACGGTGACCGCGCTGACCGGCCCGTCGGGCAGCGGCAAGTCGACCCTGCTCGCGCTGCTCGCCCTGCGCGACCGCCCGAGCGGCGGCGACGTGACGATCCTGGGTCGCAACGCGTCGTCGCTGCGCACCTCCGAGCGCCGGGCCCACAGCCGCAGCGTCATCGCGTGGGTGCCGCAGCGGGCCACGGACGGCGTGTACCCGCACCTGACCGCCGCCCAGAACGTCGAGCAGGCGGCTCGGTGGCGCCGGGTGGACGCCGGCGCCGGCGGCGGCATCCTCGAACGGCTGGGGCTCGCGGACGTCGCGGGGGTGGCGGCATCCCGGCTCTCGGGGGGCGAGCAGCAGCGGGTCGCCCTGGCCTGCGCCTGCGTGGGCGCACCCCCGCTGATCCTCTGCGACGAGCCGACGGCCGAGCTCGACGAGGACACCGCGGCGCTGGTCATGCACGAGCTGCGGTCGGTCGCCGCGGGCGGCAGCGCCGTGGTCATCGCCACCCACGACCCCGGGGCGATCGCCGCCAGCGACCGGGTGGTCGCGCTGCGCCACGGGGTGATGTCGACCGAGCAGTGGGGGGCCACCACGGCCCGGGCGACCATCGACCCCGCCGGTCGGGTGCAGCTGCCCCCCGACGCGCTCGCGCTGTTCCCGAACCGGCGTGCCGTCATCCGCCTCGACGGCGACCGGGTCGTGCTCGAACCGACCGAGGGTGAGTCGTGAGCACCGCTGGGCGACACCGCGTCTCCGGCCGGCCGGGGGGCGGAGGCCGGCGGGACGGCGCGGCGGTGCTGGTCTCCGCGGTCACCCACGGCGAGCGCTCCCCCGGCATCCCGATCCTGTCCGACGTGTCACTCTCGGCACTCCCGGGTGAGGTCGTGGTGATCGAAGGGCGTTCCGGCTCAGGCAAGTCCACGCTGTGCCAGCTGGTGGCGGGGCTGGAGGCACCCGACCAGGGCACGGTGCTCGTCGACGGCTCACCGGCGGCATCGGTGCGCGACTGGGGCCGTTGTGCGCTCCTCCCCCAGCGGCTGGGCCTGCCGGCCGAGCTGACGGTCGCGGAGAACGTGGGCCTCCCTTGCTGGGTGCGCGGGCTGCCCGCCCGGCCCGAGCTGCTCGAGGCCTTCGACCTCGCGCACCTCGCCGACAACCTCACGGCGCAGGCGTCGCGCGGCGAGCAGCAACGGGTGGCCATCGCCCGGGCGGGGGCCCTGAGCCCGGCCGTCATCGTGCTCGACGAGCCGACCTCGCACCAGGACGAGGCGCACGCCGACCTCGTGGCACACCAGCTGCTCGAGCTGGCCCGGGCAGGCAGCGCCGTCCTGGTCGCCACCCACGACCCGCGGCTGGTGTCGGAGGCCGACCAGGTCGTGCACCTTCGTGCCGGGCGCCACCACCGCGGCCCACCGCTCCTCCCCCACTAGCGGGGCAGCGGCATCCGGGGGCAGGTCGACAGCACCCGCACCATCGCGTCGCGCTCGGACGCGGTCACCCAGAGCCGGTACTTCGCCTTCACCGCGACCTGCCGCGCGACGTAGGCGCAGCGGTAGGGCCGGTTGGGCGGCAGCCAGGTGGCGGCGTCCCCGTCGCCCTTGGAGCGGTTGGTGTGGGCGTCGACCGCCAGCAGGGCCAGCGGGTCGTTGGCGAACGCCACGCGGGTGCCGGGTTGCCAGGTCGCGGCCCCCTTCTGCCAGGCGTCGGCCAGCGCGACGACGTGGTCGACGTCGATCTCGCTGGGTCCACCGATCACGAAGCGGATGGTGCGGCCGGTGTACGGGTCGGGGCTGCGGGTGCCGGCCAGCACCTTGCACCAGTTCTTCATCTGCCGGTCGACCAGGTCGCGTCGCAGCACGTCGTTGCGGGTGTCGCAGCCGTTGCGGTCGGCGTCGAACCAGGCCTGTCCGAACAGCTCTCGCGAGTAGCCCGTCTTCGGGGCCCGGCCCTTGACGGTGAGCCCCGCGACGGCGGCGAGTGCGGTGCCCCGGGTGGCCGGTGCGGTCGGCACCGTGCGTGGCGCGGTGGCGGGCGGTGCCGGCGCGGATGCCGTCCCACTCGGGGTCGCGGTGACGGTGGTCGGGGTCTCGGTCGCTTTCGGGGAGGGGGTGGATGCCGGGTCGGCCGGGCTCGTGGTCCCGGGCGTCGCGGGCGCGGACCTCGCGGTCGAGGTGGCCGTCCCGTCCGGCGGCGACGGGGTGGCGGTGGCCGCGCCGATGACGGTCAGCACCAGCGCCAGGCCGGCGACACCCGCACCGCCCCAGCCCAACCACGCCCGAGCGCTCATCTGGCCTCTTCGTCCGCGTCGCTGCGCACCTCGCGCGACACCTCGGACGCTAACCGCAGCCGTCACCGGCCGTGCCCGCTTCGGGCCAAGTCAGGCCGAACGACCGACGGCGCAGTTTGCCAGCGCCGCGCCGCGCTGCCGCCTCAGGACGAGCGGCCGCGGGTGCGCACCCGGCGCACCAGGTCGTCGGCGGCATCCGGCCACTCCGCGAACTCGAACTCGAAGCCGGCGTCGAGCAGCCGTCCCGGCACCACCCGGCGGCTCTTGAGCAGCAGCTCGGTGTCGGTGCGCAGCACCCAGGCACCGATCTCCGCCATCCACGCCGTGGCGGGCAGCCCCGGGCGTCGACCCCAGGCCTGGCGCAGGTCGCGCATCAGCGCACGCTGTGGAAGTGGTTGCGGCGCAGCCAGGTTCACCGGGCCGTCGAGGTCGTCCCGGTCGATGAGCAGCTCGACGGCGCGGACGAAGTCGGTGTCGTGGATCCACGACACGTACTGGCCGCCACCGGCGACCGGCCCACCCAGCCCGAGCCGCGCCATTCGCAGCAGCACGTCGAAGACGCCACCGCGGTCGGGACTCATCACCATCGCCGAGCGCAGGGCGACCCGCCGCGTTTGAGGCGTCACGGCATCCTGCTGTGCTGCCTCCCAACAGCGGGAGATGCGCACGCTGAACTCCCAGTAGTCGGGCACTCCCGGCTCGTGGCCACCGATGACCCCGGTCGCCTCGTCGTTCGGGGCGTCGCGCCGGTCGGCGTAGATGGTGGCGGTGCTCATCTGCAGCCAGACCGACGGCGGGGCGGCGGCCTGTGCGATCGCGGTGCCGACGACGCGGGTCGACTCGACCCGCGAGTCCATCATCTGCGTCAGGTTCTCGGTCGTGTAGCGACAGCTGACCGTGCGGCCCGCGAGGTTGACCACCGCGTCGGCCCCGTCGACCTCCGCCGCCCAGTCGCCGAGCGTTCGGCCGTCCCAGCCGACGTGCCGGATGCCCGGCTCGAGCGGCCCCGGGTGCCGGCTCAGCACCACCACCTCGTCACCGCGCCCCGCGAGCGCCCGCCGCAGCAACCGGCCGACCTGACCCGTTCCCCCCGGTATGACCACCTTCACCCCGTGAGCATAGGCAGACACAGACCGCCTGAGGCTCAATCGGGTTGGCGCACCTGCGCCAGGTTGCCCTGGTGCGGTCCGGCGAGCCACTCCTGCTCCAGGCGCGCGTCATCCGGCTCCTCGCGGCGCCGCAGCGCTCCCAGGTAGCCGCGGTCGGTGGCGAGCCGGTCCGCCACCTCGGCGCCCCGCGCCACGGCGCCGTGCCCTGGCACCACGACGTCGACCCGCGCAGCGGCCTCGTCCAGCCGGTCCAGGGCCGCCTCGTAGGCGCCGAGCTGGCCGGGTCGCCGGGCGTCCAGCAGCGGGATCAGGACGTCGGAGAGCATGTCCCCGGCGATCAGCACGCCACGGTCGGCAAGGAGCAGCGCGGCGTGACCGATGGCGTGCGCCTCGTGCTCGACCACCGTGCCCGGCAGCGGTCCCCCATCCGGGGGCAGCGGGGTGAGCAGCGCGACGAGGTCGAGGGGGATGCCGGTGGCGCTCTCCGCCGCCATCGCTCGGGCCCGTTCGCGCACCTCGCTCGCACTCTGCGCGGCGGCGGGCGTGGCGTAGCGCGGCACGTCACCGAAGCGGGGGTGCCAGAGCAGGTGGTCCCAGTGCGGGTGGGTGCAGAACCCGGCGACCACCGGGAGGCCGAGCCGGTCGACCTCGTCGGCGAGGTCGACCAGGTCGGAGCCGGCGATGCCGGGGTCGACCACGACCAGCCCGTCGTCGGCCCGCACCACGACGGCGTTGCTCCAGACCCACTCGCTCTGCCGCACCCAGACGCCGTCGGCCACCTCGTCCAGCATCGACCGATGCTGTCAGCCTGCCGGGCGCTGCGCAATCCGTCGGGCCGGGTCAGGCCAGCGGTGCAGCCCAGACCACCCAGTTGCCCACGTAGTGGCCGCCGCGCACCGGGGTCGTGGGGTCGCAGGTGATCAGCCGCAGCAGCGGTCGCGGGTTTTCGGCATCCCAGATGGAGTCGTCCTTCGGCGTCTGCTTCTTGGGTACGGCCTTGGAGCGGGTGACGACGAACTCCACCTCGTCACCCGAGGAGTAGCGCACGGTCACCCGGGCGCCGGGACGCACCTCGGGCAGTCGGGCGAAGGTGTCCGGTCCGGTGGCGCGGGTGTTGATGTGGCCAGCGAGGATCGAAGCCCCCGGGAATCCCGGCTTGGGCCAACGCTTCTCGTCGTACCAACCGGCCACCCCTGCCGGCGGTGCCAGGATGCCGCGGTCGTCGAGCCCGGCGCCGATGAGCTTCGCGTCGACCAGGCGCGCCCCGCCACGGCTGGTCACGACCACGTCGCGGGGGTCTCCCCTCGGGAGGTCGCGCCTGGTCACCGGGGCGACCTGGGTGGCCGCCGGGGATGCCGTGGGTGTCGCGCTGCGACGTGGCGACGCAGGTGCACTGGTTGGCGAGGTCGTCGAGGGCACCGCGCCGGGCGCGGCCGCGCACCCTCCGAGGAGGAGCGCGGCCGCGCAGCCGACGAGCAGGGCCCGCCGGTGGACCGGTGCCGCAGCGGGGGCGGCGCGCACCTCAGTGCCGGCGGGTGGAGCCGCGTCGGGCGCCGCGCACGGCCAGGGCCACGGCAGCACCGGTGGCTGCACCGCCGAGCACCAGCGGCGCAGCGGTGGAGTGGCCGTCATCGGCGAAGTCGGTCTGCACCACGTCGGGACGCTCCGGCGAGGCCGTCTCGCTCACCTCGACCGTGGGCGTACCCGTGGGAGTCGGCGCGGCGGTCGCCTCGAAGGTGTCGATGGAGGCGTCGCCCTTGTCGGTGAGCGTGCAGGCCATGCCGGCATCCGGCCCGCCCTTCCCCGTGCCGACCGACAGCTCGAAGTCGCTGGCGACCAGCGTGTTGGTGCCCACTCCGGCCGGGAATACCCCAGGACCCTCTCCGCCGACGGTGATCACCAGCGGGCCTTCGGCGGGCACCGCGAAGGTCTTGAAGGACAGCTCGAGCGGGTACTCCTCGTCAGACCCGTCGACGAGCGTGAGCAGCAGCCCGCGCGCCTGTCCGTTGGTCGCCGGTCGCTGCCCGTCGACCTCGTCGATGCCGGCGTCGCGCAGTGCCTGGGTGAAGCCCTCGGGCAGGGTGATCGTGCCGGTGAAGGGGTCGAGGGACACGTCGCGGCCGACCTGGGTGACCAGGCCCTCGCCGATGCCGGAGTCCCACGTCGCGGAGGCCGCGCCGGTGCCTTCGGTGGCGCCGACGCCGTAGTCGCAGGAGTAGGCCAGATCGCCGGATGCGGCGGACGCGGACGTGGCGGTGAGGACGGCGGCAAGCAGCGTGGCGCCGCCGACGAGGCCGGCGCGAGTGATGGCGCGCAAGGACGTGCTCATGAAGAAGGAACCCCCAGAATGAAAGTGGTGTTGTGGGCCTCCTCGGGCCCAGGAGAACGCTATCCGCTCCGAGCGGTCGTTCAGCAGCGATTTGGGCTGCGAGAACTCGCAGCATTCTGGTGCAACCAAACGGCAGGGTCGTTTTCGAGGACGCGACGCCGGGGGTCGTGTCAGGCTCCACGGCGCGCGTAGCGTTGGCCGTGCCCGAGCCACTGCTGATCGCTCGCAACCCGGACCCCGGGTCGAGCCTGCCCTACCTGGTGCGGATCCCCTTGGGCGACAGCATCGTGCTGCGGACCAGGGAGACGTGGCCACGCACGACCAAGGTCTACGGCTACCGCCACGACCAGCCGTGGGATGACGCCGCGGAGGTCGTCGAGGAGGTCCCGCTACGCTCGGTGACGCGACGTTGGGGCGGGATCGACGTCGTCGCCGACCGCACCCGCGAGGCGTGTAGCCAGTTCGTGCTCACCCGGGAGCGCGGCCGCGAGATGATCTTCCGGCAGAGCCCGCGGGGTGGCCAAGGCCGCCCGCCCGAACGTCGACCTGCCCACGGCGCGCAGATCCGGTGTGGCAGACCTCGAGATCGTCGTCAATACCCGCGAGCGGTACGCCTGACGCTTCACCCACCAGCAGGCCACCACGCACAAGGCGTCCTTGCCCGTGGGCCCCTACGGCGCGTTCGTCGACGACGTTCTGGTGGCCGTCGTGGAGCGCAAGTCGCTGGCTGACCTGGCCGACTCGCCGACCGGTGGGCGGCTCGCCTACCGGCTCTCGGCCCTGGCCGAGATGCCTCGGGCCGCCCTGGTCGTGGAGGAC
The DNA here is from genome assembly GCA_963834965.1 of uncultured Actinomycetota bacterium. Lineage (GTDB taxonomy): Bacteria > Actinomycetota > Actinomycetes > Actinomycetales > Dermatophilaceae > Fodinibacter. The sequence continues at coordinate 10,839 of CAWIEI010000001.1, read as the reverse complement.
CGCTACTCGGCGGTCTTCAAGCTCGAGCACGTCCGACCCACCCTCGTTGCCGGCCAGCTCAGCGAGTGCCAGGTGCGCTGGCCGACCGTGCCAGCACTACCTCTCGATCTCGAACTCCGCACCCCTGGACGCGACCCCACCCTTCGGGGTCACCCTGACCACGACCTCGAGCTCGTGGCGGTTCGAGGAGACCCGCGGTATGACCACCACGATCCTGGTGGTGGTCCACGAGCGGACCTTCGCGGTCACCGACCCGAACTTCACGACGCCCCCCGCGCCGAACCCGGACCCGCGGATGGCCACCCAGTGCCCGACCCGGCCCTCACTGGTGGACAGGCCGCGGATGATCGCCGTGACGGGCAACGGTGCCGCCGTGACCTTCAGGGCAACGGCGGCCGAGGTGCTCGAGGTGAACAGGGCCGGGCTGGTCGGGGTGAACACCGCGTGGAAGCTGTAGGTGCCCACGCCGATCCTGTTCAGCAGCAGCGACGCAGAGCCGGCGGCCACGGTGCGGGTGCCCAACGGGGTGGCCCCGTTGAAGAACGTCACGGTGCCGGCGGCGCCTGCGCCGGTGACGGCGGCGGTCAAGTTCCGGACGGCCGGGGCCTGAGCGGTGGCTGAGGTGGGGGACATCCGGAGGGCCGCGGTGGTCAGCACCTGTCCCGGCACCGGCGGGGCTGCCGTGACGGTCAGGGCCAGGTTGCCCGAGCTGCTCGCGGTGAACTTCGCAGCACTGGTCGGGGTGAAGACGGCGTGATAGCTGTAGCTGCCGACACCGATGTCGCTCAGGGCCAGGCTGGCCGAGCCCGAGGTGAGCGTGCGGGTTCCCAATGAGGTCGGCCCGTTGAAGAACGCCACGGTTCCGGCCGCGCCCGTGCCGGCGACGGTCGCCGTCAACGTGCGCGAAGCCGGGGCCACCGCCGTGGTGGCGACGGGTGCCATCTTCAGGGTGGTGGTCGTCTTGACCGCCGATGGGGCTGCCGCCACGGTGATGCTGTACGTGGTGCCGCTCGCACGGCCGGCGGAGCCCGTGCTGCCCTGGTTGGTGAACACCTTGTAGGTGTAGGTACCCGGCGTGGTCGGGGCTGTCATGGTCGCGGTGTAGCGCAGCGCCCCCGAGCTGCCGCCGCCGTTGGTCGTTCCCGAGCCGGCGGTGACCGGGACGATCGCGTAGCCGCTGTTCCCGCCGCGGGGGTTGGCCGTCAGCGCCACGGTGACGGTGTAGCTGGCCCCGGCCGCGGGGGTGCTCGTGCTCGCCTTCGCCGTGGTCGACCCGCCCGCGTTGTGGCACGCCGAGCAGTCCCGTGCCCTGCTGGGGAACGCCCGCGCGTCGTTCGGGTGGACGGTGGTGACCGCCAGCGCGGCTACGGTCAGCCCCGCGGCCAGCGCCGCGACCTTCGGGATGCTCTTCCTGGCCGAGCTGCTGCTGTTCATGGTTCCTCCAGGGATCCGCCGTCGTGTCAGCTTCACGTGCAGGTCCCTGCAGCCCGGGCGAGCCCGGAATGCACCCACCCAGCCTCTCAACACGCGGAGGCGAAGGCACTCCCCTCAACGGCACATGATCGGCACACGGGAGTGCCGGTCGACCGGTCGAGACGGGCTCGTGAGGTCCACGATTCCGGGCAGGTCTTGACGTCTCGATCCGCCAGTCCGGCCCCGAGGTGATGCCGCCGGCGCGCCCGATCCCGCGCCCTGCATCGCCCAGCGCCCAGCGCTGTCAAGAACGCAGGATGCCGCGCCCCTGGCAGCGCGGGACGCCACTGTCGGCCCACCCGAGCCGAGCCCTCGGCCGGTTGTCTGGGGCCGATGCAAGGTCGTCTCGACGCCGTTGGATGTGCGTCAGGGGAGCCGGTCCATGGCCGCCCTGACCGCCGCGACCATCACCGGCAGGTCTCGTTCGACAGTGCTGCGCACGATCGCCGGCTCGACCAGGAGGTAGCCGTGCGCGATGCGGTTGCGCATCCCCCGCATCTGGGTCCAGACGTCGCCGAACAGCGAAGCGCGGTCGGCGTCGCTGAGCGCTGACAGGGCTTCGATCCCCGCCGAGGGCCGCATGCAGGTCGCGTCGATGGTCTTCTGGTCCGAAAGGTCGCCCGAGCCGTAGTCGGCCACGACCTCGAAGTGGACCATCGCCTCCTGAAGCACCTGCCTCGGCTGCCTGCGCGTCACAGGGGCACCGCCTCGGCCAGGGTCAGGTCACGCAGCGCGGGGCGAAGTGAGCTCATGGGAAAACGTTATGGACTCAACTTTCGAAGAACCCCCAACCTTCTGATCCGTAGCAACTCGATCGACCCGACCCTCACCGAAGCAGCCCGCCCTCAGACGAAGCCATTTCAGATGCTTGCTCAGCTCACAGGCGTGAGGAGGCGCCAGGGCGGCCCAGGTCGGGGTGTTACGGGAACTGAGCTCCCGCGCAGCTTTGGGTCACATTCTGGGAACTGCAGCCGGCTCCGGTGAAACCCGGGCGACGGTCGCTACGCGCCCAGCTTGGGGGCTGCCGACGTCGACATCGCGCCGTGCGCTACGCGGCAGTGACGCAGGGCCAAGTCGGAGATGGCGCTGAATCGGGCCCTTCGGCATCACCGCCTCCGAGCAACAACCTGGGACCGATCGCGACGGGAGATTCGGCTCTTCGTCCTACCATCGGTTGCCATGGCAGATATTGCAGATCATGAGTTCGCGGGGCAGGTCGTGCTCGTGACGGGCGGCTCGTCGGGAATCGGCTTCGCAACCGCGCGGGCCTTCTTGGACGGTGGTGCCGCGGTGGCCATCTGTGGCCGGTCTGCTGCTCGGGGACGTCAGGCTGCCGAGACGCTGCGTGCCTTCGGGGAGGTGGAGTTCTTCGCTGCCGATGTCACGGACGACTCTGCCGTGGCAGGCATGGTCGAGGACGTCTTGGCGCGTTTCGGCAGGCTCGACCACGCGTTCAACAACGCCGCGAACACCGAGGCCGCGACGGGGGAGGGCGGCTTCATGGCGATGGAGCTGGCCGAGTTCGAGGGAATTGTGCGGGCCAGCCTGACCAGTGTGTGGCTGTGCATGAGGCACGAGCTTCCGGCGCTGCTCGCCGGGGGCGGCGGCTCGATCGTCAACACCTCCTCGATGGACGCCCAGCTGCGGATGGCGGGCACCGGCAGCTACGCGGCCGCCAAGTCGGGCGTCGAGGCGCTCACGGTCGCAGCCGCTAAGGAGTTCGCCGCCCAAGGCCTTCGGATCAACGCAATCCGCCCCGGAGCCATCCGCACTCCGATGCTCGAGAAGAACCTGCAGGCGGGTTCGGCGGCGCAGCGGCAGGAGGTTGAAGACCGGTACCGGTCGATGATCGCCATGCGCCGTATCGGCGAGCCGAGCGAGATCGCTGATGCCGTGCTCTGGCTCTGTTCGTCGCGCTCGTCCTACGTCACTGGTCAGGTGATCACGGTCGACGGGTCGTTGGGCCTGTGATCCGAAGAGAGCCTCGCTGAGGGAAACCCGCAGGGCTCACCCGGCCATCGGCCCGATGACTGTCTGGCGCGGTGACGGCCCGACGCTGAGCCTGTCCACCTGGGGGTGGAGAGGGTGGTGCGCTGTTTCCACCCGGGAGGCGACGCGACGGCAGAGGTCCGCTGGCGACAGTGGTGGCACCCCAACAGGACCACCTCAGCCAGGAGCAGGAGCCATGACCACCAGCCAGTACTTTCTCAACCTCGCACTTCTCGCGTGGATCATCTCGAGCAACGTCGGCACCCGCACGCTCACCAGGCGCCGGGTGACTGTGCCCCTGTTCATCGTCGCCAGCGCGGGCTGGTTCTACCTCAAGGACCTGCCCAGCGTGGGCAACGACGGACAGCTCGAGCTCGTGGGTCTCGTGGCGGGAGTGTTGCTCGGGGTCGTGGCGGCCCTCACGGTGCGGGTGCACCGCGAGGGCGAGCGGGTCCTCGCGACCGCCGGCACCGCGTTCGTCGCCATCTGGGTGGCCGTCATCGGCGGCCGTGTCCTGTTCGCGTACGGCGCCGAGCACTGGTTCGCCCGCGACATCGGTGAGTTCTCGCGGGCTCACCTGATCACCGGGGCCGACGCCTGGACGGCGGCCTTCGTCATCATGGCGCTGGCCATGGTCGTCAGCCGGCTCGCCGTCACCGGCCTTCGTGCGGCCCGGCTGCCGAACCAGCAGGTGCTGACCGAGGGCCCCATCGCCCTCTACCGTTGACCCGCACGGTGTGTGGCGTCACGCGAGGAGCACGATGGTCAAGAGCACGACACGTGACGACCGGCCCGCCGATCTTCGGCGGGTCCTGGTCGTCGCCGGCTGGGTGGCCGCCGGGTTCGTGGGCGTGGGAACCCTCCTGGGCGAGCTCCCCGACGGCATCGGCGGTGTCGTGGTGGTGGCGTTGACCGTGGCCGGCCTGGGCCTGTGGCTGGTCTCGCTCAGCCCCCGGGTGACCGACCAGCGCATCCTGTTCGCCTGCCTGGTCGGAGCAGGACTCATCGGGGCGATCATCGATCGCCTCAACCCCCACGGTCCGGCCTACATCCTGTCCTTCATGGCCGTGGCCGGGATCGGCCTGCGGCTGCGTCGTCGACCCTCGATCGTCGCCGGCGCGGTCGTCGTCGCCGCCCTGGCGTGGGGGGAGGGCTCGACCTCGAGCAACCCCACCGGCGCCGCCCTCAACGTGGCGATCGGCGCTGGCTTCCTCCTCGTTGCCGCGGCGTTCGCCGGGGCCAACCGCGACGCGAACGACCGGGCGCAGGAGATGCTGCGGCTCGAGGCCGAAACCCGCAGGGCCCGCGAGGAGTCCGCCGTGCTTGCCGAACGCGGCCGGATCGCGCGTGAGCTGCACGACGTGCTGGCCCACACGCTGTCCGGCCTGGCCGTGCAGCTCGAGGGCGCCCGGCTGCTCGCCGAGCACACCCACGCCGACCCCCGGCTCGTCGAACAGGTCAGCAACGCCCAAGGCCTGGCCCGTAGCGGCATGGCCGGGGCGAAGCGGGCCGTGGCGACGCTGCGCGGCGACGCGCTACCCGGGCCCGAACAGATCCCCGAACTCATCGAACACGCCCGGCTCGCCACCGGCGCAGCCGTCACCTACCGCGTCGACGGCCAACCGGGCTCGCTCGCACCCGAACTCGGCCTGCCGCTGTACCGGGCCGCCCAAGAGGCCCTGGCCAACGTCACCAAGCACGCCAAGGGTGCGCTCACCGAGGTCACCGTCACCTGGGCCGCCACCGACGTCACCGTCGAGGTCACCGACCACGGCGGCACCCCCACCGGTCTGCCCTCAGGCGGGTTCGGGCTGACCGGGCTTGCCGAACGCGCCGCCCTGGCCGGTGGCCACCTGCAGGCCGGGCCGCACGCCGACGGCTGGCGGGTACGCCTGACCATGCCCCGAACCAAGCCCGAGGTGCGCCGATGAACGCCGACACCCCCGTGCGCGTGCTCGTCGTCGACGACCAGAAGGTGGTCCGCGACGGATTGGCCATGATGCTCGGCCTGCTTGACGGCATCGAGGTCGTCGGCGTGGCCGTCGACGGCGCCGACGCCCTGCGCCAGGTCCAGGACCTTGACCCCGACGTGGTGCTGATGGACCTGAGCATGCCGACCATGGACGGCGTCGAGGCCACCCGGCAACTGGTCGCCCGCGGCGCCCGGGCCCGGGTGGTCGTGCTCACCACCTACGCCGACGACCAGTGGGTGTTCGGGGCGCTGCAGGCAGGCGCGCGAGGGTTTCTCACCAAGGATGCCGGTGCCGACGAGATCCGCACGGCGGTGCTGTCCGTGGCGGCCGGCGAGGCCCAGCTCGACCCGTCGGTGCAGCGACGCCTGCTGGAGGCCCTGGCGTCCGGGGCTCACGTCGGCATCCAACCGACGGCACCGGAGCCGGTCGACGACGGACTTACGGCCCGGGAGCTCGAGGTGCTCACCGAGATCGCGCGCGGGCTGAGCAACACCGAGATCGCACAACGGCTGTTCGTGTCGGAGGCGACGGTCAAGACACACGTCAACCACCTGCTCGCCAAGACCGGGTGCCGCGACCGGGCCGCCCTGGTCGCCTACGCCTACCGCACGGGCCGGGTTCCGCAGGACTGAAGGCCGCCCACGTTCGGCGAGCGGACGGCATCCGGTGGTGCCGTCACCGGGCCCCCTCCACCCTCGGGTTGAGACCCGACCTCGCGGGTTTCCACCCCAGCGGTGATGGCCGGGTCGAGCGATCTCGGGAGAGTGGTGACCAGCCCAGTCACACACTCCCGGAGGGAAACCGACGATGCGAACCACCCCGCACACGCAGCCCGAGAGCTTCGTCTCCAACGCACCGAGCGCGGCACCCGCCGTCACCATGGCCGATGGGACCGTCGTCGCGAGGACGGCGGGAAACCGCGCGCTGGCCATCGCGGTTGCCTCGATGTTCGTCCTCCCGTGGGCCGTGTGGGGGTCGGCGATCGCCCAGGCGCACGGCCTGATCGGTTGGCGGCTGCCGCAGGGCGTGGCGCTGTGGGTGCTGACCCCGAGCATCGTCGTGGGGGTGCTGCTGATCGGTGGCCGCCCCGCCCTGAAGGACCTCACCCGCCGGATCCTGCGCTGGCGCGCCTCGTTGTGGGTGTACGCCGCCGCGATCGCCCTCCCGCTCGTCATCGGGGTCACCACGCTCGGCCTCACCGTCGCCGCCGGTCGGCCGGTGCACCTGGGCGAGAGCGAGGGCCTGGCCGGCTGCGCGCTCTACTTCTGCTACGCGATCGGTCTGTTCCTCCTCACCGAGGAGGCCGGCTGGACCGGTGTGCTGCTGCCGCGCCTGCAGGTTCGAATGCGACCGGTGGCCGCCAGCCTGGTGCTCGGCGTCATCTGGGGGCTGTGGCACCTGCCGCTGCTCAACGTGCCCGGTGAGCGCGACCACGGGCTGCCCTTCCTCGCCTTCCTCCTGCTGATCGTCCCCACCCGCGTCCTCATGAGTGCCCTGGCCAACTCCGGCCGCGGCGCGGTGCTCGTGGCGGCGCTCTTCCACGCGGCGTTCGACGCCACCTGCCTCTACGTCGGGGTGGTCGGCGCCGACCACGCCCTGATCTGGACCGCAGGTGCCGTCACCACCGTGCTCGCGGCCCTCACCGCGGTTGCGACCCGCGGGCGGCTCCTCCACCCCACGCCGGCCTGAGGCCAGCGCGCCCACTCCCCTGATCCCTCGTCCCCCCTAACACCGCCCCAAGCAGAGCCGGCTGGGCGCCGCCCAACAGAGCCGATCGGCGGCGAGGTGCAGCGCTCTGTGGCGAGCGGGCTCGTCCCGCCGGCGTTACCGCCGTCGGCGCAGGGAACGCCGTGCGTTTGGAGAGGGCCGGCCCGTTGGCGCGGCAGTGGCGAGGGGGCGGTGACGGGAGCAGCCTGCGCGTGGGGGCCGATCGGGGTCCTCGTCAGCGCCGGCCGCGGTGCGCGTCCGGCCAGGACCGGAGGGCCGGCCACGGGCAACAGCCTGTGACGACCGTACCGGTGCAGTCGGTGGCGCGGGGGCAATGAACGGTTGGACTCGGACGGCGCCTTCCGGCAGCCAGGGCGTGCGGTCCACAGCGATCAGGCTGCCTTCGACCTCCCCGTATAGGCCACCGCGAGTCTGAACACGGCCCACGCCACGCCCATGACTGCGGTCGCGATGAGCACCAGGACGAAGTCGGGCTGGAACTGGACGAGGTTGGGCAGCGGTGATCCGGACAGGCCTGGCACCAGGACGAGGATGACCCACGCCGCGGCCAGTGTGGTGAGCAGTGGGAACCAGAGGCTGAACCGGCCGCCGACGCCCGACTTGCCGCGGATCGCGGCCCGGTGACGCCATACCCAGAGCATGCCGAGCAGGTAGCCGATCGGCAGGAGTACCAGGCCGATGAGCAGGGCCTTCTGCGACCATCGGGAGCCCTCGCCGTCGTAGTCGATGCCCAGGCCTCGGGCGGCGATGCCGGTGCGCAGCTCCGTGGTCTCGGCGAAGCCGACCCCGCCGCCGGCGTTGACGAGCACGACCGCGCCCTTCTTCTGGGCGGGTAGCATCCACGCCAGTGACTCGAAACCGGGGCTCGCCCCGGTGTGCCAGACGCCGCCGTCCGGCTCGACGTACCAGCCGAAGCCGTAGGACGGCGATGCTGCGCTGGCCGGGCGCATCATCAGCGCCTTGCCTTCGGCGCTCAGCACGTCGTCCTCGCCGTTCATCATCATCTGCATGTACCGCGCCAGGTCGGTGGCGCTCGCAACGATCCCGCCCTGTGGGGCCGTACCGCGGTCGGTCGCGCTGTTGGCCAGCGCTCGCTTGGTGGTGAACCAGGACGTGTGCCCGGTGGCCATCGACTCGTGGACCTTGCCGTCGGAGACGAAGCTGCTCCCCATTCCTACCGGCTCGAGGATGTTGCCAGCGACGTAGGCCTGGTAGTCCTGCCCGCTCACGACCTCGATGAGCCGCCCAAGAACCTGGTAGTTGACGTTCGAGTACTCCCACCCTTGGCCGGGCTGGTTGGCCGGGGCGGTCTTAGCGATCTGGTCGACCCGGCCGGCCAGCTCGTCCTGTCCACCGGTGACGCCGCTGAACGGCTCGTTTCCCTGCGTCGTGGAGAAGCCGCTGGTGTGGCTGAGCAGCTGGCGGATCGTGATGGCGCCCGCGGGCCGGCCCGAGAAGGTGTCAAGGTACTGCGCCACGTCTGCGTCCAGGTCGACCTTGCCCTCCTCGACCAGTTGCATCACGGCCAGCGCCGTGAAGCTCTTGGATATCGAGCCGGTCAGGAACGGTGTGTCCGTCGTGACCTTCCGCTCTTCGCCCATCCTGGCCACCCCTCGCGCACCAGCAGCCGTGATCTCTGCGTCGTCGTCGACGACGGCGTAGGCCAGGCCGGGCACGCCGGATGCGGGCATCTCCTTGTCGATGAACTCCTCGATCGAGTCATCAGGCGCATCCGCAGGAGCCGCGGCCACCGCGCACGCAACACGGGTTGACGTCGAGCCGCAGGACTGCGCTGGCATGTCATCCGCCGACGCAGACCCGCCACCGGCGCCGGCCAGGGACAACGCTGCTGCCAGCAGGACGGCAGCAACGACCCACCCCATCCGAGCAGGGCGCACACGGCCGGGTAGCACCGACCGCCAGAGCCGGCCAGCAGTGCGCACCACCCGCGACAGCTCTTCGACACCCCGCCCTTCACGAGGCGCGTGGCCCGGCATCACGGCGTGGACCCCGCCGACGTCTCCGACAACGCCGCCCGCTCCAGCCCGCTGATGATCAGGTCAAGCCCGAACTCGAACGAGCCACCGAAGGAGTAGCGGGGCCGCAGGACGTGCTCGGTGGTGAACGCCCTCAGGGTCGGGTACGCCTGCTGATCGAACGCAGCCGCCATCTCTGGCGCGATCTCGGCGAAGCCCTCGCCGCACGTGGACGGGAACGTTGCTTCCTCGAAGGCGAACCCGAAGATGTAGCTGTCGAGTATCGCGTAGGCGTGCGCGGTCACCTGCCAGCCCAGCCCGCCGCGGCGCAGGCAGGCGAGCACGGCTTCGTGGTGGCGCAGGCTCACCGGGCCCGGCGACCTGCGCGACTCCATCAGCGGAGCCGCCACGGCTGTCGGTTGAGGGCTCGACGCGAGGACGCGCACGGCACGCGCACGGCCTGCGCCCAGGGCAGCTCCTCCGGAGGCAGGTCGATCTCCGCGAAGACCCGCTCGACCATGCGGTCCACTATGGCGTCCTTCGATGGCAGGTAGTGGTAGATGGTCATGGGCTTCACGTCGGCCTCCTCCGCCAGCCGGCGGATCGTCAAGGCCTCCAGGCCGATTCGGTCGGCAAGCGCCAGAGCGCCGTAGAGGACGCGTTCGCCGGTAAGGGGGACATGGGGAGAGGACACGGGATCCTTCGAGGATTGCTTGACTCATGGGGCTCCCGTCACCCCCGCGGGAGCCCCCGTATCCGGCACGGCTCGGATGCGAGCGGCCCTCACCCCTCGCTACGGCAGCGCCGACGTGGTCCGGGAAGCCGTCCTGGACCGACCGACGACCGACGAGGTGCTCGTGCGGGTGCACGCCGCTGGTGTCGACCGCGGCACCTGGCACCTGTTGACCGGCACGGCGTACCGCGTCCGCGTGCTGGGGTTCGGCCTCACCCGGCCGAAGCGGCCCGCCCCCGGGCTGGACCTGTCAGGAGTCGTCGTCGCCGTCGGCAAGAGGGTGCAGCGCTTCGGGGTCGGCGACGAGGTCTTCGGGGCGGGGCGCGCCACCTTCGCCGAGGACGCGGCAGCCCCAGAGCGCAAGCTCAGCCACCAGCCTGCCGCCATCAGCGTGGGGTCCGCCGCGATCACCGGGATCTCCGGGTCCACGGCCCTGCAGGCGCTCACCGATGTCGCTCGGCTACGGGCCGGGCAGACCGTGCTCGTCATGGGTGCCTCGGCCGGCGTGGGGAGCCACGCGGTGCAGATCGCGACGGCGCTCGGCGCACACGTCACCGGTGTCTCCAGCGCTGCCAAGGCCCCCTTTCGTCACACGCCTCGGGGCCGAAGCGGTGATCGACTACGCGGACGGCCACTATCTCGATGGCAGCATGCGCTACGACCTCATCATCGACCCCGGTGGCCTCACCCCGTACGGCGGCTGGAACGCGCACTCACGCCCGCCGGGACACTCGTGATCGTCGTGGGCGAAGGCGGCGGCACGTGGACCGGCGGCATCGAACGCAATCTGCGAGCGGCAGTGCTGTCCGGCTTCTCGCGGCAGCGCTTGACGGCTCTGATCAACCGCGAGCATCACGAGAGCACGGATCGGGTCGCCGGACTGCTCACCACCGGTGCAGTGATGCCCCAGATCGGAGGCCGATACCCGCTCACCCGAGTCCGCGATGCCTTCGCCGACCTCGAGGCA